>OY781976.1:5457500-6057500 GCA_963677465.1 uncultured Desulforhopalus sp. | reverse complement strand
ATGATATGATCAACTATCCGAAGCTCTGCAAGGAACGAGGTATTGCTTATATTTTTGATCCAGGTCAGGCACTTCCGGTGCTGCAGGCCCAGGATTTGATAGATGTTATCACCGGCTGCAAGCTTCTTATTGTCAACGATTACGAGTTCAATCTGATCCTTGATAAAACTGGCTTAGCAAAGGAAGAGCTACTCGCCCTTGCCGAATCAACCATCATTACTCTTGGCGAAGCCGGTTCAGATCTCTATAATCAGAAGGAAAAACTGACCATTCCCTCCTTCAAAGCGGCCAGAGTTGTCGACCCAACCGGTGCGGGAGATGCCTACCGGGGCGGACTGCTCTGCGGCTTGATTAATGGCAAGGACATGAAAGCCAGTGCTCTCCAAGGCAGTGTATGTGCCTCCTTTGCCGTTGAATGTAACGGAACCCAGGTTTACTCATTCAGCCTTGAAGAATTTAATAACCGCATGAGAGCGAATTAGTACCTTAGAAATTCATTTCTTGTTTTTATGAATGAATTTCATGAAGGTACTTATCCCGGCTTATTTCCCGTTTACCGGGGTTAGTGACTTAGAGAAAATTTGCTTGTTTTTTTGCAAGCAAATTTTCTCGTGAAGGAACGTATCCCCTTGCTTTTCTGGGGGCTAGTGACTTACAGATTCCCCGATGGCTTGCCGTGCTCATCGCTGAAAGCTCTCTGGAGAGGACAGGATGCCGGCACATCAAGCCCATCACGGTAGAGTTGCAGGAGCCTGATTGATTGGTCAGCCAACTCTCTTCGCACCTGACGCCTTCTCCCTTTCACCGGGGCAATACTCATCTGATCATACCTCGTGGTCTGGTGACGCATCCAGGCAATGACAGCACTACGCGCGCGATCTTCCAGCGGGATTTGCTCCGTCCGAGCCACCGTTCCACTACCAACAGGAGTCGCAAGCTCAGTGACTGACCTTGCCAATCGTGCGGCAAGCGTTGCATACCGAGGATGAAAATTGAGAAAATTGACAACTTCAGAATAAAAATCCTCCTGGTATTCCTTATTTTTTTTCTCTCTTCTTGCCAGCTGCTGTTCACGTTTTTTGGCATAGCCAGGCGCGGAACGCTTTAACTCCAGTTCCTCTTTTGCCGCCAGAATATGTGTGCCTTTCGCCCAAATTCCCTTGGAAATAAACCTTTTCTTAAACTTTACTTGAACGAGCCAGGTAGGCCCTTTAGCTTTGACGATTTTTGTCAAAGGCCCATCTCCAGGTGGCAACAGCACCCAATCATCAGGGACGACCAAATGTTCCCCGGCATCGGTTAAAACACTTCTTGCTGTCCTGCCCGGCCCTACTATTCGATTTTGGTGCGGCATAAAATCACATCTCTAAAACAATTCCAAAAGACGCATCAATGATGCGGTACATGGGGATATTCGTCGAATCAATAACCTTGGGAAAAGAAACAAAAACGGCGGCCAGGAAGAGTACTGCAATTCCAAGGCCGCCGCCGATGTATACATTAAAAACCTGCGCGAAAAATAATCGATTACATGACGCCGGTCAATTTCCCATGCAGGACTGCTTGAGCGGGATGTAAAGCCCCCCCACGGGTTCAGACAGTTACCAGCAATGCCACGAAAAGAGCAGCGACACGTATTAAATATTTTTCTCTATTGCAGCGAGGAGGTCACTCTCCTCGTAAGGTTTCGTAATATAATCGTCCGCGCCCTGCTTCTTTCCCCAAAACTTATCACTGGCCTGGTCTTTGCTGCTTACGATTATAATCTTGATATCCTTGGTTTCCTCATTTGTTTTTAACTGCCTGCAAACCTGAAAACCATTCTTATTGGGGAGGATTACATCAAGCAAAATCAAATCCGGTTTTTTTTCTATTGCCGTATCTAAGACCTTATCGCCTTCAGTAACCATGACTGTATTGTAACCGTTATCCGAACAGACGGATTCTGCAATTCTCATGTCCGTCTGACTGTCTTCTACTATCATTATTAATTTTGATGCCATTGTTTTTTTCCTTACTTTTTAATAAATTTACTAATTCCTTCCTCTTGCCATATCTTTAATGTTTTTTCATCATCTTTTCTGATTGCCACGCCAATTGCGTTGACGGGGACCGAGTTTTTCTTCTGAATAGCAATCCAGTTCTTTTTAATCGCTTCACTGATAGCCATAATAAACACCTGCTGTAAAGAATGTGTTAATTTGCTGCATACCGTTCCTGATTTTCCCGCTGACCTAAGGATCGTGTCATTGCAACAAAATCTGGAACAACACCAACTTTGCCGCTGCCTAAGGGATACATCCCCAGGACCGCTGCACTGTTTTGCGGTAATACCAGAGATTGTAAAGATTTAAAATTCGTCTCTAACTTGTGTATTTTGAGAGATTGTGGCGTCTCGACAATGAGCTTCACCAGTTCCTTTTGTTCATTTACAGATCTAATAACAAAATATTTTGCTGGTCCATTCTTCCTGTTCTCCTCCAAACCATAATATTTTTCCAAATTAACAACCGGCAGCGTGTCGTCCTGGTATTTGGCTGCAGAAACAAAGGGCCGCAAAGAGACAATCTCCACCTCCTTTAAAACGAATTCGAGTTGCGTCCTGCTAAAGATCCAGTAAAGTGCGCATCCATTAAAAGAGGCACTGTTTGCCTTGATAGTTATAATTTCGAGCTGTTTTTTCATTTTATCTCATGGTACAAAAGAAATCGACTTAGGAGTCGCTTCGAATGTTTTCTAACAACCGGACAAAGGTTTCATCCTGATATGGTTTAGTGAGATAATGGTCAATTCCAAGATCCCTGGCTTTCTGCTGATGCTTCTCAGAAGCCCGAGAAGTCAGCATAACAACAGGAATATCTTTATATTCCGGTTGATTATTAATCCTCGATTTAAATTCATAGCCATTCATTCTCGGCATTTCGATATCTAGAATAATCACATCAGGGAGAAAGGTTTCCAGTTTAGCCAAGGCGTCCAAACCATCGACCGCCTGTTGCTGTTTCCAGGACTGGCTCTCCACCAGCCTTGCCACACTATGCCGAACACTTATAGAATCATCGACGATCAACACTTTCAGCGGTTCATTCAGCTCCATATACTCTGAGGGCTCTCTGACCCAAAAGTCCGATGTCGCCTGGACATCCAAAAGCTCTCGCAAATTAAGAATAGGAATAATTTCTCCAGAACCCGTGAGAGTGACTCCGCTTATTCCTCGAACCTGAGTCAGATGACTGCCGATGTTTTTTACTATAATCTCCAGCTGTTCGGAGACCGAGTCGATAGCAACAGCAGACAATTCGTCTCCAGTCATGGACAGGATTGCCAATACGCCATCGGGCTTTGTTGCGAATGTTTCCACTTTTTTTTCTAGCTGAAGATAATAGCCGAGATTGCTCACCGGCACACTCTTACCTCTAAACCTCAGTGATGGCTCTTCTGAATCTTCAATTTCCTTAACGGAAAAGTGTTTCACCTCTACGATATCCTGTAAGGGGACGGCGAATTCTTTGCCGGCGACCGAAACCAATGCGGCACGGTTGACGGAAAGCGTGAAAGGAATTTGAATTTCAAAAGCCACCCCCTGCCCGGGATTATTGTGTATCTGAATGGAACCCCGAAGATCCTGGATATTTCGTCTCACGACATCAAGCCCCACCCCACGTCCGGAAATAGCGGTGATATTCTGCCGGGTGGAAAAGCTTGAGTGAAAGAGGTAATCCAACAGCTCTTTTTCACTCAGATTCTCTGGTTTTTCTGCCAACCCCTGGCGTTTAATTTTCTCTTTGATGAGCGAGAAATCAACGCCAGCGCCATCATCGGAAATTCGCAAAACAACATATCGGCTCCGTTGTTCGGCATGAAGATTTATTGTTGCATCTTCTGGTTTTCCGACAGCAGCCCTCACCTCGGCAGATTCAATACCGTGATCAACGCCATTTCTCAAAATATGCATGAGAGGATCGGTGATTTTGGCCCACACAAACCGATCCATGTACACATCTTCTCCGGTTACAGTGAGAGCCACCTTTTTGCCAAGCTTTGTGGCAGTATCCCTGACAGTCCGAAACAAAACCCGCGATATCGAAGACAAAGGGGTCATCCGGATACGCATAAGTTTATCCTGCATCTGTCGCATGGTTAATTGCTGCTTGCTAATCTGACCGCCAATCTCACCTTTCAGGGATTCCATGGTGGCATGAATCGAGTTGACGTCGACTGATATTTCGTTCAGTGACCTGATTATCAGATTCAATTGCGAATAACGATCCAGCTCAATAGGGTCAAAATCCAACAACTCGTTGTCTATTGGCTCACCAGCTCTATTTTGAGCACCCACCGGACTAAAGCCGTAGAGTGATTGTACCTCAAAGCCCGACTCCAGTTCCTGGGATTTTCTACGCAGATTTTCTTTGACATTATCAAGTTCCAAAAGAGCCATGGAAAACTCCTCGACCATCTTCTCCAAAGCTCCACGAGCGACAACCAACTCCCCTTCAATACTCACCAGTTCATCCAGATCTTCGAGTCTGACACGAACTGTCCCCATCTCGCCGGGTAAGGAAGCCGGAGTTTTATCCGTATCCACCTGTTTTTTGGCAACGACATTTCTGTTAGGCTTTGGCTTAAGGTCTGCCGCTTCAACGACAAACTCCCACGGATGTTCTTTTGCTGATTGTACTGATCCGTCCCTGGTACTTGTCGATTGGGATTTAGCAGCAAGATACCCGTCAATTGCGCTCACCAGATTATCGAGACTTGCTGATTCTTTGGCCTGGGGAGTTTCTGACAGAAGTTCTATAATATCAATACCTGTTGCTATTACTTTTACTTCCTGTGGATTTATTTCTCCCGCCTCATCATGCAACCAATCGAGAAGATCTTCCAGTGAATGAGCGCCTCTGGCAAGCAAATTCACCCCGGTCATCGACGCCGCACCCTTGAGCGTATGTACCGCCCGTCGCATATCGCTAATCGAAGCCTCCAGCACAGGCGTTAAAACACTGGGTTCCTTGACATTGTTTTCCAGGGTGTTGAGTGTCTGGTTGATGACAATCAAGTGCTCCTCACACTCTTCACGAAAAATATCCATGAGAAGCTGCTGATCCTCATCCATCGGCTCTTCATCAATTTCCGGCTTTTCGAAGATCGGTTCTAACGGCTCAACTGCTCCCAACGCGGCAACTTCATCATGTTCACCTGCGTCCGCATCCTCAATAAAAGGCAAATCGCCGAACTCATCCAGCAGGTCCATCGATCCGCCATCTGTACCAGAATCATCAAAGATATCAAGTACATCGAAGACTGAAGTCTCTTCCGCAAGAGTGAATCCTTCTTCCCTTTGATCAGTTGCCGCCACAAGCGCTTTCAATCTCAGGAGCTGTTCTTTTACCTTTTTTACACTGGTGCTGTTTTCCGGATCATCCTGGGCGAAAATCACTTCGAGAAAACAGAGAAAATCCTGGATGAGGCCCGAGATTGCCCATCGCTCCTGGCTTACTTCATTCTGCAGCATATCCAGGAGAAGATGAAAATCCTGCATCAGCTGACTTTGTTGTTGCATCCCTGCGGCCATTACGGTGGACGAAAGTATCGAGACCGCATGGGAGATTTTCCGATAGACGATGGTATCGTGGCCAGCATTGCAACCGTCCTCTGTCAGACAAGCAGCGAGTTCCTGTAACAGCGGAAAGATCAAACGAACCTCGTGTAAATATTCTTCGCGCAGGCTGTGTTGTTGATTTTTGGCAAACAAGGAAACAATCTGCTCATGAAATATTTGTCCCTCATCTGTATCTAATTTTTTATTATTGCTGTACTCGGTGAGACGATCTGCAGTCTGGTTAAGAGCCATCAGCACATGATCCGAGACAGGTTGTTCGTTTTCAAGCAAGCCATCCAGCACTGACTCGACAACCTTGGCCCCGTTACTCAAGTCAAACAACTGTACCTGTGATGCAGCACCTTTTATATTATGAAAAAACCGATGGAGCTCTTCAATGGCGGCCAATGCGGCTCTATCGGATGAAAGCGTTTTGAGACCTTGCTGTATCCCTGGAATGTAGGAGTCAACTTCTTGATAAAAGAGCTCAAAGAGCTCTGCGTTTGGATACTTTGCCATTATTTTTGGTCCTTTCTTTGGCTGTTCATACTCACACCACTCCTACAAATTTTCTCATCCACAGCGTCCATTCCTCTTCCCCTCTTATCCCTGGCTGTTATAGTTGATGAGTCGTGGAGCCGTCAAAAACTTTGGTACATTAAGGACATAAAAGAAATTTTTCTCGACATAGACGCCAGAGCTAAATAAGGATATATCCGGAAGATTCTTGTCAAGCGAATCAAGAGACTTGGTCTCTGACGGGGCTTTATGAACAGTACCAATAACTCGATCCACACGAATGCCGATTTTTACATTTTTATGCCGAAGCACCGCAAGACGATTCCCCTCACACTGCCCCCTGCCCGGAACATTGAGAAAGCCACCGAAATCAATAACCGAGACAATTTCACTCCGAATATTGACAACGCCCTGAATCCAGGGCGGCAGATTAGGCAGAAAAGTGATTGCCGGCAATGGGCCAACCTCAGACAGGTCCTCAATGGCGATGGCCAAATGCACGGCTCCGATGCCCACAAGTATATAGCGGACCAGCTCTTCCCGGTCCGCAGCAGCCTGCCGCGCTACTCTCGCAGCCCGGTCCGTTACCTCGGCAAGCTGTTCATCTATATTCTGGATGTGATTTTGTAGATCAAGCACACTTAACATGAATTCACTCTAAAAATTTTTTACGTTGTTATGGGTACATCTCGTAAAACCGATAATTTTTGATTGGTAAATATAAGCTCAGATGTAGCCGCCAATCACAGAAAGGAGCTTGTCCGGATTAAATGGCTTCGTCAGATAATCCGAAGCGCCAGCCTGCAACCCTTTCTCTCTGTCCACCGGACTGTCTTTGGCCGTAAGCATAACAACTGGAATATCTTTAAATCGCGAGTCCTGTTTCAATAGCGCCAGAATATTGTAGCCGGTCATATCGGGCAACATGGCATCAAGCAAGATCAAATTGGGTAAGCATTCCCCATCAACCTTGCTGAGAGCTTCTTCCCCGCTGGCCGCTTCATCGACCGCATAGCCCTTTCGACTAAGCACCATAGAAATCACTTTCCTGGATGTCGGGCTGTCTTCCACCACCAGTATGGATTTCTTCAACCCCTCGGTCTTCGGTTTAGTCATTACAGGCGGGGTCAATGCCGGTTGAACGGCTACCGGTTTTACAACTGCGGGTTTGATAGGAACCGTAGGCCTTACAGCAGGTGCCGGAGACTCTCTTTGTGTTACATTTTCCGGTTGTGAAACTCTGGCAATCTCCTCCGAAGAATCGAGATACTTTCCTAGCACTCCTAGGAGCTTGGCCGGGTCAAACGGTTTGGTCAGATACTCATTCGAACCGCTCATCATTCCTTTTTGCCGGTCAGCCGCGCCACTTTTGCTTGTCAACATCACAACAGGAACGTCAGCTAAACCACTCTTTTTTCTTATCGTCGACAGGATTTCATAGCCTGTCATATCGGGCAACATGACGTCGAGAAGGACAAGGTTCGGAGTTACCCCCTCTATGGCCAGAAGAGCCTCAGTACCGCTTGTTGCTTCAAGAATGTTGTATCCCTTGCGACCAAGCACCATAGAGATAACCTTCCTGGCGGTTTTACTGTCTTCAACCACCAGAACTGTCTTCTGCCCCTGTTTTTTCTTTTCAGCCAACAATGCCGGGAATACCACTGGTGCCAGCTCAGGATTTTTTTCCCTGGCCACTGACATCTTTTGCACCGGCACCTGTACAGTCGGACTGTGCACAGGCTGTAGCAAGGCCGATGTCCTGACAAACAGAGGCTCACGCGGGGAAATCTTCAGAGCCTTGGCAATGTATTCCCGACCACGATCTATTTGTCCAAGAGAGCAAAACCCCAGACACAGGCAATAAGCTATGCGCGAATTCTCAGGATTTCTCGACATAGCATCTTCGTAAAGCGCTAAAGTCTGCTGCAGTTCCCCGCCTGAAGACGTCCCGCCTTCGGCAATTTGAGAGATTCGCTGCAACCCGCCGCAGTTTCCGCAGCACTCCTCGCCCGATTTGAGCAGAGACCAGCAGAAAATGCACCGCCTCACCGCCTCAGATAAGCCGGTAAATTGGGCCTCTATTTTTTGCACTTCTTTTTTTACTGAAGGATCAGAATTTCCCCACTTACTGGCTTCACTGAGTGCCTTCCTTATAGAGTCTTCCTTAGTTAAAAGCCTGGAATGCCAAAGCCATGCCGGATAATAGAATCGATTACTGCGCAACACCTCAACAAGTTTTGCACCAGCTTCCTTGCGACGAAACTGAAAAAAGAGCTGGAGAGCATCCTGAAATGTCTTCTCTTCATCACAACGATTCCCATCCTTAGAAAGGCTAGGCAATGTAGCAAAAAAACGCTCAACCTGAGAAACAGTTACCGATACGGTTTTCTCAACCGGCTTTTCAGATTTTATCCCAGTAACATCCCCGACTCCTTCTGCGACCAAAGTAAGAAAAGCACCATTTCCCTGCAAAATCCCAGACTCCGCTGCAATAACCTGGCCTTGTCTCACATGCAACACACCAGCTCTTCTTCTGCTTTTCACCTCAACATCCAGAGAGTCTGGAAGTAATCGCTGAGCTTTCAAGTATTCGAGAATATTTCTCTGAGTTCCAGTGGAACCAATGTGAGAGTCGGTCATAACGAGCCCCTGGCTGTAGTTGCCGTAAATAGTATTGTCTTGCTTTTAGCGATGAAACAATTTCGGGAAAACAGTTCTACCCCGAAAGAAAAATTGCCAAAATTCATGGGCAAATAGAATCATGAAAGGTAAAGATGCCGCTTTCATCAATCCTTACGACGATCGTGCATTTGCTGGGATCGCCCGTTTCGTTATAGCTCAATTTACCGGCAGCCCCATCAAAACCCTGAATTTTCGTCAGGCTGTCTTTTACCTGTGTACGATCTTTCACAAGATTCCCCGAAAGGCCACCAGTCTTTTGAACCGCCTCCACAAATACCCGAACCGCATCCCAGGTCAGCGCTGCCGGTTCATCTGGATTTTCGCCGTAGGCTGCCACATATGCATCGACAAAGGTCTTATTCAAACCTGTGGCCTTTCCCGGAGCATAATTGCCGGTGAAAAAGAGACCGGTACAATCGGCACCGCACTCGCCAATAAGGTCTCCACCTGCCCAGGAGTTACTCCCCATAATTGGCAGAGTCAGGCCCATGCTTTTTGCCTGGCGAATTATCAAAGGCACTTCATTAAAATGCTGGGGAGTAAAAATGAATTCGGCCCCCGAATCTCTAATACGGGCTAACTGTTTGTTGAAATCCTGATCGCCAGTCCGAAACTCCTCAAAGGCAACCACTGAACCGGCACCGTTGGCGGCCTCAAATGCCTCTCTAAAATTCTTGGCCATTCCCCGGGGATATGCACTGACAATATCATACAAGACTGCGGCTTTAGTGGCTTTGAATTCACTGGCTGCGAACTTGGTGATAGCAGGCCCCTGCACAGTGAACACAAAACAGCTACGAAAGACGTAGGGACGATCCTTCGTCGTAATTGGAGATGTAGACCATGGAGAAATCATCGGTGTGGCAAAGGCCTGGGCCATTTGTCCCACAGGAATCGCCTGACTGCTGCTGAGCGGTCCAATAATCCCAAGCACTTTGTCCTGGCTGACCTGTTTCAAAGTAAGGCTTGACGCAGTTGACGGATTTGATTCATTATCACCGTAGATGAACTCAACTCGATACTTCTTATCACCTACCAGGATGCCCCCCGCGGCCTCAATCTTTTTCTGCACCAACTCCGCTGCATTTTTGGAATGATTGCCAACAAGCTCAAACATCCCCGTCAGAGGAAGGTTAAAGCCTATGCGGATAAGCCCTTCATCGGCCCAAAGATTTTGGCAACCGACAACCGACAGCGCAAGGCATATTAAAGCCATTTTTATTGATTTTTTCATTGATTCTTCACTCCTGGTCCGATAAACGGGAAAAATAAGTCGGGATTCTTTTCAATACCCCCTTGAAGGACTCTCTTCAGTACTCCTCAAGGGGTGTAACACCTTCTAAATCAGGCTGTCATTTCTACTATTGCAACCTCTACTACGGTTACCTTTTTACCCGATTTTGAAGACTTCAACCGCCGAACGAAGCTCTCGAGCTGTTTGGATCAAAATATTCATTGATGTAGCTGTATCCTGAGACGAGAGAGAAGATTCCCGACTAACTTCACCAACATCTTCCATGGTTCTGGAAATTGTTTCGGACATCGAAACCTGACTATTTGTGGCCGAGGTAATCGCCTCAATAAGCTCTGCAAGCTGATTGGAGACCACCTCAATTTCCTGCAACTTGGCATGGGCTCCGTCAGCCAGTTTGGTTCCCTGAACAACCTTGCCGATACTTTCATCAATTCGATTTGTTACATCTTTAATCTCAGTCTGGATACTCTTTATCAGAAGCTCGATCTGCTTTGTCGAGTTACTGGAACTATCAGCAAGGCGCTGTACCTCATCGGCAACCACCGCAAAACCGTGACCGGCATCCCCGGCCATGGCCGCCTGAATAGAAGCGTTCAGTGCGAGAATTGAGGTTCGATCAGCGATATCATCGATAATCTGAACAATGTTTCCAATTTCAAGAGAACTTTCACCAAGCCGCTTAATGGATCGTGCGGTCTCATTGATCTGCTCACGAATTTCCACCATAGCTTTACTCGTCTCGTCAACCGCAAGAGCACCCTCCTGAGCATTGAGCCTGGACTTTTGTGATACGGAGGCCGACTGAAGAGCATTGTTTGCAACCTCCCGGATCGATTTCACTATTCCTTCAATAGCCTCTACCGCGATGCCAACTTCCTTCACCTGCTTAATATTTTTCTCTGCAAGCCCCATTGTCTGGCGGGCAACTTCCTCGGAGGTTATATCAACCGCCTCGGTGGCAACTTTTACCTTACTAATAATATCGGAAAACTGATCAGCCATGGCATTGAAAGAGTCGGCAATTGCCCCCGTCATATCTTCGGTAACCTCAGCACGAGAGGTAAAATCACCATCGGACAGAGCACTGATATCTTCAAGAAGTTTCATAATAGATTCCTGAATGGTATCCCGTTCCTCCTGACTCTGAATCAGCACGGTAATATTATCGAGCATTGCATTCAGGGTTGTTGCCATAACTCCTAGCTCATCATTACTGACAACTTCGGTACGTGCCTGAAAGTTCCCCATACCAATTTCATCAAGAAGTCCCATGATATGAGTAACCTGGTTGGTCAACCCTCTTGAAAGCCTGACAGCAATAAACAGACCCAGTAAAATGGAAAGAATACCAACACCTAAAACAACCTTCATAACCAAAGAGGCCGTTTTTTCCATATCTGCGGTTGCCCTGGCTTCATTTTTGACAGCAAAATTAAGAAATGATTTGATAACCGGATCTGCCTGCTTTGCCGCCTCCTGATAGCCACTGATTCTCGCAGCAATGATTCCATCAGTCGTTGTTACCTCAGCAAACCATTTATCAAAATCAGCCAACTCCTCTTGCAAAGTACTCTTCACAGGCGTATCGATTATTGTTTGAGCTATACTTCTGGCCAGTGCTTCTTTTTCTGCAACCACCTTCTCAATGCTTTCCTTATTCGGCACCGTCAAATATTCTTGAAACGCGTCCTTAAGTATATAAAAGGGAGTCTCGATCTCTTGAATATCAATGGCTAGGATGGTTTTCCCTAAGGCGTCCATACGCTGTCGCAACTTGACCATTTCACCAAATTCCTTATCAACCCGTAACTCGATGATATTGACTGTACCGACAAAGGCACTGAGATACTCATTGATTGAATCCATCGCCAACTGGGCCGAGTCAACTTCCTGCGGCGTAGTTGCCAGTTGCTGAATCTGATATAAGGTTCGATAAGCATCACCTCCAGCCTCAACGAAGGGACCGAGATACAGCTCTTTAGCCTTCTGAATCCCTATGCTTGCATTATTAAGAAGAAGGTCCTTTTCATACCCCTGCATAACACGAAGAGTTTTATCTGTCTCCAAACTCAAACGAGCAATTTTGCCATGAACCTGGACCAAATTTTTGATTGTCTTTTGCGTGTAAGCCTGCGATACGAGTGTAATGGCGATTACCACCAGGGTAAGGGTAATCAACGTCATAAATGACCACAGCAGTTTCGATCGAATCTTCCGATGCCCGCGAGTCTTTCGGCGCCCGACCGTCTCTAAAACGATATCATCATACACTTCAGGCTCATTATTTTTTCCGTCCATCACATCTCCATATTGTCTGTTACTGTCCTTGGTGGACATTTCCGCACAACTCATGTCAGCAGTTTGGGCACTCCAAAAACACACCTGCTTATCGCAAGATAAACAAAGGCATTTACAGGCTATCGCAAATCGAACAATCATTGCAAATTTTTTTTGCTAAAAAAATTATAAACCAGATTTTTATAGGGCAAAGGGACAAAAACTATTGAGATTTCAGCTATTCCGGCCTGAACATTGACAATAGTAGCGAACTGTGATTCACTTGATAAAGCATCTGAAATGCATCCCAAAATATGCCAGCAGGTGGGCGAAAATAATGTGAAATATTACAAACGATAACGTTACAGCAATTGGCTCACTAACAAAAAATGAGAGTCAGAAAATAAACGTTGAACATAGTAATTATAACGAAATTAGCTGGTCTACGCTTAAGGAGAAGGAAATATGCCTCGCAGGATTCTTATTGTTAAATCAGAAACATATTCATTCTCAAAACTCAAACACCTGCTGTCAGGATACACTGGTGCGTATGACTTTACTTTTGTAGAGAATCGCCAGGAGGCTCAAGCGGAGTTGAAGAAAACATCCTTTGATAAAGTTATTACTGCTTTAAAAGTTCCTCGATTAAGTGACGGGTATCTGTTCATCGCTCAAATTACTGACAAATATTTCGCAAGCGATAGCATCATTGTTATTGTTGATGAGAAGACCGAAAACCTGACAACAAGTCTCAAATCAAGAGGTGTGGTGCACATTTATTCTGCAGCAAACCTTGTAAATGCAGTGAACGTTCTTGTTCAAGGAAACAACCAAACCTCTCCTGAGAGTGGCAGTGTTCCAAACATCCCGGCTGATGTTGAATATGATTTAGAAAAGGTCAAAACGGTACTTAATTATGTTATGGGGCCTGTTGGTAATATGATTTTCAATGATGTTGTTGGTCGGTGGCAGGATCATGATGATTTTAATGAATTGCTCAATCTTATAAGAATTGAAATTAAAGACGAAGATAGAATTGAGCTGTTTCAAGACAAGCTAAGCTGATTCAAAACTGGATAAATTACAGCACGTTATTTCTCAGGAGCAATACCTGTAGGAATTTTTACTGGTACAAATCAATTAAATTTGACATTCAACCAACCAGAAACCTATACTTCTTTGGAAGAGACGTTTCAGGATGAAAACTCACAGATAAATAGCTTTAAGAACATCCACTTTTATTCTTGGGCCTTTTAGAAATATAGATAATTATTTTAGAGGAGTCTGTACATGGAGGTTATTTGTGGAAAATGTAAAAGAAAACACAATATTGATGAAACGCGCATCAAAGCGCCAAAGGTAACTTTCGCCTGCCTGGATTGTGGCCACACCATCAGTGTGAAAAAAAGCCAAGCCAAAAAGATTCCTAAAGCGTCTTCATCGAACTCGCCAAAAAGCGGCACAGCCCGTCCAAGTAAAATTGCAAAGCAGGGAAAGGGATTGCCCGTCAAAACCTATCTGCTCCTGACCATGGCCTTAGGCTTTATTGTTATAACCGGTACATTTACTTTTCTCGCTTTCCGTTATATTCCCGACATTATAAGTAATCAGATAGAGCTACGTACTCAGGCTATCACCAGCGCATTTAGTGGAGGGATCCAAAAGCCTTTACTTCTTCGGGACTATCTCCAGGTAAATAAAGAGGCAAAACGAACGAGCCAACTGCCGGGTGTCGCTTATGCTGCCGTTATAAATCAAAAGGGTATTGTTGTTGGTGGTTATTTCAGTGACTTGACGCGATTTAACCAAGACTTTGCCAATATCGTTAAGACAAAGGGTTTTCCTGCAGATATTCTCGCGCAAAACAAACTTGTTGCCGGCACAGACAGACGAAACGCCAAAATAAAGATAGGAGGTCAGGTAATTTTTGACGAGGTTGCACCTATCCCCGATACAGGTGGGCAGGTCCATGTGGGTATTTATGTTTCCGAAATTGACAATGCAATTCGCAATGCTGTTTTCTCACCTCTCACTCTCTCACTTTCTATAGCTGTTCTACTTTTCGGTTTTGCTATTTTTATTTTGACGAGTCGATCTATCACCAAACCGATGGTGGCATTGACGGATATTGTAAACCGTATCAGTCTCGGGGAAATGGATCTGACTATCACACCGAGTGGACCACGGGAAATGCGCGAGCTTTCCTCGGCCTTTGACCGCATGCATCAATCGGTTAAGTATGTCATGAACAAACTTAATAAATAGCTTGCATTTAAGCAAATACCTTCAAATCTCAATTGAAAATGAATATGAAACATTCAATTATTCGATTTATTGGAGCAGTGGTATTTTGTATCCTTATGAGTAGTCATCTTAGCTATGCCGCTGATTATAGACTCTCTATGCTGCCCCGATATTCCACAGAAGAAATTAACAAAAGAATTTCTCCTCTTGCAAAATACCTGTCAACAAAAACAGGTTTAAAAATTGAAACCACATTAACTCCTAGTTTTGGACAGTATTCCAAACAACTTTCTTCCGGCAGCATAAATATTGGTTTTGAAAATCCCTATATTTATGTCATGACAGATGGCTTGCACGAAGTCATTGCTATGGCCGAAAAGGGAACCGACGGTGATAAGTTTCGTGGTATTATTATTACGCGCTCAGACAGTTCTCTGCAGACAATTGAAGACCTTAAAGGCAAGAGAATTGCCATTGTCGGATATACAAGTGCCGGCGGGTTCCTGTCTCAGAAGCTGACTCTGATAAACAACAACATTGATGTCAACAAAGATTGCAGCATCGAAGAAGCCCCAGAAAACAAGCAGGAAAATGTCATTCTTTCCGTCTTTTCCGGCGATGTCGATGCAGGATTTATTCGAGAATCAGCACTGCATCAAGTTGATGATTTTGTTCCGCCAAATGCAATTCGTATTCTGGAATCCACCGAATGGTTACCCAACTGGGCATTATCGGTAAGCAGCAACATGCCTCAAGAAGATAAAGCAAAAATAATTGAAGCGATACGGGATATCAAGCCTGGAGACCCTGTCTTAAAAGCTTTAAAAGTTGACGCGTTAAGACCCGCAAATGACAGTGAATACAACGTGGTACGTATCGCTGCTGGTCTCATGTGAAATCGCAACATAGTCAGTTCGAACTATGTTGCAACCCCGAAGAACCTAACGTATTGTGAATAAAATGCACAAATCACTATTTTTCATACTGATTATTGTCTGTTTCAGCAGTGGCCCGGTAAAGGCAGAAGATTACAAATTTTCCATGTTGCCTCGTTTCTTTCCAGAAAAACTCACCGCAATGACTTCTCCATTGGTAGACTACCTCAGTCAGGAAACCGGAGATAAATTTGAGTTAGCCTTAACTGATAATTTTGCCGCTTATGAGGCACAAGTTCTGAAAGGGACATTTGCCGTAGGATATCAGAACCCTTTAGTCTATGTAAATGTAGCAAGTACCCACGAAGTCATTGCCACAGCAGTTAAAGGTGAGGGAAAAGATAAGTTTCGGGGGATCATTATAGCAAGACCTGATTCCGGCATTACCAATATTGCTGATCTAAAGGGAAAGAGGGTAATGATAGTCGGCAAAACCTCAGCCGGAGGTTTTTTGTCACAGAAACTGAGTTTCCAAAAAATGGGCCTTGACGTCAACCGAGACTGTGCATTGACTGAAGCCACTGCCAATAGGCAAGAAAACGTAATTATAGCAGTAAGTATCGGCGATGTGGATGCGGGATTCATACGTGAATCAGCGCTTCACAAAGCAGATGAATTTATTAATCCTGGTTCAGTTACAACCATTACCGAGACCGCCTGGCTCCCTAACTGGGCATTGTCGGTAAGCAGGAATATTCCAGAAAATAAGAAAAACGCGATCAAGACGGCACTTCTTAAGCTGAAAAAAGAGGATCCTGTAATGCAGGCAATGGAGTTGGATGGCTTTGAATCTGCCACCGACTCAGATTACGATGTAATTCGTCAGTTGATTAATTAGTCTCGCCTGAGGCACATCTGATTTCAATAGAGGGTGTTCAGAATTCTGAACACCCTCTATTTTTTTGCTGGACGATTCTGCTTACTTCAACACTCAATTCATAATAGTGCAGAATGAGTTTTTCCGAAGGGGTTTTCTATCATCAAGCTCGCATCGCGAGAATTTTCTTTTTGATATCTTCAACAGCAAGACCCTGATGCGGTAACTGTTCAACGATTCCTCCATGGCCAATTTTGCTTGTTCCCATAGACGAATATTTTGGTGCAAAGCCTCTTTCTAAGAGCCAGGTACCATAGCGAACCCCAAGACCAGTTTTTGTATTCTGACTCTCGACAATCAGGGCAAAAGGACTGTTGCCAACTCTGGCGATCATATCTTCATCAATCACATTCAAGGTCGATTTATTGATCAAACCAATGTTCAAACCTTGTGCCTTCAACTGCAACACTGCGTCAAGACACCTGTATGTCATCTCACCATAGCTAACGATATAGCCATCTTTTCCTTCCCGGATGATATCATCTTTTCCAGACTGAAACACATAGTTGTCACCAAAGATCTTTTCCCCTTGCTCATCAAGCAGACAAGGAGTTGCCGAACGGGTGGAAAAGACAAAACGCAAACCTTTATCGTTGAAGATCTTCTTCAGCATAGCCTTGAGTTGCAAGACATCTGCCGGAAAATAAAGCCGAGTCATATCACCTTCGGCCACCGCGTTATCAGCAAAGAAATTATTAATGCCGAAGTGGCAGGTGTTATCCGCCATATCATCGATTCCTGAATGGGAAAAGTGGGCGAGGACATTGGCATCATTGAGACGGGCCATAGTGATTTCAGAGATGACCATTTCCAGAAAAGCTGCAAAGGTACCAAAAATTCCCTGCCGCCCAGCTTCAGAGCCAAAACCTGCGGCAACCGAATAATTATTTCGTTCCATGATGCCGCCGTGAACATACACCTCGGGATGGTTTTTACGGACATGGTGCAAACCACAGGAGCCCTCGAGGTCGGAGTCAACAACCAGCACCTTGCTGGCAGGATTATCTATTGTATCAAGGATTTCACTCACAACTTTACCGAAATCATCCCGAACCTTGCCCATTTCCGGGGTACTGCCGAGATAACTTATCTTCTCTTTGAAAACCGGAAAATTCTCTAACATTTCGGCGGCCGCGTTCTGCCCCTTTTCAGTAAGATAGTCAACTGCCAGTTTCACCGCGATGACATCGTGGCCCTTGGGAGATCCTTCAATACCGGCAACCCCCACCGCCATAAGTCGTTTGTTGATGAGAGCGACAGGACCATCAGCAACCAATGCCTGCTGAATACGCGCAAACAGAGCATCAAGATCTTCACCCTCGCCAACGTTTGTTGTCAGTCCATGGCCCTGCAGAGTTTTCGCCACATCATACCCCGGCATATAGGTACTTGGATGACCGGCAATCGTTACATCGTTGTCGTCTATGAGGAGTTTGACCTTGAGATTTCTGGCCACCGCATACCGGGCCGCCTCAGCATTGTCGCCTTCCATCTGCGAACCATCACTGCCAAACATAATCACGGTTTTGCCGGTATCGGCTTCGGCAACCCCGTTGACATAACTCCATAAATGGCCAAGTCGTCCCGACGAAAAAAAGATTCCATTTTTCTCATCACGCTCTGGGTGACCGTAATACCCTTTATCATACTCCCGGTAATGCAACAGAGATTCCGGTTTTTGATAGCCATTGAGCACAGCCATCATATACTGAATGGCTACCCGATGCCCCGCTTCGTCAAAATAGACCGGATGAATGGAGTCGGAACCTTTCATAAAGCCGTCTATTATCAATAGTTCCGGGACAATATCAAAGGCCCCACCGGTGTGCCCGCCAAGACCTTTTACATTGGCAAGGGCGGTGAAAAACACCAGACTATCACGAACAATCTGAATATTATTGATCAGCGCCTCTCGTTGCTCGACGGTGAGTTGCTTCTGGTTCAGATCATATTTTTGCGGCATATACCCGCTCAAATTTATTGGAAATTCCATTAATTCCTCCAGTTTAACACTGTCTAAATCTAGTCAAAGCCACACTCCAGAATCCCGCAGGCTGCGAATTAAAAATGGATTTGAGTGTACCACTTAAGGCCGTTTAGGGCCATTTATTATTAATTACGCAAAAGGTCAGGCAGCCGATAGCATACTGCCAATAAACCGATCAATTCTTTTCTTTGGGTAAAATTACATTCAAAAGCAGCCCCAAGACCCCGGCCAATCCTATTTTTTCGATGCCAAAAGAACCGGCAGTAATTTTCATCCCACCAATGCCACAAACCAAAATCACTGCCACTATAATCAAGTTTCTGGAATTCATCAGATCCTTACCGGACTTCGCCAGGGTATTGATGCCAACAACGGTGATCATGCCAAAGAGCAGGATCATAATTCCGCCCATAACCGGGGTGGGAATCGTTGCCAGTATGGCGCCTATCTTACCGACAAAAGAAAGAATTATTGCCGTAAGAGCAGCCCAGGTCATGATGGCCGGGTTATAGGCCTTGGTAAGAGCCACTGCTCCGCTCACTTCAGAATAGGTCGTGTTGGGTGGTCCCCCAAGCATAGAGGCTACGGCGGTGGCTATCCCATCACCGAGCATGGTGTTCTCAATACCAGGATCGTCGACATAATCTTTGCCGGTGATGGAACCGATGGCCAGGATATCACCAAAATGTTCTATTGCCGGAGCGATTGCCACCGGTACGATGAACAAAATTGCCTCCCACTTCCATTCCGGAAGAACAAAGGCAGGCATCATAAACCATGCTTTCTCGGTAATCGTCGCAAAGGAGATAAGGATCGGTGCGGTCCAGTTCTGTAAACCAGCCGGATCAAATGAGGCCTGAACAGAAGCGGCATATCCTGTAATATCCAGGACAAAAGACATTGCATACCCGGCACAGATACCGCATAAAATCGGCAGGAGCCTCAACCATCCTCGACCGAGCAAGGCGACAAGCACAGTAGTCGCCAGGGAAACACCTGAAATAATCATCGCAGTCTTACTAGGAACAAGCCAGGCCGAGCCATCACCCGTCCGGCCCATAGCCATATGTACCGCGACAGGTGCCAGCACCAGACCGATGACCATGATTACCGGTCCGGTGACCACCGCAGGCAGGTACTTATGCAAGATATCCGGGCCAAAGTAACGGATGATAAAACTCAATAATACATAAAGCACACCTGCAGCTGTCAACCCACAAAGGGTTGCCGGAATTCCCCAGGTTTGCACCCCGTAGATTATGGGGGCAATAAAGGCAAAAGACGACGCCAGAAAAACAGGTACCTTCCCCTTGGTGATCACCTGGAAGATAAGAGTTCCGATGCCAGCGGTAAACAGGGCGACGTTCGGGTCCAACCCAGTTAAAATAGGCACAAGAACCAAAGCCCCAAAAGCGACAAACAGCATCTGGGCACCCAGAAGACTATCGCATAACCGGAAGTGGTATTTTGAATTGGGTGCTACTTCGGACATTACTACGACCTCCTTAACAATTTGGATTATATGATGGCGTCGAAAAAACACTCCATCTACTTCGTTGTTACAATTTTTCTTCTGCGCTTAAAATCGAGCTCAAAAAAAAAGTCATTACAGAATCTGTAATGACTTTCGGCTCTATTTGGTTCCGAAGATCTTATCCCCGGCATCTCCCAAGCCCGGCAGGATATACCCCACCTCGTTGAGTCGTTCATCCACTGCGGCAACATAAATTTCCACATCCGGATGGGCCTCGGTAATCCTCTTTAATCCTTCAGGAGCGGCCACCAGGAAAAGACCTTTGATCGTCTTACATCCAGCTTTTTTCAAGGTTTCAATGGTGGCCATCAGGGTTCCTCCGGTGGCCAGCATAGGATCGAGGATTAAAGCCACCCGTTCCTCGATATCGTTCGCTGTTTTGACATAGTATTCCACCGGTTGAAGGGTTTCTTCATTGCGATAATACCCGACCACACTGACCTTTGCGGATGGAATGAGATCAATAACACCGTCCATCATGCCAAGACCCGCTCGTAAGATGGGGACAATGGTTATCTTCTTGCCCTTGAGTTCATCGACTTCTACAGGTCCGGCCCATCCTTGAATAGTTTTTCTCTGGGTCTGTAGATCTTTTGTCGCCTCATAGGTGAGAAGACGAGCAACTTCCGACGAGAGATCGCGGAAATCCTTGGTGGAGATATCGTGCTGACGCATAAGTCCGAGCTTATGCTTAATGAGTGGGTGATCCGCGACATGTACGGCCATAATTGTCTCCTTAGGATGATTAAACGAGTACACCACAGCTTGAGCTGTCGTTAAAGCAACTCAACCCTCTTGTCCTTTCAGGAAGTTACCACATTCGGGGAACTGATTTTCCACTTACATGCTGTTAAATATGCTAATTTTCCGTGAAACCTTCAGGCCTCCTGTTATAAAAAAAAGATGAAAAAAGCAAGTATTATTACCTGTCATATAAAAGCAAAAAACGTTTGGACGACGCCATATCATTGAGATGCCGGGGGATTACATGTTGTTGGCCGTATTTTTTGACAAAATCACTTGTGACCGGAAAATCTGTCTCTAAGGTGCCTGAGCACAGACCTTGCTGCATTTTGTTTTATTTTTTAACTCGTTGTGATAACATTATGAGTTACATAGTAATTAACGATTTCGTTAGCTATGACCAACCCTTGATAAGGGCAATTAGAAGTTAGGGAATAGAGTATATGAAAAGTGCCTGTACTGTTCTGTTCTGCATATCATTACTGTTGAGTTGTTCACTCTTTGCCCATGCTCAATTTGACTCGGCTGGAATCATCAAAACCGTCTCGGGTGACGCCTTCATCACCAATTCAAAATCCACCATCAAGGCTGTGGCCAATATGAAAATCATGGTGGGTGATTCCATACGAACGGAGGCAAAAAGCAGCGCCGGTCTGATCTTTGAGGATGATACGGTGGTTGCTCTTGGCCCAAATAGCCAAATGACAATCGATAGTTTTCTATTTAATCCCGCCAATAAGGAACTCTCCTTTATCACCAGACTGCTCCATGGCACCTTTTCGTTTATCACCGGACAGATTGCCAAACTTGCCCCGGACAAGGTATCACTTGAGACCCCGGATGCCACACTGGGAGTTCGAGGCACCAAATTTCTGGTTAAAGTTGACTAACCCCGGTAAACGGGAAATACGCCGGGATAAGTACCCTCAACCTGTCCTGACACACAGGCTTCGACCGGTAATAGTTTGACCGGTGTTCGTTTTTTTGGAGACCACCTTTATGATCATTCACAAACGAAGCTACAAGATCTTATTCCTGAGTTTTCTTGCCCTCGTCATTCTCGCATCGGGCTGTGCAAAAACAACAGTTGTCCTGCTTCCCGATCCAGACGGCAAGGTCGGCCATGTTACGGTGAGCACAGACAAGGGGACAACAAATATTACCCGGGCAAGAGAGGCAACAGTGGTGAAGGGCCGTGAATCTACACCAACGTCGCCGACAATACTCACCGAGGATGACATCAATGCCGATTTTGGCCAGGTACTGGCGGTGCTGCCCACGAAGCCAATCCATTTCATCCTCTATTTTAAAGGTGGATCAACTGAGCTGACGGCGGCTTCAATAAAAGTTCTGCCTGATATTCTCGAATCGATCAAGAGCAGAGATTCGCAAAACATTAGTGTCATTGGCCATACAGACACAGCCGGGGACCGTCAATATAATATGCAACTCTCTCAAAAAAGAGCCTCGGCCATACGCAAAATTCTTGTCCGGGAAGGCGTTCAATCAAGTTTCATAAAATCCACTTCCCACGGAGAAAACAACCCACTGGTGAAAACGGCGGATAACGTTCACGAGCCTAAAAATCGGAGGGTTGAAGTTGTTGTCAGATAACCGCCGAAGTCTGCGACGGACTCTTTTCTTGTGCAGTCTGCTGACAGGTATTTTCCTGTCAGGCGTCTATCTTTTTTATCCAAAAGCCATCGAGGTTCTTAATTTCAAAATCACCGATTTTATCCTCACTTCCGCACAAGCACCTGAAGCTAAAATAGGCGTTGTGACCGTTGCCATCGATGAAGCAAGTGTGGAAAAATATGGTCAATGGCCATGGCCGCGATATCGCTTAGCCCAGCTCCTTGACAAAATTAAGCTTGGTGGAGCAAAAAGCATTGGCATAGATATCCTTTTTGCCGAACGGGACAGGACCTCGCCGCAACTCTGGCAGGAGACGTTCAAAGACGACTTCGGCTATACTATAGACACCTCAAATATCCCATCCGATATACTCGATCACGACATATATCTTGCTAATATCCTGGCCAAGGGAGACTATGTTCTGGGCTATACCTTTCTCTTTGGCGACACAGCAACGAATCCACAACCGTATACAATTCAGCCAGTGTCCCTTGTCAGCCCGGGAGAGGCGAACTCGCTCGACAAAATCACAAATTTTTACCGGGCAAATGGGGTTATCTCCAATTATAAGTTGCTGGCGGATGCCGCCTCAGCCTCCGGTTTTTTAAATGGCACACCAGACGCCGATGGTGTGCTTCGCCGATTACCGCTCCTCATTGAATATGACGATAAAGTATTCCCTTCCTTTGCCCTTGCCGTGCTTATGGAATACCAGCACCAGACGACGCTTCTCATCAGATCTGACAGTGCTGGAATGAGACATCTTTCCATGGGTGGACTTGACATTCCCATCGATGAGCGGGGTAATTTTCTGTTGGGGCCTGCCGCACCCGATAAATCGACACAATTCTCAGCAGTCGAAATTTTAGAGAACAAAATAAAACCCGACGCCTTCAAAAATAAGATCGTCCTGGTGGGCTTAACCGCCGCCGGGCTAACACGGGAATACCCAACGCCGGTGTCACCTTCGAGTAATTCGCTGGAACTCCATAAATATTCTCTTGATTCTCTAAACTCTGATCAATTTAGCATCAGGACAAGACTCTTTCCGGTTTGCGAGGCACTGGTCAGTTTTCTGCTTTGCCTTGTCCTGGCGGAGTGCGTGATTCATTTATCAACGCTCGGAACGATCGTTCTCAGTCTGCTCACCATCTGTTGCAGCTGGCTTACCGCAATACTTATTTACCAGGGAAGCGGCTATCTCTTTTCGCCTCTGCTGCCGACTATTTCTGTGTCACTGGCTTCCTGCCTGCTGCTGACCCTTAAATTTTACCATTTCCAGCAACAAGCCAGAGAAGAGAGTGGAGAGACCCTACTCCTCTTAAAATCCAGTGAGGCAAAGCTCCAGTCCATTCTGAAAACCGTTCCGGATATTATTTTTCGTTTGGATCCCACTGGCAATATTACCTTTATCAGTCCAGCTATTTCTAAATATCTCACCCCTGTGCAACCTTTGCTCGGCCACCCACTTTCTGACCTGGTGGTCCCAGAGGATCATGACAAAACCCGACACCACCTGAACGAGAGGAGGACTGGGGAGCGGGCCACCTGGGATCAGGAAATCCGCCTCAGGCTCACCAAGAAAGGCGGTGCGTCGGAAGAGGCCTGGAGGTATTTCAATTTATCTGCTGAAGGCATCTACCGTACGAACACTCCCGACTCGGAAAACTTTCTGGGGACTCAGGGAATAATACGGGACATCACCAATCAAAAACGGCTGGAACAGGAGCTCATTCAGGCCCAGAAGATGGAAGTGATCGGCAATCTCGCGGCAGGAGTTGCCCATGATCTTAATAATATCCTCAGCGGCCTGGTCAGTTATCCCGACCTGCTTCTGCTGGAAATTGCCAAAGATGACCCGCTGTATAAAAAAATACAGGTGATCCAGAAATCCGGGAAAAAGGCCGCAGCGATTGTCCAGGACCTGCTTACCCTGGCCAGACGGGGGGTCACAATTGATGAGATCTGCAGTATCAATAACATAATTTCTGACTACTTCGAGTCGGCCGAATTCCAACTTACTAAAAAAAACTATCCAAACATCTTAATCCGCACCGACCTGCACGAGAGCCTTTTAAACGTCAAAGGATCAGCCACCCATCTCTCGAAGGTCATCATGAATATTTTGAGCAACAGTCTTGAGTCAATGCCCGCAGGAGGTGAAATCACCATATCAACCACCAATATATACGTGGATAACTTTATCGCAGGATACGAGAATATTCCTAAGGGTGAATACGTCTGTACCTCTATTACAGATAATGGGGTGGGTATTCCACAAGATGATCTCCACCGAATTTTCGAGCCTTTTTATTCTAAAAAATCCATGCGCCAGAGCGGCACAGGGCTGGGCATGACCATAATATGGGCAACAATCAAAGATCATAGCGGATACATCGACATCCAAAGCAAGGAAGGTCAGGGAACAACGTTCAGGGTTTACCTGCCAATAACAAGAGAGAGCATCCCCACTGAGCAAAGCAGAATTGTCATTGATGACTACATCGGCTCAGAATCGATTCTTATTGTGGACGACATTGCCGAGCAGACGGATATTGCCAAAAACATGCTTTCAAAACTTGGGTATACCGTTCTCACTGCTACCAGCGGTGAAAAGGCGCTGGAAATCATCAAGCAACGACCTGTTGATCTCATCATCCTCGACATGATCATGCCCGGTGGCCTCGACGGCCTGGAGACTTACAAGGGAGTTATTCAAATGTACCCCCATCAAAAAGCTATCATCACCAGTGGCTTTTCTGAATCGGAACGGGTTAAAGACCTTCTCCATCTGGGCGCCGGTGACTATGTGCAAAAACCCTATACTATGGAAAAACTTGGTATGGCGGTACGAAGGGAACTGGACAGGACCTAAGAGCGTTATTCCGACCGGATTTTAATGCCCATCTATGCACAGTGATATTGCCTTTATATTTATTTTATATTCTTTCTCTATAAGCTTTATTGATATTCAATAATTTTCTATGTACTATAAAGTCCAGAGAATCAGCGAGCACAGCGTTCATCAGTTGAGTGGAACCAGTCATTCTTTTACCCAAAAGGAGAAATGATGAGAGTAAAAGACCTTATGGAACCAATTAAAAGCTGGCTTACCCCGGAGATGTCAGTACGTGAAGCCATCGAGGTAATGAAGTCGACAAAACGCGGCCATGGCTTATCAATTAATGGCATCGTCGTCCTTGATGGAGCCATGAACCTCGTGGGAATTGTCTCCACCAAAGATATCCTGCGCATCCTTATTCCTTCGCATATGTATTTTGACGATCGCCACAACCATATTTCCTGGGAAGAAATTCGAACTGAAAAAACAAATGCTGTTCAATCAATCCTCGTCAGCAAGATCATGACGGAGGATGTCCGGGTCATCGCAGCCGAAGAAACTATCCTCCGCTGTGCTGATATCCTGCTCAATGAACAGATCAGACGCCTGCCGGTTACGAGGAGCGACGGCAAGGTTGTCGGAGTTATCTATTTACGGGATGTCTATTACGCCTTGACCAAGTTACTTATCAGCTGAGACAGACAAGGATCTTGTTCGAGACCAACCTGGATGTCATCGCATCCGGGTTGGTTGAAATTGTTATGGTATATAAAGATCCGCCATCCATCTCGCCTTGCCATTTTCTCCCTCATTGATATTGTATTATTACGATTTGACAGAGCTTACATTCCGTAGTCTACGATCGAGATGAAGGATTTCCGATGATGCATCATAACTGTAACGGCCCTGTGCTGATTGTCGAAGACGACCCCAACACCGCCACCCTGGTTCAGACATACCTGGAACGCGATGGTTTTCAGACCATCAAGGCGGCTGACGGCGAAACTGCGCTGCAGCTTGCCAGACAGCATCAGCCGGGATTTGTCGTGCTCGATGTCATGCTGCCCCGTCTTGACGGCTGGGAGGTGTGCAGACAGCTGAGAACCTTCTCCGACGTCCCCATCCTGATGCTGACTGCCCGGGAAGAAGAGATCGACCGGGTCACCGGCCTCTCTTTAGGTGCCGACGATTATGTGGTCAAACCATTCAGTCCGAGGGAACTGGTGGCGAGGGTAAAAGCGATTCTGCGCAGAGTGCGACCAGTAAAACACGAGCACAGTGAATTGCTTAGCTGTAAAGGACTGACAGTGGAGCCGGAAAAACACAGGGTGCGCCTGGATGATA
Organism: uncultured Desulforhopalus sp.; assembly: GCA_963677465.1. Classification (GTDB taxonomy): domain Bacteria; phylum Desulfobacterota; class Desulfobulbia; order Desulfobulbales; family Desulfocapsaceae; genus Desulforhopalus_A. Next base: position 6,031,023 of record OY781976.1, on the reverse strand, counting down.
GTTCCGTCAATCTCACCGGCTCGGAATACAAACTCCTTTGTGCCCTGATGCGGGCTCCAGGAAGAGTTTTTTCCAGGTCGGAGCTGCTTGACCAGTTTTACCAATACGGAGAAACCGTCGTCGACCGGGTAATCGATGTCCACATCGGTAACCTCAGACAAAAGATAGAAAAAGATCCGACAAAACCACAATTCATTCTCACCGTCAGAGGATTTGGCTATAAATTCGCTGAGTGCGAGGAGCAATGAATCCCTTGCAAAACAGACTGCTCTGGAAACTACTGCTCGTCACCGTGGTGCCGGTAATCGCGGTGATCATTCTGGTTATCTGGCTGGCAATCGATCACCTGGCGGCCAGCTATTTCATGGCCCTCATGAAAAAATATGAGGTTTCTCCAACCGACATCCACCAGATGTTTCTCACCTCTATTCATTACTACCTCGTCTGGGCCAGTCTGGCTGCATTGGCTGTGTCCTTTTTACTCAGCTTCCTCCTTACCCGCCGTGTCCTCCGCCCCTTATCCCAGATGAACAAGATCACCCGTGATATTGCCGCAGGCGATTTTCATGCCCGTGTCGATGTGGTCACCCGGGATGAAGTGGGGCAACTGGGCCTTGCTTTTAATCGCATGGCGGACTCCCTTGAACGTATTGAACAATTGCGGAAAAACATGGTCGCCGATGTGGCCCACGAGCTGAGAACGCCTCTCACCAACCTTCGGGGTTATCTGGAAGCGCTCAACGACAAGGTTATCGAGCCCTCTCCACAGACCCTGAAAATGCTCCAGGATGAAAACCTGCGTCTGGTTCACCTGGTGGACAGCCTGCAGCAGCTTGCCCGGGCGGATGCAGCAAGGGCCTACCTAAAAAGGGAGAAGCTCGACCCGGCAAAAGAACTTCAACAGATACTCGGCCTGTACTACACAGGATTCTCGGAGAACAATATTTCTGTGGACACCCATTTCGCAGAGGGTCTCACCGTGTTGGCTGATCGGGATAAGCTGTTACAGGCCATTCGTAACCTTCTTGAAAACTGCCATAAGTACACACCGGCACATGGTTTTGTCGAAATTATCGTCGCAGGCCGAAAAGAAGAGGTGGAGATTCGTTTTTCCAACAGCGGGCCGGAAATTGATAAAGCCGACCTGCCATTCATTTTCGAGCGTTTTTTCCGTGCCGAACGTTCTCGGTCAAGAGATGCAGGAGGTGCAGGAATTGGCTTGTCCATTACCAAGGAATTGATTGAGGCCCATGGCGGCAGAGTAGGGGTGGAAAGTTCCACCGAAAAGACTTCTATCTGGTTCACCCTACCGAGAGTTGCTGACCATCGCAGATTTCGGTCCTCACAAGAGGAGTAAATCCGCATTGTACACTACCTCTTGATTTGTTGAGCAAGTCTTCATCGCCAACCGATCGGTTGATAGCCTTTATCACGCAGACATTGCTCCACAAATCTCATATAGACCTGTGTTGGCTCGGCAGAATCAAAGGCGCCTCCAACCCACGGTAAATTTATTCTACCCCTGAACCGCGGAGGAATTGTGGGTATTTGCAGAAATTCTCAAATAATCGAAAACCATGCGTGGTGAAAAGCTGATCTGCCGCATTTTTTGAGCGACATTAGATACGCCTTTGCTTTTAAGGAGGCCGATAGCGAATCTCCTCAGTCGGGTGATGTTTTCCGGCCCGTAACCTTTTGAGATTCTACAACGATCTTCATCGTAATTCCAGTCAAGGATGTAGTGGCAGCTGTTTTCAATGCTCCAGTGTTGCCGATTGTCTCTCAAGATTTGTTCGGCGGATGCCAACTGTGGATTTTTACTGGTGATTCCGTATGCGACGACTCGCGAATTTTTTCCGTTCTTTCTGTAAGTTATTCGTTCAATTTTGAAAGCTTGGGCGACATGAGGAAACTTGAGGTATTGATTGATTTCGGTAGTTATCCAGATTTTTCTGGACTCTTTACGGCCATGGTTGGGCTTATCCAGGGTAACGTAGTCAGGATCCCAGGAAACATTTTCGAAAAATGAAGCGACTTCCTTGAGGAGATTTTTTTGGTTGTCCTTGGCAGTGAAATGGTAATGTGCTTGTCTTTGTTCGACAAGATATTTAGCCAGTCTACGCTGAGTCAACAGGGCGTCGGCGGTGATGGTTTTGCCTTGAATATCGAGGCAATCGAGGAGCGGGATGGCGGTTTTAATTTCGTTCGTCTGTTTTTCTTTGTCGCTTCCTTTTACGGGCAAAGTGCCGACTTTTTTTGAGTGTAACTTTGTTTGCTTTGATGCCCTACGGCGCCCATGATGTGGATTTGTCGACCATTATCATCAATAGCGTTTCGCATGGTTTTGCCGTCAATGGCCAGGCTTTCGTCGATTGCTCCGTATTGAGCGTTCCATTGTTGGAGTGCTCGATCCAGTTCGGCGGGATTAATTCTAATCAATATATTACGTATGGTACTTTCACTGGGAACGCTGTTTTTTCTATGACTGAAATAACAGCCAAATCTAGCGCGAGCAGTGGGAGATAAGGCTTGTGCCCAGTCGGAAATGGCCTTATAGCCACGCATCCCGCATAACACTGCCCCAGCGGCGATGGCAAGGACCACATGGACGGAATGTCGTTTGCCCTGTGCACGACGAGGGTCGTTAATTGTTGTAAAGAAATCTGGCAGAGATCTCATCTGCTCGGCGGTAAGCTTCATTCTAGGTGCTCCTGTCACATACTGTTGAGGCAAGGAAGAACCGGATAACACCAGACGGGCATTACGTTGCAGAGGCTGAACGAATACAAGCTTCGAGGTTTGTCGATTATTGCTGTAACCGCCACGGATACGTTGATATCCCTTCGTCTCGCCGACCAGTTTCCAATTCGCTGCGTGATAGATGGTACCGACAAAACGAGAGGGGTCAACAAAGGTTTCCAGCATCAACAGTGGGAAACCGAAACGATCAGACCAGTCAACTTGTATCCTTCTGTTGCACAAGGATAGAATCTTGGTGGCAAGATTTTTGTAGTGGCAGTTGGGCAGTATCAGAAATCGTGAATTATTTGCCACCAGATGAAGTCGGTCATACTGAAAACGGTGTCCCCAGCCAATCCAGCGGTCCCGGGCACCGCATTTCAAAGCTGCAGCGGAAAAGCTGAGTAGACCGAGCCATTCATCGTTGCAGGTGGCGATATACCAGATTGTGTTGCCGATCTTTGGTAAGGATCCAAGGTAATGATATTTTTGCATCAAACCTTGGAATTTTACTTCTTCTGTAGATTCGGCTGGACGGACGACAACCTGTGACAAATTCAAAATGATCCTCTCGTATTGAATACAGTTTTGGAGACAATACAATACGCGAGAGGAGTTGTCCAGCTTTAAAGGTATGACGTTGAAATTGCACTATTAAAAGTTTAGAAAAAATTTACCCTGGCCTCCAACCAAGGCTGCTGTAGCGGCTCCAGCCCCACCGATTGCGGCACCGCGTCCGATACTTGAACTCGAAGAAATTCCCCCGACAACGGCGCCGGTGGCGCCGCCAACAGCACCAGCCTTGGCGGTATTCCTGACAAGGTCCCCACCTCTGCCGGCGTTGGCACCACCGGCCTCAGCCGCTCGCATACACGCACTGATATCGGCATCCGCCTGATACTGCCCCACCATGTTCATATGTTGATTGGGATAGAGCACCGGTTTTCTTGAACTGGCGCAACCGGCAAAGATCAAAATGATCAAGAGTATCAGAATATCAAAGAATAACCTCATACAGTCCCCCACAAATTGATTTTCTGTTGTGGCAAACATTCTATACATCAAAACAGAATTTTTCCACTCTTTCTCCCTGCACCAGATTCATTTGATCAACCTTGTCAAAAAAGAAGACGATGACAAAAATCAATTATTTAGACCTGGCAACAATTTTTCAATGTAAACCCTCTAACAATGAATATCATATATCCATCCTGATTCAACCGCTGCCAAGCTCAGGAAAAATAGTCTATCAAAACAGATGAATCAAATGTGCTGTAATTACTTCAATCTCAACTTTAGAGGAGGTTTATTATGAAGCTCATGTTGCGAACCACAGTACTCATCCTGTTAATGTCCCTCGCATTTTCCACTGCATGGGCCGATGAGTACTCAGCTACTAAAAAGATGTTCGAAGACGCGGGCGCCTCAAACATGTTTACAAGCGCCTATGGCTATGCACTGTTTCCAACTATTGGTAAAGCGGGATTTGTCGTTGGTGGAGCCTATGGTAAAGGCCGCGTCTATGAGCAAGGCAAATACATAGGAGATACGGCCATGACCCAGGCGACCATCGGCTTCCAACTGGGAGGTGAAGGTTTTAGCCAGGTGATCTTTTTCCAGGACAAACGAGCTCTTTCTGAATTCACCAATGGTAGCTTCGAGTTCGGAGCAGATGTTCAAGCGGTTGCGTTAACTGCTGCCGCCAGTGCTTCTGCCAACACCAGTGGCAGTTCTGTTACCGCCAGTGGTGGTAAAAACAACGCGACAACCGGTAGTCGCGGTTATTATAAAGGTATGGCTACCTTCACCATCACTAAGGGTGGACTCATGTATGAAGCCAGTGTGGGCGGGCAGAAATTCAGTTTTACGAAACGGTAGATTTGGTGTGAGCCAAAAGATTGATAAAAACAGTATTGCACCCCTTGAGCCGGTATCTGCATGAGTACCTCTCAAGGGGTGTTTTAGCGATTTTGGCAGTCAAGACAGAGGACTCTTTAAGCAGACGTTCCTGCAAGCTCACTGTAAATCCGTTTGAAAGTCTCCTGAAGTTTCTCTTCACTCTCTTGAGCTGCATTATCAAGCTCTTCCATACGGGCGTTCAGTTCGGATAGTAATTCCGCGCAGGTTTTTGACGAAATCAATCCTGCTGACATTGAATGGTTTAAAGCCTCGCGTTCAATCACCGCCAGCGATTTAGCGGCCTCCAGCAATCGTTCCGGGGTGGCCTGTGCAGCCGCATGTTCAGCCGCTTCAGCCTGGGCCTTCTCGCTGGCGTCGCGATAATACTCAATCACTTGCTGATAACTTGTCTCGTCGGGCACCCCTCGTACGAGAATATTTTGGCCTTCCTGCAAAACTTTTCTATAGGACAACTCCCGACCTCTGGCGATCTCATAATCGGCGTTTGCACTCACGTTGCCGGGGGTCAAGGCCAATCTTTTCATCAATGAAGTCATTGTCAACCCTTGCAGGAATAAGGACACTGAAACCACCCCAAACACCAGATTAATCAGAAAGGGTCGCCCGGCAAAATCAGGGGGTAATCCTAAAATAAGGACCATTGACAGTGAACCGCGCAGCCCGCCCCATACCAGCACATGCCTCCAGCGAATTGGTAGCGGTGTCGAGAAGAGGTCAACCAGAGGTATACCCATGTAAATAAGTATACTCCGGGCAATCAGGACAACAACAAAGGCAAGCATAACGGCAGGCACATTGTTTAAGAACGCAGCAGGGTCCAGCTCCAGCCCTATTAACAGAAAAATAAAAGAGTTGGACAGGAACCCCATGTATTGCCAAAAATCCTGAACAGCGAGCCGGGTGGAGGCACTCATACCAAAGTACTTGCCGAAAGATCCCATAAGCACGCCCGCCGACACGGTCGAGAGTACTCCGGAAACGTGCAGTTCTTCTGCCACAAGAAAAGAACCCCAGGCAACAAGCGTTGTCAGCGTTATTTCAATGAGATGATCATCAATCTGCCGGGTCACGATACTCGCCAGGCCACCAATGGCAGCTCCCACCAGAATACCTCCGACTGTTGTCTTGGCGAAAATTGTGCCGGCAAAGACAATTATCGCCTGAACGCTATCTAATTCGACATGGGCGAGGTGATTTGAATGAAGCCCAATCACCGCAACCACAATGGCGAAGACCACAACAGCGACACCATCGTTGACAAGAGATTCCCCTTCGACGATCTGATACAGTCGCTTTGGAACCCCCATTTCCTTAAAAATCGCCAGCACACTAATGGGATCCGTCGCAGAGATCACTGCGGCAAACAGACAGGCGTGAGCCCAACTGAAGCCCTGCGCGAGACCAAAAGTATTGAACGCCGTGAAAGTGCCAATCGCCGTGAGGGCAAAACAGACCAATACCCCGGCCACAGCTAAAAAAGCGATGTGTGAGCCGTTTTTGCGCAAATCGCCGAACGGCAGGTGATATGCAGCCTCAAACAACAGCGGCGGCAAGAACAGAAGCATCAAGAGGTCCGAAGTCAAATTCAGATCGGTTAACGCTTCCATCTGCACAAAACTGAGCGCCAGGCCCGCGACAACCAGTGCCAGTGTATACGGTATGCGAACTCGCCGGGCAAGCATCCCGACCACCGAAGCTATAAGTAAAAGAATAAGAACTTGAACTTCAACGTGCTGGACCATCACCAGACTCCCTAAAATATACGAATATACGAAAGTGTTCTTTTGCAGACTTCTTTCCAGTTTAGGCAGGAAACGACCAATACATCAAGACCAACCGCGGCGGCAGCTGCTTTTTCAAAGAGATTGTGTCAGATATCTCAGATAGGTATGGTCAGTACCACAGCATCCGCCTAAGATTTTCACCCCATATTCCCGGTGCAGCCGCAGCATGTTTTTCCCCCAATCACCAAGTGGGTCCTGCTGAATTTGTTCAGAGCCGTCAAGTTGATCATGGTCCTTTGAGGATGCATTTGCCTGGATACCAATAAGGCGCTTAAAAAAGTCAGGGGCTTGATTTTCGGCGTTGAGGAACGTTGGGTAGACACAATTAACCATATACCCCGCTGGTGGCGAGACAACTGTTTGATCAATTCTATCCATTGCCTCGGCGAGGGGAGTACCGTCGAGGACTCGGCCAAATCTGTTAATGACAAAACTGATAATATAGGCTTTACCCGAAGAGCCGAGCCTATCAGCCATTCCAAGGGATTCACTCAGTGCCGGCATGGTTTGGGCGATTATGACTTCAGCTTCTGCTTCAACCAGCTCATCTATCTGCCAGCCATGGAAATCTGCCGCCTGACTCCTGCCAAGCGCAGCACCAGGCGTGTAGCAATCATTTTTGGGCGCAAGCAGTGCTCCCGTAATAATTTCTGAGTCATCACTGATATGCCGGGCCTTAAACTCCTTTATAAAGGCTACCGCATCCCGGTTTATGGATAAAGGTGCACCTGCTTCTTTAATACGCTCTTTATCAACCCGCCAGGTGGGGGCACAAAGAAGCATAGGTAGTTTTGCCTCGTATGCCACTTCGAGGTAACTATAATAGATTTCCGCCAGCCTTTTTCGACCATTCGCCTCGTAGATAAGTGGTGTATTGAAAAGAGTCGGATGCAGTACAATATCCGGTCTTCTGCGCAACCTCTCGGAGATTGCACACTCGGTCAGGATAAGGGGGCTTTCTTTTAAAATCTTGTTAAAGGTCATAGTATTGTCAGCTTGGTTGAGGAGAGAAAAGTAAATATACTACTTCCATAAATTTCCATATTGATCTTCATATTGGGTTGATAGTACAACTCCGCACCCCAGTCTTGCAATCTTTACGCTATCTTTATATTTCCTTTAAACCATTTTCATATTGAAGCTCTACTATAAAGAGAACGGAAACTACTCCTGATTCCGATAACCCCCCATTTTGGAGGAAAAGATATGAAAACTTTTTTACGCATAATAATTGGTCTTGCCATAGCACTGCTTGCGGCAGGCGTATTCGCAGGAAACAGCAATAATGAAGAAAAAGCACCATCGAAGGATATGCCACAAGTCACAGAGATGGCTCTTTTCGCCGGAGGTTGCTTCTGGTGTATGGAAAAACCCTTTGAAAGCCTTGACGGTGTCATTTCAGTCACTTCCGGCTATGCCGGTGGCACAACTAAAATGCCGACATACCAGGATTACGCAGCCGGCCACCATATTGAAGTGGTACAAATTATCTATGATCCTGCCAAAATCTCCTATGAGAATCTCCTTGACACCTTCTGGCAACAGATTGATCCAACCGACAGTGGTGGCCAGTTTGTCGACCGGGGCCATGCATACATCTCCGGCATCTTCTATTATAATGACAAGCAGAAGGAATTGGCCGAGGCTTCAAAAAAGCACCTGGAGCAGAGTGGAATCTTCGACAAACCGATTGTGACGCCAATCACTGCTGCGCCTGATTTTTGGCCCGCCGAAGAGTATCACCAGGATTACTATAAGAAAAACCCACTCCGTTACCGCTTCTACCGTGGCGGGTCCGGTCGGGACACCTTCCTGAAAAAGCACTGGTCAGGCAAAGAAATGCCCGCAATAAAGCAGAATGACACCACAAATTTACGCAGCAAATTGACCCCGCTCCAGTATAAAGTAACCCAGGAGAACGGCACAGAACCAGCATTTAAAAACAAATACTGGGACAACAAAAGGCCAGGCATCTATGTTGACGTCGTCTCCGGCGAGCCACTCTTTAGCTCCCTTGATAAGTTTTCCTCGGGAACCGGCTGGCCGAGTTTTTCACGACCTCTGGTTAAAGAAAATATTGTTGAAGTCGCAGACCGGAGCTGGTTCATGGTCCGAACGGAAGTACGCTCCAAAAAAGCCGATTCCCACCTGGGCCATGTCTTTGAAGACGGCCCACCACCGACAGGTCTCAGGTACTGTATCAATTCGGCATCATTAAATTTTATTCCGGCAGATGCGCTAAGGGAAAAAGGATATCAGGACTTCGAAAAACTTTTCCGTTAGCTGTTGCCAGCTTGTAGTCATCCCGGTACCGGGTGCTTATGGTACCGGGATTTTTTCAAAGACTTATTCCTCCGGAGCAGGTCTGTTTACCACCTCCCGGAAGACAACACGATTTCTTCCGGCCGATTTGGCGGCATAAAGAGCCTCATCCGCCGTGGCAAACAATTCTTCATAGCTGGCCTGCGAAGTCCCGGCTCTTTCAGAAACACCAATACTCGCCGTAACTGCGATATCTGCTGGATGGAGAGCACTGATTTTTCTTCGAACAAACTCGGCCCGGTCCATGGCATCCTTACCGGCACAATGCGGGAGGATGACAAGGAATTCTTCACCACCGAACCTGACCGGTGTGTCGGTGACCCGAAAGGTCTTCAACAAAACCCCGGCAACTCCTTTTAGTACCAAATCGCCCACCGAATGACCGTAGGTATCATTAACTTTCTTAAAAAAATCCAAGTCAATAACCAGCAGAGAAATCGGATAGTTATATCGGGATGCATCCTGAAATATTCTGTTAGCGGCATCGAGGCAATAATGCCGATTATAGAGTCCGGTGAGGTGATCACGGCTTGCCATTTCTTCGAGTTGTTTTTTTTGCAGCTCAACCGTGTCAAAAAGCTTCTTGTTATGCAGCAGGTTTTTCATGCGAACGCCGAGTTCCTCGAGAAGAATCGGTTTTTCGATGAAGTCGTTGACTCCCGCGCGCAAAAGTTCGATTTTTTGCGAGGCACTAACTATCGCCGAAATTGCCAGAATAGGAACCCGATACATGGTTTCATTAATTTCTCGAATCTCACGGATAAGCTCCAGGCCGCTCATTGCTCCGCCCAGAACCACGTTGGTAATAACCAGATCGAACTCCGCTGCCTGGACAAGTTCCTCGGCAGCTTCGGCATTTGTTAAATGGATGAACTTGAGTTTGGTGTTTTTGAAAAAACTGCGAATCTCAGCCACCTGTTTCAGGTCATTGTCAAGCAGCAGAATATCACCTTCTATCTGCACCTGTTGTCGTGCCTGTTCTGCATAGAGCTGCAGATACCTCTCCAATTCGACCAGATTATCTTTTCTGAAGATTTCTGTGGCCCCGTCGGTCAAACTTTTTGCGGTCGCGGCCTGGCTTTTCTGAGAGGTTATCATCAGAATTGGGATAGTTTTACCGAGTTCAAGCTTTCTGATGTCGGCAATAAAATCCGTTGCCGACATATCTGAAAGATAAAACGGTACACAAATCAGTTCAATCGAGACGACATCATAAATCTTCTTCGCACGAACACCTGACGATGCGAAAAACAGATTGGTCGCATACGGTTGAAATATTGTTTCCAAAACCAGCCTGGAGGTCTTTGATGTTTCGATAATTAAGATATTCACAATCCGTCATCCTCAGTCAACAAATCTAACCTATTACATATAGAATCCGATAGTATCTCTATGCACCTTTTGTGCTCAGGGTCGATTCCACATAAAAACAGTATACCAGAAATAAGGTAAAAAATTGTTTTTTCAGACAGGCATTACAAAATGCGATAGACTCTTAAACTTTCTGCAAACTCAAAAGCAGTAATGTGCTATTAAGCCAGGGGACGGGCTTTACCGAGACGTGTCATTGGCAATAATTCGACGGCGAGAATGCTGGCCAGGATAAGAACTCCTCCGGAAAGTTGCAGGGGAGATAATCGCTCACCTAAAAAGATCATGCCGCACAGAGCGGCAAAGACACTTTCGGAACTGAGAATTATTGCAGCATCAGCCGCCGGGGTGAAACGCTGTCCGGCCACTTGAAGGGTAAAAGCCATTCCCACGGAAAAAACCCCGATATAACAAATGCCCCAGCCAGCACCAATAATCTGGGAGAGGCTTGGTGATTCAACAAAAAAGCCAAGGATACAACCAATGCAACCGCTGACGAAAAACTGTGCTGCAGCCACCACCAGCGGCGCCCTTGTCCTTGAGGCCAGAATTCCCACCAGCAGAACGTGGGTGGCCCAGAAAAAAGTACTTGAGATTATCCACAAATCCCCCTCCACCAGATCAACCTGCTGGGCACCGCTCAAGATATAGGTGCCGATAAAACAGCAAACAGAGGCGGGCCAGATGGAAAAGTGAACCTTTCTCTTTAAGACAATAAAGCCAAGCACCGGCACAAGGGGTACATAAAGAGCGGTGAGAAATCCGGAATTTGTTACCGTGGTGCGCAGGATGCCATATTGTTGCAAAGCCGCTGCAGTAAAAAGAACACTACCTATACCAAGCAAACCCAGCCAATCAGAAGCTTCAAACTTTCGTTCGTCCCGAGTCACCCGGGAAAACTGTTTGAGAGCAAAAGGCAAGACCACCAAGGCACCGACAAGAAAACGGGCTCCGGTAAAGGTTATCGTCCCCAGCTCTCCTGTACCGATCTGCTGCACCACGAAACTACTGCCCCAGATCAGCGCCGCCAGGGTCAGCAATAAATTTGCCTGCAAACGATTCATCATTCACCAAATAGTATTTGAACTCTTCTCTCCTGCTCCAAACGAAAAGACATCTAACATGTATAGCAAAAGGTGCAAGAACAATGTCGGGCAGCATAAGACAAACCATGACATTGCAAGACTGCCAGATCTATCAATATTGATAAAAATCGCAACAACGAAGCGAGTGAAGAGTTTTTACGACGCCATCATTCTTCATTTTGCGCATTTTTCACCATCATTTACTTTCATATGAAATACAAATTGACTTTATCGAACCTTCAATGAATAATGTAAGCTTGGCGGTCATCTTCTGATCTTCCGATTAACCCGAACCTTGCAGGAACTCTTCCATGGAAACTCTCTCCAGCCGGCAGAACAGAATCCTTGCACTTGCAAGAGAAAGCGGCAAAGTTGACGTTGAAAAACTCTCTGCGACCTTCGAAGTTTCTGCCCAGACCATTCGCAAGGACCTGAACGAACTCTGCGACAGGCAATTACTCCAAAGAATACACGGCGGTGCTATTGTTGGCTCGGGCATCGAAAACGTCAGCTATGAGGCCAGACGCCTTCTCGCTCCCGGTCAGAAAAAAGCCATCGGCCAATCGGCTGCTGCCTTGATCCCCGACAACAGTTCCCTGCTCATCAATATTGGTACAACAACTGAGCAGGTGGCCCACGCCCTAAGCAACCACCGGGGTTTACTGGTGATTACCAACAACATCAATGCTGTGGAAATTATGAAGAATTTCCTCGGCATTGAGCTCATTATCGCCGGCGGGCAGGTCCGCCGCTCCGATGGCGGAATTGTTGGCGGTGCGGCAGTGGATTTCATTAATCAATTTAAGGTCGACTATGCAGTCATCGGCGTCTCAGCCATAGACGAAGACGGCTCCCTGCTCGACTATGATTTCCGCGAAGTGCGCGTTGCCCAGGCCATTATCCAAAATGCCAGACATGTTATTTTGGTCGCCGATGCGATGAAACTCGATAGAAACGCCCCCATCCGGATCGATCATATTTCCCGAATCAACACAATAGTAACCGACGCCGTTTTCCCGCAAAAGCTCCAGAACATCTGCCTGGAAAATGGTGTTGAAATTGTCATCGCCACGCCTTGAGCGTCTTGACGCGTCGCATGATTGATACGATTAATCGCGCTTTACACGAAAAAGTCTGTCAGAAAATATTTTCACTTGCCTCAGTATTTGTTTTCGGTTAATTATCGCTTAGACTTGCGTTCGAAAGTACTTATCATACAACATGAAACTAAGTAAAGATAGCTAAGAGAAAAGTCAATCTCCCGCATGGTGGCCGTAATGAAGACCCCTGTTTACGACTTAGCGATTATTGGTGGCGGTATCAACGGCTGCGGCATTGCCCGTGACGCCGCAGGCCGTGGACTTTCCGTCTTTCTCTGCGAGCAGGCAGATCTGGCCAACGGCACCTCTTCGGCATCAACAAAGTTAATCCACGGCGGACTCCGATATCTCGAGTATTACGAATTTCGTCTGGTTCGCGAAGCCCTTCATGAACGTGAAGTTCTCCTCAATGCCGCACCCCATATAATCTGGCCTCTTCGTTTTATCCTTCCTCACCACAAAGGCCTCCGACCTGCATGGCTCATTCGCCTTGGTCTTTTCCTTTACGATCATATCGGTGGCAGGAAAATTCTTCCCGGCACGACTAGTGTCAACCTTGCCACCGATGTTGCCGGACAGGTACTCAAAGAGAACTACAATACGGGGTTTGAATACTCTGACTGTTGGGTAATGGACAGCCGCCTTGTGGTGCTGAATGCCATGGATGCCGCCGAAAAAGGCGCTGAAATCAGAACTCGAACCCCTTTGCAAAAGGCCACTCGAACAGGAAAAACCTGGCGGCTCAACTTGCATGACAGAGCAAAGGACGAAGATTTTGCAGTCGAGGCCAAGGTGCTGGTTAATGCCTCCGGCCCCTGGCTTGACGAACTTCAGAGTCATATCTCCCATGCCGAGACCAAGGAACACATCCGTATGGTCAAGGGCAGCCATATTATAGTCAACAAGCTGTTCGATCACGAGCGCGCTTATATTTTTCAGAATGCCGATGGACGCATTATCTTCGCCATTCCTTACGAAAACAAATTTACCCTGATCGGCACCACCGATAAAGATTTCCACGGCGATCCCAGCGATGTGACCATCTCTGCCGAAGAAACGGATTATTTGTGCCAAGCGGCGTCCGAATATTTTCTCAAGCAGATTGTCGCAGGCGACGTAGTCAGCAGCTTTTCCGGCATCCGCCCTCTGTTTGATGACGGCAAGAGTGAGGCGAAGGCCGCGACTCGCGATTATGTCCTGAAGCTCGATACCGGCAATAATGAAGCCCCCCTGCTCTCCATCTATGGTGGTAAGATCACCACCTACCGGAAACTTGCCGAATCAGTACTGGCCAAGCTCGCCCCATTTCTTCCCGGTATGGACGGTGAGTGGACTGAAAAAAGTGTCCTTCCCGGTGGCGATTTTCGCCCCAATGACTTTGACCTTGAAGTGCGAGATTTCTTAAACCGTTGTCCAGCCCTGAGCAAGGATTTGGCCACACGCCTTTTCAGAACCTACGGCAGCTGCGCCTATGACATGACGGCAAAAATAAAGGATAAAAGCGATTTAGGACCTTCTTTTGGTCATGACCTCTACAGCTTTGAAGTCGATTACCTTATTGCTCACGAGTGGGCCAGATGCGCGGCAGATGTCCTTTGGAGACGCACAAAACTGGGATTATTCCTGTCTACAGCAGAAACCGAAACGCTTGACGAATATATCAAAAAGAAACTTTCGGCAGGAGAACAGCCCGTCGTTCATTAATGAGGAGAAGTAATGCAGCTTGAGTTACGCAATGTATGCAAAAAAGTCGGCAGGGAATTTCATATCTCCGACATATCACTGAGCTTCGAGTCAGGGACCCTGAATATTCTGCTTGGTCCGACCCTTGCCGGCAAGACATCGCTGATGCGTCTTATGGCAGGACTGGATAAACCGACCTCCGGCACCGTCCACTTCAACGGTCAGGATGTCACCGGCGTGCCGGTGCAGAAACGCAATGTGGCAATGGTCTATCAGCAATTCATCAACTACCCGAACCTGACTGTCTTCGAGAATATTGCCTCTCCCTTGCGCATTGCCAAGGTTGCGGAGGCAGAAATAAAAACCCGGGTCGCTAAAGTTGCATCGCTTTTGCAACTCGATAAGATGCTGAAGCGTTCTCCCCAGGAACTCTCCGGCGGGCAGCAGCAACGCACGGCCCTGGCACGGGCCCTGGTGAAAGAGGCCGATCTGGTCCTTCTCGATGAACCGCTGGCCAACCTTGACTATAAACTGCGCGAGGAGCTTCGTGAGGAGTTGCCGCGTATCTTTTCGGAAACCGGTTCAATTTTTGTCTACGCCACCACCGAACCTTCAGAGGCCCTGCTTCTTGGTGGCAATACCGCCTCTCTCCATGAAGGAAGAATCACCCAGTTCGGACCAACCATCGAGGTTTTTTCCCGGCCACAAAACCTCATCACCGCCTTAACCCTTTCGGATCCACCTTTAAACCTGTTGCCGGTCACCAAACTGAACAACACCATGCTCTTCAAGAGCCATGTGGCAATCCCCTTGCTGGGAGAATTACCACAGTTGGCCGATGACGACTACACCATCGCTTTCAGGCCTCACCATCTCTACTTGCACCGACTATCCGATGACGCCATCGCGGTCAAAGCCAAAGTGGTGGTAACCGAGATAACCGGCTCTGAGAGTTATGTGCACATTGATATAGCAGGAATTCGCTGGGTACTGTTGGCACCCGGCATCCATAATTTCGCTGTCCACGAAACCATTGAGGTCTTTATGGACCCCCGCAAATTTTACGTGTTCGACAGAAACGACTCTCTGGTTGTAACGCCGGAAAATGTTGCCAATAATTAACGAATTTGAAATGATTTTCGTTATTTTTTTGCAAGAAAATGCATTTCACGAGGGAACTTATCCCGCTCGTCGGGATTAGAAGGAGAATTTAATGGCCCACATTACCTTAAAAGATATTGCTCATTCCTACACAGGAACATCGGACAATCCAGATGATTACGCCCTGAAAAAGCTTAATCTCACCTGGCGGGACGGTGGAGCATACGCCCTGCTTGGCCCCTCCGGCTGCGGCAAGACAACCCTTTTAAATATCATTTCCGGCTTACTGATCCCCACCAAAGGGCAGGTACTTTTCAACGATGAAGATGTAACGAGGCTGGCCACCGAACAACGTAATATTGCCCAGATATTCCAGTTTCCAGTCATCTATGACACCATGACGGTGTTCCAGAATCTGGCCTTTCCTCTCAAAAACCGAGGCCGGACGCAAAAAGAGATTGAGCCGAGGGTCATTGAGCTTGCCAAAATGTTGGGCCTGGAAAATGACCTCTATACCAAGGCGCAGCATCTGACCGCCGACGCCAAACAAAAAATCTCTCTTGGCCGGGGCCTGATCCGGCAGAGCGTCAACGCCATTTTATTTGACGAACCACTCACCGTCATCGACCCGCAATTAAAATGGGAACTCCGCTCCCAACTCAAATACCTGCACAAACAGTTCGGCTTCACCATGATCTATGTCACCCACGATCAGACAGAAGCTCTGACTTTTGCCGATGAAGTGATTGTTATGTACGAAGGCGAAATTGTTCAGGTTGGAACCCCTGAGGCATTGTTTGAACGACCGGAACACACCTTTGTTGGCTATTTCATTGGTTCGCCGGGTATGAACATTGCCCCCTGTGAACTGCGAGGCGACAGGCTGATCATAGAAGGCCATGAGATCACCCTCGACTGTCGTTACCAAGAACAGGCATCGTCCGCGAAAATCGAAGTCGGCATCCGTCCCGAATATCTGAATCTTGCTCCGCCTGAGGAGAAAGGACTGCCTGTAAAAATAGTCAAGATCGATGATATTGGTCGGCACAAAATCGCCAGAGTTGCGTTAAACGACCGGCTATTCCATGTCGTCATGCCCGAACTGTCCGGCATGACCGGCGACACAGCATCTCTTATTTTTGATACAGCCCATACCAATATCTACGTCAACGACCATCTCATTGCAGGAGAAAAGGCATGATACAAAAACAAATAAACCAAAAAGCATGGTTCATGGTCCTGCCGGTTTTTCTTTTGGTGGCTTTTAGTGCCGTTATTCCGCTGATGACCGTAGTCAATTACTCTTTCCAGGATACTTTCGGCAGCAACCAATTCTTTTGGGTGGGCATTGACTGGTTCAAAGACCTGATTCATTCAGAACGATTCCACGATGCCTTTCTTCGACAGATTACTTTCTCCAGTATCATTTTAGCCATAGAGGTTCCCCTCGGTATAGTTATCGCCCTGGCCATGCCTAAAAAGGGCTGGGGGGTTCCGGTATGTCTTATCTGCATGTCCCTGCCACTTCTTATTCCCTGGAACGTGGTTGGTACCATCTGGCAGATCTTTGGCCGGGTTGATATTGGACTGCTTGGCCATAGCCTCGCCTCTTTAGGGTTTGATTATAACTACACCCAGGATCCTATTGCTGCCTGGATTACTATAATCGTCATGGACGTTTGGCATTGGACCAGCCTGGTTGTCCTGCTCTCCTACGCCGGGCTCTGTTCCATTCCCGATGCCTATTATCAGGCGGCAAAGATCGACGGCGCCTCACGATTATCGGTCTTCAGATATATCCAGCTGCCGAAAATGCAGGGTGTTTTACTGATTGCCATTCTTCTTCGCTTCATGGATAGTTTTATGATCTACACCGAACCTTTTGTTATCACCGGTGGTGGCCCAGGCAACTCCACCACCTTTATGTCAATCGATCTGGTAAAAATGGCCATTGGCCAATTCGACCTCGGTCCTGCTGCCGCCATGTCCCTTGTTTATTTCCTCATTATTCTCCTGCTCAGCTATGTCTTCTATACAGTGATGAGCAATGTCGGGGAACAAAGCTCAAACGGAGGTGCCTGATATGCGCTGGAAATGGCTTATCCCTGCTGTCTATATTTTTTTCCTGCTGTTACCGATCTACTGGCTCGTCAATATGAGCCTGAAAACCAATGATGAAATCCTGTCGATGTTCAGCCTCTGGCCGCAGGACCTGACTTTTGATAATTATAAAGTCATCTTCACCGACGCCTCCTGGTATTCCGGCTATATTAATTCAATGATCTACGTGTCCATTAATGTGGTCATCTCGGTCACCTTTGCCCTGCCCGCCGCCTATGCCTTTTCCAGGTATTCTTTTGTCGGTGACAAGCACCTGTTTTTCTGGCTTTTGACCAACCGCATGGCACCACCGGCGGTCTTTGCTCTGCCTTTCTTCCAGCTCTATTCGTCGATTGGCCTCTTTGATACCCATATTGCAGTGGCCCTCGCCCATTGTCTCTTTAACCTGCCTCTGGCTGTCTGGATTCTTGAAGGCTTCATGTCCGGCATCCCCAAAGAGATTGATGAGACCGCCTTTGTCGACGGCTACTCCTGGCCCCGGTTCTTTATCAAAATATTCATCCCCAATATCGCTTCGGGGATAGGCGTCACCGCCTTTTTCTGCTTTATGTTCTCCTGGGTGGAATTGCTTTTGGCCAGAACACTTACGGCGGTCAACGCCAAACCTATTTCGGCCATCATGACCCGTACCGTCTCTGCCTCCGGCCTCGACTGGGGGGTGCTTGCAGCGGCAGGTGTACTGACCATTGTACCGGGAGTACTGGTTATCTGGTTTGTTCGTAACCATATCGCCAAGGGTTTTGCCCTTGGACGTGTTTAGTTTAAGGGAGAAAAATTATGAATCTGAGTTGGATGGCGTGGACGAAACCAACAGCAGCGTTTTTTATCATTATTTTTTGCCTGCTTGTCACGATGACCATATGGGAGATGAAAAGCCCCGGCGGTGCCCCGCGTATAGGTATCCTGCGCTTTGAGACAACCAGAGGGGATCGTCTTTTTATCTCTCTTTTGGGATCGGCCTATATTCATCTACTCTGGCTGGCTCTCTTTCCTGAGCTGGCTCTATGGTGGGCACTTGTCGTTTCCGGCATTTACGCACTCTGCGTGTTCAGATGGGTTTAGTACCTTAGAAATTCATTTGTTGTTTTTCACCCCTCAAGGGGGCACTGAAAAGAGTATGAATGAATTTCGTGAAGGTACTTATCCCGGCTTATTTCCCGTTTACCGGGGTTAGATTTAACCGCCCTCAAGGCGGTGTTGTAAGTTGTCCGTTTCGTTGTTTCGTTCTGTCACTATGCATCGGGGTGACAGGAAAATCGCAAAACAATAGAGGAGATCATCGATGATTAAAAAGATTGTAACAGCAACAGCCATTGCGGCCCTCCTGATGGGAGCTGCCAGTGTGCAGGCAGGGGTGGAAGAGGCAAAAAAGTGGGTGGAAAACGAATTCCAACCCTCAACTCTTTCCCAGGCCGACCAGATGAAGGAGATGGAATGGTTTATCAAAGCTGCCGAACCATTCAAAGGCATGGACATCAAGGTGGTCTCGGAAACAATTACCACCCACGAGTATGAATCCAAAACCCTGGCCAAAGCTTTCTCGGAAATCACCGGCATCAACCTCACCCACGATCTCATCGGGGAGGGCGATGTTATCGAAAAACTCCAGACCCAGATGCAGTCTAACAAGAATATCTACGACGCCTACATCAACGACTCTGACCTGATCGGCACTCATTTCCGCTATCAGCAAGCTGTTCCACTTACCGATTGGATGAGTGGTGAAGGAAAAGACGTCACCGATCCAATGCTTGATGTCAATGACTTCATCGGTATATCTTTTACCACCGGTCCGGATGGCAAAATTTACCAGATTCCCGACCAGCAGTTCGCCAACCTCTACTGGTTCCGTTATGACTGGTTCAAACGTCCCGACCTGAAAGCAAAATTCAAAGAGCTTTATGGTTACGAACTGGGTGTACCGGTTAACTGGTCTGCCTACGAAGACATTGCTGAATTCTTCACGGACAAGGTCAAAGAAATCGACGGCAAGCGGGTCTACGGCCATATGGACTACGGCAAAAAAGACCCTTCCCTGGGCTGGCGTTTCACCGATGCCTGGTTCTCCATGGCTGGTGGCGGTGATAAAGGCATACCCAATGGTATACCGGTAGACGAATGGGGAATTCGAGTGGAAGGTTGTCGGCCAGTGGGATCTTCTGTTTCCCGCGGTGGCGCAACGAATGCCCCTGCCGCAGTGTATGCACTGACCAAGTACATTGATTGGCTTAAAAAATATGCGCCTCCCGAGGCTGCAGGTATGACCTTTTCCGAGGCCGGACCGGTTCCTGCCCAGGGCGCCATTGCCCAGCAGATTTTCTGGTACACTGCCTTTACTGCTGATATGGCCAAACCAGGCACCCCGGTCGTTGACGAGAATGACAACCCAAAATGGCGCATGGCCCCATCGCCCCACGGCCCCTACTGGGAGGAAGGGATGAAGCTTGGTTATCAGGATTGTGGTTCATGGACCCTTTTGAAGTCCACTCCGGTTGATCGTCGCAAGGCAGCCTGGCTGTATGCCCAGTTCGTTATTTCCAAGACCGTTAGTCTGAAAAAAACCCATGTTGGTCTCACGCCAATTCGTGAAAGTGATATCTGGGATAAATCCTTCACTGAGCGGGCACCAAAGCTTGGTGGTCTGGTGGAATTCTACCGCAGCCCTGCCCGGGTTCAGTGGACTCCCACCGGTACCAACGTGCCCGATTATCCAAAGCTCGCCCAACTCTGGTGGCAGAATGTAGCCGATGCAGTAACCGGTGACAAAACTCCCCAGGAGGCCTTGAACTCTCTGGCCGAGCAGCAGGATAAGGTCATGGAACGTATAGAGCGTTCTGGCATGCAGGGCGATTGTGGACCCAAGCTGAATAAAAAACAAGATCCATCCTACTGGCTGAACCTGCCCGGTTCCCCCAAGCCTAAAGTTGCCAATGAGAAGCCGAAAGGCATGACTGTTGATTACGATGAGCTGGTAAAAAGCTGGGCTTCTTCTGTTAAATAACGAGTGTCACGAAAAACTCCCTCTGCGAATGACCTCCAGAGGGAGAGGTGTTGCAACAGGTTGCCGGCTTGGCCGGCAACCTGTTGCTCTCTATCACATTTTCATCACCCAATTATAGTCCGGAGTATGTAGAGAAGGAGATTCGCCATGGCATCGCACATCCTCGCAATCGATCAAGGGACCACTTCCAGCAGAGCAATTATCTTCAATGATCAACTCGAAATAGTTGCCTTGGCCCAGCAGGAGTTCGAGCAGTTTTTTCCTCAATCAGGCTGGGTAGAACACGATGCCGAGGAGATTTGGAGTTCCACTCTGGCCACCTGCAAACAGGCCCTGGCCAAAGCCGACCTCACCGCCACCGACATTGCGGCAATCGGCATCACCAACCAGCGGGAAACCACCATTATTTGGGATAAAGACACCGGAAAGCCGATCCATAAGGCTATTGTCTGGCAGGACCGAAGGACTTCTGAATACTGCAACCAACTGCAGGAAGCGGGTCATAACCCGATGATCACCGCCAAAACCGGATTATTGCTGGACTCCTATTTTTCCGGCACCAAGATAAAATGGCTTCTTGATAATGTTGAGGGCGCACGGGAAAAAGCCGCCAGCGGCAAACTCCGTTTTGGCACCGTTGATTCCTTTCTGCTCTGGCGTCTGACAGGCGGCAAGGAACACGCCACCGACGCCACCAACGCCTCCCGGACCATGCTCTACAATATTCACGAAAATTGCTGGGATAAGGATGTACTGGAACTGTTAGATATTCCGCCATCCCTGCTTCCCGAGGTTAAAGATTGCGCCGCCGATTTCGGCCAGACAGATCCTGCTCTTTTCGGGGCAGCTCTGCCCATTGGCGGCATTGCCGGAGATCAGCAGGCGGCTCTTGTGGGTCAGGCCTGCTTTCAACCGGGTATGATCAAATCCACCTATGGCACCGGCTGTTTTGTTGTCCTCAATACCGGTGAGCATGCCGTTCGCTCAAAGAACAGACTGCTGACCACCATCGGCTATCGATTAAAAGGAAAAACCACCTACGCCCTGGAAGGCTCTATCTTTGTTGCAGGAGCTGCTGTGCAATGGATGCGGGATGCCATGGGGCTTATTGAATCAGCAGGAGAAACCGGAAAACTCGCCCGGAAGGCCGACATCAATCAGGATGTTTATCTGGTCCCGGCCTTTACCGGACTCGGTGCCCCCCACTGGGACGGTGAGGCCCGGGGGGCAATTTACGGCATCACCAGAGCCACAGGCCCGGCAGAACTCTCAAAAGCTGCCTTAGAATCAGTCTGTTATCAGACCCGCGATCTGCTTGAAGCCATGCATGGCGACTGGCAGAGCATGGGCGAGACGGTTCTACGGGTTGACGGCGGTATGGTTGCCTCAAACTTCACCATGCAGTTTCTTGCCGATATTTTAAATGCCCCGGTGGATCGACCAGTGGTACTGGAAACCACCGCGCTGGGTGCCGCCTATCTGGCCGGCCTGCACATGGGACTTTTCCCGCCACCGGAACAGTTCAGCAATTCCTGGAAACGGGATAAACGTTTCACCCCTGCTCTTGACGAAGATATACGCGTGAGAAAGTATACTGGATGGAAGGATGCTGTTCGACGCACACTGACGAAATAATTCGTGCCTGAGTAAAAAGGAAACAACTTTTAATATTTTTTAAGGAAGGGGCGTTTCATAACGACTGAGTGGTACCATTTGCATATTTCCTCATAATTTCATCGGCTGTTAAGGCCTTTTTGTACACCTGGATGTCATCAATTAGTCCTTTGAAGGTATTTGCCCTGCCATTGTTGACCAAGGCATTGCGTTGGCCAATGTTCAGGATCGGTGCAGAGTCAACGGATCCTGCTACTTGATGGACATCTTTCAGCTGTGCGTCCACATAAAGCTTCATTTGCATACCGTCATATGTCAGGTAAAGGTGGTGCCACTGTTGGTCATGAAAGTCATAGTCCAGGGCTGTTGTTCTTTCCACCCGTCTGCCATTTGTATGAATCCAGAAGCGCAAACCTTTACCTGGATCAAGTACAATTGCGGTAGAATCTTCTTTGTCTCCTCCAATTTCTATTATTCTGGCAGTATGATCAACCTTATCCGCCTTAATCCAGCCCCCCATAGAAAGCTGTTCACTCGGCATGTCGTTAAATTGCTGCCGGACAAGACCATTGTCAATTCCATTAAAGACGGCGGCGGTCAAATCTTCTGCATATCGCTTGTCCAAGACTACCCCTGTTTTATTAAAATTGGTAAGATCATTGCCATGCCAACAGGAATCTTCCAGGAAATCAGCAGGAGGAAATCTATAACTGGCGACACAGTGAATGTAAATAACATCATCAAATTTATCCAACTCTTGGTCTTCAGAATACTTATACGTTGCTTTCCACAAGCCGTTTTCCTGAACAAATCCTGACCACCCTTTTGTAATCGTACCGTCTATATCGTGGTCATGTACTTCAAAAAAAAGCAGTAGGCCATCCTTGTAATCTTTTTTGCCTGTAATGAATTCTTCATCTTTTTTCGAAACAAGTTTGTATTTTTCGGTCAGAGCAAGCCCTGCATCTTCAAACATCTTTTTCTCTTGCGCTGCAGCTTCGACAGTAAACGATTGATAAAACCAGTCAAGATCATGTTGGAGCAAGGCGGATCTTCCTGCTGCAGCCGTGTTTTCCGGAGTTTTATAATCCGCCTGGGATTTAGTTATATTCACTATTTTGATAGGATAAACTTTGCCCAACAACTGCGATGTGGTGCTGCCACCGGAACCAAAAGCGGTGACAGAAAAATCCTGAGATTCAGAGACAGTTGCCGCAGTAGCAGAACCCCCAAAGAGTGATACAGCAGAAAAAAGAAACAGGAAAACCAGAGAGAGATTAATGTTCATCGGGGCCTTTTTAATATATGCAGATTATTCTGCATGGTTATCTTGGAGACTTACCTTAAAAATGAAACAACCAGCTAGTACAAGACTCTGAAAAGAAATTATACCCTTTTAGTAAAAAAAAACCTCAAGGGGTTAGCAAGGGCTCATTAGAAAATGGGCAACTCAAAATATTCAGCAATTCACCTCTCTCCAAAAAATGTAGCCTTTTTTCAACTTCTCTACAAAATTACTATCGACAACACGGTGCCTAAATAAAATACCCACGACGGTCTAAGGCAAAACACCTCTCTATAAACAACAATACTTCTTTCAGCTTTTTCCCCAGTAGAGTAAAAAGAATCTCAGGATCAAATTGTTTTCAAACTCTCAATAGTTACCTTCACACCCCCAGATCAGTGTCATATATTTTTTATCGTCAATTCCCGGAGTCCATAGAATGTTTTTAATGATGCTTTTCAAACATAAAAGTCGCATATTTGCCCTGAACATCTGCATGGTATCGTTTGCTTTGCTGCCTCTTCTCTCCTGCACGGCAACCTCCCAAAACGGCAAATCATCCAGTGGACAGTTTTTGGCTGAGAACAGCATGATGAAAAAGCGCTTGTCGCTTATTGAAAGAGAAAGCGATGTCCTTAAAAAAGAAAGCCAACAGCACAGAACCAAGATTCAGGAGCTGGAAACTGAGAACAAGCAGCTCAGTGTAGAACTGACCTCACTGAACGAGAAGTACCTAAGCGATATGGCTGATGCCGAAGAACAGATTGATTATTTGCAACAAACAATTACAAAAATCGAAAAAGAGAATAGTGACCATATAGACGAGCTTCTTGCTGAAAACAAAGCACTTGGCGAAAAAAGGAGTCGAGAAAACCTCGCTTTTCAGGAACAAATCGCCAAGCAAAAAGCGACGTTTAATCAGGAACGTGAGCTGAAGATGCAGGAAAGTGCCAGAAGGGAATTGAACCTCTCCACCCAACTCAACGCCCTAGATAAAAAAATAGCAGAAAAAGAATTGGAGATATCAACACTGAAACAAGCTGTCAGTGACCTCTCGGCCAAACTCGATGCGGCAAACGCTCTCGCCAAAAAATTAACAAATGACCGGGCTGCAGCCCTGGCTGAACTTGAATCAGTTAAAGCCGCCAGCAAAATAACTGCTGAGACAAACTCGCTTGAGCTGGAGTCGATAAAAGCCGACAACGCCGCTCTGAACAAAAAAATCGCAGAACTAAACTCGGCAAGCGGGAAATAAACCAGTACACTTTATAAGAAACGAACCTCTCATTGGCCAGACCAAACAAACCGACTCCAACCAGCACCCTACACGTCCTCCTGAACGAGCGATCTTGCGCAATTTTACCACATTGACCACTATGTTTTATTTGATTTGCCGAACAATCCGTTTAAGCACTATCTTGGCGCTATGGCTCATGGCTTTTTTACTTTCAACACCTGCCCTGGCTGAAACTCAATTTTCTATACTTGTCACTTCAAACCTGCAGGGCAAGTTTTCCCTTGATATTGAAGACCAGGATGTTACTGACCCGCTCCTCATCTTAGCCCAGAATATCGTTTCTGAGCGAAACAAAGGTATCAATCTTTATCTTGATATGGGCAATGCCCTTTATCCCGGAGTTTTATCGAAATTCAGCTCAGGCTCAATCATGGTTGATTTTCTCGACTATTTTTCGTGCGATGCTCTCCTCGTATCGTCCAAAGACCTTCAAGTCGGGACAAAGAACATTGAATTTATGCAGAAGAGCAAGAAAGTACACTTTTTGTCATCAAATATAGTTCAGAACGGTAAACCGATATTTACCTCCTGGTTTGCCGAAGACGTTGCCGGAAGCCAATTAGCCTTCTTAGGCGTATCTTCCCAAAAAGTCAGGTTCGACGTGGCTGAACAGGATCTCTATGACTACAACCTGGCCGATGCGACAGAAGCTCTTGCACCACAATTGAAGGAAATCCGAGCCGCCGGGATCAAGAACATTGTTTTGCTTTCAGGCCAAACGCTTAAGGACACAGCCCATATCCTCGAAATATATCCTGACATCAACATGGCTCTTTGCGGTGGAGATTATAGTGATCAGTTTTTAGGCGGCAAAGCATCGCGGGTGGATCTGAACGACGGCAGATCCATCGTGATGGCCGACGATAGTGTCGATTATTATCAACTCAACCTCGTCATTGACGATGTCTTAAAGGTGAAATCCTTTGAACCGAGGCAGGTTAAGCCCATTCCCACCAACAACTATCTGTACCAAGAATTCAAAGAGCGCCTCGCCATCTGGAAAGAAAAATTCCGTGAAGATGAGGGTCACCTTGTTACAAAATTAAGCGACATGGAATATGGTGTGAACGACCTGAGCTTTGGCCAACTTTTGCGGGATCGATTCAATTGTGAGCTTGGCATCGTTGAAGAAAAAACTATCAATCAGGTATCGGTCAAAGAGGCTCTCCGACATGCGGATTTTTTGAGTATGGTCAACCGTGACTACAATATTTTTCTCCTCTCCTTAACGGGCAATGAAATAAAAACTATTCAAACGAGGGGCGAAGGCCTGGTCATTGCCGGATTGACAGTCGGCAATGAAACTCTGGTCCAGGGATCCACCCTAGTGAGCACCCGGCTCTATCACGTGGCAGCCTCTCAGTTGGCCATGCAGAAAATTCAACGTTTGCTCGGCAAGCAAATCGAGTACAGCAATACCTGGCTGACAGTAACAGATCTGCTTGTAGACGACCTGAAAAACCAACGAATAACTCTACGTCAGGATTACGATTACCTCGACCGACGCTTCCGAACGACCATTGATGCCTCCCTCTCCAATTTTATTGACAACAGCAATGTCAAAAGAGGAGACAACATTGACACTCCGGCAGGCCAGCCTTCCTCAAGCTATAACAAGTGGGGCCTTGAGGACACTATAGATGTAACCTTTTACAACAAATACCACCGCTTTGTTGTCACCCCGTATTTGTTTTACACCCGCCAGGGGGATGATTATTTGAACAATATCTTAAGGGGCACTTTTTTGTACGATTACAGTCTCTCTGAGACAATCAAGCCATATAATAAGTTTCGTTATGATACGGTAGTTAAAGAAGTAGACGGCCTACGACCTAGTTTTATCCGGGAAACTGCCGGTTTCTCAACCATCTATAAATATATCAGCGGTAAAATCGGACTCGGATTTGAACAACAGGTCCATGATCCTTCCCAATCTGCGATGTACGGTATCGAGCTAATCCTTAGCGCTCGCGTACCTTTTCTATCTCATTTCACCTATGCCTTTGATTTAGACACCTTCACCGGCATCCTTGATGAAGATGGTAGCCCGTGGCAGACAAGAAGCGAAATCAACAATGGGATATCCGCCAGCATTAACAGCTACATGAGCATCTCATTCCGACATAAATATTTCTTTTACAATGAGGACGAAACGGGTGAAAGTTACCAAAACTCTCAGTTCATTACCTCGTTGGATTTTAAGAGTGATTGGAAATTCTGGTAAAATGGCCAGAATTCGTATCATCACAAAGCGTTGCGACAGATCGATGTCCCCTAAAACAGACCCGCGCCAAGAAGCCCTCTATTTTCAAAATATTCTATATTATGTTTCAAGTGAAGCTTGATACGTTTTCACTTGAACTAAATCGAAAACGGGTTTAGAACATTATGAGTACTTCTCCGGTTACAGGCCTATGTTTTATAGTTTATGGTTTATGGTATTGACGAAAAACACTTCAGGGACCTGGTGACCGCAACAATTTTCATGGAAAGGAATTTAAGCCATGACGCCATCGAGCATGTGTGCACCTTCAACAACAGATGAACAAACCATTGAGACCGATGTTCTTATCATTGGCGGCGGCGTCACCGGCACAGGTATCATGCGGGATCTTGCCCTTCGAGGACTAAGAACCCTGCTGATTGATAAACGTGACCTCTGCGCCGGTGCCTCGGGTGGCAACCATGGCCTGCTGCACTCCGGCGGCCGCTATGTGTCCAATGACCTTCACTCGGCTATTGAATGCAGGGTTGAAAACGAAATCCTTAAACGATTGGCCCCTCAATGCGTTGAGGAGACCGGTGGACTCTTCGTAGCCGTTGAAGGTGACGATCCCGAATTTGCCGCAAGATTCCCTGACCATTGCTCTTTAGCAGGGATCAGTTGCCATGAGATACCCCTGACAGAGGCACGAAGGATGGAGCCGCTGCTTTCAGAAAAACTGATCAAGGTGTATGCGGTTCCCGACGCAACCATTGATCCCTTTCGGCTGGCCCTGGAAAACGTGGCGCACGCCCGGTCATTAAACGATAGCATCTATCGACCACATACCGAAGTAATTGATTTCACAATTATAGACGGCGAAATCAAGGCAGCAATCTGTCGGGACAATCGAAGCCAGGCCACTCTCACCATCCATGCAAAACAATATGTCAACGCCGGTGGTGCATGGGCAATGGACATAGCTCGCAAGGCAGGCTGCACCGACGTCAATCTACTCTACTCCAAAGGCACCCTGCTGGTCAGCCATGACCGGATGGCAGGCCATGTTATCAACCGGCTGCGACCACCAGGTGACGGCGACATACTCGTGCCGGGGGGGACGGTCTCGGTCCTTGGCACCACCTCCGTCCATACCGACAACCTGGAAACTGTCCGTCCGACGGTGGAAGAAATCGATCGAAATGTTACTCAAGGACAAGCAATGATTCCCGCTCTGGCCACAGCCCGGTATATCAGGGCATTTTCCCGAGTACGTCCGCTCCTGCAATCGTCGGATAGCGAAGATGGACGAGCGGCTACCCGTGGTTTTGCCCTCCTCGACCACGTCTCTCAAGGGCTCACCAATTTCTGTACTATAACCGGGGGGAAACTGACCACCTTTCGTTTGATGGCTGAAAAAACCTCTGATCTCGTCGCCTCTCGCCTTGGCAATACCGAAAAATGTACCACCGACAGCGTTCCCCTGCCGGATGGCAGCGCCTGCCAATGGACCGAGCCGGGAGCCGCCCCCCGCTACTGGTGCAAGGCGAATAATTCCGAAGATATGATTCTTTGCGAATGCGAGATGGTCCCACAATCAGCAATCGACGAAATCGTCAAATGTGCCCCAGGCGCAGAAGAAGATATGACCCTTGAGGCCATTGCCCTCAGATCCCGCGCCGGCAAGGGCCCATGCCAGGGATCATTTTGCGGCATCCGTATCGCCTCCTACCTCTATGACCGTGGGTTTTACCGGGACAAAACCGGCCTTGTCCACATGCGTGACTTTTTCAGCGAACGGTTCAAGGGCATGCGCACGGTCATCTGGGGTCAACAGGCCGCCCAGATGGAACTGGCCGAAGCGCTCCATTGCGGGCTGCTAGGCCTTGACAATCTGGACCGCGATCAGGATTTACCGAAATAACATACAGCCTGTGGAGAAGTTTATGATAAAGGAAGTCCGCCACTTTGAGACCGAACTGGCAATTATCGGTTCCGGTATTGCCGGCTTTGCCGCATCCATCTTTGCCCTGAATCGAAAGATCGACAGTGCCCAGATCGGCAATACGGGGGCCGTGGCCTACACCACCGGCTATCTTGATCTGCTCGGCGCAAACGACGAAGCATCCTGCGGTGTCGACAACCCCTGGCAAGGTCTTGAGCTTCTTAAAAAATCCCAGCCAGATCATCCGCTCTGCCAGGTTCCTGCAGACGATATCAGAAAAGGTTTTGACCAGTTCACCGCCTTTCTTGGCGAATGCGGCATCGCCTACACCGCCCCCGAGCTAACCAATATAACCGCACTGACACCCGCAGGCACCTTGAAAAAGACCCTCTGCGTCCCGGCCACCATGGCGGCAGGGCCAAAGGCCTTTGCCGCAAAGGCGCCTTGCGTAATAGTCGATTTCAAAGGGCTGAAAGGATTCAGTGCCCGTCAGGTGGTGGCCAACCTCCAGGATAAATGGCCAGGCCTCTCCGCCGCACGAATCACCTTTCCGGATATGGATCTAGGGGAAATTTACCCGGAAGTCATGGCCCGTGCCTTAGAGGTTCCAGCAACCCGGATCAAACTCGCCGAACTCTTGAAAGAGGCGGCTGGCGAGACAAAAATTATCGGCTTGCCCGCCCTCCTTGGTATGCATGCACCGGATCGGGTCAGGGCGGAACTGGAACAGCTCACCGGCCTGCAGATCTTTGAGATCCCGACCATGCCGCCTTCCGTTCCGGGAATTCGCTTGAGGGAAATGTTCGAGCAGGTCTTTCCACAGAAAGGCATCACCCTTATCCCTCAGCAAAAGGTGACTTCCCTTTCCTTTGCTGCTGACTGCGCGCTTCTCAGCCTCAGCGATAATTACGGTCCCATCACCATCCATTCGAAAGCGGTCATCCTTGCCACCGGTCGTTTTTTAAGCGGCGGCCTGGAAGCGCATATCACCGGCATAACCGAGTCGTTACTGAATTTACCGGTAAGTCAACCACCATCCAGAGACGACTGGTATCGTGAGGCGTACACCGACCAACGAGGTCATGACATCCATAAAGCCGGGATCGAAATTGACGGATCATTCAGGCCGCTTGCAACAAACGGCAAACCTTTCAGTGATCGTCTTTTTGCGGCAGGAATCATCCTTGCCCACCAGGATTGGATTCGTGGCCGAAGCGGCGCTGGAATAGCCATCGCCACAGCCTACAAGGCGGTGGAAGCCGTCGAGAATTTTTTACACGCTGCACACTAAGCCCGGTAAACGGGATAAGAGCCAGGAAGAAGGACAGACATGTCGGATAAAAAAATAGCCACCATCAATTTCAAAGAAAAAGCCCTGGAACTGCTGCCGGAAGGCGCAAGCTTTGAGGCCTGTCTCACCTGCGGTCTCTGTTCATCCGGCTGCCCTGCTTCGGGAATCGAGAACATGGACCCGAGGAAATTCATCCGCATGGCCATGCTCGGTATGGATGAAGAACTCTCCACCACCCCGTGGGTATGGTGCTGCACCCTATGTAAACGCTGCCAGCATGTCTGCCCTATGAATATCGACATTTCCCAACTGGTGTTCTTCGCCCGGGGCAACTGGCCGCAGGAAGAAAAACCCACAGGCATCGTCCGATCCTGTCAGGCCATTCGTTCGACAGATTCGACAAGTGCTATGGGACTGCCGCCCGAGGACTTCGTTTTTGTGGTTCAGGACGTACTGGAAGAGGTTCGTGAGACCCAGCCTGGCTTTAAAAATCTCCAGGCGCCGATGGATAAAAAAGGCTCCTTCTTCTTTGTCAATCAGAATTCCCGGGAACCAATGAACGAACCCGATGAAATGGTCCCGCTTTGGAAAATACTCGACATGGTTGGGGCCGACTGGACTTACTCCTCCAAGGGATGGGCTGCGGAAAATTTCTGTATGTTTGCGGGTGACGAGGAAGCCTGGTATGAGGTCATCAAAAAACGGGTCGATGCAGTCAATGAACTGGGTTGCAAGGTATGGCTCAATACAGAATGCGGCCATAGTTACTATACCATGTGGAACGCCTTGAACCGTTTCGGCATGGAGGCAGACTTCAAGCTTGAAAGCCTGATTACCTACTATGCCAGATGGATTAGGGAAGGGAAACTACCGGTCAATGCAAACTGGAACACAAAAGGCATTAAATTCACCGTTCAGGATCCCTGCATGATCGTCAGAAAAGCCTACGGCGACTCCATTGCCGAGGATATGCGCTTTGTGGTAACTAGCCTGGTTGGAGAAGAGAATTTCATAGACATGCAACCAAACCGTAGCGCCAACTACTGCTGCGGTGGTGGTGGCGGCTTCCTCCAAGCAGGCATGACCGACCATCGACGAACCTATGGCAAACGTAAATTCGACCAGATTGCCGCAACAGGTGCCGCCTATGTGCTCACACCTTGCCATAACTGCCATTCACAAATGGAAGATATTGGCCATCATTACGGCGGCAACTACGGCGTCGTGCACTTCTGGACTCTGATCTGTCTTTCTTTGGGAATCCTTGGGGAGAATGAAAGAACCTATCTCGGCCCGGACCTTCTGGCTTTGATCAGTTGATCAAAGCCAGAAGAAGGCAATTACGCATTGTTTTTTTCTGCCTGCGCTTGTACCGCGGTAATCGCCACGGTGTTGACAATATCCGGTACAAGACAGCCACGGCTTAAATCATTCACCGGCTTCCGCAATCCCTGCAAAACTGGCCCAACGGCGATGGCTCCCGCTGATCTCTGCACTGCTTTATATGTGTTGTTTCCGGTGTTAAGGTCAGGAAAGACAAAGACTGTTGCTCTGCCGGCAACCTTACTATTAGGCATTTTGGCCTTGCCAACTTCCATATCAACCGCAGCATCGTACTGAATCGGCCCCTCAATTTCCAGACCGGGATACAGCGTTTTTGACATTTCCCTCGCTATTTCTGTAGCTTTTCTGACCTTATCCACCTGAAGCCCCTTTCCTGAGCTGCCGGAAGAGTAGGACAGCATGGCCACCAGCGGATGAACACCAAAGAGAGCTGCTGTCTTGGCTGAACCGATAGCAATCTCAGCCAGTTGTTCAGCTGTGGGATCGGGATTAACAGCGCAATCGCCATAAGCCAATACCCGATCATTTAGGCACATCAGAAAAACGCTGGAAACGACAGAACATCCTGGTTTCGTCTTGATAAACTGAAATGCGGGCCGTATGGTATCCGCAGTGGTATGCATGGCACCCGAAACCATCCCATCGGCATGGTCTTTATAGATCATCATTGTACCGAAGAAATTCAGATCAACCATTATATCCCGGGCATTATCAAGAGTTATTCCCTTATTTTTTCTCAACTGGTAATAGGTTTCCACATATTCTTCAAGAACTGAGGAATTCCGAGGATCGATAATTTTTGCTTTTTCCAGATGCAAGCCCAGACTTCTGACACGCTCGCGTATGGTGTCTTCCCGTCCGAGAAGGGTTAAATCAACAACGTCACGGCGCAACAGAATTTCTGCGGCTTTAAGAATCCGCTCATTTTCGCCTTCCGGCAATACGATATGCTGTTTGTTGGCCTTGGCGCGCTGAAGCAACTGAGATTCGAACATCTTCGGTGTGACAATCGTGGTTTTGGTCTTGATAATCCTGTCACTGAGTTCATCCATGTCGATATACCGTTCAAAAACCGCCAGAGCCTGAGTGATCTTTCTGGTATTATCCGGAGTGATTGACGCATGGATGTTATCGATTCGAATTGCCGCCTCAAAGGTATTCTCATTGACTGAAATTATCGGCACCGTTTGCTTAAATCCTTCAATAACCCTCTGCACTGGTTCTTCCGGAACAAGCCCCCCGGTCAACATGATGCCGGAGATGTTCGGCATAGTCATCGACTCTCCGGCAGCCAAACAGGCTAGAATGACATCAGAGCGATCACCTGGGGTGATAACCAGTGTACCATATTCAATCCTGCCCAGTAAGTTTCTCAGTTGCATGGCAGCTATGGTAAAACTGCGAACATGGCGGGTGAGGCTTTCCTCGCCGTAAAGGATCTCAGCGTTCAACAGACGGGCAACCTCACCTACAGAGGGATTGCCGAGATTTTCATTGTTTGGAATAACATAAACAAGTTTCTTCCTGTTTATGCTTTCCGAAAGAAGTCGAACCTCCATAGCCTCAGCAATAGCAGGATCGGCCCTGTTGACTATGGTTGCCACCAGATCACAACTCCGTTCGGCGAGAGATTCATAGTAGACCTTGATTGAGCGAACCACCGCCTCAATAGTCTTGTCCTTTGCACCGGCAACCAGCATCAGGGGACAACCAAGATTATTACTTATGTCAACGTTAATATCAAAATCAAAGGAGGCGGTTGCCCCTGCCAATTCAATGCCTTCACACAAAACAAAATCAGACTTTTCAGCCAGGTTATTGTATTTAGCCATGATGCCTTCATGCAACTCTGCATGTCTACCCAAGGCAATAAGCTGACTAGCCTGGGCAACCGAATAGGCATACATCTCATGGTAATCCAAAGGCAAGTTAAAATGCTGCATGATAAGATTGATAGTATTATCACGCTTAAGCTTGCCAACTCTGGAAAAGTCTTCTTCTATAAGCGGCTTAAAGAAGGCCACCTTTTTAATGTTTCGGGTGAGGAGTTCCATCAGGCCAAGAATAACAGCCGATTTACCACTGTGGGGTTCCGTCCCCGCCACATACAATTTATTTGCCATGATTATCTTTTAAACAAACCTCTAAAAAGGCAACAGGAAGCATACTTCCTATTACCAGGGAAAAAATTATATACACAATAAAATGCCATTGTGTTGCGAACAAAGCTTCAGAAAAAAGAGGCCACTATACCCAAATATCTATCTACTTTCCACCTTTTAGCATCAAAAAACGACCCAATTCACTCACGCGAAAATGGGTCTACTTGTAAGCCAAATTATAGCAGGGAGTTATTGCAAAAGAACAGAGAAAAACCAAAATGTTTTTTCACAGCTACAGTGCGTTAAGAATGCGCAACACTTCCTCACATTTATTTACTGCCCGGCTAGCAATTTCTTTTGCCTCTCCAAGAATTTCCTCTTTATACGCAGCATCTTGAATATCAACCATATTAATCAAAACATTCTGATAGGCACCCCAGATGCCGGTTTCCAGCGCCCTGGCGCCGACTAAAGTATCTGAGCTGGAGGCCGGATTACCATAACGGGCAACCTCCAAGAGACTTTCCCAGGCCTTATCACCCAAGCGCATAGTGGTCAATGGCACCTGAATGGCCGTTTTTAAGCCAGCCTGCATGCAGTCATTACGTACCTGTTTTTCTTCCTCGGTAGACTTAGGCATGCGTACTCCTGCCATATAATCATTGAAGGCTGAAGTGTCTGCATCAATCATGGGGATCAGCTGATGGGTCAGCTCGTGCAGGACGGGGATAGCCTTTTGCAATTGCGGCTGAACTGCTTCGAATTTTCGTACCCCATAGGTGAGCTTTGCGACCATGGAACCAAGAGCAGTACCGATGGCGGCAACCGTCGCCGAGGCCGAACCACCGCCGGGGGCTGAAGTGCGGGCAGCAATTTCTTCGATAAAGCCACGCACCGTCGATCCGGCAAGAGGTTCGACTGGTTTTTCTGCCACCCGGTATTCAACGATTTTTTCCTGAGGATTAAACTGCGCCACCGAGTTAAGGCCCAGTCTTTCAACCGCCAGTCGAATTTTTTGATCCTCCTCGTAGATGAAGAGATTTTCTTTTTCTATATAATACTCAGCAGCCATAAGCATCGCTTGCAGGGGTACGAGTCCGACAATCTCGGAACCAGCCACTGCCAGGTTCAAAGCTGTGGCTTCTTTTTTTACTTCCTCAAAAAAGACATGAATGGGTGTTTTTTGATAATCAAGGAGATTCGCAGTCACCTGGGCCATATTATACTCGTCCACAAACCAGCCCATGCCTTTGACGTCCGCCAGTCGACCGGGTTCTTCTTCACTCCTGCCAGCCTCCCGCAGGTTAAGGGCTATGCGGTGGGCCTGATTCGGCGTGCCAAGCACATTAACATTATAGGCAACGAGAAAATTCCGGGCGCCGGTGGCCGTTATTCCCCAGGTCGGCACAAATTCCTTGGGACCGAAATCCGGCTGCCATTTTGGATCTTTGAGCCGCTCTGACAATCCTTCATACTCGCCGTGACGCAAATCCGGCAATGTTCGGCGATAATCATGGTTTGCCGCAGCTTCATAGAGATAAAACGGTACTGCCAACTCACCCGCGGCTCTTTTGGCAAATCTCTTCGAGACTTCGACACATTCTTCCATTGTCACCCCGGCAACGGGAATGAAAGGGCAGACATCCATAGCACCAAACCGGGGATGTCCTCCGGTATGTTTTCGCATATCTATCAGCTCGGCCGCTACCCTGGCTGCGGCAAGCGCTCCTTCCACCACAGAATCCGGGTCACCGACAAAGGTAAAGACGGTTCGATTGGTCGATTTCCCGGCATCAACGTCCAAGAGAGTACATCCGTCAGTCATTTCGATGGCTTTGGCTATTGCTGCTATGGTGGCCTCATTTCTTCCTTCAGAAAAATTTGGAACACACTCCACTATTTTTTTCATTGCACTCTCCACAAGTAGCAAGGGATTTTCATAAACACATTTAAGGTTAATTTATTTTCTGGCCTTTCTTATAGACGCTGACGACAGAAGAGACCCCGGCATGATAGGCAAAAATTGCCGGCGAATCCCCTTCCAAAAGAAGAAAATCCGCCTG
Organism: uncultured Desulforhopalus sp.; assembly: GCA_963677465.1. GTDB lineage: Bacteria > Desulfobacterota > Desulfobulbia > Desulfobulbales > Desulfocapsaceae > Desulforhopalus_A. The sequence continues at coordinate 5,995,652 of OY781976.1, read as the reverse complement.
CTTTCCCTTATCCAGACTACCAACTCTATCTGCCATCTTTAAGGCATAGGCAGAGTTTAATGTCGCCCCCGTCAGCGCTTCCGCGGGAGTCATCCGCATATTGACAACGGCAAGACCAATGACAAACTGCATCGATTCCGTAAAACTTGACCCCGGATTACAATCGGTGGCCAGCGCCACGGCGACATTGTTTTCGATCATCAATCTGGCCCTGGCATACTTTTTTCTAAGACTATACGCTGTGGCCGGGAGCAGAGTGGCGATCACCCCCGCCTCGGCCATTTTTTTAATATTTTTTTCGCTTGCCGTAAGCAGATGATCCGCAGAACAGGCACCCAGTTCAGCGGCAAGCGCCGCCCCACCAAGGTCATTCACCTCGTCGGCATGTATCTTAAGCCCCATGCCCATCGCCTGAGCAGCCGTAAGCAATCTGCGGCCCTGGTCTATACTGAAAACCCCAGTCTCGCAGAACACATCGCAGAAACGGGCTATGCCCTGTTTTTTCACCTGGGGCAGCATTTCTTCAATGATCAAAGAGATAAAGGCATCGGGGTTTGTTTTATACTGCTCGGGAATGGCATGGGCGCCAAGAAAGGTTGCCACGACATCAACCGGACTGCCTGCTGCCACCTCACCGATGACCTTCAGCATTTTCAGTTCATTTTCCGTATCCAGCCCGTAGCCGCTTTTTATCTCCAGGCTGGTGGTGCCAAGACTGAGCGCCGTTCGCACATGGCGCAGAGTATTTTCATAGAGTTCGACCTCAGTGGCGCTGGCCACGGCTCTGACAGAAGAGAGTATTCCGCCACCCTGTCGGAGTATTTCCAGATATGGCGTCCCTTCCAGGCGGAGCGAAAATTCAGCCTCTCTCGTTGCCGCAAAACAGATGTGGGTGTGGGGATCAACAAAGCCCGGAATCAAGCATCTGTTCTCACAGTCTACTTCCAAAAAGTCAGCTGTCATTTTAGCAGCAGCGAGCACCTCCTGCTCATCACCGCAGGCGACAATCAGACCATCGTCAACAAGCAACGCGCCTTTTGGAAAATATGCCAGCTCGCCCTGAGCCTTGCCGACCCTCGGTGTTCCCACATCCACCGGGGTGTATATCTTTGCATTACGAAAAAGTTGTTGTGACATCTTCTACCTCTTTTCAATCCCTACTTATCGCCTTCCGAAAACATGGCAGCCACGGCATCGGCCACTCTGGTTTCATCCGTCTGGAAGGGAATGGTAATCTGGTCACCATTGTCATTATCACTATTATAGGCCATCGCCACTTCCATGGCGTTAGGGTTTCTTGCCCAATTGCGGCGGGCTACGCCACCCATGACATCCCAGGACATCGCACTTCGCAGGATCTCATCCACCCGCTCGCTGCCGTCCAGCACCATGCCAAAACCACCGTTTATTGCCTTGCCAATTCCAGTTCCTCCGCCGTTATGCAGAGCCACCAGAGACATTCCCCGGGCAGCGTTCCCGGCAAAACAGTGGGTGGCCATATCGGCGCAGACATTACTGCCATCGTAGATATTGGCTGTTTCCCTGAATGGCGAGTCGGTGCCGCCCGGATCATGATGATCCCGACCGAGAATTATCGGGCCAACCTCACCATTGCGGACCATTTCATTGAATTTCAGGGCAATGGCTGTGCGTCCGCCTGCATCGGAATAGAGAATTCGTGCCTGGCTGCCCACCACCAGTTGGTTGGCTTTGGCCTCTTTTATCCAGATATAATTATCGCGATCTTCAGACCTGCGTGCGGGATCAATACAGGACATTGCCGCCATGTCGGTTTTATCGAGATCTTCCGACTTTCCGCTCAGACAAACCCAGCGGAAGGGGCCATAGCCATAATCAAAAATCGGCCCCATGATATCTTCAAAGTAAGACGGATAGACAAAACCGTCTTTGGCATCAACGCCGTTCTTTACCACCTCAGTGACCCCAGCATCAAAGACCGCTTTTAGAAAAGCATTGCCGTAGTCAAAGAAATAGGCCCCTTGTTGCGAGAGTTTTTGTATGGCCTCATAGTGACGCCGTAGGCTCTTGTTTACAAGAGACTTAAATGCTGCCCTGTCGCTTGCCAGCAGACGGGTTCGCTCGGCAAAATCAATCCCTTGCGGACAATAGCCACCATCGTAAACAACATGACAGGACGTCTGGTCGGAGAGCAGATCAACCGGGAATTTTTTATCTGCTAAATACTCGAGCAAATCAACGACATTACCATGGTAAGCAATGGAACTGCTCTCTTTGGCAGCGAGGCTCTTTTTAGCAATCGACAGCACCTCAGCTAAATCATCGGAGACAACATCAACCCAACCCTGCCACTGACGGGTTTCAATCCGCGAGAAATCCACTTCCGCAGTAATAGAGACGGCACCGGCAATTTTGGCGGCCTTTGGTTGCGCCCCACTCATCCCGCCAAGCCCGGAAGTGACAAAGAGTTTTCCGGCGAGATTACCCTCAGCCGGCACCCCGCACATTTTGCGGCCACCATTCAGCAGGGTGTTGTAGGTGCCATGAACAATGCCCTGAGGCCCGATATACATCCAGCCGCCAGCGGTCATCTGACCGTAGGAAGAAACCCCCATCTGGGCAGCAATTTCCCAATCATCGGGGTTATCATAGAGACCGACCATCAAGCCATTGGTTATAATAACCCTCGGGTTGTCCGGGCTCGACTGGAATAAGCCCAGCGGATGGCCCGATTGCATCACCAGCGTCTGGTGTTCGGTCATGACCTGCAGGTATTTTTTTATAAGTCGCAGCTGCATCCAGTTCTGGCAGACACTGCCGGTCTCTCCGTAGGTCACCAGCTCATAGGGGTAGAGGGCAATATCAAAATCGAGATTATTGTCGATCATCAGCTGAAAAGCCTTACCCGCCAGACACTTCCCCTCGTACTCGTCGATTGGTTTGGCCTTGAGCGGGCCATGGGGGCGATAGCGGTAGCCATAAATGCGGCCTCTGGTTTTGAGTTCTTCGAGAAACTCCGGCAGAAGGAGCTGATGGTGCTGCTCCGGAACATACCGCAGGGCATTCTTCAGGGCAGTTTCGGTCTGACTTCTGCTCAAGCGAAAGCCCCGGTCCGGAGCGCGGCGAATCCCCTGCTGAAACTTTTCCTGCTCGGGCAGGTCATCATCCAACCGAATCTTCATCACCCCGGCAATTTGCGCATTGTTCACCATATTTTTCTCCTTGGTCACTTTTTCTTCTATCTTGATGTAGCAATAATCATTTTCAGCAATGTTACCACCTTCAACTTGTATATACAATATGTTTGAGAGTTGCACTTTTAACTTGCTTCAAGCGTGATCTGTATATACAATCAACGACAACACTCATCATCCTTTGAGAGACTCATCCTTCGCAGGAATAACCAGTAATTAACTGCTATTACAGGACATAAGACAATGACCATTGAAATGGAAATCAACCCAGGCAAACTCACCCTCGCCGAGCTTCGCCAAATTGCCAAGGCACCGGTTAAAATAAAACTGACAGAAAGCTGCAAAGTAAACATTGAGGCATCGGTCAAAACCGTTCGCGACGTGATCAAACAGGGGCGGGTGATTTACGGTATTAATACCGGCTTCGGACTGCTGGCCAGCACCATTATTCCAAACGATGAGCTTGAACATCTTCAGCGGTCCATTGTCCTCTCTCATGCGGCGGGAGTGGGTGCGAACATGAAAGAATCGACTGTTCGGCTGATGATGGTGCTGAAAATTAACAGCCTGGCGAGAGGATATTCGGGAATACGGCTAGAAGTGATAGACGCTTTAATACAGTTAGTAAACGCCGAAGTTTATCCGTGTATTCCCCAAAAAGGCTCGGTGGGGGCATCCGGTGACCTCGCGCCGCTTGCCCATATGAGCACCGTACTCCTCGGCGAAGGAGAGGCAATTCATAATGGCCAGATAATTTCCGGCCTGGAAGGCTTGCAGGTCGCCGGACTAACACCCGTCACCCTCGGCCCAAAAGAAGGACTGGCTCTGCTCAACGGTACCCAGGCCTCCACCGCGTTTGCCCTGGAAGGACTCTTTGCCGCCGAAGAACTGTTCGCCGCCGCCATGGTTTCGGGAAGTTTAAGCGTTGAGGCTGCCCGGGGCAGTCGCCGACCATTCGATCCACTTGTGCACGAGGTCCGGGGCCATAGGAGCCAAATCGACGCCGCAGCCTGTTATCGAAGGCTCCTTGATCATAGTGAAATAGAAATCTCCCACAAAGACTGTGAAGCGGTTCAGGACCCTTATTCCCTGCGCTGCCAGCCCCAGGTCATGGGCGCCTGTCTCACCCAGATCCGCAACGCAGCCGATGTCATCGCCACCGAAGCAAACGCCGTCTCCGACAACCCACTGGTGTTTTCCAAAGAAAATGACATCATTTCCGGTGGCAATTTTCACGCCGAACCCATTGCCATGGCGGCCGACAATCTTGCTCTGGCCATTGCCGAGATTGGTTCCCTTTCCGAAAGAAGAATGGCTCTGTTGATCGATACCCATATGTCGAAATTGCCGCCCTTCCTTGTGGAAAAAGGCGGCCTGAACTCAGGCTTTATGATTGCCCAGGTGACCTCAGCGGCTCTCGCCAGCGAAAACAAGTCCCTGGCCCATCCGGCGTCCGTCGACAGCCTGCCGACCTCTGCCAACCAGGAAGACCATGTCTCCATGGCCACCTTTGCCGCCAGGCGCTTGTCGGAAATGGCCGACAATACGGCGGGAGTCATTGCCATTGAATTGCTGGCCGCCTGCCAGGGTGTGGATTTTCGCGCACCTCTGAAGACCTCACCTCTGTTGGAAGAAGCAAAAGGTCTTGTCCGTGCAGTTGTTGCCTTTTATGACCAGGACCGATACTTTGCCCCGGATATTAAAAAGGCCCAGGAACTTGTCCAGTCAGGTGCATTCAATTATCTGGTTGGCGGCGGCCTCTTGCCAAGTTTTGCCCAATAATCAGCATGCAGAAAAAGTCTATTGAGACCGACCGATTACCTCTTTACCAACAGGTGAAAGAGTATATCGTCGAAAAAATAAACAGTGCCGCCCTGCAACCAGGCATGAGAATAGAGTCCGAGGCCGAACTGGTGGCCAGCCTGAACGTCTCCAGAATGACCGTCAACAGGGCACTGCGCGAACTTACCGATGAAGGTCGACTCAAGCGCATCCAGGGTTCCGGCACCTTTGTGGCTGACCGAAAGTCACAAGCGGCCTTATTTCAAATTCAGTCAATTGCCGAAGAAATTCGGGCAAGGGGCGGGTCATATTCGTGTATTGTGCACCTTTTACAGGAAGAAAAGGCAAAGCCATCTGTCGCCACGGCGATGCAACTGAAACCCTATACTCCGGTATTCCACTCGATTATCGTCCACAAAGACAATAATCTGCCCATACAAATCGGTTGTCGATATACCAATCCTGAAATCGCACCTGACTTTCTCAAGCAGGATTTCACCAAGATAACTGTCAGTGAATATCTGTTACATCTCGCCCCGGTATCCGCGGTCGAGCATATCGTCGAAGCACTTATCCCGGATCCTTGGATCCGGGATCTCCTAGAGATAAATGCTTCTGAGCCCTGCCTGGCTCTCCATCGAAAAACTTGGGTTGGCGGAAAAGTGGCGACCAGCAGCACCTTCTACTCGCCGGGTTCTCGTTACACTCTTGGTGGGAAATTCACTCCGACCTCGCCTGGAAGTATCACCATTTCGTAAACTCCTCTCACGAAAATCATCTTGAAGTTTAAAACAGGTGAGACCGTTTACACATTCAATTCGACCGCTTTTACGGAAATACTTTTCTAAATATCGAATAAATCAACTAAAAATTACCTAAACAGCGAAGGTACTCCCAATATTTTTGATCCACCTGAACAATTGACTCCTCTGCGGTCTATTATGAAGCAAGCGGCACAACAACAGCCATCAAGCCATAATTCTCTCTATTTTCAATTAGATACACCACAAAGTCCTTTTCCTTCTCACTCATCTACAAAGAACTCAATCGCGACAACAGTCTTCCCATTAGACTTTTTTTGAATTTCACAGATTAAAAAATCAAAACGGCCTGAAATTTGAATATACATTTGTAACAATTAGGGAATACAGAACTTAAATACATAATCAGGTAGATATCTTACTTGCCAATATTCAAATTGTATCTTGGTAAATGGTTCGAGGATGGTGGAATCCATGACTGCAAAAGAAGCAATAAGCATTCTTATGCTTAGCCCGATATATTTTAAGATACCACCGATTGAACGAATTAAACTGATCAGAGATTTTTGTGAACTCTACAATGAAGTGGCAGTTGATTATGCGCTAAAGCCAAGGGCTTAATAAGACAACACCGCTAACTTCCATATCTGTAGTATTTCTCGTTACAACTGTTAGGTCGTAAGAAATTCCTGTAGCGGCAATTTGCCCGCCAATTGCTGGCAAAGCTTTGCCTAAAGTTTCAAAATATGCCTGAATTCGGCCCCAGACAGCAGCCGTCTTCAGATCAAAATTAATTATCCTATTTTCGAATCGTTCCTGAAGGTCATAGTTCACCCACTGGTGAAGTTTGTCCTTTTTTTTGCTTTTGGGTAATTTTTCGATTCCTTTGTGGATCTCACCGATAGTCAATACACTGATAAACAATTTGTTTTCTTCAGCTTTTGATACCCATTGAACGACTTTTGGGCTGGGTGATGGTTTGATGAGTTCTGAAATTACACAGGTGTCCAGCAGGTAAATCATAACTCTATATTCCTCGGCGTTTCCTTATTTCTTGTGAGATCGAGGTTTTCGTTTGCGAGGGGAGAGGTCTGAAAAAAAATTCACCAAGTTGACTTTGGGTTTTATTAATTTTTTATATTCGTCGATCGAAAGCACTACGACCGCATCTTTGCCGTGTTTGGTCACGATCTGCGGACCATTATGCTGTGCTTTATCAACTAAGCTGCTGAATTTGTTTTTAGCATCCTGCAGTTGCCAATGGTTTTCTATCATAGCGACACCTCCGTCAAAATTATTCTGTCCAGTCTGGCTAGAAGATAAACCTTGGATTGATTGGTGCCAATTTTTTCGGTGGGACGATCAAGGATAATCAGGAAAGGTTTCTGGCAATTTGAGCGACTAATCTGGGGCTCACAACGTAAGCCCCAGATTAATTCATTTTAGTCTTCTATCTTGCCAGTCTTTAGACGATTCTCAGAGATACTCTTTAACTTATAGAGATCCTGCTGGAGTTCAAAGACACCATGCCAATGGGCATAGTCAGGACCACCCATTGCGGCTCCCTGCCGCATCCGTCTTCCCTCGTGATGCCAGAGGTGATAGATTATTTTTTGGAATTCATCATCCCAGGGGTTCTCTTTCAACAGTTTTTTCTCAGCAAGTTCCTTTTTCAGGGCCAAAGCCGGTTTCCAGTAGCTCTCATTGTACAATTCGATATTGAGATCTACTGCCTCAAAGAAATTATCAGTATGCAGTGTACTGTGGCAATTGCTGCAGACGGACTTCATTTTTTGCCTGCCCTCAATTCCTTCCCCAGTTAGTGGGCTCATTGGATCCGGTGAGTTGCGTACCATAGATTCCGGTGCCCAAAGATTCCAATGGAGCCTCTCAGAAATATTATGGGTCGTCGTCAACGCCCCTATTCCGCTCATATGGCAGACAGCGCAGGTAGGAGTGCGATAGTCACCAGGTTCCCAGGCGTCAGGTGCACTGGTAAAATTCCAGGTATTTCCTTCTGCATTGAAGATGTGTCCGTGTTTGCTGTTATTAAAGATTTCGATATCCGGATGATCCGGGCCGAGATGACAAGAGGCGCAGGCGGCAGGTTTTCTTGCCTCAGCAATATTAAACCGGTGTCTCGTATGACAAACAACACAGTTGCCAACTGAGCCGTCGGGGTACGTTGTGCCAACGCCGGCGGCAGGCCATGTTTCCTTCGTTGGCCTGCCATCTGCACCAATTTTGATATCTGATCCATGACATTGCATACAACCGGCCATGTCCGAGGCATCTTTAAACTTTTCAACACCCTGGCCTTCATGAGTTGCGATCAGCGCCGTCATGCTTTTGAAGTTTCTGCCATCAGGGGAATGATACTGCATACTGGCACGGGCATGACCACTCTTACTAAATTGCTCGACTTCAGTAGAATGGCATCTGCCACAGGTCTTGGGGGTAACGACAACAGAGATGTAGATCTCGGTTCCCTTTACTCCTGGACAGCTTTGAGAGGCCATCTCATATCCCTTGTCCACACCATGACAATCAATACATGAAACATTGACATGCCCATGCCGACTGTTCTTCCAGTCGGCAACAATGCCAGGCTGTTTTTCGGCATGACACTCAATGCATTTTTTTCCCTCAGGTGACAAGCCACGCTCGACCTTTAAGGTTTTTACCGCACTGTCCATTGCAAAAGCAGATGAAATCGACCCGACAGTAAAGGCCACCACTAACCACAGTAATCGTACCATTCTTCCTCCCTCCAGGTTCATTTAACCAGAAAATCTTTAATATCCTTATGGCCCACATGCTCATGGCACTTCACACAGGAAGGTTCTTTCCCTGACAGGAAATCCTTATGCGCGAGAAAAGCTTTTGGTATCTCGTAGCGTATGACACTCAGATCATGACATTTGACACAGCCGGAGGTGTAGGTGAATTTTTCTCTATGCTGAAGATTGCCAACCCAATCGAACGAATCGGCCCAGAAAATTTCACCAAGAACATCTTTCGCGCCAGTATATGCCTTTGCCGTCACATAATGAAAAACATTGTCATGCGGGAGATGACAATCAGCACATTTGGCAATAAATCCGAGATTATTCATTCCTCCATGGACATCCCCTTCATTTGAGCGGGCAACACCTTTCATGGAATGACACGAGGAACAAAATTCACGTCCGGATGTACGTTCGATCATTTCGGCAGCCGCAAGTGACAAGACAAGACCTAAAATAATGCCACCACATATCAGAAAAAAAATCTTCTTCATGGATCTCCCTGAAGTTTAATGGACTAGAGAAGCAAAAGACGAATAATTTGTATTTCCCTAAGAGCAACTTTCATACCATATAAACAATCACGTATTTTCATAAAGTTATTCATTTGAGAGGACAAACGCGTTACCACATGGTAACAATGACAGAAAAAGATGCTACCTTACGGTAACGATTTATCCAGGCTTTCATACAAGAGACAGATTTAATTTTTCAAGAAGTAGGGTTAAAATTAATTTGTCGCCCGGATTGCTCTTCTCGCCAACAAAAGTGCAGAGCATCGTCGCGACAACTGTCTAAACATTCACCACAGTTCCAACAATAGGCAGATGTTCCTTCGCCAATGTTTGGTAAAAGGCCTATCGGGCAGGCTTTTTCACACCTTCCGCAATTGGTGCAACTCGTCTGATCAACATAGACCCGAAGACTCCTTTTCCTGCCCAGAAAGGCAAGCAGTGCACCTAGAGGACAAAACGTCCGGCAAAAAAACCTGCGAGTAAATAGTTCCAGTACAAGAATCAGCACGAGTATTACCCCCTCAAGAGCAACTTTATGAAAAAATGCCAGCATCATTATTTCTCGTCCAACCAGTCCCGGGGGAGAAAGAAAGACAAAAAGTGGAGCGCCAAGCACCATGCTCAACAAAAATTCACCAATAAGGGTAAACCAGAGTACTTTTTTCGCGATAAGTAGCGAGTTTTTTAAATATTTTTTTTGCGTGATAAGCTTCCTCAGTCTGTCAAAAAGCTCAAGAATAAACGATACCGGGCATACCCAGGAACAAAAGACCCGGCCAAGAAAGAGTGCAATTAGAACAGGGATCACCATTCCAATCAGTGATGGCAGAGACACCGACTTGGTGAGAAGCAAGCTTTCCAAGCCCTCGAGGGGTGAAACGAACCAGAGGTTGCCGAGAGCAAAAGACTGATACCAACCCTGGATAAAATTGACGTGCCAATAATAGTTAAGAAACGGATTTATTAAAATGAGTAGAAAGGCCATGGTGAGGACACTCAATCGCCACCGACCGCAATGGTTCTTTCGTTGGCGAGCAATCCCTAAATCGTCTACCTTTTTATCTCCATCAATGCTCTCAACCGTTTTCACTCAGTCACCTTTTCTTTGGCATAGAGCGGTTCAATATTAACGGCCTTTCTGCCTCCCGTAACGGTCACCGGACAGGCGTTGGTACAGAGGCCACAACCGGTACAGGCGGATTCATCAATCACCGGTCGCAGTTGATCAAGCCGAATAGCCTTTTCCGCATAGGGGCACTTATCGTAACAGGTCCGGCACAATATTATCCCGATCCAAGCTAGGCAATGAAACCGGTTGATAACTGCCAGCCCCATTCGACTATCCTCCTGCCGGATTCGCTGCAGGCTGCCGGTGGGGCAGACATCAACACACTTCATACAGAGATAACACGGGATTTTTTCCACTTCAACCAGCGGGGTTCCGGCATGCATACCGGCACGGATATCAAGCATGATAATCGAACGATACGGACAGACCTCCACACAACGTCCACAGCGGATACATTTAGCAGGGAAAAGCTCTTCAGGTACAGCACCTGGTGGGCGTAACCTATTGGTTGTAACCGGTGATTGCAGAAACTTTGCTCCTACAGGTCCTGGAAGCAGGGGCAGGTAGGTCAGCCCTGCCCCGAGCATTTTAAGAAAAGACCGCCGTTCCATTACGCGCCACTTAAAGGCGTTCTGAAGCCGAATGGTTTTTCCAACTTTTCTCCTCCCGCCATGCGCTCCGCCTCATCTTCGGTATTTAAATAAGTCAGGCCAACATGCAGGACGTTTGGATCCTTGTTTATCCGATCAATGAGTTTTTCCATTTTCTCTGATGATTCAGTCTCCAGGACTGCCACTATATTGCCTTTTTCATCATCGCCATGCACTTCAACTTCAGCAATTGCGGCGAGGCTATTCAATACTTCTTTTTTTTCAGTAACTCGGCTGGATATGACAACGCCACTAATAGGCATGATGACTCCTGTGGATTTTTCAATTAAATGGTGCAGTAGCAGACCCGAGTCTCCTGCTGCACCAGGTTCTCTCAGACAATATAAGGCTTCAGAGGTTTTGGGCCGGACACCCGTTTTACCTGCACCGCGCATATCTTAAATTCCGGTTCTTTCGAGCCTGGATCATAGCCATCTTTTGTTACCTTGTTTATCATTCGATCTGGATGCTGGTCATGCCAGTAGGCAAAAACCATACCTTCAACAGGCCCTTCATAGACCTTCGCCGGCAGCAGATTGACACCGCGTCGTGATTTTATTTCCACCATGTCGCCAGGCTTGATACCAAGTCTCTTTGCATCTTTGGGGTTTACCTCTACATGGGCATAAGGGTTGGCACGAAGCAGCTCAGGAATGCGGCCGGTCATCGACATGGTATGCCAATGATCGATAATCCTTCCGGTGGAAAGATAGAACGGGTATTCTGCATCCGGAATTTCTTCCGGATCCGCCTGCTCGCGTTGCCATATCCATAGTTTACGATCGGGGTGAGCTGCACCGTAGAATTGGTAAGGGAGATCATTCTTGGATTCGGTCGTGGCCATTGGATCCCGGCCTTTAACGAATTTTTTCACCGTACCGCCGGTCAGGGCATATTTCTCGGTTGGCGCAGGCCACTGTACTCCGTCAGCCATCTGCTCGAGAACTGCATAGGTCGCGCCGCGAAGATCATTGTCCCTGTTGGCCGTCAGTTTCTGGGTGTATTCCTCCCAGATGGCCTTGGGCAGTTCATAACCTTCTTCCAAACCTTCAAACGGCTTAATACACTGGGCAATGACAGGATCATTCATCTTTTCGGCCAGCTTCTTCGCCCACTCCCGAGCAATCCAGACTTCAGGTTTAGCATCACCCGGCGAATCTATGGCTTTTTTGGTCAACTGAGATCTGCGCTCCGTACAACCATAGACCCCGGTTTTCTCAAAATGAAAAGAGGTCGGCAAGACCAGGTTGGCCTTCTCGGTCGTCAGGGTAGGAAAGATATCGGTACAAACGATGAAGACATCTTCTCTGTCCATGCCTTTATTGTAGAGATTGCAGTTGGGCAGACTCTGAACAGGACTGGTGCAGTTGATCCAGATTGCCTTGATCTTTCCTTCATTTATGGCGGAAAACATGGCCATGGTATGCAGACCTGGCTTTTCCGGAATACGTCCGGCGGGAACCCCCCAGGCAGCCTCGACCTGACGACGCAATGGTTCCTTTTCTACCAGCCGGTGTCCAGGCAGGATATGACAGAGGCCACCGCCCTCGCGGACGCCGCCACAGGCATTGGGTTGCCCTGTGAGGGAAAGACTGTCTGCACCATCTGTTAGTAGTTGACCGGTGAGGATATGCAGGTTATGCACCAGATTGTTGGCCCAGACTCCACGCTTTCGCTGATTAAGCCCCATAGTCCAGATACTGACCGTGCCTTTAGAAGTTGCAAACCACCGGGCGATGGTTCTGATATCATCGGGTTTAAAGGTGCCTCCACATGTCTTTGCCACCATTTCGGGGGTGTACTGGGCTAATTGCGCCTTGAAATCCTCAATCGTTGTTTGCTCTGCTTTTCCTTTTCGAAACGTTGCATAGTTTTTTATGAACTCTTCATCGTAGAGCTTCTCTTCAAGGATGACATAGGCCATGGCGTTGAGGAGCGCCAGATCGGTTCCCGGTTTGAACTGCAGATGCATATCGGCAATTCTGGATGTCTGAGAGATTCTGGGATCAACATTAATCACTTTAACCGTATCGGGATTATCGAGTTTGCGGCGCATGATCCTCCGAAAAAGTACCGGATGCGCTTCTGCGGTATTGGAGCCGATAATAAAAAAACAATGGGCTTTTTCAAAGTCGGCATAGCCACCGATGGGCTCATCAGCACCAAACGATGTCAAATAACCACCAACTGCACTGGCCATGCAAAGTCGCGGATTTCCTTCGACATTATTGGACTGCAATCCACCACGCATAATCTTCTGAAAAAGATAGGTCTCTTCGGTCAAGCACTGGCCTGACCCATAATAGGCGACAGTGGCACCACCACCTGCCTTATGTGCTTCGGCAAATTGAGTAGCGGCAATATCGAGAGCCTTATCCCAGGATATCTCCTTGAAGGTATCGGTCTTCTTCTCACGGTAGAGCGGTTTGGTCAAACGATCAGGATGGCGTATGCATTTCCAGAAATACATGCCCTTCATACAGACATAACCAAAGTTTGTACGCGACTCCGTTACCCCACGCAACCCCGTTGGTACACCGTCTTTTACTGCCAGTTCAACCCGGCAGCCAACTCCACACAGTCGGCAACTTCCCCGATGCCAGACTATGCCTTCATCCGCTCGAGCCAGGTTGAGCTTATCTATCGGCAGATTCATGCCCACATAGGATGCAGCGGAAAGTGCAGCCGCCCGCTTAATAAACTCACGTCTTGTTTGTGCCATTACGATCTCCTTCATTTCTGTCGGTTCGACTGCTTAATTATTTCTTTTCCTTAAATGAATGGGGAATATGACACTCCCAACAAGGTTTATCCTTTGGACATTTTTCCAACATATCGGCATGACAGGTGCCACAGGTTTGCCTGGTTGGTGTCACCGAAAAATCGCCAAAGGTGCCGTGACACTCATAACATTTGACCATGCCAAGACCATGCAGTGAGTTATACCACTCCTTCTCAACCTCTGGAGTTACTTCCCGGTGACAGTCAGCACAGGCCACCAGCATCTCCTGCTGGGACAGTTCCGGATGTACAGTTTTTCCACCATCGCTGGCCTTTACAGATACGGATAACAGCACTATCCCCAGTATGGCCAAGGCAAAGCTCAAATAATGAATTCCTTTCTGTTTGTTCACCATGTACCTCCTTTTTAGGTTCGTCTCTTCCATTATCTCTCTCTGCATGCACGAGCGTTTCAGCTTCTTTTTGCGAAATACTCGCCTTTAGTTAAAACAGAGAAAACCACATTTCTAACGATTAGATAGACATTGCAAACTCTGTACCACTAATAAATCTATGTTTTTTCAATATGTTAACAACATAGGAGACCGCAACAGTTACCATCGGGTAACACATTACTCCAAGCTTTGCTACCTCGCGGTAATATGGCCCTTGGCCGGCAATCCTCTTTGGCCCTTTCCTCTAGAATCAAACTCATTTATATTAAGTCGATACAACTGGCGTGAAAATTGCGAGCTGTAAAGCTATGAGTGCCAGCCTGTCAATTCCTACAACTGGCCTGTTCCATCATTTTACCGAGGGTATACACTCAATGAGTTGGCGTTTTCCCGTACATATCTCATTACGAACCAAATTCATCATTTTCATTGGGGCAATTATCTCGGCATTCTATTTGTTTATGCTCTATCGCACCTCTGTGTTTGATGAGAAGATGATCCTCAAACAGGCAGAACAGCAGGCTCGCATGCTCTACAAACAGATTCTCCTCACCAGGCAATGGGCCTCTGATCATAATGGCCTGTTTGTCATGAAAAAAAAGGGAGAGGAGGCCAACCCCTTCCTTGATCTGCCCACAGTTACAGACACCCTTGGCCAAGTGTATTTCCTGCGCAACCCGGCGATGATTACCCGTGAACTCTCCTCCTACGCCAAACGTGACGGTCTTGGTTATTTCCGTGTAACCAGCCTCAAGCCGATAAATCCGCAAAACCGTCCTGATGAATTTGAAAAGTCGTCCTTGCTGGCCTTTGCCAAAGGTACCGAAGAAGTCATCGATGTCGATAATTCGGATATGGGCCGGGTTGTTCGTTTCATCGCCCCGCTGCGGGTGAGTGAATCGTGCCTAGGCTGTCACGCAAGGCAGGGATACAGCGAAGGTGATATTCGCGGCGGACTTTCCATCAGCATCCCCATAAATTGGGCCGACGATCTCATCAGAAGAAATATCCACAGCCTTATCATGATAGGTGTTGCCAGTATCTTTTTTGTAACCATTGCCCTCTTTCTGATGTTCGAGTCACTCATCGTCCACCGCATAAGCAGGTTGACCCAGGCCATGGACAGCTTCCCCAAGGAGCCACCGGAAGAGTTTTTACTGCCATCTCTCTTTAAAGATGAACTCGACAGCGTAAGTGATAACTTTGTGCTCTTTTGCGACCGGCTGAAGAGATCTCAGGAAGAACTTTTAAAGACAAAAGCCCAGGCCCATTTGAGCGAAAAAATGGCCTCGCTCGGCATCCTCTCGGCGGGGATTGCCCATGAGGTCAATAACCCTCTGGGGGGCATGCTTAATTGCGTCAAGTCCATGCGAGAAAATCCTGAAGACCGTGAACTGACCGAACGGTATCTGCCGCTTCTCGACAAGGGTCTCAGGCAAATAGAAATGATCATGCGCCAACTGCTTAATTTTGGCAGAACGGAGCCTTTGAAAGCGAGAAAATTAGATATTCGTGTTCTTTTTAACGAGTGCACCCAGCTCTTGTCCTATAAGCTGAAGAAGATAGTACTCGAAACCAATATTTCGGTCTCAACCGAACATCTGCTTGATGCCGAGGCACTCAAACAAATCATCATTAACATTGGCTTGAATGCCATCCAGGCCATGCAGGACGGCGGAAAACTGACCATTGAATGCCGGGAACAAGGCAATGAACTCATTTTAAGCTTTCAGGACACGGGGCTTGGCATCGCTGAGACGAACCTGCCACATATCTTCGACCCCTTCTTTACCACTAAAGGTGTTGGCGAGGGAACCGGGCTTGGCCTTGCGGTCACCTACTCGCTGGTCCAGCGCATGAATGGTAAAATAACGGTGGACAGCAAGCTCGGAGAGGGAACTCTTTTCACCATTACCATTCCAACGAACAGGCAATAAGCCGAACACCGATTCGCCAGATCGAGACCAAGATGCAGAAAAAATGATGGCTAAATATGGCCATGACAATTCTTTTTTGAGAGACCCAAATGCCCAAAATCCTGCTCGCCGAAGATGACGAAATAATGCGGATTTCCATCTATGACAGTCTCAGAAAGCACGGCTGGGACGTCGATGAAGCAACAGACGGCATGAAAGCCATGGCACTGTTCGAAACCCACCAGTATCATCTGATAATCTCCGATATCCGCATGCCCGGCCTCGACGGCCTGACCTTGCTGCAAAATGTGCTCAAGCAAAGCCCGGACACCGATGTGATTATAATGACCGCCTATGGCTCGGTGGATGATGCTATTGATTGTCTGCGCAAAGGGGCTAAGGATTATATTCTCAAGCCGTTTAACCTCGACGATCTGATCATCCGGATCACCCGTCTTTTTGAAATCCAGGCGGTCAAGGCAAAATGCGAAATTCTCGAGGCCACCTGTCGACACGAACACGACCGCAAACTGTTTGGCCAATCGCCTGCTATGCAGGGGGTTTACTCTCTCATCGAACAGGCAGCGCCCACCAATGCCACTATCCTGATCACCGGAGAATCAGGCACCGGTAAGGAACTAGCCGCACGAGCAATCCATAAAGCCAGCACTCGACATGACAAACCATTTGTCTCTATCAACTGCGCCGCCATCCCTGAAGGGCTGATGGAATCCGAACTTTTCGGCCACGAAAGAGGTTCTTTCACCGGCGCCGATCAAAAAAGAAAAGGGAAATTCGAACTCGCCGATAACGGCACCCTGCTCTTGGATGAGCTTGGTGACCTTCCCGGACCACTCCAGGCAAAATTGCTCCGGGTCCTGCAGGAAAGTCAGTTTGAGCGGGTTGGTGGCAGCAAAACCATCAAGGTTGATGTCCGTATCATTGCCTGTACCTCGAAAGATCTGCAACAGGAAGTGCTGGCTGGCAATTTTAGGCAGGATCTTCTCTACCGCCTACAGGTAATTCCACTGAAAATGCCGCCACTTCGAGAACATAAGGAGGATATTGAAGAACTCTGCCGGGTATTTTTATCTGAATTCAACACCTTGCATGGCAAATCGGTGAAAATTACCAGCGAGGCAATACATTGTCTCAGTCAGTACGATTTTCCCGGAAACGCCCGGGAACTCAGAAACTTGATGGAGAGGGCTTCTGTCCTCACCAGGGGGCCTGAAATCACCCCGGATGATCTGCCCACCGAAATCAATCAACACCAACCAAAACAGGAACTGGATTTCAACCTCAGTGACCAACTGGCCGTTGTCGAACAGAACTGTCTCAAAAATGCCCTTGCCCACAGCAACGGCAACCGTACCGAAGCTGCCCGACTTCTTGGTATCAGCAGAAAAAACCTTTGGGAAAAGCTCAAGTCTTACGGATTATAATGATGGGCCGTTGGTGTTAGTGCATCTTGTTCGTACGACAACGATAACGTAGGATTCGGCACGAAACGCCAACTGTCTTTCTGGCGCTATTGCCCGATATTCATTGTCGCTGGGATTTCAAAATGTTAGGTAAAAGGGTGACATGACTTGAGGACAAAAATCTTCAAGATACAACCATCACTTCTTTTTGGATAACGGAACGATCCTGCCTCCCACGCCTCGGTGATTATATGTCCGACCGGTTGAAGTATGAGCGCTTTTTATGGTTTCATGGCAAAGTCAAGGCAGGCCGGTTTCCCAACGCGGTTCATCTTGCCGAAACATTTGAGATTTCCGGACGGACAGCCCAAAGAGATATCGAATTCATCCATGACCGACTTGACGCGCCGCTTACATACAACCACCAACAGCGCGGTTACAGCTATACCGACGACTCCTATGAACTTCCCGCCCTGTGGATAACCGGAGAATTTTTACTGGGCTATCATTGTCAAAGAATGCACTATCGCATTAGTTCTAAAACTGCAGATGAAACAACAACCCAACTGGAGGAATCCAAATGAGCCTCGACCACAAAATTGATTTTGCTATTATCCTTAGTGTGAAAAATGCCAACCCTAATGGCGATCCATTAAATGGTAACCGACCCCGAACGGACTATGATGGTTTTGGTGAGATCTCCGATGTTTGCATAAAACGGAAAATTCGAGATAGGTTACAAGAGTCAGGGTTTCCCATTTTCGTCCAGTCGGATGAAAAAAAGACGGATGGTATGCCAAGCTTAAAAGCCAGAGCCGAATATGTACTTGGGAAGGACGCTCTTGACGGCAAAAAGACTCCTCCAGAAAAAACAGCGCAATTGGCTTGTAGCACATGGCTGGATGTCAGGACGTTTGGACAATTATTTGCTTTTGCCGGAAAAAAGAAAAAAGATGAGGAACCTGAAACAGGCGGCGTCTCTATACCCATTCGAGGCCCGGTGACAATTCAATCCGCTTTTAGTGTGGAACCAGTTAGCGTTTCCAGCATCCAGATTACTAAAAGTGTCAGCGGTGAGGGAGATGGGGCAAAACGGGGCTCGGATACTATGGGAATGAAGCATCGTGTTGATCAAGCCATCTATTATACCTTTGGGAGCATGAATCCCCAATTAGCAGAACGAACAGGATTTAGTAATGAAGATGCCGAAACGATCAAAAAAATGCTACCAAAACTATTTGATGGGGATGCCTCTTCTGCTCGCCCGGAAGGGAGCATGGCCATAAAAAAAATCATCTGGTGGAAACACACAAGTAAGGCAGGTCAATTCTCTTCTGCCAAGGTTCATAACACCTTAACTGTAAACAAGGATGGTTCTTTTGAACTTCAAAACTTGGAAGGATTAATCCCCGAACAAATTGATGGGTTTTAAAAAATAGCGCATTAATTCTGTGAGATTTGGTCAAGCTCGAAATGGGTCATTTGGGAAGAACATCTTTAATTTTAAACAAATATAGAAAGAGAGTATGGAAACCATACATCAAGATCTCGGCAAAATAATTCTCTACAAGTCCGCAGACGGCCGGGAAGCCGTAGACGTCCACCTTGCTGATGAGACGGTCTGGTTAAATCAGGCACAGATGACAGAACTTTTCCAACGGAACAAACGCACGGTTTCCGAACATATCCGTAATGTGTTTAAAGAAGGGGAACTTGATGAAGAAGCAGTTGTCCGGAATTTCCGGACAACTGCTGATGACGGAAAAAGTTATCAGACAAATTTCTATAACCTCGATGTCATCATTTCTGTTGGTTACCGGGTCAAATCAAAGCGCGGCACCCAATTCCGCATCTGGGCGACCTCCATACTAAAAGATCATCTAGTCAAAGGTTACACCTTCAATCAGCGCCGCCTGGCAGAAAAAGGCATCCATGAAGCGCAACAGGTTTTGTCATTGCTGACAAATACCCTGGAAAACCAGAACCTCGTCAACGACGAAGGTCTTTCGGTATTGAACATCGTTAATCAGTATGCCAAAACCTGGCAGCTGTTACTGCAATATGACGAGAATAATTTGCCACCGCCGGGTACGAAACCGGTCGCAGGTGAAACCCTTAATCTTGATAGTGCACGAAACGCCATCACCTCACTGAAAAAGGAATTGATGGTTAAAAAAGAAGCGACCGATCTCTTTGGCAATGAGCGCAGTGACAGTCTGGCCGGGATCATCGGGGCAGTCCACCAGACCTTCGGCGGGCAGGATCTCTATCCAAGTATTGAGGAAAAGGCCGCAAATCTTCTCTACTTTATTATTAAAGACCATACATTTACCGATGGTAACAAACGGATCGGCTCTTTCCTCTTTCTGTTATTCCTGCAGATAAACGGACTGCTCAGGAAAAAGCATTTTGACAACAAAGCGCTGGTGGCTTTAACGCTTTTGACTGCGGCAAGTGATCCTGGCCAGAAGGATGTATTGATCAGGTTGATCGTCAGCCTTCTTTCCGTTGAGTAGCGGCAGATTACACGGAGAATTTTATGTACAGTGAAGATGACCTTGTAATGATCTCAGCCCTGCAGCATCTTCTTTTCTGCCCACGCCAGTGCGCACTGATCCATATCGAACAGCAATGGACGGAAAACAAATTTACCGCTGAAGGAAAAATTCTTCACGAAAGAGTTCATTCTACCGGCAGTGAGTCTCGCCGGAAAATTCGCATCGAATTTGATTTACCTATTCGTTCATTACTGTTGGGGCTCATTGGCCGGGCGGATATTGTCGAATTTCATCTCCAGGAAGATGGTGTTTGGCAACCATTCCCAGTTGAATACAAGCGAGGGCGTCCGAAAAAGGATGATTCTGACCGGGTCCAGCTTTGCGCCCAGGCTCTCTGTCTTGAAGAGATGCTCAACCGTCAAGTAACAGAAGGTGCTCTTTACTACGGCCAGAAAAAGCGCCGACAAAATATTCTTTTTGATGCTGAGCTGCGGCAAGTTACTGTTGATACAGCTGATAAACTCCATACTCTTTTGAACTCCAATCGCACGCCGCCACCAAAATATGCTAAAAAATGCGAGAGCTGTTCGTTCATTTCGCAATGCCTGCCCAAGATTGCCAGTCACAAAAAAGTTGCCAATTACCTCAACAAAATAGAGGTGCAATGAAAAAACATCTGAATACACTCTTTGTCACCACGCAGGGTGCCTATCTGGCCAAAGACGGTGAAACCGTTGCCGTGCGGGTAGATGGTGAAGTCGCGCTTCGCCTGCCGATTCATACCCTTGATGGTATTGTCTGCTTTGGTAATGTCGGCTGCAGCCCTTTTCTTATGGGATTCTGTGCGGATCGGGATGTTACCTTGAGCTTCCTTTCTGAAAAGGGCAGGTTTCTCGCGCGGGTCCAGGGCCCGGTGTCGGGTAATGTCCTGCTACGGAGGGAGCAATATCGCAAAGCCGATGATCTTGTTTTTTCGGCAATGGTTGCCAAACAATGTGTCACCGGCAAAATAGCCAACTGTAGATATTCCATGCAGCGGGTCTTGCGCGATCATCCTGAGAAAGTTGATATATCTGCTCTGGAAAATACCATCAATCGATTGACGGCATCGCTGAGGCGCCTGCAAGACGATCTTTCACTCGATGAAGTGAGAGGAATCGAAGGTGACGCGGCCCACATATATTTTGGCGCTTTTGATCATTTGATCATACGGGAAAAAGAGCACTTCTTCTTCAGACAGCGCAATCGCAGACCTCCGCTGGATCGCATGAATTGCCTGCTGTCTTTCTTATACACACTGTTGATGCATGATATCCGTTCAGCGCTCGAGTCGGTTGGCCTTGATGCTGCAGTAGGCTATCTCCATCGCGATAGGCCGGGGAGGCCCAGCCTGGCACTCGACCTTATGGAAGAATTCCGGCCAATGATTGATCGATTGGCGGTATCGCTTGTTAATTTGGGCCAACTAAAGGCCAAAGATTTCAGTTTCAGTGAAAGTGGTGCCGTACGAATGACAGATGCAGCGAGGAAAACAGTTCTGGTGATCTACCAGAATAGAAAACAGGATGAACGGAGCCATCCATTCCTTGAAGAAAAAATGGCCATCGGTCTATTCTTTTATGGTCAAGCTTTACTTTTTGCACGATTGATCAGAGGGGAGCTTGATGGTTATCCTCCGGTAATTTGGAAATAAGAAAAAGGGATAGAGAATGCTTGTCTTGGTAAGTTATGACGTTAAAACAAGTGATCTGGGCGGCAGTAGACGGTTGCGACGAGTTGCCAAGACATGTAAAGATTATGGTCAAAGAGTGCAATACTCAGTTTTTGAATGTATTGTCGATCCTGCACAGTGGACTGTTCTCCGTCAGCGATTGATCGACGAAATTGATCAGAATGCAGACAGCCTCCGTTTTTATTTTCTGGGTGCAAACTGGCGTCACAAACTTGAGCATATCGGAGCCAAAAAAGCGTTTGACCAGGAAGGCCCATTAATAGTTTAAAAAACTTACCGCGAACCTGCGATGGACATAAAAACAAGGGAGGTTCGCAACCGCACTGATGCCGCTGCGGAAGACATAATATCGAGTCTACATCAAGTCTGTCAAAGGATACTCGATAGCATGTTCGCGGAATCTGCAATATTTGTTGATTTGTTTCAGTGTGTTGCAAATCGACAGTCGCCCTCCATGCGGGGGCGTGGATTGAAACGTTAATTTCGGCCCCAGCGTCCCGAACGCTGTGCTCTACCAGACTGAGCCACTCCCCGTAAGACTTTGCGGATTATTGATTTCCTTGGTACCGTTACCTACAGTTACCGGAGTTATCAAGGACCAATATCCGCTAAAATTGATGGTAATTCGCCTACCGCATCCTCAGTAAGTCGCTTTGAGGAATGCCGGTAGATGCCGGCCGTCTGTTGAACCTTTGATGGCCGAGCTGTTTGCAAATCTGCTTCAATTTGGTGTCATTGTCAAGCATTTTTGCTTGTGTTGATTCAGCTGCTTAATTTTTCAGATGCCTTTAGCAGGTTTTAAAAACAATTCCCAGACCTTGATTGATTACCTGCGAAAAATTCGTTTCGAACATTAGCCTTATTCCCGATCATTATCAAAAATTGATTGCAATTTACACCTACAGCTTCATAACTTCGTTTTTTCAGCATTAGTTGCTGTTCTCCTTTTCAAATACGTCTAGTGCAGTTCAGCAGTTCGATATCGCCTGCGACAGACTCACGAAACGTATCCAGGGCCACAAGGCGTCCAGCGTGGGCATTGACTTTTTAGACCGATCTTCGAAAACAACCACCCTGAATGTATATTTTTCATTTTATCGTATCTGTCTCCTGTCCCCCATCACTCCATTCATGGCTCCCCATGTTGAGGCCTGGACACGATCATTCACTCCTATTTTATTAAAAATGTGAATAACATGACTCTTGACGGTATGTTGAGAGATCTTTAGTTCAACTGAGATTTCTTTGTTAGTAGCACCATGGGCAATCAGGCGAAGCACTTCAATTTCACGTTTGGATAGAGGTGCAGGCAGATCTGAATTTGCAGTATCAAAATTTGCTTCGTTGTCTTTTTCAAAAGAAACCAGACGCGACTGCAGGTCCTGAATTCGAGCCTCATGAAAACTTACCTTTTGCTGCAGACAATTTGAATCAATATTGAATGAAACTGTTTTGATGACATTTCCCTGCTGGTCGTGAACCGGATAAGTTGCTCTTTCCTCCATCGGTTTGCCCAAATGTGGACAATTGACGATCGATGTGTACTGGCGTGAGAGGGCTGCAGCAAAGGCCATACAAGTGGGATAGCCGCACATGCGACAATTTGAACCGGGAAGCAATCGATAGATGTCCAAAGCCGAGGATGGCTTAAATCTTTTATGGCTAGGGGTTATACTCCCGCTTCTCTTGGAAAGATCAACTATGAAATCCAGGAGTTTTTGCAAAAACTCCAATGCTTGGGCCATATCGGCAATTGGTGTGAAAGCACCTTCCCTGGCATAAAAAGCGCAAAGCCTTTTCTCGAAAACAAACTTTATATAAACAGGCTTTTCATACAATCGGGCGTGATCTGCCACCGCGTTAATATAGGGAAATAGCGGTGAGAGATCATTGCTCAACTGAAACCTGGCGCCATAGGCCGCACAGGCATTGTCTGTATTACTGACTATTAAGGGACCGGATGAGAAAAGGACTAGTGTATCGCGGGACCTCGAGAAGTCCATTTTCGCCAAACAATCAACTCCGTTCATTTTCAATAATCCTTGAATGCAGCTTTTGCAGGAAAAAAATGATGACATCCCCCATTTGGGCGATGTCCAACACCTTGCAACTTCGTTATAGTTCCCCATAACAAGGTTGAGTTCAACAGCAATATTCAATTTTAACTAGCCGGTATTGTGATATTGAATGAAAATAGTGAATTTGAGAATGCACATGTTGCGATAGCAGTAAAAGAATAAGAAATAATTCAAGAGGGGGACAATGGCACAGTTTAAAACTCTTATGAACGTTTTAAGGCTGCTGGAGAAAAGCAATTGCCGAAAATGCGGTGAGAAGACCTGCATGGTTTTTGCGGCAGCGGTCTTCAATGGTAATCGCGCGTTAGCCGAATGTCCGCAGGTTCCAACCGACATTGCGAATAAATATACAGCTCAGCCAAAAAAACAGGAGCCAATCGACCAGGACAGGGAAAACCAACTCACCGAGCTAAAGACAAAGGTTATGAAACTAGACCTGCAAGAGACCGCTTCACGTATCGGCGCGATTTATGACGGAACTAAATTGGTCATTAAAATCATGGGCAAGAAGATTGAGGTAGATTCCTTTGGTAAAGTGGCCACGGATATTCATACAACACCTTGGATGATGCTCCCTCTTTTTAACTATATCCTTACCTGCAAGGGCATACCAACCAAAAACCGTTGGGTACCACTACGGGAATTGCCTAGCGGAAAGGACTGGTATCGGTTGTTTGGCCAGACATGCGAAAAGCCGATGAAAAAAGTGGCCGATACATATCCGGATCTATTTACCGATTTGGTAGAAATATTCAATGGTAAACCGGTGAAGGATCATTATCAATCAGATGTCGCCCTGGTCCTTCATCCCCTGCCCCTGGTCCCGATCCTCATCTGTTACTGGCACCCGGACGAAGGACTGGATTCGGACTTAAACATCTATTTTGATGACTCTGCCGAAGACAACCTTGGTATTGAAGCTATTTATTCTCTTAGCACCGGTATTACAAGGATGTTTGAAAAACTGGCACTCAGGCACGGAATACCGGCTACCTGAAGCAAAAAACCTAAAGGAGGATTGAAGATGAACGAAAAAGCACTCGTTTTTGATAAAATTATGAAGGATTATCTCCACCAGGTTGCACTCATTGAGGCAAAGCAACAAGTTGGTGCTTCATTGGGGATCACTATCATAAATGATGAATATACAATCCCATTTTTTAACAGCACATACACCATCACAACTGACAGGATTATCGACGCAAACGGAAAAACTGCCAGCCATGCTATAGCAGTCATCCTATGTAAATATCTACTCCTCTGTCCAAAGCTGCCATCGAACGATTTCAGCCTGGTAACCTATAAAGATTTCAAGGATGCAGCTCCTTATGCAGGCGGATTTCGAAATACGGCTGAGAACCCGATTGCCAGCTCTTTTGAAAACGGTTTACCAAAGCTCGAAAAAAGATGCCTGGACGTAGGAGGTCATCCTTTTACTACTGAGGTTTCCTGCCAGCTTGCCTTTAAATTCCAGGCTCTCCCCAATATACCAATTATTCTGTTATTCAACGATGCCGATGAGGATTTTCCGGCCCAGGCGACACTTCTTTTTCAGAAGAACGCAGCCTCGTATCTGGATATGGAATGTCTGGCCATGATTGCATCGGCTTTAGCCTATCGCCTGCAGGGGAGGTGAAATGCTTCTTTCTCTTTGAGCTGTTTCCACGACGGAGTTTTCGCCAAGTGCATTTTTTGGCATCTCACCAAATCATGTTTATATTTCTTTTGTTCTTGCACACTCACCCGTTCTTTAAGGCTTAAGGAGGATGCACCATGAGAGCAGAATCCAACTCCATCGCCGAACTTACGCATCTACTCGCTTTACTGAGACATTTCATCGATCTTCGTGACGGTAATCATGGCGACAATGCTGTCACCCGCCGCGAGAAGGAAAGTCTTTTTGCCCAGGCAGTGGACTTTCTGGAGCCATACGCTCGGCAAACCCTCATAGAGATGAACGAATCACTGCTTCTGGACACTGGCACTATCACCGCCTCGGGGCTTAGCCGATCTGCTGACGGCGACCTTACGGCGATCTGGTCTTTGAGTTGGCCGGAGCAAACCGAACGTCATATTGATCCGGTCACTCTGCGCGCCTTCTTCGGCCATGCATTCCACCACCCACATCTACTGGGAGCAACTGTCGGCAGTTGGCCCCTGAATGTTTTCAGTAAAAATGACGCGGCAGCTGAATTGCCAACTCTCCGGGCTATTGCCAGTGCCGACCTGCATAACCTGGTGTTCCGAAGTGACTATCGAATTATACCTGCCGTGATGCCTCAAAAACTTTGACATTGCTTAGGGCATCAAGACACCACGACAACGGAGGGAAGAATGGAAATCAGTCTACATGGTAAGACAGCGATTGTAACAGGTTCAACCGCAGGTATCGGCTTTGCCATTGCCAAGGGCTTGGCAGAAGCGGGCGCACTGGTTATTCTCAATGGCCGCAGCCAGGAAGCCCTGACACGGGCATTGAATAACCTGAAAAAAGATGTGCCTGATGCAGAGATACGAGGCGTAGTCGCCGATCTGGGTACAGCGGCAGGGTGTCAGGCGTTGAGTGATGCAGAACCAGCAGCGGATATCCTTGTCAACAATTTGGGTATTTACGAGCTTAAGGATTTTTTTGAGACATCGGACGAAGAGTGGGAACGCATATTTGACATCAATGTCATGTCGGGAGTACGGATGTCGCGCGCCTATCTGCCGGGGATGATGAAAAAGGGATGGGGCAGGGTTATCTTTATTTCCTCAGAATCTGCTCTGAACATCCCTGCGGACATGATCCATTATGGTTTCACCAAGACCGCCTGTCTTTCCGTCTCACGCGGATTGGCCAAACGCATGGCGGGGACAGGTGTCACCGTAAACGCAATCCTGCCGGGTCCGACTCTGTCTGATGGTTTGCGTCGGATGCTCCGTGAGGAACAGGAAAAGTCTGGAAGGACGATTGAGGAAGTCGCCGCCGACTTTGTCAATGCTCACCGGCCAAGTTCCATCATCCAAAGGGCAGCCAGCGTTGAGGAGGTCGCCAACCTCGCAATTTATGTCGCGTCAACGCTCTCTTCGGCAACAACCGGGGCAGCACTCCGGGTCGACGGTGGCGTGGTGGAGACTATCACCTAAAATACTCGGCAATGCCGCAGACCATTTTGGGGACCACCTGAGGAATATTGCCAGGAATTCCGGCGGTGATGGCGTAATTTGATTCGGTCAACATAGTCGAACATCCTAGCCAACCAGATAAGTGCCGGTGCCGG
This sequence comes from uncultured Desulforhopalus sp., assembly GCA_963677465.1. Classification (GTDB taxonomy): domain Bacteria; phylum Desulfobacterota; class Desulfobulbia; order Desulfobulbales; family Desulfocapsaceae; genus Desulforhopalus_A. The sequence continues at coordinate 5,968,829 of OY781976.1, read as the reverse complement.
CTGCAATGAGCAGTTCCTGATCGTTCATCAGTTCTGTCCGTACCACCGCAACCTTGTTTCCCCGCCGTAACACGGTTCCTGTCGCGGTAAAATACTCGCCCTTACCGGCTCGAAGATAATCGACCCGAAGATCGATCGTCCCTATTCTCGTCAACCGCCTACCAATATCCTCAAGAGAGGAGCAGTCGAGATGTTTGATCAGTTCCACCGAGGCGATCAGTCCTCCGGTTATATCAAGTACAGAAGAAATAACTCCGCCATGCAAAATATTTCGGGCAAAATTGCCGATCAAATCCTGACGCATATCAATCCGCACTGTAACATCGACCGCAGTCAAGGTCTCCACCCGAATACCAAGCAGTCGATCGAAAGGCATCTGATGCTCGTAAAAATCCTTCAATAGTCCCAAAGCTTCAGTCAGGTTTGTCGGTGTATGCATTTTCACTCCCATGGCTTGCTGAATTCGGATACCAAAATAAACCACTGAACACAAATTTATTCACGTTTTTTCCTGACGATGGCTGGAAGATGAATGAATATGATACCTGATGACTTTGATTTCGTTGTGGCTTTGTATTTCTAGAAGCATGTCGAATTAACACTAAATTATGGAAAAATTGTGATTGCAATGGCGCACTCGACATGAACCCGACATGGTCTCTACATGCGGTTACTTGGGCCCCTACTCCTCCAGATGTCCTCTATTATCCCGCCAGTTATAGGATTACAAAAGAAGCGAAGAGTCACATTTCACAATCAATTTAACCATCATGGAGGAACCAAGATGAAATCACTAAAAATTGCTCTCGTCGCTTTAATGTTAACCGGATTTTTCAGTACCCAGGCAAAGGCCCAAAATCATACTGTCGATGGAATAATTATTGGGACAGCTGTCGCTGGCATTGTCGGATTAATCGTAGCCAGTGAAGTACACATGAACAAACATGATAGAGAGCATGTCTATCACCGTCCTGTTGTCTGTTCACCACGTACCCCGCCACCACGACATTACCGAGACCACGATAATTTAAGGCATGGCTTTCGACCTGCTGCTAACCATAGGCATGTCGAGACCGGAAGAGATCAGCGTTGGCATTCTCGTCAACCAGTCGAGGTGAATTACAGAAACAGGCGGTAATTAAATTGTTATTGCAGGAAGAAACAGCCCTTTCCGATTTTAGCTGAACAGTTTGGAAAGGGCTGTCCTGTGTTTTAACTGTTTTTCACCCATCTCTTCTTTAATCTACCCCTGGCAAACGGAAAATAAACCGGGATAAGTTGTAATAAATTGAATGTAAGTTGTGGCACTATAATGGAATTCTAACACAGTTGAAACGGAATTTTATTACATGTTCTTTGCACAATGGAGTAAAAATGGTGATTTTTGCACAGATCTTGTTAAACATGGGTTAATAGACAATCCCAAAAATCGAAATTAATAATTTTTACCTGAAGGACATAACAAAATGAACAAGATGCAGCTGAAAGGCAAGATGCTACTACTCATATGCGGAGTTGCCTTTATCTGTTTTGCAACAACTATTTCATTCATAACCTTTCGAGCCACAAGCTCATCAGAGCAGAAATCATTGCAACTCGTCACAGAACTTGGTCACAAGTTTGCCGGTGAAGTCAAAGAGGAGATGAATGTTGCCGCCAATGCATCGCAAACACTTGCCGTGCTCCTCGGTGGACTCAAGGAATTACCTGGAGAGGCAGATCGTGCACGAATTAACATTTTGTTGAAGCGGGTCATTGATACTGAAAGAATGTTCTGGGGCGTATGGAACACCTGGGAGCCAAATGGCCTGGATGGGCAGGACGATCAATTTAAGGGATCTCCGGGCAGTACAGAAACCGGTCGTTACGCAGCCTATTGGTATAAGACAAACGGCATCCCGGAACTGCACACAACCGAAACCCCGGCAGCAGATGATACAACGGCATCCTGGTATTCTCAACCACTCCGGACCAAAAAGTCCTTTATCACCGAACCAACTGTCTACGAGATCGATGGCAAAGATATCATGATGGTCAGTTTTTGCGAGCCCATCCTCACCAATGGAGTAGCAAACGGTGTTTCCGGCATCGATTTCACCATGGACCGTTTCGAAGAGATCATTGCCACTATAAAACCCTATGAAAACGGTTTCGGCTTTCTGCTTTCCAGCAGCGGCGCTATTATTGCCCATCCAGACAAAGCACTTGTGGGCAAAAATGCCAAGGATTTGCAGCTTTCAACCGAAGCGATCAACGCAATTCAAAACGGTAAAAGTTATATAGAATACACCAAATCGGATACTTTCAAGGGAGAGGCCCTTACTATCTACACACCTGTCAAAATTGGCAAAACCGATCAGCCCTGGAGTCTGGCCATCAGTGTCTCCATGGACAAGGTCCTGGCCCCGGCCAAGCAATTGCGCAATATCAGCCTCATTATAGGGTTTATTTCCCTTCTCCTGCTTTTTATAGTGGTCGACGTCATTGCCCGAACAATCATCATCAAACCGATTAAACAGGTAATCGACGGCCTGGATGACATAAACGAGGGTGAAGGCGACCTGACCAAGCGACTACCGGTACACACCAAAGACGAAATAGGCAAACTGGCTTCGTCATTCAATCAATTTTTGGGCAAACTACAAGGTATCATCCACGACATTGCCGAGAACTCGACTACAGTCCACAGCTCATCAGGGAATTTCAAGACACTTGCCGGTGAAATGTCCACTGAAGCTCAGAAAGCATCAGAAATGACCAACCATGTTGTCACCGCGTCCAGCGACATGAACAGCAATATATACGCAATAGCCGCGGCTATGGAGCAGGCATCCACCAACATTAGTATCGTTGCCACCGCCACCGAGGAGATGACTACAACAATTTCTGAAATTGCCAAAGAATCGGAGAGTGCGCGGACAATCACAGAACAGGCTGTCGGACAATCACAACAGGCATCTATAACCATGGATCAACTCGGCGTTTCAGCTGCAAATATCAGCAAGGTAACGGCAACGATTATGGAGATTTCTGATCAAACCAACCTGCTGGCACTCAATGCGACAATCGAAGCTGCCCGTGCCGGAGAAGCCGGTAAGGGTTTTGCGGTTGTCGCCAATGAAATAAAGGAACTGGCTCGGCAGACCGGGACCGCCACTCAGGAGATTCGTTCGACCATTGAAGGAATTCAAGGGGCCACTGACGATTCACGGGCATCCATAAATGAGATCTCTAAAGTCATTAACTCGGTCAATGAAATTGTTTCGGGCATCGCCTCGGCGGTAGAGGAACAATCTGTGGCAACACGGGAAATCGCCACAAACATTTCCCAGGCTTCCAGCGGGATAGAGGAAGTCAATGCCAACGTCAGCCAGACCTCTAATTTTTCCAAGCAGATCACCGACGACATCACCATCGTCAATAACTCCATCAGCATGGCATCGAAAAACGCCGCCCGCTTAAATGACGGTGCTGAGGAACTTGCGGAGCTTGCCAACCAGGTCAACAAAGTGGTTGGTCAATTCAGAGTCAAGTAGACAGATTTGAATTTCTGAATGAAAGGGCGAGAGAAAACAACCTGAATTAACTGAACAATTCAGGTTGTTTTTTAGAATTCTTACTTAAGAAAGAGCGGCTTTCAATGTAATAGAAACCAGCTCCACAAATTGAATTCCAGTCAATTCAAACCGGTAGAGCTGTTCATTGACAATGATTGAATATAACCATTTAACATATTCTCTTGATCTTGAGACAATTCGTTAAATTTTATCCCACACCTTCTTAAATAAGGTTTTTTGGATATATATGGCTCTTTTTGGGACCGACAGTCTGCTTCAGGCAGTTCCGTGTCAGATACGATTTTCACAGAAATATCTGATGATCCGATATTTTCTGTGAAGAAAGTTGCAATAGCATCTTTTAACACGTTGTTCTCATTCGATTGACCATTATAACAAAACGCCAACCCGGATTTGCTAACATCAAGCAAACAATAAGAAACAATGTTCCCAGGCGTCAATATCACAGCACTACTATCACTTACCAGATAGCGCGGACATGCTCTTTTGTCTTGCAAAGGTTGTTTGTTAGCCATCGGCATCCCCTTAATGCATCGATAATGCATGATAAATAAAGGCGTAAATTCTTCCCCCCAACTCTACTTGCATAACCCAAAACTGTATATTTTGCAACTCAATCTATCTGAACAGTGTTATATTACAAGCCTTTTTCGACTCGCCTTACAGGTCGCCAAGGTCCACCCACTGGTCGCTTGCGACCGATTCCCGACAGGCGTGACATATTTTTACCGCAGCCAGGCCTTCCGTTCCCAGAATCGGATTTTTGCCATTTCCATGAAGGAAAGTAGACCAATCCACCAGCAGTGGCAGAAGAGTCGGCCCCGGAGGATTTACAGGCAGATTACTAATTTTCGATCCTCTAATTTTCTTCAGGATTCCATGAACCTGATCACCGTGCAACTGGCCTTTTTCACAAACGAACTCATACCTACTTGCCCGTAAAGGGCTGACCTTGCTGGCATCGACAATCCCCAGAGCACCCCCTGAAAACATCAGCTCGGCAGTTACCAGATCCTCTAGCCGAGGATTATAAATACTACGGGCAACGGCGCGCACTTTGACAATTTCTTCTCCGGTAATAAACCGCAGGGCATCGAAAAGATGCACCGCCGTATGAAATATCACGCCACCACCGGCAACTTCCGGATCTTCAAGCCAGGCCAGGGTAGAAGGCTCCAGCCTATGGGTGGCACAAAGGGAAAAGAGACGGCCCATCTCAGGCAAATTATCCCGCAGGGCAACGATAACACTATTATATCTAAGCGTTTGGCTGACAGTGAGTGGTACGGAGACTCGATCAAAGAGATCAACGATCTCCCGTGCTGCATAATAATTGGTGGTAAGGGGTTTTTCGATCAACAACGGTTTTTTCTGTTCGGCGCAAAACCTGGCAATATCAAAATTGAGGTGGGGCGGCGTTACGCAGATAACTGCATCCACCCGCTCAGAACTGACTAAATCCCGCCAATCACTATACAGTTTTGTCTTCCATACCCTTGCCTGTTCTTTTGCCACAGGCGATCGCCTGCTTATGGCCTCAAGCTGGAAACAGTGCCTAAGATCTTCAACGAGATGACGGGCATACCGACTCCCGTGTTTTCCGGTGCCAATGATGCCTACCCTGATTTTATCATTGATCATAAGTTCCCTTTCGGCTGGTCAAAGAACGACTTTTTCCTTTCCAATCATGATAAAATCGTAAAAAGGCCAAATTCGAGATGGCTAAGTAAAAAGCTTCAGATGCGAGGCGTAAGGTTTTTCTATTATTTCGGCGTACTAGGGTACGTCGTAATGATAGAAAAATCGCAACAACGAAGCAGGTGAAGAGTTTTTACGACGCCATCAATTATCATTGTAAACGTAAAAGAGTCCCCCGGTCAACAACAACCGAGGCCGAAGGACTCTTCATTCTGTCAGGTCTTTTTCACCCCGACAGGACAAACTGTTGTGACTGTGGGTTTTATCAATTTTGACCAAAATCTCAGCACGTCCTGAAAAGCATCCCAGTCTTTAACTGCCAACAGTGTCTGTTTTGTGTACGCCAGTTCTCTTTTGTCCATGTACCAATCCTCCACATTAAGAAAAAATTCGATCCGACGACAAAAAAAGCCCCCGGACCAAATTGAATTTGGTCCGGGGGCCCTGATTTCACCACAGACATAGCGCTATTTCTCCCTGATCCACGGGGAGGACAGCTTCATTTGTCATGGCAGGTATTCTGACTTCCGGCTCAATCTACACATCGCACCTTCCCGAACCAACTTCTCTGTTCAGTGGCATAAGCGATTTTCGTCCCCGGTCACAGCGGCGGGCCCGTCCCGGATTTACACCGGGTTCCCTCACGTAACGATGGCAATGTTCGTGGTCTTTGCGACACCCTGACAACTATTTTATTATCCTTAAACCAGCCTCACGTCAAGAGGCTAATTGTGGCGCAGAGTGAAACAATCATCACTTCGCCTGCAAGCGCCTGATTTCAGCGAGCATCTCCCGCCCATCGTTATTCAATATGTATTCCCCGACCCTTTCCCCCAACTTTTCGGGCTCCTGCGCAGAGCCAGTTTCAGTAGTACGAAGGATTCTGCTACCATCAAGACTGGCAAGCCCGGCAGTAAGGGTAAGATTATCTCCATCCAGAACGGCGTAGCCAAAGGCTGGAATACTGCAGCCGCCTTCAAGCTTTTTCAAAAAAGCACGTTCTGCCGACAGGCAAACTTCGCTCACCGGGTTATTCAAACAGGCTCGTATTTTCTCGACCTTTTCAGGGGCAAGTGATGAAGCCGCTTCAATGGCAATGCACCCCTGCCCCACCGGCGGCACAAACTGCTGTTCGTCGAATTCTTTAACGATCATGTCGCCATAGCCCATACGCTTGACCCCAGCGTAGGCCAGCATCAGAGCTTCGCAATCGCCCCCCTTCATTTTCTTGATCCGGGTCTGTAAATTGCCCCGCATTTCAACGATTTTGACATGGGGATAATAATGCCTGAGAAAAGCCCTTCGCCGCACAGATGAGGTCCCGATAACCAAAGGCCGTGCGCTGTCGGTTATATCAATTGACCCATCGCTGCTAAGCAGTACATCATTGACCTTTTCCCGTTCGGTAAAGGCAATAAGAGAAAAACCCTCCGGCAATACCGACTGCATATCTTTGGCACTGTGAACGGCTATATCGGTCATTCCGCTGGCCAGCTGGTCCTCAAGCTCAACGGTAAACACCCCTTTACTGCCTATCTTGGCGATAGCCGTATCCAGTATCTTGTCGCCTATGGTCTCCATGCAACGTATCTGCGTCTCCATCCCGGCATCGTTCAAAAAAGATGCGACGGTCTCGGTCTGCCACATTGCAAGCTTACTTTTTCTTGATCCAATTGTTATCATAATATTATTCCAACAGGTTATGTGATATAGCAGGATCGGACAATACTCCCTGGCACCGTCCTGTATTTTTTGACTGTTCTGATAGAAAATTCAAGCTTTCTGACTACTATATAATCGGCTTTGGCAAAATCACAAGTTTGTGACTCTTTCTTTCGGCCAACTCTTGCCTCGGATAGTGCAAATCAGTATCATACTCTTATGCGATTACTTCTTTATAATATCAGATATGGTACCGGCCATAAACTTGGCTACCATTTGCCATTGCCTTTTGCCGGTTTTTTTAAGCGAACCAGCGTCAACCTGCAGCGGATAATCAGCTTCATCAGCACCATCAATCCCGACATCGTCGCCCTGGTTGAAGTCGATTCCGGCTCTTATCGCAGCGGTCATTTCTGTCAGGCGCAAACCATTGCCGACCAACTGGGGTATAATTATGTCGTTGAAAATAAGTACAATAATAATTCCCTGGCGCAAAGGGTCCCGGTTCTCAAAGAACAATCGAACGCAATTCTGACCAAGCAAAATATTGAAAATTTCCGCTTCCATTATTTTGAACAAGGGGTAAAGCGATTGGTCATTCAGACAGACTTGCAGGCCATCGCCTTTTTCATCGTCCACCTGTCATTGAAGTACCGACATCGGCAAAACCAGCTTGAACAGTTGCATGACCTGGTTCAGAGCACCGAAAAAGAAGTCATCATTGCCGGCGATTTCAACACCTTATGGGGAAGCCGGGAACTGAATCTTTTTCTTGCCGCAACCGGACTGAAAAACGCCAACCTTACCAATGTACCGTCTCATCCGAGCCATGCACCAATGAGACAGATTGATTTTATTCTACACAGCTCCGGTATCCGAATTGATGATTTTTACATTCCCGATATACGCCTGTCAGATCATTCGCCACTTATTTGTGATTTTTCCTGCGTACTGACCTGACCTACCTGACTTACCTGGCTTGACTGACTAACAGGCAGGCGCACCTCAAATTGACTGCCCTCATGGAGGGTGCTCGACACCAAGACCTTCCCTTGATGCGCCACCACCACCGCATGCACATAGCTCAGCCCCAGGCCTAGTCCCTGTTGAGATCTGCTGCGATCGCCCCGATAGAGACGCTCCCAAATCCTGCCCTGCTCAGATTTTGATATTCCCATACCATTGTCGGCAAAGGTCACAACCAATTCCCCACCGACGACCTGGGCGGCAATTTTCACCCAGCCGCCTTCTCTCCCATATTTTATAGCATTATCCAGGAGATTGGCCCATACCTGCGAAATCCTGGTCTTATCCACACTGACGAACACCGGCTTTTCTTCCTGCAAATGTACGGCGATTCCTTTTTCTTCGGCGACGTATTCATACAAGGTGACAACCTGTTTAAGAATCGCGATCATATCGCAATTCTTCAGTTCCAAACGCATGGTTCCTGACTCCGCCTCGGCAACACTCATCATGATCTTCAGCATGGCCAGAACCCGCTCAGACTCTTCGAGGCAATCAGAAAGTGCGTCCCGCAAACGTACAGTATCACTCTCGGCCTGCAAGCCGTATTCAGCCACAGAGCGCAACCTGGTCATGGGCGTGCGAAGGTCATGGGCGACGTTATCAAGGGAATTTTGCATCTCGGTCACCAGATGCCGGTTCTGCCGGATGAGTTGATTTATCTGCCCATACAAACTGTCCAGTTCCGGCCCGTTGCCCTGCTCGGACAGGAGCCCTGTTTTCGACCGCTGGATAAGCTCAGCAATTCTTTCCCGGGTGGTAATCAGCGGGGTCAGGCTCAGTTTTATGAAGAAGAGGGAAAGCGGCCAGAGCATTATAATACTGCTGACTATAATAAAAACAGTATACCGCACCAACTGATTGAATAGAATATATCCCTGACTTCCATCCTTGCCGGCCTGAATGGAGACTCCTTCGCCAAATGGCCGAACGACAATAGTCAGAAGGCGTTTTTTCTCACCCCGCCCCAGCGGCAACCACACCCCCGTTCGATCAGGTGGCAGATCAACAAGGCCCTTAAAATTAATCGCGCCCGCCTGGTCACCCAACACCACCATCTGGTCAGTGCCCTGAATTATTCGGATAAAGGTCAAGCCCTGCAAATGGGTATCATGCTGTGGAGTAGTTGATCCGCCAAGGAGATTCGCTGATGTCATTCGGTTGGCGGCAAGATAGGCGTCGAGCATTTTCTCTGTCTGATCACGATCAATTGCCTGTAGATGTGCTCGAACACTGAAGAGGTAGAGTAAGCCCAGTAGAAGTCCACCAACCCAAAGAAGCAAGAATACCGGCAGCGCTTTTTTTGAGCGGGACCAGGAAAAGTCATCTTTACTGAGCCTTAAGAACATAGCCCACGCCCCTGACGGTATGGATCATCTTGTCCTGAAAATCCTTATCAATTTTATTTCTGAGACGGCAGACAAGCACATCAACCACATTGGTTTGCGGGTCAAAGGCATAGTCATAAACTCGCTCGAGAATTGAGGTTTTAGACAGGACGATTCCCGGATTGTGCATCATATATTCAAGAAGGGCATATTCCTTGGCAGGAAGTTCGATTTTCTCTCCACCTCGAGAGACTTCGTGTTTGAGAAGATCCATCTCGAGATCGGCCACCGCCAGAAACATCGGCTTGGTATTTTTCTTGTCCCGCCTGATCAGAGCCTGGACCCTGGCCAACAGTTCGCTGAAAGAAAAGGGTTTGACCATATAGTCATCACCACCCCGCTGCAATCCCTGAATTCTGTCATCCACAGATTGTTTGGCAGAAAGGATGAGAACAGGGGTATCAACCTCTTCTGCACGCATGGTCTCGATGACATTCATTCCGTCAAGACGCGGCAGCATGAGATCGACAACTGCAGCATCATAGGAACCGCTCAAGGCGCACTCCAGCCCCGATTGACCATCGGCACACTTGTCGACATTAAAACCCGCTTCCTTCAGCCCCTTTTCAATAAAGGAGGCGATTTTGGCATCATCTTCAATAAGTAAAATATGCATAATTTTCTTTAAGATGCTTTTGGCTCAATTTTTTTTAAGAGCAATTACCGAACAATTTCTGCCGGTCTGGCCGCCACTCATCCGGCTTGCCCGACGATATGAAAAATAATCATCAGAACAACATGTGCAAATTTCTGCAGCCTGAATCCTTTGGTCAGACATCCCCGCGTTTGTCAGCTGGTGTCTAGTGATTTGCCAGAAATCAAAATAATTATCTTTTACCATGAATCGTTGAAACTCTGCCGGAAGTTCCTGGCGGTAATTAACGAATTGACCGCAGCAAGGCCCAAGGGATGGACTGATAATGGCCTGCAGGTCAGCGGGGACCGTATCATATTTTATCGCCATGACCTCGATCACCCGGCTCAGAATCCCCTGTACATTCCCCCGCCAGCCGCAATGCACCGCGGCAATAACCTCTTGTTCCGGATCAAAGAGCAGCACCGCCTGGCAATCTGCCTGCTGGATCATCAGCCCAACACCGGAAAGATCGGTGACCAAGGCATCAAACCCTTCGACCTCTTTATCCTCGGCCAACGGCTCTGTTAAACAGAATACTTCGGCGCCATGGACCTGTTTTGCCGAGAGTAAACGGGGAACCTCAGCACTTTCTCTGACCCGACGGCGGTTTTTCTGGACAGCTTCTTCGTCATCGCCCACATGGTTACCTACATTGAGCGAAGCATAGAACCCAGTGCTCACCCCATCCAGGCGATTGAACATGGTGTAGCTGCATTGAGTGCCGTTCTTTCCTGCAAACTCGCCAATGCAGGGATGTTGTAAAGATAGTTCAACCATTCTTGACCCTTTTTCCATTTTATACTGCAATGTTGTGAACCATTTATTAGCCGACCACCTTCAAAGTAAAGCAGTCACAGGCGGGCGGCAATAAAAAAAGGGCTATGTCCACTTACGTGAACATAGCCCTTTGGAGTGTTAGTACCTTAGAAATTCATTTCTTGTTTTTTATGAATTTCGTGAAGGTACTTATCCCGGCTTATTCCCAGTTTACCGGGGTTAGTGTAAAAAATTGCTGCTTAGAAATACGCCTCAAAAGTGACATAAATCTGATCGGCGCTTTTCACAGAATCATACCCACCTGCATTCAACATCTCTAAATCATTTGAACCGCTTGTGTCATAGGGTTTCATGTTCCAGTCACCTGAACCGGTATAATCGTATTCATAATGCTGATATCCCAATCGCATAAAGGTCTTAGCATATTTAGAGAGTTTTTCGCCTGTCGGCAGATCCCAGATAGTATATATCTCATACACCTGGCCTCTGGTGGCAAGCTTGGATTGATAGATATCATCATTTCCAGGGGCCATGGCCAACCAGTACTTCGTACCGTAGTTAAACTCAGCACCGAATTTAAAAGGAGCTTCTTCAAGGTCATACCGTACCCCCAGATAAGCGGAGTAACCGTTTTTCTTATCTGTATTTCGATCAGTAGGAGTGAAAGGATCGTTGAACATACCACTGCTGCTCGGCCTGGTCTGAGACCAGCCACCGGCCACAAAGTAATTCAAACCGGCGACTTTATCTTCGTAGACAGTGGAAGTATGCCAGATATTGCCAAGATTTTCACGGGGGCCCATACCGCTTATAGTACCAAATTGTTGATTTATGATCGGATCCTGAAAATTGGGATAATTAAAGAGATCAAAGGCCATAAAGCTCTGGATATAGGCAAAACGATCACCTTTTTTCATAATATCCCAGCTCACCCCAGCAAAATCGGTATCCTTAACCTCGTTATCATCCTCCAGCAAACCAGCCTCAAAGCCTCGTCCATAGCAAAAACGAATACGGCTGTCCCCAAACTCTTCAACACCCCAGTTCCAGGCATAGCCGAGTGAAATTCCGTCAAACGGCCAATCCATAAAGGCCATTGGTGTAGCCTGTCGCTCATCAACATTCTCTCTGAGCCCGGCTGGTGGACCATCGGTTGTCGGCCTGCGACCAATGGAAAACCACATCGGCAACCCAGCGATGTTATTCCAGTTAACAAAGGCGCGATCAACATAAAGAGCACTGCTGCCAATGGGAGTTCGCGTAACATTGCCGTCAAAAATCGGATACATTGCATTACTGTCATCAGTAAAGGCAGACTGATTACCCCATGTCTTATACATGGCCAAGCGACCTTTGAAATCGACATTTTCTGTTATACCGACCCGCATGTTTAAACGAAATCGGTTGGTCCAAAGCGTGTCATTTTCAAGGTCATTACCATACACCCTCTTAGCATTGTAGTAATCCAAACGACTGCGGAAATCACCGTTGAGCTTGATGCGGGAGGCCAGATCCCATGCCTCTGATCGATCATCCATGTCCTCAACATTACTGTCAAGGTCTTCGACATCTTCGGCCAAAGCCTGGTTCAGTTCAGCTTGAGCAGCCATCGCGCCTTTCAGCTCTTCGAGCTGTCTGCTCAGTTCATTGATCTTTTTTTCGAGATCAGCGACATCCGTTTTGCCAGCAGCCATTGCAAACGTCGGCAGAGCAAGCATTCCGGCCAGTGCCAAGACTGAAATTTTCTTCACCATTTTTGTTCCTCCCACAGGAATTAGTTTCACCCTCTAAATCTTTGCGCCATCCATCTGAGACGTCAAAGCTTAAGTAAAAAAGCATTTAATTTAATAGATAATTAACTAAATACTACAGCCGTCCACAGAATGTCAAGCCTGTTTATTTAAAAAACTGTATTAAAGGTATAAATTATTGTATCAGTTTTTTTTACTTTATCTAACATTATTTTTAATCCAGACAACTTTTCTTGGCATCTGAACGGCATAAGGGTATATTTTTGCCAAAATTACTGGGGAGAAGCTTCAAAAGCCGACCTAAAAATTCTGCAAATATCACATAATCGCCATGGAACTACCGATCATTATGGCCGCCTTTGGGACAACATCGAAGGCAATTGCAACCTATACTCAGCTTGATAGCAGTCTGCGAGATCGCTTCCCCGAAGCCGAAATTATATGGGCCTATTCCTCAAAAATAATAACCCGTGAGTTGCAGCAGCGGCAGGAATCCCGGGTGATGCATCCCGGAGAAGCACTTCGTCAGCTGGCAGCACGTGGGGCAACCCAGGCCATCGTTCAATCGCTCCACCTGTTTCCTGGAACCGAGTTCCACAACCTCTTACAGGAAGCGAGAAAATCCCCGCTGCAATGTGCTACTGGCATGCCAATCTTAACCACTCCGACAGACTATGATGACGTCGGTGAACTTCTGCGGCCAGTTATCTCAACGCGGCCGAACAAGGCCATTTTAGTCCTGGGTCATGGCACTGACCATCCGATCTGGACGGCTTATTATTCTTTGGAAAAGATCCTCCGAAAGAAATTCGGAAAGAGAGTCTATGTCGGCGTTGTGGAGAAATATCCCGACACAGCACATATTGTCGACAAAATTGCCGACCATGGTTTTACTGAAGTGTGTATTATTCCTTTTTTCCTGGTGGCCGGAATGCATTACCGAAGAGACATTATCAGCAACAGTCCCTCCTCCTGGCAATCTCGACTTCAGAACAGAAATATTGAGGTGGAGTCTTTAGATTATGGCCTCGGGCTTTACCCGGGCTTTGAGAAAATTATTATGAGACACATTATGGAGGCCGGCACTGCCTTCAGCTAATGATCAATTCCTTAATACTGCTGATAAGTGATCACCGAGATGTGAAAAACACTTTACGATATTGATCAACACGAAAGTCGAAGGTCGTATAGGAGTTATCCTCAAGCTTACACTGTTTATAAAGAAGATTACCGCCTATCGCCCGGTTGGCTGCATTGGAGGGAGAGGTGAGGGAAATTGTGGTGTAGACCTTTTTTAGAAAAGTAAACTGGTGTTCTCTTGGCACCTCATTGCTGACACAGCGAAGTTTCAGACCAAAAGCCTTTAATTGCCTGCGAAACAAATACTCCGGTCCGTTTTTGGTATTCCCACCTGTAAAAATTAATGTCTCTATGGTTGGGTGCAGCTGAAGCTGCTGGAGTATATTTCTCAGCCGGATCTCAGCCATACCAAGGTCCGAGGCATCTATTTTACTCCGCCTGCATGACTCCACAATATCGCAGATCCCAAGCTTCTTATGAATAAGGAACTCCTGTCGTTCGTTGACGGCCTCCCTGGAATTGTTATAGTGTAGCCCGAGATTGAAGATTTTATCTAATACCGGCCACAACATACCATCACAACTTCCATAACAAAAATCGACATCCCGTTCCTTGAGCTTGTCTTGGGAAAAACGTGGCGGCGGCAAGGTACCAATGATAATCTTTTCGGTACCTTCCGGGATAAATATTTTATAGGGGTGGGTATGAAGAAAATCTGGCACAGACCACTCGGCTACAGAGCCCCAGAAAACTGCTTCGCAAGATTATTGTCGACAACATAGATACAGATTTCTTTTGCACCCTGCCGGGAATAGCGATATTTTTTCCGGAGGTTTTCTATCATAAAAGTAACATCACTCTGGATCTTTTTATCGTAAGTCTTGAAATCTTCCTGATTATAATCCTTTATAGCTCGCCTGAAATTCTCGTTTTTCAGGAAGGGTTCCAGAACCTTCTCTTTGAGATTATGGGTACATTTCTCATAGAGATGGAGATAGAGTGAGGTCTTGGTAATAGGTAATCCGTCCCGCAACATCTCCTGGGGGAGGGCACTGGTCGTATATGCTTTCTGAACGCTGTTTCTAAATGCCACACTATTTGTCTCTTCTACCTGCAACCGAGCCTCCATTCGCCTGAAGAAATCTTCCGAGATATCGAGTTTCTCTCCAGTGAATGTACAGGTTTCCAATGATCCAATCTCAAAATTGACGGCAAAGATATAGTTGATGAGTTCCCGGGAAATCTGTTCCTCGTTGTAATAATACAGCGACTCCTTAACCTCCTGTAATACCGTATAATTATACATCCTCAAAAGAGAATCGAGAAATCCCATCGGCAGGATATCACGGTCATTTTTACAATATTTCCTGAAAAACTTGCCGAGCATCGACATGTCGATGAGCTTGTCATTTCTGGCATAAGTGGAATAAAACTCATTAAACAGACTGATCGAATCGCGCCCTGACATCCCCTTCCAGCCATCTTTTTCTGACTCGGCAACAATTTTATGTCTTCTTTTGGCAGTAAAATTTGTGACATCCTCTTCTGTCAGCCAATCAGGAATATGACCGGTAAAAATCTCCATCTTCAATAGCTGAAGGTTGGTGTCACAATACATCTCATACTTTTCCGGCTGGCCGATCCACTCTTCCATCGCCTCCGACTTGGTCCGCAACCGGGTGGCGATAATGACCCTGGCAAAATTATGCAAAACCCGCGGCAGGAAACTTTCGTCAATATGCTTACCAAAATTCTCCCGATAAATATCGACTTCAGTTTGTAAATCAAGGACATAGGGGATATTAATATATTCTACCCGATCGGAGAAGGCATGGAGATCATCGAGCAATTTTTTATCCTCCGGGTTCATCAGGGCAAAGAGCAAAGAATTGACCTTCTCTTCGATATCCTCCACCTTATGCACACCGTCACTGATAATATTGTGCAGCTCCATTAACCGTTCAGTATTATGCGATTTAATATCCATTAACGCATAAATACCATTATTGGTTTTGGCATAACGGGAATAGATATAACTGATAGGTTTGCCACCCGACAACATAGCATCAAGACTCCTCTGAATAATCTCGTTGTGCATGATGGTCTGGCGCAGAGGTTTATCCCCAGGGTTAAAAACGGAAACGCCTTCACCCAAACGCCTGTTAAACACATACGGACGGGCAAAAACACATTCCATAACCTTGTGGGGATCGTGGTATTTCTTCAACAATTCCTGGTAGAGAGAAACGCATATCGTACATGGTTCTTCATGGAAGACCCACTCGTATTTCTTTTCGGTAAATAACTGCCATTTGAACTCATCATTTTCAAAAAGATCGTCAAAGAAGTTTCGCCGCAGATCTTTGGGAATAAGCAGGAGCGGATTATCATGACTCGGGCAGGGGACGTCAAAATAACCGCCCAAATCGGGATCCACTTTACATGCGCATTTCACTTCCGTGGCCAGCTCTTTCTTCCCGTCATTTTCAAGGACCCAAGCCAACCTGTCAGTGAGGGAATTCAAACTGTGTACGCCCCCCACCAGGTGATCATGTTTCAAGCGCCAAACCACCTCGAACCTAGAACCCTCTGGCGAATTGGCGTACTGCTCAAAGGTTCGCAACAGATTGTTTAGAAAGGTCGATTTGCCACTGCCGTGGGGACCATCAAAGATATATATTTTATTCTGCTTCGCCCCCACTTTGAAACTGTCTACATGACGCATCAATCGATTGGCAAAAAGTCGATCCGCGAAAAAAGGCCTGTCGGAATCTGTAACAAAGAGTTTGGTACAGTCATATTTCAGGAACCGGATTGATTCAGGATCGCCACCATATTCATCTATGCCATCCTCCACATGACTGTCTACCATGTCCGAGTAGAGCTGATAAACGTTGCGAATGATCTTATCCGGATGCTTGATGACTTCCTGCAGGAAATCCTTAAAAGAAAGGATAGGGGATTGATGCCACTGATCCTTGCTTTTATCAAGATTACCCATGGCCTTGCTTAAATCACGCATGCACTCACCTTTCCAGCTATGATGGTGTCGTAAAAAATCGTCATCTTCTTCGTTACCCTACAGATAAGGGTGCTTAAACAGAATCCCGGTTTTCTGCCAGTTTACCAATCCTTAATCAATCACGACCCGAGTCATCCGTCTATCTTTCATGGTGTACCTATACCGCTTCCAGATAATGGCTCCCCCGGGACCTTCCGTTACCGGGGCCAGGGTCTGCCCCGCCTCCTGTTTCACCTTTTCTGCTTCGTAACTATACAGACTCACCTTTGACCCCCAAAGAAACTCCAGGCCCAGAAGGGTTCCCTCGATATAATCACGGTACAAAGGCTTCCCTTCAAAAACGTGATTGAGGATCAGAGAGTTGTCGTCATCCACATTGACTGTCAGCGCCGGAGGGTGATAAAGAGAATCGGCAATCATCTGCTTATAGTGCTTGGCCTTTTTGGATTTGACATAATATTCCCAGGTCATGCGTTCTTTATTGAGCCGCTTATCAGCGACAAAGAGTTTATGCAAGTCAACGAAGTCCTGATCGATAAAGGTATTGATAAACATCGAATCACAGAAATTTTCCCGAACAGAAAAAATAAATTCCCTCCCCTTACCGGTTTTGGAATCAAATTTTTCCCGTGCATCTTTATCAGCTAACCGCTGATAATCGTATGATATTCTGCCGTATTCCGCTTGTTGTTCCAGATAATAGAAAAGGCGCATACCAAGGGCATAAGGATTCAACCCAACACGGGGCATGGACGTCACCTTAGCGTTAATCACCGCGAAATCAACCTCATGTCCACGAATTCGATCATCTTTTAAGAAAAGGTTTTCATGCCAGTAACTTGCCCAACCTTCATTAAGAATTTTTGTCCGAATCTGTGGTTGAAAATAGAGGGAAGTGGTTCGAATCACCTCTATGACCATCAGCATCCATTTATTTTCCTGCCGGTTGAGAAACTTAGAATTTTCCATAAGAAACTCTAGTAAATCTAAGTTCTTCCCATTACCATTTTCACTAACGGCCTTGCTGTACAGCGATTCAAACTCGGCATGTTTTGCTTTGACACTCTCCAGAAAGATCAATTCTCCGTCTTTTGGAAATTCTCGCATGGACTTATTATACTTTTCTATTTCAGCAACATACCCGGCAATGGTATTGCCTTCTTTTTGTTGAATAAAGACATCAAAATAGTAATCAATTTTTGACATTTTTTTCTTCTCGGTGGTAAAAGAAGAGAGCAGGTTAAAATAGCCAACCAGATTGTCAATCGCCCGGGCAAATTCAATAATGTAATCCACCCACCGGCCTTTTTCTGACCGGAGCTTGGCAAGCAATCGCTTATCAGCCAGAGCCTTGCCGGCAAAATCATAGTCCCAGGTATGTCGAAAAAAGAGATTATTCTGAAAGAAATCAATATGTCCGATGACATGATAGAAAATCATCACGTTCAGCCAGTCGGGATTGTTGTCGTTATAGAATGAAATCGGCGGGCGGGTATTAATGACTGTTTCGTAGGGGTTGCCGGGATAGAGTTCATACTGTCCCTGTTCCTTTAACACCTCCACATCCTGAACCCAGTAGTCGTAAAGCGTCGGGATCATGTTTTTTGGTGACAGCTGCAAAAAGTCACGGTTGGTGACAATATATTCAAGACTCTCGTCCTGAAAGCGCAATCCCGCATCCCGGGCCCGTTCCTTACACCCTTCCATGATTTTTTTTGCATGCTGACTAACCAGTTCCATATCACCTCACAATGCGAACAAGTTCTGCCGATCTTCGCTTTTTACTGCTTTAGAGAAGGTGTTAGAAAGTCACCTCATCAATGTTAAGAAATAAGATCTCTGATACCCTTAATCAGTCTGGTTTCATTTGTTTCCTGGGAAATCACATCCATACGCAGCAATTCTTTTTTTTCTTCGAGCAGGCCCGACTTACGAATATACCTCTCCACCTCTGTCTGGCCAGAAATCCCGTATCCGTTTTCGGCAATGGTTATGCCGACTCGACTGGCATAGGTCAAAATTTTCTCCAGTTCAGGAAGGGCCTTATCTCCTTTGGTATCCCAGTCATCGCCATCGGTACCATGGAACACATAGATGTTATTGTCCCGCTCGAGCGACTCATCTTCAACGATTTTATTGACCAGACTGTAGGCACTGGCCACCTGAGTACCACCGGCCACAGTCGAGTTATAGTACGTCTGAAAATCTTTTACCTCCTTCGCCTCGGTATCATGCAGGATAAACCGCGTCTCGATCTGATTCTTATACTGGTAGGTGAGCCAGGAGTAAATAAGAACGTGTTGATTGACCACCAGCTCAGTCGGCTTACCCCCCATGGAGCCGGAATAGTCACGAACAAAGAAAACCACTGCCTGGGATTCATAATCCTTTTCTTTGGAGAGAATTCGATAGACCCGGTCCCTCGGCGATATTAACAGTTTTCTGCTATCAACCTGCCCCTCGGCCTTCACTCGACCCAGGGCGATATTGGTCTGGATAATCCTTCGGAGGGTTGATTTCTTATCCAGTATCTGCCCGAATCCCCTGTTTCTATCGGTCAGATCATAGGTGTATTTGGTGAGAGACTTCTTTTTCCCTTTATCTTTGAGATTGGGGAGTTCAAACTGTTCGGTGAGAATGCGACCCAGGTCATAGGCATTTGATTCGACGTCATGACCACCGCCTTCACCCTGGCCAGCCCCGCCCTGTCCACCCTGTTCCGGCCGAACCGGTTGTTCGCCAATGACCTCGCCTTCCTCGCCATCGCCGGAACCGCCATCGCCAGAACCCTGGTCGCCTTCTCCCCCCTCTCCTTCTTCATTAAAGCGAACCTTGTCATGGAGCAGTTTTTCCTCCACAGTAGTTGGCACGATAACTACCTTGTCATCCCCATCCTGACTGGGTTTGACCATTTTACCAACCCTGATTTTGCGGGGGAAGCCGTCTTTTTCCCGTTGCTTATCCTTTTCCAGAAGATAATCAAGGGATTGAACAGTGGAGAGTGCCATCAGATTGGGTGGAGAAGCATCGTGGAGCATCTCTCGGTCACTATAACTATAGAGATTTCGCACAGTCGGTTCAGGAGCATAACTATGATCCCCATCAAGATCGAGCAAATCCAGCTCATAGCGGATCTTTTTATCCTGCTCTGGAGTCAGCCCTTTTTCCTGAAGACTACGATAGAGATTCTGAAGTTTGCCTTTCATCTGTCCTTCCACCCATATATTGGATTTTACCAGGGTATTCTCTTAGTTTTCATCAACCTGGGTACAGAAGTATTCAATGGTTTTCTGGGCACAGGTCGTACAATAACCCAGCTTATTGAGCATCGTTTCAATCATCCGGTCGTACAGCTTCTGGTTCTCTTCGTTGGTGCGATTGGCCAGCGCACCAATCAGGCTGCCGGACCCGGCAATATCCGACTTCAAACGAACATCTGTGACCGCCTTGACCAGTTCAAGATTGTCCATGAAATCATAGTCCGGTCGGACCGATATTTTCTGGCCATATATCTTTCGTATCGACGTTCTGAAAGAGTCCTTCTGTTCCCTTGTTTTCAAACCAAGACCGTCTTCAACCGAGTTGATATACCGCTCGTCAATCTTTAAGGCCTGGAGTTCACCGGACTGCGGATTCTTGTATTTCCACATCTTGTCGACGCCCAGATTCTCGGCATCGATGCCAATTATCATATTGACGTAGTTCATCACATCCTTTCGAATGGCCAGCGGTTCGTCCATATAGGCATTAAACATCTCGGTCATAATGCGTTCGCGGTACAAACCCTTGGCGATCTTCAGATCATCGAGAAACTTTGCCCGATCTTTCGCCTCAGAGACATAGTCGAGGATCGCCCGCTCAATAGCATGGAACACATCGTAGGCAAACATACACTTACCTTCGTTGGTTTCAGAACTCTCAAGCATCAACTGAATAGAACGACCAAGATTTCTCTGGCCTAAGCCTTTCTGACCATACCGCTTGGTTATGTCGTGTTCCTGGCTCAGGGTGTCGATCACCTCGGAAAGCGTTTTCAGGCTCTTTTCTCCGGCTACCTCACCGGCTGCAAGCTTCATAGTTTCGATAGGCGTCAGTTTCTCAGATCTCGGCAAACGACTTAAAACCACACCCACTGAAGCAGCGTAATTGAGATTAGGATCCTGGTGCATGGCGTCGCCGGTCAGGGTCGTTTTGGATTCGTTGCCGATGGCATAGGTGGTGAGATCTTTCTGCAAAACATAGTTGGTGTTATGGGAGACGTAGCAAATACGACACCTGTCAACAATAGGCGCCTCTTCCTTTTCTGCCAAGAAACGGTTGAATTCCGAGTTGTTACTGGTCGCCACGATGAGAGTATCAATGGGCCATTTGTATCCGTCTATCTCAATGCAGCGATTTTGAATGATACCCAGATAGACCTGAACCAGATCCTTTTTGTTTTTATAAATCTCATCGCTGAAATGGATACCACCACCGGCAACCCTGGCCAAAGCCCCTCTTCTCAGATCAAAGCGGTAGGGGTTGTTGGTATCGGTAATATGCAAGAGTCGCTGAATAGATTCCTCCCCGAGAAGATCAACTGCCGAAGAGGTAATCTTATCTTTTGCCGGATACTTGCCTGTCACCGTGCCGAGACTCTCTATCAATGGGACAGGGACAATCTCAATAAACTCAAGCATGTCATCGAGATTGCCATCGGTATATTCACGAATATTATTCCAAATATAGGCAGAACAGGCCCCCAGAGGACGGTAATTCTCATACCATTTGTCCAGCATTTCTTCCGAAACACGATATCTTCGGGACAAATATTCCTTTGATTCTGCGCTGGTTTCGTGAAGATTCATGGCCAGCACCATAGGATCTTCATAGGTCTGGGATTCGATGGTGGATATGTTGCCGTAACTTCCCAGCTTATCCAGGCCAACAAAGCGGAAGGTATATTTTCTGTTTTTGGGGATAGACAGAAAATCCCGATACATCTTACAAAGATACTCGACCAAGTAGGTTTTGCCGTTTCCCGGCTCTCCCACCAGAACAAAGGCCATCTCCTTGGACGACCCACCCTCGGATGCATCTTTGACAAACGAAACAAATGAATTTATTTCGTCGTACATACCAATGATATGCTTTTTGCCTTCCCGGAATATCCTGAAATCGAAGGTGCTTTTACCGTTTACCGTGACCTTGTCGATATCCCCTTCCAATACCATCCTGGAGACACTCTGGAAGGCATTTTCAAAAATTCGTTCGCCTTTCTTTACCGAGGTAAAATGGGAATGGAGTGAATTCTTCCTTTGCTCTGCCATCATTCTCCTCCTCTGACAGGTTGAGATAGATTAATACGTTAGGTGTTCTTCTATTATTAGGCATGGAAATGTCTTTTTCAAGGAACTTACGCAAATAATTCTCATGTGCAAAAGTGTACCTGCCAACATCTACCATGATATCCATTGCTTCTGCCATGGCAATTCGACTTTATTATTGACAGTTTATCCACCAACTGCCAAACTGGATTAGTGCATATTCACAAAACAAGTTCTGTTCACGACCCAACAGGAGAGCACGAGAAGAAAGCCGGGACAAAAACCGCGAGACTGATTATTTTCTTGTTTTTTATGAACAAAAAGAATCTGCAAGATTATAAAAAAAATCCGCCCCAACAACTTTAACCACAACATCAGAGGCATACTATGACCAGAAAAGTAATCTCCACTCAACAGGCACCAGCCGCCATCGGCCCATATTCCCAGGCCATTGCCACAGACAGCCTTCTCTTTATTTCCGGCCAGTTGCCGATTGATCCCTCAACCGGCAAGATGCTTGATGGAGATATCGGTGCCAAGACCACGCAGATCATGAAAAACGCCACCGCTGTTGCCAAGGAAGCCGGTTCCGACCTCAGCCGAATTGTTAAAACAACCATTTTTCTGACCAACCTTGGTGACTTTCAGGAAGTCAACACAGCCTATGCAACCTTTTTCCCGGAGGCACCTCCTGCCCGATCAACGGTCCAAGTGGCAGCCCTGCCTCTTGGCTCAAATATTGAAATTGAGTTCATTCTGGCTTTCTAATTTTTTTGCCCGGGATACAGGAGCAGATCATGAAATTTACAGTTAAAGACATCCTTGAAATGGAGGTTATCCTTGCTCTTGGATGCACGGAACCGGTTGCCATCGCTTTAGGTGCTGCGGCGGCAGCAACGCTCCTGCCGGAAAAAGAGTTTGATGCCATTGAAATCTGGATTGATCCCAATATTTACAAGAACGCCATGGCGGTCACCATCCCCGGGTCCGGCGGTTTGCAGGGACTGGACACCGCCGCGGCTCTGGGTGCCTATGGCGGCAACCCTGGCAGAGGGCTTGAGGTGCTGGAAAGTCTTGACGATACAACAATTAGAAAGGCACAAGTACTGCTCACCAAGAACAAGGTCACCGTCAACCTGAGAGATGAAGTTGGCCTCTACGTCCGAACAAAGCTTATCTCGGGAAACAATATCGCCGAATCCCTCATCATTGATCTGCACAATAACATTGTCAGCCTCAAGCTGAACGGAGAAGAGGTTACCGAATCTCCCCTTCTTGCCAAATCCCTCAGCAAAGGCGGCAAACATACCCTGACGGAACTGGAGGCCTGGCTACGCGAACTGACCTTACAAGATATCCTTGAGCTTGTGGCTGATCTGGACGACAACGACCTCAACTTTCTTGAGATAGGGGTAAACCACAATCTTGCCCTGGCGGAATATGGTCTGAAACACGGCAGCGGTCTTGGCATCGGTAAAGCCATTGACCGGCTGATCAAACAGAAATTGATGGTTAACGATATGTCCAGCTCAGCCCGCCGACTCACCTCCGCTGCGGCTGACGCCCGTATGGGCGGTGCAAATCTTCCCGCTATGAGTTCCGGTGGCAGTGGTAACCACGGCCTGACCGCCATTTTGCCAATCTGGGCAATAAAGGATTTCATCACCCATGACCGGGAAACCGTATTACGGGCCATTGGCCTCAGTCATATCGTCACCGCCTATGTCAAGGCACACACCGGACGGCTTTCCGCTGTCTGCGGTTGCTCTGTCGCAGCCGGTGCCGGTGCCACGGCGGGAATCACCTACCTGATCGGCGGCGATGTGCACCATATGGAAGGAGCAATCAAGAATATTCTGGAAGATTTGGCCGGCGTCATCTGCGATGGCGCTAAAGCCGGATGTGCCATCAAACTCAATACTGCGGCCGGTGCCGCTGTTCAAGCCGCACTATTTTCCCTGCATGGCGTCAACGTCAAAGATACCGATGGCATTATCGGTAACTCAACTCAAAAAACCATCCAGAACATGGGTGCCCTCAGCCATGAAGGCATGGTCCAGGCCGACAAAACCATTTTGAAAATCATGCTGGAAAAACAGTTGGCCAAAAAGAAAAAGCAGTGAAAAGACAGGAGCCCACAATCAAGTGGGCTCCTGTCCTGCAGCGCAAACAACGATCGTTTACTTTACAAGATGGCACCATTCGTAGGCGTTTCTAAACATCTGCAGCCATGGTGAAACCTGCAGCCCTTTCATCTCCTCCGGCAGATAATGGGCCTGCCAGGGCAGAAAGACCCTTTCCGGATGAGGCATGAGCGCCAAGTGCCTGCCGTCGGCGGAACACAACCCGGCAATTCCCTCAATCGACCCATTAGGATTAAACGGATACTTCTCCGTCACTTGACCATCGTCATCGACATAGACGAGCGGAATCATGGCATCGGCTTTTACCCGGTCAAGAATGGTTTTATCTGGAAAATGTAACTGCCCTTCCCCGTGGTCGACATGGATACCAAAGACCAGCTCCTCCATGCCCGCAAGCATCATTGCCTTGCTTTTCTGCACCTTAACAGTGGTCCAGCGAGATTCAAATCTTCCCGATTGATTGCGGATAAACCGGGGCTGCCGTTCGGCGGCAAGACCCAATTCCGGCACCCAGCCCAGCAGACCAAACAACTGGCAACCGTTGCAGATACCAAGGGTAAAGGTATTGGGCCGCTGGTAGAAATCCTCAAACATCTTCTTCAATCTGGGATTAAAAAGGATGGTGGCTGCCCAGCCTTTAGCTGACTCCGGGACATCGGCGTAGGAAAATCCGCCGACCGCGGCAAGCCCCCTAAAATCATCAAGATTTACAGTTCCTGCCAGCAGATCGCTCATGCAGATATCCCAGGGTTCAAAACCTGCCATGTAAAAGGCCGACGTCATCTCCCGGTCGGAATTAGAGCCCTCGTCCCGCAAAATTGCCACTTTGGGCTTATTGGAGCGGCTCTGTAATTCAGCCGGTGGTGGCTCGGGGGTAAAACTCAAATGATAGCTGGGCCCTTTTCGATCATATATATTGTTCTTTTCTTCATCGGCACAGGCTGGATTTATCTGCAGCCGCTCCAATTGATAACTGGTTTCCTCCCACCAGCTACGCAGAACGATCATCTGTTCATCCAGGACTTTTTCCCCGTTATAAACGACTGTAATTTGTTTTTCTTCTGTGGTTGTTCCAAGCTGAACAAAAGGCACTCCAGCCGCCGCTAAAATAGCTTCCACCTCAGAAATTTTGTCTGGTCGGCATTCAATAACCAAACCAAGTTCCTCGGCAAAGAGTGTTTCAAAGACCGTGCTTTCACCTTGCAGGCTGATATCAAGACCACAATTGCCACTGAACGCCATTTCCAGAAGAGTGGTCATCAGGCCGCCGTCACTGCGATCATGCCCGGCAAAAATCAGATCCTTGGCTATCAGCTCCTGCACCGCCAGAAAGCTGTTTTTGAGGGCGGTGGCATTTTCAACATCAGGACTCACATTGCCCAACTGCCCCATGACCTGGGCCAGGGCACTGCCACCCAACCTGGTTTTACCGAAGCCTAGATCGAGATAGAAGAGTGGCGAACCAATATTTTTGATATCGGGTGTGATGACCTTACAGATATCCGGTACCGCTGCATAGGCAGAGATAACCAGTTCCCGGGGGGATTTGACGGTTTCATCGCCCACCATGGTGGCCATGGACAGACTATCCTTTCCGCCATCCACTGCCATCCCGACCTCAATCATCACCTCGCGCATTGCCTGGGCTGCGTCATAAATAGCCGCACCCTCTCCCTGCAACTTTGGTGCCCACATCCAGTTGGCCGAACACTTCACCTGTTCGAGTTCCTCGATTTTAACCCAGACCAAATTAGTCAGGGCCTCACCCACCGCCATCCTGGCTCCGGCGGCCGGGTCAACCAGCATTTTAATTGACTGCTCACCTATTGCCGAACCAATACCTGTTTTACCAAAATGGCTCTGCGCCACCACCGCCACGTTGCTGACAGTAAGCTGTAGTGGACCACAACACTGCTGCCGGGCAATGAGGCCGGTTACCGCCCGATCAACCTTACTGGTGAGAAATCTCTTGGAGCCTACCGAGACCAGACGAAGCACATCGTGAAGAGCCCCGACCACCGTTAAATCCGCAGGAAGCTTCAGAGGATTTGAGCCAATTGGTTTTCTGGTATCAGTAAAGGTTTTCTGTGGAATTTCACCGAGCAGAATCGGCAGATCGATATCCACAGGATTGGTGTCATCATTTGCATCATGGAGGACAAAGCGCAGATCACCGGTCACCTCGCCGAGAATCTCGCAATTGACCTTTTCCCGAAGACAGATCGCTTTAAATTTCTCGATATTTTCAGGACGAATTAAAAAGCCGGTACGCTCCTGATATTCGGCAACATAAATTTCCAGTACCGACATGGTGGGATCACCCACCCGGATATTGCGGATTTCCACCCGGCCACCGGACTTTTCCACCAGCTCTTTTAAAACATTGGCCGGACCACCTGCGCCCTGATCATGAATCACATCGATGAGAGTTTTGTCCCCCATCTCATTGCAGGCGCGGATTACCCGGTTCATTTTTTGTTCCATTTCCGCATCGCCGCGCTGGACTGCGTTAAAATCCAGGCTTGACTCATTTTCCCCCTGCATCATGCTGGAAGCCGCACCGCCACCGAAGCCGACCCGATAGGCCGGGCCACCGACCTGAGCAATAATCATCCCTTTTTTCGCCGTGGCTTTTTCGGTATGCCGACCATCAATCTGGCCGATGCCAGCGGTGAACATGATCGGCTTTAAAAAGCCCCAACGTTCGCCGTTATCAAGACGCATATCAAAGGACCTGGTAAAACCCTGAATAAGGGGTTCACCAAATTTATTGCCGTAGTCGGATGCACCATTGCTTGCTTCGATTTCAATATCTAGGGCCGAGGCCAAATTATCAGGGCAGGGATAGTTATTCTCCCACTTCAGTTCATAGCCTGGAATATTCAGATTTCCTACGCAGTATCCTGCGGTTCCGGCGATGACAAAACCACCCTGTCCGGTCCCCTGAACGTCGCGAATTCGGCCACCGGTACCCGTTTCCGCGCCGGGGAAAGGTGCCACTCCGGTGGGAAAATTATGGGTTTCAGCGGTGAGAAGAGGATGATAATTTACTTTGATGGGTACAAATGGCGAAGGCTCACCCGGCTGCGCCGGTAACAGTGTGTTGATTTCATAGCCTTTAAGAACACTGGAGTTATCTTTATATGCTACCAATGACCCTTTGGGATGTGCGGTAAGTGTCGCGGTCACCATGTCAAAGAGCGTGTCCTCCATCTCTTCGCCATCGATAATCTGCTTGCCTTTGAAAAAGCCGTGCCTGGAATGCTCTGAGTTGGCATTGTTCAGATCCATAATCTCGACGATGGTCGGATTACGATTCTGCTGCTTCACAAAGTAGTCGTAATAGAGATTCCGGTCCCATTCGTCCATGGAAATCCCCGGCAACTCGTTCAGCCCATCCGGTCCTTTGGTCTTAAGATCAACCTCATAGACCGCTTCCGGGACGACTCCAGTTTGAAAGGTAGTCAGCGGTACAGGATAGCAGCATTCAGTCATCCGGTCATGGTGCGAGTTAATGAACTCCTCAATATCCACATTTTCCGGTACTAAATAGCGCCTGGACCGTTCGACCCGGGAGATCATGTCAAGTCCGGTTGCTTTGCAGATAGAAACCATATTCGACGACCATGCCGTGGCAAAGTTCAGCCGCGGGCCGACCTCCACCACTCTATCCCCTTGAAGAACAGGCGTCTCACTGACACTGTCGAGCAGAAAACCATCTGCCAGAATGAGGCGCAGACAGGTCATCTCCTCTTTTGTTATGGCACGTGTCGACTCGATATTAAAACAATAAGCTCGGCCTTCATCAATTTTTCGATAAAGCTGTGTGACTGTCACACCCATGATCTTTTCCTTTATAGTAATTGCACTCGTATGAGGAACAACGAAATTCTAAATAGTTTCCATCCTGAAAATTAAATAAATGATCAGCTATACGACAGGAAACCACAACCCACATCGCGCACTGCATACCAGACATATTCACATTCACCAGGAGCCCGCCCGGGCTATTCCCGGACAGCCGCCCCGGCGGTTACGTGGGCAAAGACTAGCATTAATCAACAAAAAATTCCCCATGATTTTGAGGAAAATATGCAGGTTTTAGTTATATTAAGTTATATTCTCGGAATACGACGCAGGAACCGCCACACCATAATTTTTCGGCGGAATGGTATAAAGATAAGACAAAAGAGAAGATTACCGTCTTCGTCTCAGTACAAATGACAAAAGACAACGAGTCATATCTACAGCAAAAAGTAGAGGCCTTGGAGCAGGAGTGCGCTTCTCTGCGCGCAAAATTTGCCGAATTGAACGCTCAACAAAGACAACAGGAAATAATTGCCGAAAAAAACAAGGCTCTTCTCAAACAAACAAACGAACAACTATTGCATTACCATGAACAGTCTCAGCATGAGACCCTGTCTAAATCGGATTTTCTGGCAAATATGAGCCACGAGATCAGGACTCCTCTGAACATAATCCTTGGCATGGCCAATCTACTGGCTGAAACCGAGCTGGACAAAACGCAGAAGCAATACCTGAGCAGCCTGAGAATAACCGGCAGGCAGCTCATGGAAATCCTCAACAATATACTGGAATTTTCTCGCATAGACGCCGGCAAAATCACCATAGAACCAGAGCCTTTCAGCCTCCAGAGAATCATTAATCAGATCGAGGCATCCGCCCTGCCGCTTTGTCTGCAAAAAAAACTCGAATTCCATGTGGAACACGACCCATTTCTGCTCATGGAACGGGTTGGAGATTCATTGAAAATTTTCCAGATCCTGCTGAATCTCATTAATAATGGCGTCAAATTTACTCAATCGGGCTCCATCACCTTTGCCATAAAAGAAGATTACAACTCGCCAAACAATCTCATCCTGACTGTCATCGACACCGGAATCGGAATATCTGAGGACCAGCAGAAGATAATCTTTGATCGTTTTACCCAGGTAAACGATTCTCTCAGCGAGCAACACGGAGGGGCTGGCCTGGGCCTGGCTATCAGCCAGAAGCTGACCGACGCCATGGGGGGACGCCTCGTGGTGCAAAGCGAAGTCGGCAAGGGTTCCACTTTCAGCTGCCATCTGCCACTGCCGCCAGCAGCACCCTCCGACAGAAGGCGGCTTCGCCTCGATGCATCGTTAATCCTGCCGGAGAATTTTCCCAAGCTCAAGATTCTGGCAGTGGACGACATCAAGGAAAATGTTGAAGTCATCAAGATGTACCTGAAAGATTATCCCGTGCAAATCCAGACGGCGACAAACGGCGAAGAGGCTCTGCTGCTTTTCGAGGACGATGTCTTTGATCTCATTCTTATGGATATCAGGATGCCGGTCATGGATGGCATCAAAGCTACCAAAGAAATTCGAAAACTGGAAACACTGAGAGCCACAACAAGACAAGTCATCCTGGCGGTTACTGCCCACGCCTTTCATGAACAGAAAAACAAATTTCTCAGAGCCGGGTTCGATGGAGTACTGACCAAACCTTTTTTCAAGAGGGAGCTGATTCAAACACTGTTCAGCTTCACGACCAATGATCAAAAATGCAAGTCACCCGAAGCAATGGGCAACAAAGCCATCGGCTTTTGCCTGGAAAATGAACACCCGGAGAAAATCCCTGAATCTCTTCGTGACATGTTGCCGGACCTGCTCCAAACCATCTCTGGCGACCTCACTCGCATAAAATCATTCCTCAAGATGGAAGATTTCGAGAGCATCTATGCAACTGCCCATTCTCTCAATGGCGTTGCCGGGATGTTCGGTTTTCAAAAACTGGCCTCTCTGGTCACTGATCTCTCTCAGACTGTCAAAGCCGGAGATTTCATTGTCGTCGATGAACTTTTTGCCGTTCTTGACACCTATGTCCTCCAGCTAAAAGCCCAATTCAGCTAAGCTATTTCCGGCTCAGGAGCATATGCTCGAGTTGCGGCCCCACTATTTTCCAATCGACACAGGGTCTGGCAAAACCCTTCGGCTGGATAAGCGGACAACCGAAGGCGGAATCATCAACATAAACCTGACCATAAGCCTTGGGACTGCTGGTCCAGGAATCCTGATCGGGATTTCTGTTCACACCAAACAACTTAACACCATTCGCATCCAGAAACTGAACAGCATCTTGCAATAGATTCATACCTTCTGACCTGTTGGAACGCATAGTGAACAAAATGATCTTTGCCCCATTATGCTGCAACCTTTGCAACCAGGTAATCGCCCCCGGTACGGGCTCTCCAATATCGGGATACCGATGGTCAACCACTGTTCCATCAAAATCAACACAAATGTACATCACTTCCTCCAACAAAAATTTCCTACTGTAATTACCAACTAATTTAATGCAACTCGAGTCTATTGCAACTTCTCGATTGTTTTCAAATTTCCGCCCTCATTGGCCAAAAGCAGCCGCAAAGCCGTCTGCCGTTTGCTGGTATCCTGCTGATGCACGGCCATAGCCAGGGCTTTGCGGGTACCAACCACCACTGCCAGCTTTCTCGCTCGAGTCAAACCGGTATAGATGAGATTGCGAAAGAGCATTTTGAAATGTTGCGTTAATACCGGCATAATAACTGCGCCAAATTCACTGCCCTGGGACTTATGGATCGTTATCGCATAGGCAAGATCAAGCTCTAAAATATCGTCTTTTTGATAGACGACCTCTCTTTTGTCCGGAAAAAATGCAACCACACAGCTGAGGCCGACATTATCGATGGATCGGATTGTCCCGATATCGCCGTTAAAAACACCGAGATCATAGTTATTTCTTCGATGAATTACCCGGTCGCCGTCACGAAAAATCCGTTCTCCCACCAGAATTTGTGCTTTGCCATCGCCCGGAGGATTGGCCGCCTCCTGAATAACCCGGTTGAGGTTCGCCGTCCCCAGAGAGCCGCGGGTCATCGGTGAGAGGATCTGAATCTCACAGTCGTGACCATGATATTTAGGAATCCACTCGAGATAAAGGCGAACCACCGTGTCGACGGCAGCCAGGCCGTAATGAAGGGTTGACCAGGGGTGCACCTTGGCCAGGACCGCCTTTAACTCATTAACAGAGCCCTCAGCTTGTCGCACTTTTTCTAAATCAACGTGCAGGAATTTTTTAGGGATGACAAAATCTTCCTCGTAAGAAGAACGGATCTGCTCAGCTGTTCTAAATTCATAGAGATTTTCCGCTGTCGTCAGCCCTTCAAGTTGTGGCGTCTGGATATCATACATTCGTTTCACCCGAGCGACAAAGGTCAGTTGTTCTTTTGTGGCCTCCTCCGAATCGATAAAGAGACAGTCCAGCTTCTGCCAGATTTCAGGTTTCTTAAATGGAGAATCGATGGGGGGAGTGACACCTTTGTTGATCTGGTGGGCGTATTCGATGATCTTTGACTCTTGCGCCTGACGGAAAATCTCCGTGAGTCGAAAAGAGGCAACGGAACCGGAGTCGATAATATCCCGCAGAACATTACCAGCACCCACCGAAGGAAGCTGATCGGCATCTCCAATAAAAAGCACCTGACAACCGGCAGGAACCGCTTTTAACAGGGACGCTGTCAGGGAGATATCAAGCATGGAACATTCATCGACAATAAGGAAGTCGGCACGCAAGGGTTGGTCTTCATTTTTCTTAAACATTCCCCCCTGCCACTCCAGCAAACGGTGAAGGGTTTTGGCCTCCCGGCCGATGACTTCAGCCATACGCTGGGCAGCACGCCCGGTTGGAGCCGCCAGCAGTACCCGTTTGCCAAGATACTCAAGCAACCTGACAATGACCAGAGTGGTGGTGGTCTTACCGCAGCCCGGGCCACCGGTCAGCACCGAAAATTGATTTGCCACTACCGCCTGCACAGCAACCGCCTGTTCCTCACTCAGCGAAATACCCTGTTGCTGGCAATGAGAATTGACCCACTGGTCTAATTTACTTATATTTTCGGCATCAACAGCACCGGGATGCGCCATGCCACGCACTCTTGTTGCCACATAAGACTCATCATAGTACAGGGATTTGGAGTAGTAGCAGGTCAGTTCGCCTCCGTCGAGTTGAGGCAATTGTCGAACTTTCAGATGATTTTCCGCCTCCATGTTCCGAAGAATTCGGATCAGACGGCTTTCCGGGTCAAAACCAAGCAGATTGGCCACCTCGATGGTAATCTGCGCCGAAAGAAGATAACAATGCCCCTGCTCGCGACCGGCCGCCAAAACATGCCTCACAGCGGCAGTTATCCGCTGGTCACTATCCTCGGCCAGCCCCAGGCTGAGAGCAACTTTATCCGCAGAGAAAAAACCAATTCCATAAAAATCACTGGCCAATCGATAGGGGTCCTCAGTGACTATCTGTATGGCCTGTTCGCCGTATTTCTTATAGATCCGCACCGAAAAAAGAGTTGAGATACCATGTCCCTGGAGAAATATCATCACCTCCCGCACAACCCTATGCTCCCGCCAGGCCTCCTCAATCATCTGGAGCTTTTTCTTGGCGATTCCAGGAACTTCGAGCAGCCTGCCAATATCATGCTCAAAAACATCCAGGGTATTTTCCTGAAAGTTACGGACTATCCTGGCTGCTGTTTTCAGCCCGACACCATGGATCAGACCGGAGCCCAAGTATTTCTCCAATGCTGCGGTGGTGGCCGGTTTTTTCTCAATCGCCCGAACGGCTTTGAACTGTCTGCCAAACTGAGGATGTACTGTCCAGGCGCCATGAAACTCCATGGTGGCTCCGGCAAAGACCTGGGTCTGATGAACAGTCACCGTCTCAAGACTACTGGGGCTGTTAAAGGGAGCAACCCTCAGAACCGACCAACCACTCTCAGGATTGTGATAGGTCACCCGCTGGACAATGCCACGCAAATTCTCGACTATCTCTGTCATAACCATTGAGAAAAATGTCTGGATGGCACCAGTTTTTCGAACAGATTCATGATCAAAGAATTAACAGGAATCATCTTTATGACTTATAAACTTTCGAGGAAATGAGCCCGGCTAGAAATGATTCACACTCTTTGTCTAAACCGACAAACTCCATCCCAGTTCTGTGCCTGCCTTGTTCATCACTCACGTTTCTGACGATAGCTCGCGATAGCACCTTTCGTCTGCCAAGAAATAAACCTATCTTTACCTGTTGATTTTGAACCAATTTAGTATCCAAAACAACAGCCAAACCACTTTGCGCGATATCGACCAAATAACCTTTACCGTCAAAATCCTTCGAGACGACCTTAACGGGTATGCTTTTTACACCAAAGAGCGAACACATATCGCTATTTGCCAGCCTAACCTTCGCTCTCTTGCCGAGGGGATTTTCAGGCTCAAACTGCCAATCCACCTCAAGTCCCTCAAGTGAGGGGATATCATCCCAATTCCCTTTTTCTTTCGCCATACCCTTTCCAACCAAAATAACCTTGCGAGATTAACGTCTCCAGCAGACCTCAATCACATGAACATATATTCATACCACTATCAAAGAACAAGTCCTTTATCCCAATTGGGATAAACTCAGATAATCATTAAAACACACTTTTATTCACATATTCATTTGCTTGATACGCGCCAAACCTCTGATTTTCAGCCCGACTTGACTTCTTTACTCAATCTATTGCATAATACTTTGTGTCTGGGGTGAGACATCAAAGTGAACTTTGTTGATTGCTTGTGATTTTGCGGATACGGCCATATACCGTCATCTTCAACCGAATTTGTAGAAAGGATTTCCTTTTATGATAAACATTATATTGATTGTTGACGATTCTCCAATTTCGAGAAAAATGCTCAAAAGTTGTATTCCAAAAGATCGAGACTTTATTTTCCATGAGGCAGGTGATGGTCTGGCTGGCCTCGAATTATACAAGAAAGTTCAGCCCGATGTTACCTTCATGGATTTGACCATGCCGGTAATGGATGGAGCGACAGCTCTTGATGAAATAATAAAATACGACAAACATGCCTTAGTAATTGTTTTGACGGCTGATGTTCAAGTGAAATCCATTGAGAAAGTCACAGATCTTGGGGCTTTTCTTGTTGTCAAGAAACCTCCCAGCAAAGAAACGATACAGGATGCCCTGTCCAAAGCAGAAGGAAAATTCCGGTAAACCTTATGAAGATTAATACTCTTGTATCTGAAGAAGAAAGAGATATTCTCCAGGAAATAATGAATATCGCTTTTGGTGAAGCCGCCGCCGATCTTGCTGAAATTATCAATATATTTGTAGTATTAAGCGTTCCCGATATCAAAATACTCAAATCAAGTGAGCTACCCAATTTTATTCAGGACGAATTCTTCGAATTTGGTAACATCAGTATTGTCGAGCAGAATTTTTGGGGGGAGTTCAAAGGAAATGCTCTCCTCGTTTTTCCTGCAGGCGCTGGAAAGGAGCTCATTTCTATTCTCAACGATGGTGAGGAATCGACTTTTCAATCTGAATCTAGCGAAATACTTGAAAATGAAACCCTCATGGAAGTTGGTAATATACTGATTGGTGCATGCGTTGGAAAAATTGCCGAACTCCTCAAGGATGTGATATCTTACTCTCCCCCTACAGTCATATTCGATGACCCTCCTAATGTCACAATGCCAAAGTCTTTAGCCAATCCAGACAATTCTGCCATTATTTTGAAGACAGTCTTTTGTTTCAACGAACGTAATGTAAATGGGTTTCTATTTCTGATCACCAGTGACAGTTCAGTTGTCTGGCTTAAAAAAGCTCTGGCTGATTTTATGAAACAATATGAATGAGTTTTCGCAGATTTTTAAAACAGTTAATTTCGGCCTTATAATTCTCGACGCCGAGTTAAAAATAACGCACTGGAACCACTGGATGGCAAGGCACAGCGGTATCGATGCGAAACAAATCATCGGTGCTTTGCTATACGACTTTTTTCCCGAAATTCAGACCCCATCTTTTGCCAGAAACATTAATTCCGTGCTTTCTTTCGGAAATTTCTCTTTCTTTTCTCAGAAACTTCATAGATTTCTCTTTCCCTTCAAACCAATAGGTTCCTTTAAGTTATCGACGTTTGAGTACATGCAGCAGAATTGTACTATGGGGCCTCTGAGAGATGACAACAATAAAATTACTGGAGCTTTTATTATTGTTCAGGATGTGACCGAACTTGCATCTTACGAGCAAAAGCTGATGGAACTGAACACCAAAGATGGGTTGACTGGGATTTACAACAGGAGATTTTTTCAAACACGCCTAAATGAAGAGTGTCAATGTCAGAAACGATATAACACAAAGCTGAGCCTTATCATGTTTGACATTGATTTCTTTAAAAAAGTGAATGATTGCTACGGTCACCAAGCCGGCGATGCCGTGTTGCAAATCGTTGCCTCTAATATCGCTTCGACCATCAGAGAAACCGACTATGTAGCTCGCTATGGAGGTGAAGAATTTTGTTGTCTCCTTCCCCAAACCGATCTTTCCGGCGCATTAGTCCTTGCAGAGCGGTTTAGACAGCTTATTGAAGCTCAAACTACCACTTGTCAGAAGAAAGACATCAAAGTAACTATAAGCCTTGGTGTTGCTGAAATGATGCCAAACGATTCTGCCGAATCATTTCTAAAAAGAGCGGATGATGCCCTTTACAATGCCAAGAATTCCGGTCGAAATAGAGTTGAGTCCATTACAGTGCCGTGAAACAGGAAAACTTTCGCCATAGCGCTTGACTAACTTCTGAATATTTCTCTCCGATAACCTATTTTCACAACCCAAGCCGTTAACTCCTGATCTTAGATGGAATAGACAATACGATACGTCCCTTATCGTATCCGATACCTTTCTTGACCAGTACGTTTCTCACTGCCAATCGGGCGGGGATCATCTTGTAGATTTTTAATTTTTCTGCAATTTTTTTCAGCATTTTATCATAATTAACAAGCATTTCATCCTTCCTTTCTTCGAATGCATTCAGATCCTCAGCATCTTCTGAAAGTGCTTCCCTTACTGATAGGTTGACAATGTCGGTAATCGAGCGCGATGTCTAAAGTGCTTTTAACTTTAATGCCTTGTGCAATTCTGGATCGAAATAGATAGTTGCTCTTTTCATTTGTGTTGCCATGATATTCCCTACTTAGCGGTATTTAACATTATAGCGTCACAACGTTAAGCTGTCATCTTCTTAAAAAGAAAGATAATTTGAAAACCAACTGCGCTCTTGAATCCTTCAGGATAATCCGGGACACCGCCGGGTCACAAAAAAAGAGAAGCGAAACCAACATAATTCGTTGATTTCGCTTCTCTTAACTTGGTGGAGGCGGCGGGAGTCGAACCCACCTCCGCCTTCTGTATCCCTTTATTTACAAGGGTTGCGAAAGTGGATGAACAACATCTGAACAACATCACTTTTCTTGCCACTCAGTTTTCACGTTGGTAGCTCGGTACCTTTGTTCATGATCTGAATAAATTCTGGGTAGGAATATAAGCGATTTCTCTTTTGTCCGGTAACTTCCTTCACTATCCCTAGTTTTTCAAGCTCCCTGAGGCAGACATTGACCGTTGCAGGGGCTAGTTGTGTTTTTTCCTGAAGCCAATTTGGGGTAGCCGTCGGGCGCTCAAATATAGCTTTATGAACAAGATGAGCTGAGCCGGAGATTCTTTTTAAATCATTTATACGCTTCCCATCATCTGCAGACAGCTTCATGAGTTGCTGTGCTGTTTCCACGGCTTGGGTGGCAGTGAATATCACTGCCTCAGCAAAGAAATCGAGCCAGCTTTCCCAGTCACCGGTTATCCGAACTTCATCAAGTAGCTCATAGTATCTCGGGCGATACGTTTTGAAGTAAAGGCTAAGATACAGCATTGGTTGTCGAGACACCTTCTCAGCACAAAACAGCAATGTAATAAGCAAGCGACCAAGTCGACCATTGCCATCCAGGAATGGATGGATAGTTTCAAATTGCACATGCGCAAGTGCAGCCTTGATTAGAATTGGTGTTTTAGCAGGCTGATCATGCAAAAATGTCTCAAGCTCGCCCATACACTCCAAAACATATTCAGGCGGTGGAGGTACAAAAACAGCCTTGCTTGGTTGGCTTCCTCCAATCCAATTTTGGCTTTTGCGAAAATTTCCCGGACTGCAATCTTTCCCTCTTCCCTTTGACAACAAGACTTCGTGAATTTCTTTAATCAACCTCAATGAAATTGGGAAACCTTCTTCTATGCGACTTAGGCCATGGTTGAATGCGGCAACATAGTTACTCACCTCTTGCACATCATCCAGAGGAACGCCTGGTTGATGCTCAGATTCAAACAGAAGAAGATCAGAAAGGGAAGATTGAGTACCCTCGATCATAGAAGACAGGACGGCTTCTTTACGTATATACATGTAAAGAAACATCGATGTGTCCGGAAGCAAAATTGAAACACTATCGAGCCTTCCCAAGGCCAGTAATGCCTGGTCAAGTTTTTCACGAAGGTTCCCTGAGTATTCTAGTGGAGGGATCGGCGGCAGTGGGGATGGGATAAATGCCTGCGCCTTTTCCCCTGTCGTTGATATAGGGACATAACGCCCCTGAAGCTCTCTTTGCATGCTCTTATTTCACTCTTTGAATTAACTTTCTTCTTATTTTAACTTAACGAGTAATCTAAAATAAGAAGAAGAGAGCGAAAGGTCAATGTTGCTTTCAAGCTGGCAGAACATGCAGCGCATGTTCAGGTTTCTGGAAATAACAGTGAGCCCACAAAATTATCATCACATATTTTCCTGAAATCCGAAAAGCGGCTATAGTTAATTTCCGGTCATCCGTAAGAAAGCAATGGGATTGCAAGATAATTAGTACACACATAACTTGATATGTTTAATGATAACAGCATCATTAGGATATTTTCTTACATGTGGTACATTAATTGCTTGATGTGTTTTAAATTTGATTTCACTTTGGAGCAATTTCAAAATACATCTAACAACATAATCAGCGGTTGAATCGAGAAAGGAAAGAAATGAAAGAGAAATTTATTGTGACAGGGCTATTGGCAGGAGTGATAATTTTTGGTCTTGCGACGGTTTCTAGTGCAAACTTAATCAAGAACGGAAGTTTTGAAGCGTCAAATGTAACAGATCACAATGGTAAGTGGGAACAATTTGCTAGCATTGAGGATTGGTCGAATGCTGATAGTACTGAAATACAGACTAATCGGCTCTTTGGCCCCGCAGCTGATGGAGATCAATATGTGGAATTAGATTCAAAGTCTGGAGATGGCAATGATTGGCTAACTCAGACTTTTAATACTGTCGCAAATCAAAAGTATGATGTCACCTTTGCTTTTTCACCGAGGCAAAATCGTGCGGATAATATTCTTGAGTTTGGCATTGTGTCTTACGAAGGTTCCGCCCATTGGTTACTTGTCGACACTTTATCTGAAAGTGGAATAGGTCTAAATGGAACTGACTGGACTTACTACACCTATTCTTTTGTCGCTGATACAGATTTTGCTACAATTGCTTTTCGAGATGGAGGAGCGGACGACTCTTATGGTACTTTCATTGATGACGTATCAGTGGCACCTGTCCCTGAACCAGCAACAATGTTACTTTTTGGTACAGGCTTAGTCGGTCTAGCTAGCAGACGGTTGAGAAAGAAGAAAAAATAAAATTCCTTTTATTCGGAATTACAAGGCAGGGTCAGAAATGGCTCTGCCTTTTTTGTTTCTCCGTAGAAGAGTCTAGCATCCCATGGGAATCTCATCCCCAGGCTCTCATAGAATCGTGCGTGACACTCTCATGACATACGGCACTTCGATTCTCCCATCGCTGGTTGACCTATCAGTAACTTCAGACTTGTTACAGGACTTAATTGACTCAACTCTTGTCAATGTTATTTGTGTCGGTCTCGAGCCTTGCGTTTATTCTGAATGGAGTATCTTGAAAAATAGTTAACAGGTTGATGATAGCACGAACGCGCATGATCGTAATACTGCAAGAAAAACAAAATAAGTATTTGTAATTTAAATGTATAACAGAAAAAAAGGCTGGAATGTCGAAAAATAATTTTAGGTAGGTACCCCCCTCTGAAAAAGAGGTAAGAAGGTAAGGAATTGGATTTTACACCGAAATAATAACGAAACAACAGGATGATACAAGGAATCAAAAAAGGTAAGAATTTGGTAAGGAGAGGTAAGTTCCTTACCTTTTTTTCTTACTTTCTCAAAAAATATAAGTACATGATATTATTAAACCTTACTTTTTACCTTACCTCTTCTTACCAAATTCTTACCTTTTTGAAATAGTACTTTCATCTTGTTAAATCAATATGTTAAGTGTCGCTATTTTGAATTCCTTACCTTCTTACCTCTTTTTCAGAGGGGGGTACCTACCTAAAATATTCTCAGTTTTTACTTGTTGTTAGGCGTTAGGGCCTGAAGAGAAGAAAAGAAGCGTTGCTGCTCCAACCGGGTGAGGGATTCAATCTTTTCGATGAGCCGGGCAGGAAAGTCCAGGGCGGATGGACTGAGGGTATGGGAGAAAGCCAGTTCCATGACGAAGGTATGGCCACACTCGGG
Source organism: uncultured Desulforhopalus sp. (assembly GCA_963677465.1). GTDB lineage: Bacteria > Desulfobacterota > Desulfobulbia > Desulfobulbales > Desulfocapsaceae > Desulforhopalus_A. Next base: position 5,929,273 of record OY781976.1, on the reverse strand, counting down.
ATTAGAGCAGGTGCAATAGAGCTTTTTGACAGAGTCTGATTCCTGAGAACTTGACTGGATAATGGCTAATTGGTCACACCTATTACATCGAACTCGCATAATCAGACTCCTTTTATAGTTACTTGATTATACAATTATTCTGCCACTTCTTCAAATCTTATGGCACTGTTATTATTAAATAATTCGTTTATTTGCAGAAGATATTTCCGCAATGGGACAATCTCGTTTTTCTCATAAATGAGGGAGGCTTTTTCTACATCGCCATACCCTCCCCTGGCCTCTGCCGGAACGATGCTGGCCAGTGCCGGTGGAATCCTGTGGGCGGCAATGATGTCATCCCGGGAGATGTTCTTGATTTTCTCCAGCTCATCCTTTGTTGAGAAGTCACCCACCGGCAAAATCTGCACATCTTTCTCACGGCCGTTCGGGATATGGAGAAACATGTTCCGGAAATTACCAAGCTTCTTGGTTGATTTTACCGCGTCGCGGATAGCATTCTTTTCAGGATCGCCGAGACTGGCAGCCGATGAATAAAAGATATAGCCGACATGGGCACCGTTCAGGTAATACCGCCTGCGAAACAGGGTAGCGTCCTCATTCAAGAGCATCGACTGGATTGCCCCAAGATATGAAGGAATGCCGTAAATGGTCTGTGAGACATCATAATTTTTCACATGAAAAACCTCACCAACCTTGAAATCGGTTTGAGATCCATCGGAGCCAATCATGCAATACTGATCGCTGTCTTTTTTCCTCCGCATGTTGATGGCCGGTAAATGCTTCAGGTAGACAACCTCTCCCAGGAAATTTTTAATTTTCTGGAAGTAACCATTCATAAAGGTTACGAAATCAGTGGTAAAGGGCACTATCTCAGAAAACGGAACCGCAGGAGAGAGGACAACATCCTTTAAAATCATATTGGTTTTAAATTCCAGCAGTGGCGCATGGTAGGCATTGGCACCACGGAGCCGGGCCAGGCCGGATAAAGGGACAGGCGGAGTATAGTATGTCCCGTTATCAGCGAGAAAAACCCCGAGATAATCGGTGAGGCTGCCATTGATTACCGGCTCCGGATCCCCGAAAGAAAAGGCCATTGACTCTTCTTGTTCCACCGATATCTTGCCGTTGTTCTTCTTGTTGTGTTTCATTGAATTTAATCCCTTGGTTATCGGTTATTACATGCACTCGACGGTGGCAATTGACATTTGATCGTGGCTGATCGGCTCATTTGCCAGAGCGTGCATGATTGCCCAGGCAACATCGGCATGGCCTGTGGTGTTTGTCCTGTTTGCCGCATAGGTTATTTGACCGCCTGGAGTCATGACCTTTCGGATAGTCAGAAAAGCATGGGCGATGGTGTTTTCTGTCGCATCCCATAAAAGACGTTTTGCACCAATGACTTCCTGGGCTTTCAAAACCATGTGGCTTTTGGTGGTGACGGAATAGTGAATCGGAGTCACCTGGGGATAGAAGTTTTTCACAGTATCAAAAACGCCGATGCCTGGGCCGGTGATATCAACGCCCATATAGGAAAAGTTGTAATGCTGGCAGAGCTTTTTTATCTCTGCAGCCTGCCAGGTAAAACTTTTATCCACCCATTTTTCTCTTTTAATAATCCTGAATTTTTCGTCTCTGGTCAGGGGCGGAAGCAAGATAACAAAAGAGGCATCATCTTTTGTGCGGCTCGGATCATAACCACCCCAAACCGGACGATTACCAACGGGCCTGATTGAATTGTGGTCAATGTCATGCCAAAGGCTTGAATCAATGGCGCAGTCCTCGAGGTCGGCAAAACGGAAAACGCCAAAGGTATCATCGACAAATTCACAACCGAACAGGTTTCTAAATTCTGAGGGACTGTATTCCAGAAGTAAACTTGCACGGTCAAAGAGATCACAGCCACCGGCCTCTGCATCATCCAGGGTTATTATCTTTCGCCAGGTATTATCCGGGCAGAGAATACCGGCCTGCGTTTCCTTGAATCCCGGGAAATCAACGCGTTTCTTTTTAAACCGCTGGTTGTATCGCTCCCCATTCCATAAATCATAGGCGTCATGTGTTACGGCAGATGGCGTTGAAAAAAGGGTCTTGCGCCATTTCTTATGGGTGGCCATGCCCGAGGCCACTTTATAGAGTTCGTTAAATTTCTGGATCCAGAAAAACTCATCGATGTACACATCGCCGGTATAGCTCTGGGCGGACTTGGAATTGTTGGATAAGAAATGGAGTTCGGCAGGTCCGTTTGCGGTATGCAGAATTATGGGATTACCGGAAAGCTCAATATCAAAGTGTTGCCGGGCTATAGTGATAATATACCGGCGAAAGACTTCCGCCTGAGCCCTGGTCGCTGACAGGAAAATCTTATTCCGGCCGTAAAGTGCGGCATCTTCAAAACCCTCCTGAGCAAAATACCATGTCGCCCCTATCTGTCTGGATTTCAACAGCATCCGGGTGCGGTGGTGCATGGCTGCTCTTAGTTCGAGCTGATATTTGAAATATTGCTTATGGAGCTTTTCGTTAAAGTCGGATGCTGTGAGATGCGAGACATCGTTCTTTCGCTTTTTCGTGTTCGACCTTCTTCTTTTACTGTTGTTATGCGGCTGTTCTGATGTCGTTTCAGCCTTTCCTGTCTCCTTCTGCCTAATCGATTTAATGCGCACAATGGATTCTGTGAGGGTGCGAATTTCAGCCAGATCATTTTTTGTTTTCTCTTCCTTTTCGGCAATGAGAGAAAGCCGACGAGTCAGGGATTCAACGGCGGTCTCATGAACAAGAAGATCATCCCACCCGCCCTTTGTCCGCCAGTCGTAGATAGTACGCAAGGGTGCATTCAACAGTTCAGCAATCTCTCTTGCCTTATGCCTTCTTAGATAAAGTCTCTTTGCTGCATCCTGTATTTCAGGCGGGTACGTATTCAAGCTGTTTTCTCCCGGAAGCGAACGTCCTGTAACTCTTTCTCCCCTAGAATATCAGCTTTTTAGCCGCGATCTTTTTCTTTCATTTCGATAGCGCGAAAATCGAAATCGAATTCGTGTACATCGCCCATTCAGCCCTTTAATATTGGGTTTTAGAGAGGGAAACATTTATTCCACATCATCTAGCAGGAGCACATTAAATGCCGGCATCTCTGATTTCAGACTGGAAACGAATTGCCCAATCGGGACCGACAATGGACGGGCGGGTCATCAAGCCCGAGTGGCTGACAGATATGGCAGAGACCTACGATCCTAAAGTCTATACGGCAAAGATCTGGATCGATCATATGCGCTATACATCATATGGGTCTGTGCAGGCCCTGAAGGCTGAAAAGGACGGCGATGTAGTTCGGCTCTTTGCCAAGATCAGCCCGACTCGTGCCCTGTTGCAGATGAATCAGATCTGGGAAGAAAAGCTGCACTTCTCTATCGAGCCGACAGAAGACTTTGCCAAAACCGGCAAGTGCTATCTCACCGGGCTGGGCATGACCGATGAACCGGCCAGCCTTGGTACCGACGAGATGCATTTTTCCAAAACACCAGGTCGACAATACACCGCGCGGTATGCAGGTGAACAAGTGCCTGATCTGCGGGAGCTGAGTGATGATCAGGATATAGAACGATTCGGGCAAAAGCTGGCCCGGTTCTTTTCTTTAAACAACAAGCCCAAAGAGGAAAACGAACTCATGGACAAAGAGCAATTTGAAAAACTGGTAACCTCAGTTGCAACACTTCAGCAAACGTTTGGTTCTTTGGCTGAAAAAATCGACAAATTCACCACGGAAAAACCTGCACCGGCTGAAGGCGAAGAACCTGTCAAACCAGCAACCAACGAAGAGGCGAACCAATTTGCCGAGCTCAGCAACAATTTTAAAGCCCTGGACGACAAATTCAATTCCATCGTGGAACGGCTGGAAAAGGTTGCCCCGGCTACCGAGTTTAAAGAGACCACCGGAGCTGCCGACGACGAAGGCGAACTTTTATAAAAGACTCAGCAAATAGAGGATAGATCCCTATGAAAGAACAAACCAGAAAGCTTTACAACAGCATGAGCCTGCGCATTGCCAAAACCTACGGGGTAAGCAGTGTCATCACGCCTTTTGCTGCCACTCCGGAGCTTGAACAGCGCCTGCAGGATAAGATTGTCGAACTGGATAATTTCCTGTCGAGAATCAATGTCATCACCGTGGGTGAGATTGAAGGACAAAATATCCTGGGCAGTGCTTCCGGCCCGGCATCGGGCAGAATCAATACCTCGGTCGATGGGAAGGAACGGACTCCTAAGGATCTCCTTGGCCTCGATACCTATGCATATAAATGCTACCAGACCAATTCTGACGTTTATATGAAATATGCCACCATGGATGCCTGGGCAAAATTCAAGGACCTGGCCGAACGGTATGCAAGATACCTGCAGCAACGCATTGCCAATGATCGATGCCTTATCGGCTGGTATGGCGAATCGGCTGCAGCGGATACCGACCTTGCCGCTCACCCGCTGATGCAGGATGTCAACGAAGGCTGGATGCAGTACATGAAAAACAAGAAAGCCGCCAACATTCTCACCGAAGGCGGAACGGCCGGCGAAATCCGGATTGGTGCAGGCGGCGATTTCCTGAACCTTGACCACGCTGTGGCCGATCTGGTAGACGGCATCCCGCAATATCTCCGCCAGGATCTTGTCGCCCTTATCGGCAGCGAGCTTATGGGCGTGGAAAAGAGCGTCCTCTATCAGGCCATCGCCAACAAACCAACAGAAAAGACCCTGGCCACCGCCTCCCTCACCTCCTTTGGTGGTCTCCCGGCCGATACGCCAAACAATTTCCCGGCAAGGGGGATTGTTATCACCAGCTATAAAAATTTGTCCATCTATGTCCAGGAAGGAACCTGGCGCCGTCACCTGAAAGACAAGCCCGAGAAAGACCGGGTGGAAGATTTTAACAGCAGGAACGAGGGCTATGTCGTTGAGACGCCCGACAAGTTTGTCGCAGTTGATTTTAAGAACGTCAAGGTGCCCGATGGGGCTGGTGGCTGGGCGTAACTAACCGTTAGTTATTCACTCTGACAACAGGAGTTTTGATATGGGAGTTATGACTGACTTTCAAAAGAAGAAAAAAGCAGATCCTCACTATGGCGAAGGCGATAGCGGCAGAGGTTTTAAAATTCTCGCCACCATGCCCGGGTCGTCTATTGCCAAACAGCAGAGCGTGGCGGCAATCGACAAAGAGCTCGCCGCAGATCTGGAAACCCTGAGTTTTATCAAAAGCATCAAGCAAAAGGAAAGTGAGAAGGCGGAGCATCTGGTTCCAAAGTATCTGCCTGTTGTTGAATCCATGATGGCTGCCGGGACTGACAATCCGCTCATTGGCCAGATTCTGGTCTGGCTCTTTGATATCAAAGATATTCACCAGGCAATGATTCTGGCGTTTTACTGCATTGAAAAGAATATCGCCATGCCGGAAAGGTTCAAGCGGGATCTACCAACGTATCTATGCGATGTGGTTATCGAGTGGGCGGAAACAGAATTTGATGCCGGCAGAAGCCCTGAACCATATTTCGAGCAGATTTGTGTTGCAGCACAGGACTTTGATCTCCCTGACCAGGTCACTGCAAAAATGTTTCGCCTCAAGGGTTTGATTGCCTTCGGGAAAGAAGACTACGGCCAGACCGTGCTTGATTTGCAGAAAGCAGAACTCTATGGCGCGAAGGTGAAAACAGTCCTGGCCCAGGCCATGAAGAAAGTGGCTGATGCGGAAAAAGACGAGGCCGTCACGAAAGCAGAACAAAAAGAACCAGAACCAGAAACAAACGCATAACGAGCTCCCAAACCCCCGGTCGATCCGGAGCAATAGGGGTGTCACTTGCTTGATACCCCTATTGCTTCCGGGGCCGGCTTTTTAAAAGGACTTTGCCTCTATGAGTTTTACAGGCTTTTCAGATGATATCGACCCGGCTACAAGCGTTGAAAATGCCGATTTTTGGCCTGATATCAACCTTGCTGCGTTCCAAAGTGAATACCGGTTACCGGGGGAATACAGGCAGGAGATGCTGGAGAACCGATTGAGACTGGCAATGATCTGGGCGAACGGTCAGCTGCACGATTGGATGCTTAAACAACGGGCCCTCGGTTCTGCCGATCTGGATTCTGTTATCGATGACAGCAGCTTAAACCTCGGTTCTGAAAAAAATCTGACAATTTTATATGTCCGCGCAGTTTCCTGTCGTGCCAAGGCTTTTTTGCTGGCTGATTTTCAAACCATGATGCGCAGGACGGATACAAAAAAAGATGTCATGGAATCGGAAGACACCTCGGACAAATGGTTCTGGATGGCCGCAAATGCCATTAACGACATCAGGGGAAACTTGAAAATCCATGCTGAGGCGCTGTAGATGGAAAAACTAAACAAGCTGGCAAAACACATCGAATCGATGCCGGGGATAACCCGCGATCAGATGGAAGCCTTCGCCGATCTCGGCAAACTGATTCCCACCGGGAAAGATCTCGGCCAGGGCCTTGAAGTAGGCCGCTTCAAATATGATGCGGTCATCTCTATTGAGCGATGTCCTGCGGGGATTGCCCCTCTCCTGCTTTCCTCCTTGTTGATATGGCTTTCTGTAAACGACCCTGGCCGGGATCTGCTTAACCTCGAAGATCCTGACGTTGATGTCACCGTGGAGGATGAGCAGACGGTTTTTGTTCAGATCACCGTGGAGTTCGACGAGCCTCTGGCCATTGTCGAGGATCCGGACGGGAAAATCAGTTACGACGGCAAACGGTGGAGTGTCTCCGCTGTGCCGATCGATGTGGCGGAAGATCTGGACAGCATGGAGAAAGCCTGATGGCACAGCCGGGAATTACCATCGATACCGATAGCCGGTCGCGTCTCAGGTTGCGACATCAGCTGAAAGTGTTGAGCATGACACCCGCCAGGCGGAAACAATTTCTTCGCCGGATCGGCAAAGAGGTCAGGTCCGATCTGAGGCAAAATGTCAGAGAACAAAAGACCGTATCCGGCTCGAAGATGGCGGCCAGGGCAAGCAAAAAGAAAAAACAAATGTTCCGCAAGATGGCCAAAGGCATGGTCACCCAAATAAAGAGCGACCATAGCGCCCAAATAAGCTGGCAGAACATCGGACAGGCTAAAGTCGCCTACAGGCATCATCATGGAATAACCGAAGATTACACCGCAGCCAGGGCGAAAAAGGTCAATGGCGTTCCGGATTATAAAAAGAATGCCACCCCTGCCCAGGCCAGGGCTTTGAATAAAGAAGGCTTTCGTCTTCGAGTAGCCCGGAAAAGGGGCAAGGGTGGCGCTGTCTTGAAACGGGTGCCGCAAAAGTGGATCCGGGACAATTTAACAGTCGGCAAAGCCGGGCTTATCCTCCGACTGATGCGGACAGGAAGCACGCGTGGAAAACAGAGCTGGAAAATAAAAGTCCCGGCAAGGCCGATACTCGGAGCAACCCCAGCCGATGCAGACAAGTACCTCACGGCAATGGCCACCAATATTTTGCAGGATATCAAACGAGCATAAAGGAGATCTTCAATGGCACTTGGAACAGTACAAATTAACAAGCTCAACCTGATACAGGGCGAGATCCCCGAGGTCGAGCGGCATTTTCTATTTATTGGGGAAGGTGCAACCAATGTCGGCAGCATTCTGTCGATCGGTCCCGAGACAGATCTTGATGCAGCACTTGGCCTTGTCGACTCTGTTTTGAAGAGACAGGTGACAGCAGCCCTGCAGAATGCCGGACAAAATTTCATTGCCTCAGTCCTGCCCATTGCTGATGCAACAGCCTGGGCTGAAGCCGTTGATTTCGCCATGGAGAACATCAGCTGTGAAGCGATTGTCCTTGTTGATCCGATTGCTATCAACACCGATCTTGAGGCCATGCAGACCAAGACGGATACCATTATGGCTCTTTATATGCGACCGGTCTTTTTCATGGCTGCAGCCCGTGGCATTGATGCGGCCACCGAGTCATGGGATGAATACATCACGGCCATTGGTCCACTGACAGATAATGTCGCGGCGGACCAGGTCTGTATCGTGCCCTATCTCTGGGGCACTGACCTTGGCGCGCTTGCCGGTCGCCTTTGTGATCGTTCGGTTACCGTTGCCGATACTCCGATGCGCGTAGCCACCGGACCGCTTTCCGGCGAATGGGCGGCACGGCCAATCGATAAAAACGATGCGGTCATCACCATGGCCCAGCTCAAACAGCTGGACGCCAATCGCTTTTCCGTCCCCCAGTGGTACCCGGATTATCCAGGGACCTACTGGGGCGACTGCAACATGCTTGATGTGCCTGGTGGTGATTATCAGGTGGTGGAACATCTTCGTGTTATCCAGAAAGCTATGCGCAATATCTACCCGCTGGCCGTTGCCCGGATAGGTGACAGGCGACTGAACTCGACGCCGGTCTCCATTGCCGAAAACAAACTGTTCTTTATGCGACCACTCCGGGCCATGGCCAGGAGCGTGACTATCCTGGGACTGACTTTCCCGGGGGAGATTTATCCGCCCACCGACGATGCCATTGAAATTGTCTGGATGGATAAGACGACGGTACAAATTTACATCATGGTCCGGCCATACAATTGCCCGAAAAATATCACTGTGAACCTGGCTCTTGATCTGTCAACCGATTGATAACAATGCCTTTTAACAAGGGAAAAGAAAAATGAAACGAGTGAGTAATTCAAGTTTTGCTTTCAGTATCGGCGATTTTCGTCTCATTGCTGAAAAGGCCTCCATCACCATTGAAGATGGCAGAAAAGCGGTAAAGGACGGCGGTGTACCCAATGGCTATGTTGACGGTGAGGTCGGCGCTTCAGGAGAGATTGAGATCGATGCGGCAGCATTGTCCATCATCTCAGAAGAGGCAAAAACCAAAGGCTCATGGCAGGAAATTGAACCGGTCGACCTTCTCTTTTATGCCAAGGGCACCAAGGAAGAGGAAAAGGTCGAAGCCTTTGGTTGCCTGCTCAATCTGACGGACGTTGCTGAATACGATCCCACCAGCGACAAGAAGGCGACAACCAAGATCACTTATGAGGTGACCAGCCCTGATTTTGTCCGGATCAATGGTGTGCCGTATCTTGCCAAGGATCGAACCGAGGCCTTGGTTTAAATGGATATCCTCGACAGGGCCAGGGAGCTTGAGGAGCTACACCTTGCAAGGGCGCTTTCCTTTAGATTTGAAGTTCCTGTGGGCCCTGCCAGAGAATGTTGCCTTGAGTGCGAAGAACCTATTCCACTTGCCCGGCTTGAAAAAATACCTGGCTGTCAGTTGTGCGTCGACTGCCAGGAAGAATTAGAGGTGAAACAGAGAAATGGCCGCATTTAATCCATGTTTTGAAAAAGTAATCATGATCGAGGGCGGCTACGTCCTCCATGAAGTGAAAGGTGATCGCGGCGGCATGACCTATGCCGGGATTGCCAGAAACATCTGGCCTGACTGGCCGGGATGGAAACTTATCGACGCCGGACTTTTTAACTCTGAATTGACCGCCCTGGTGCGCGAGTTTTACCGGGAACATTTCTGGCTGAGAATCAAGGGCGATGAAATTAACTCCCAGGATGTCGCCTTCATGATTTACGACTTCGCGGTTAATGCAGGGCTAAAAACATCGGTGCGGATTGTCCAGCGGATCTGCAAGACCACCCCTGATGGCGACATGGGCGACAAAACCATTGGTGCCCTCAATACCATGGTCCAGGACGGCAAGGATGAAAGGATTTTTATCCTGCTTTTCAGCATGCTCAAAGTTTTTAGATATAAAGACATCTGTCTCAACGATAAGCGGAGAGCCCAGGATAACCTTGTCAGTAATGAAAAATTCCTCTGTGGCTGGATCAACAGAATACAAAGGGGGTTGGCATGAGCGGCTTGGTGAATATCGATTTAGGTAGCGTGGTCAGTGCCGGAGGGGCCTTGCTGGATGATTTGTTTACATCCGACGAGGAGCGGGCCGCTCTCATTATTCAGGAAAGGCAGATCGATGCAGGCCTGGCCCATGGTCAGGTGGAGGTGAATATCGAAGAAGGGAAACACCGTTCTGTCTTTGTTGCCGGTTGGCGGCCGTTTATTGGCTGGGTCGGTGGCTTTTCCCTGGCCTATGCTTTTTTGTTTCACCCACTGCTTGTCTGGGCCTGGTGTCTTTGCCGGGCAAAAGGTTGGATACCGCAAGATATGGCCGCTCCACCCGTCATCGATGCCTCGCAACTCTATCCGATTATCATGGGCATGCTTGGCCTTGGTACCATGCGCACCGTGGAGGGATTGAAGGGCAAAAAGTCTGAGTCGCTTTCTCCAAGAAAGAAAACCGGAATAAAATGGCCGTGGCAGTAAAAGGATCCATTATGCAGATTGCTGAACTCATAGCCCGCTACATTTGGCCGCTCATTCTCGGGTGGAATATCTTTTTATTTAACGGTTTCCGAGCCCAGGAGCTGGCCCTTGTCGAATACAGGTTATTCGTCTCGGAGAACTATACGTCAAAGGCCGATCTGAAAAACATGTTTGACGGGTTTGAGACACGATTTGATGAAAAGATTTCGATGGTTGTAAAACTGGTTGATAAATAAAAACTATTTCTCTGGAGATGAAACAATGTCTGAACCAATTGTAATGAAAATCAATGATGACTCCGTGACCTTCGATGTCACCAACGACACCCACGAACGGCTGATCAATGAAATGCAGCCGACCAACAAAGTCGGACCGATGCATAATTTTTTGATACGGAGCGTTTCCCCTGAATCAAAGGAAACCCTGATCCCATATTTGAAGAATCCCACCTCGGTGATGATCATCGGTGAGCAGCTTATAGAAAAATTTGTTCCCACCTTAAAGATCACCGTGGGGGAGTAGAAAAGGTTGCTGAAAACCTGGAAGGGAACGCGCTTGGACAAATGAAAACACTTTCCCTCAAGTGGTTCCCGGACAGACCAGTAACCGTCCGTTCAATGGGTGAGGCTCTTTTTCTGGAAAAGGACTTCTGGGAAAAACAACGAAACGCGATAGCCAGCGGCATCGCGATGGCTTTTAAAGGATAGCAATGGCAACAACGCTGCAACGATTGATGTTTTCTGTTGATCTCCTCGACAAGGTCACCGGCCCTGCAGGGCGAATACAAAAAGCCCTGGGTAATGTTGCCGGGAAAGCCACGCAAAGTTTTGCCAGGATCGCCGGTGGCGCTGCCGGTGTTGTTTCGTCGGGCTATGGGCTTAAATCTCTTGTTACCCCGGCCCATGAATTCAATATGGCCATTGGTGAGGTGCGAAGTCTGGATGTGGCAAAAGACAGCCTAGATGCCCTGTCCAATTCAGCCGTAGCTTTCTCGGTCAAATACGGCGGTACCGCTTCCGAGTTTGTTCAATCCTCCTACGATATCCAGTCGGCCATTGCCGGGCTTGCCGGGAAGGAACTGGCCTCTTTTACCACGGCTTCAAATATCCTGGCGAAAGGGACAAAGTCGGATGCAGCAACCATCACCAATTACATGGGTACCATGTACGGCATCTTCAAGAACTCTGCCGATTCGATGGGAAAAGCCGAGTGGGTTGAGCAGCTCACCGGCCAGACGGCAACGGCGGTCCAGATGTTTAAAACCACCGGTGTGGAAATGGCCGGAGCTTTTTCAAGCATCGGCGCTGAAGCAACAGCGGCAGGGATTGCGCAATCAGAGCAGATGGCCATTCTTGGTTCACTGCAGGCAACCATGTCGGGATCCGAGGCCGGAACAAAATATAAGGCCTTCCTGACGGGTGTCGGTGGGGCTCAGGATAAGCTTGGCTTAAAATTCACCGATTCAAGCGGTAAGATGCTTGGCATGGTGGATATCCTCGGCAAGCTGCAGAAGAAATTCGGCAGCACATTTGATGTCGCCGAATCAGACGCCTTAAAGGATGCCTTTGGTTCTGATGAAGCGGTTGGCATGATAAAGCTGCTCATGGCCGATACCACCGGCCTTGCCAAGTCCATCGACACAATAGGCAAAGTGACCGGCATGCAGAAAGCCAGGGATATGGCCAGGTCCATGGTCGATCCATTCCAGCGCTGGAACCAGGGTATTACTGCGGTGAAGATAGGCTTAGGTCAATCCCTGTTGCCTATCCTGTCCCCTCTTGCTGAGAAGATGGCCGAAGGTGCCGGCTGGATTTACAACTGGACACAGAGATTTCCCGTACTGACGAAATATATTGGTTATGCGGTCATAGGTGTGACCGCTCTGGTCGGTATCTTTTCCGCCTTTGCCGTTATTGGCGGGATAGCATCTTTTGCAGCCGGTGGTTTGAGCCTTGCTCTGACAATTCTCACCAGTCCAATCCTCATCGTAGTTGGTGTTATCGGCGCGCTTATTACCGGTGTCGCAGCTGTTGTCTACTACTGGGATGATCTGAAAGCGACCTTTGCCGATTGCGCCTGGGCCACGGCCATCATGGGATGGATTGAAAAAATAGTCGGTAAGTTCAAGTCGCTTGGCGGGGTCTTTGACTGGGTCGGTGAAAAGATGTCCTGGGTGCCGGGTATGGGTGGAGATAAAAAAGACGCTGAGCCTGGAGCGCCGAAACGTTCTTTCACTTCAAAAATTGCCGATTCAATGTCATGGATTCCTGGGTTCGGTGGCAGTGAAAAAGCAGAAATGCCGAAGACGTCCCCCGGCCTTGCCGCCTCAAAAAAGAAAGAGGTCTTGCCCGGAGGCGTTTCAAAATCCGTTGCCAATGCCGTGACCAATAACAGCAAAGCCGATTCAAGGATGGTGCATATCGGCTCGGTTACAACCAGTCGGCCCATTAACAGCCAGGAGATGAATAATATGGCACTTATGGCAGGCGCGTGATGCATCAGTTTCTCGACTTACTCATAACCGATGACGATCTGACTCCGGATGATGCGAAAAACCCGGTCGTCATTTCCAACCGAAATGTCATCGCCCAGGATCTGGTGCATATGATCCGTGAATCCGGGTTCCTGCCACCGCTTGTCGGCAACAGGAATGGTGATATTACCGAGCGAACCAAAGTGGAAATAACCATTGCCGTTGATAACGACTATAGAATTGTGCCGGGCTCCGCCTATATTGAAGAGCCGGAACCAGGGACCTTTTACCTGGTGGCCGATACCATAGATTTTGGCCCTGTTCAAATATTTCTGGGGGTTTAGATGGCTGGTTCCGTATACGAAAAAATGGTGGTTGATGCCGGTATTCCCACCACACAGAAAGAAATGCAGGCCAAGTGGGATGAACTGAACGCTGCAGAGGACGTCCGGATTGCCAATGATTCGAACTGGTCCCCTTTCTGGCGCCTGATTTCGGCAATTGTCACGACTCCCGCACAATGGCTGATAAGCTTTCTTGTCACCCATGCTTTACCCAATGCCTTTTTAAAGGACGCAATCGGGGTTTGGCTGGAGATGCTGGCCTGGGCCGTTGATGTAGAAAGGAAGGCCGCGACAAAGACCTCCGGTTCTATCCTGTTCACCAAGGAAGACGCCGAGACTGAGGTTGTAGTTGAAGCAGGATTATTTATTGCCACCAATACCATTAACGGCTCAGTGTATCGGCTGGTGACAACCAAACAAACCACGATCCCGGTCGGCACCCTTTCCGCTCTTATCCCTGTTGAAGCTGAGAACCCAGGGGCCGCATACAATCTGGGACCGGGCTATTTTTCAGTGCTGCCGGAACCAATTGACGGAATCCTGTCTGTTGAAAATGACGCTGACTGGATAGACGTTGCCGGTGCCGATGCCGAATCGGACGAAGCTCTACGGCTCCGCTGCCGCAATCAGTTTTCAGCAGTAGGCCAATATCACCATGACGCGGCATATCGGGCGGACATTTCATTATTTGCAGGCATTCAGACGGATTATGTCTGGTTTGAACATGGCGCACCCAGGGGGGCCGGTTCGGCCAATGCCTATATCATGATTGATAGTGGCGCACCTTCCCAGGACTTTGTTGACAGCATCAACAATTATATCGTCACCGAGGGACATCATGGCCACGGCGATGATATGCTTTGCCTGCCTATGCCGCTGAAGCCGTATCCTTTAATTGTCACGATTTATTATGACAGCTACCTGCCTGCGGATCGGCAGATCACGTTGCAAACAGAAGTGACAAATATTATCCGCTTCGCCTTCAGGGAAAACCAGGACTATACGGGCGTAACAAGGACAATGCCCCTCTCCAGGTTCAGTTTTTCAAGGCTTGCCGACGAGCTGCACGAACGGTTACCGGACCTCAGAAGTATCGCTTTTTCTTTGCCGGATATTGTCTCGGTCATGGAGCTAGCAACGCTTGATTCCTTAACGGTAAACCTTGAGGTTGCCTGAAATGAGTGAGCCGGTTTTACCAAAGCTTATTATCCCGGTATGGATGAACCGGGGCGAAGTGGGGAAAATTGCCGCTGCAGCCTATGCATGGTTTTCCCTGCTTGTTGAATATGCTTTATGGCCACTGAGGCAACTCGACCCAATGACCTGTAGTGAGCAGTGCCTTGACCTTGTCGCCTGGCAAAGAGATATCAACCGCTTTGCAACCGAGCCGCTTGAACTTTACCGGTTCCGGGTAAAATACGCTTACGCCAATGCGGTCGATGCCGGAAGTGTGGCGGGGTTTAAACGGATATTTGAGCGGCTTGGCATTGGCTACGTCGAGATTGAGGAACGCATGGATGGCCTGGACTGGGATATTGTCAATATCACCATGTCTGCCACCCAGCTGGCCGAAAACGCCAGTCTGCTTGACGAGTTGATCCAGCATTATGGCCGGACCTGCAGGCGCTACGGCTGGAATATTATCACCCCAATACCGGTGGAAATTGATGTTGTGGAATTTTCCAATGAAACGATTACCTCACTGGCAATTCTGGAGGAATAACCCATGAGCAGTGCAATTACCACGGCAGGACAAACAAGAATAAATCAGCTGCGCGGAGCGGAGTTGCCGCTGATTATAGACAGGATGGTCCTGGCCCTGATACCGGGGCTTGATCCAACGCTTGCGGTCGACAGAGCACAGCAGATGCCTGCCGCGGGGGAGATCGTTCATACCGCGATTATCGATGCCGGTCATAAGGGATATGTCAATCCCGACCAGGTGGTTTACTCGATTATTCTCGGTTCGGATGTCGGCGACTTTTCTTTCAACTGGATTGGCTTGATTGAGGCGGACACAGATACCGTTATCGCCATTACCACCATGCCTGAAACACCAAAGCGCAAAACCAACCTGGCAAACAACACCACCGGCAATAATATCACCCGTAATTTTATGATCCAGTTTCGGGACGCCCAAGGCCTGACGGGCATAACCATAGGCGCTGAAACATGGCAGTTTGATATGACCAGCGAGCTTTCCGGGCTGCAAAAGATAATGCGCCCTAAACAGTATTATTTTGCTCAGATTTGAGGAGGAGATAGCGATATGGCATCGGGATTACTTGGCAAGGCCGCTCTTGTGGCTGCAACAGGTACCAGCATATATACAGTACCTGCAGGCGTTATTGCCACGACAAATATCAACATTCTGAATAGAGGGCCTGGATTGGCAACCGTACGTGTTTCTGTAGGTTCTGCTGTGCCTGACACTGCAGATTATCTTGAATATGACGTGATCATTACTGAAAACGGTGTGTTGGAACGGAGCGGAATCGTAATGAACGAAGCAGAACAGCTGGTGGTAAGGGCAAGTACTGGGACCGTCACAGTTCGGGCTTATGGTTTTGAGGAGGTACTCTAATGGGCAGGTTTCTTACCGATTCCGGTGCAAACGTATTTACAGATATGTCCACGCCTCGTGGTGCAGGATATATGGGCGTTTTCGGAACGGGGCAATACAGGTGTTTTTTGACGAGTAACGACTTTGAAATTCCTGACGGTATCTCTTCTATCCGCGTGAGAGTAGTTGGCGGAGGAGGTGGAGGTGCTTACGGCCCCACTGCTGGGAATCAAGGAGGCACTTCTTCATTTGGAGCGCTGATCTCCGCGACAGGCGGAGGCGGAGGCGTGCCTTCTGGAGCGGGTTCCGGTTTAGCAGCAGGCGGAATAGGTATTGGAGGAGATTTTCAAGCGTCTGGCGGTGTATCTGGGTTTGATGTGTTTGGAGTAGGTGGCGGCGGAGCCGGTTCCCAACTTGGAAACGGAGGATCTGCACGCGGAACTAGTGCAAGTCCAGCCTACGCTGGCGGCGGCGTCGGCGGTGGCGACAGCTGTTCGTCGTGTGGCGGCTCTGCTTTTGGGATCGCCTATTCAGACCGAGGGGCGCCGAACGCCTTCGGCGGATTCTTTTATCAGTACGGTGTTGGAAATAACGTCAGCGATCTGCAAGGCGATGCGCCTATGCGGTTTCCTTTTGATTTTTTTACTGGAGCTGGCGGGGCTTCCACCTATATCCCCTATGCATCGACCTCCACATTGTCGACCAATACTCCTGGATCTGGTGGAGGAGGTTGCGGCAATGCGACGGGTGCTTTTTTAGGGCAACCTGGGATGCACGGAGGAATAGGCGGTGGAGGCGGCGCCTTAAGCTCAACGGGAACACCTGGCTCTGGGGGAATAGGCGGCGGAGGCGGCGGGTGCAATGGTGGTAAAGGTGGCGGCGGCGGAGGCTACGCTCATGGTGTTTTTAACGTCAATCCTGGCGAGCAATATATTGTAACTGTTGGCACTGGGGGAACGTCTGGAGCATCGTACGGACTACAAGGTGCTGGTGGCCCCGGCCTTGTAGTCGTGGAATGGTAAGGAGGAATTATGAATAATTATGCAAGAATTATTAACAATGTGGCGGTGGATGTTTCCCTTGATCCTGGGCATCAATTCCATCCGAGTATCGCGGCGGAATTTGTGGAGGTGCCCTCTGATGTCTCCAACGGATGGCGACTTTCCCCCGACTCGAAAACCTGGTCTGCCCCTGAGCTGGTGACGCCAACGAATCCCGAGGTCTATCCAAAACTTTCCCCACTGGACTTCAAAATGTGCCTGACCAGTGCGGAGCGTCTTGCCGTTAAGTCCATGGTCGAAACTGACGTTGTCCTTGCTGATTTCTATGAAATCATCGAAGATCCCCGACTCACTGAAGTTGATATGGGCCTCCAGTCTGTACGGGATGCGATTGGCTACATGTTCACCAAGCTTGCCGAAAACGGAGTGGTGGCAGCTGAAGACGTTGCCACGCGGATTGAGCAGGTAATCTCAGGCACTCGCCTGTAAGCCATGGAAGATTACTGCACATGGTGGCCCGACCTCTGGTATGGCGAATGCTGTAAAAGCCATGATGAAACGGCACCGAATGAAAAGATTTCGTGGTTCCGGCAAAACTGGTGGCTGGCGTATTGTGTTTGGGCGTCGAGTTACAGTCCTAAAAACAACGACACTATCCTGAAGATTATTTGGGGTAGATATCTGGCACCTGTCCTGATGTTCCTGGGTACGTCGACCTTTGGTTGGTGGTGGCGATGGAAGGCCGCTCGGTCTGTTCAAACCTGGCCTGCGAGGTTCACCAATGATGCTACTTGACGATTTCAAAGTGCCCGGCAAGCAGATGGTTGTAACCGGCAACATGGAGATCCGCACAGAAGATATCGCCGGTGAAACATCCGGTACCGACACGGTGGAAAAAGGCATCAAGCCGAAGGTGTTGCGGGTCTCTGTCTCCATTCCCTTTAAAGATGCCCAGGGGGTACGGAGTCTTGTCAAAACCGCCGAGTCGAAAAACGCTCAAGGTGAACAGAAGATATTTGTCATAACCAATAAAACCGCCAATGCGGCCGGGATCAGGCAGGTCAGGTTCTTTGAAACTATAAGCTGGAATGAATCGGCTACCTTTCAAATGTGGGAAGTATCCTTTTCCCTGCAGGAATACATGAGTAATCCGGAGCGCGTTGAAAACCGGAAGGACACCAGTAACACTGTAAGTTCAGTCACAAAATACCAACAGGTTTTGGACCAGGCTGAAAAGCTGTAAAGCTTGCCTGATAAATATTTAATCAAGAAACAGATAAGGTTTGCATGAAAGGAATTGTCCCATATTTCGGTGGAAAATCTCGGTTAGCCAGAACAATAATAAACAAGATGCCTCTGCATGCTTGTTATGTAGAAGTCTTTGCCGGCGGGGCAAGTGTCTTTTTCCAAAAACCTCCATCACGATCAGAGGTAATAAATGACCTCGATAAAGACCTGGTGACACTTTATCGCACTGTTAAGAATCACCCTGAAGAGTTGTATCGGCAGTTTAAGTTCAGCCTGGTCTCACGGGTGGAATTTGAACGGGAACAAAGAGTAACTGCAGATACGCTCACTGATATTCAGCGGGCTGCAAGGTATCTCTATCTGCAAAAGACTGCCTTTGGTGGCAAGATTGTTGGACAAAGCTACGGTACAGCCACGACTGGCAAGCCAAGGCTGAATATTTTAAACCTCGAGAACATACTCGAACAGGCATGGCAACGGCTTGCCCAGGTGCAGGTTGAGTGCATGGATTTCAGAAATCTCATTCCAAAATATGATCGGGACCATACCTTTTTCTTTTTGGATCCGCCTTATTGGAATATTCCGGGCTATAAAGCAGATTTCGTTGAAAAGGACTTTTGGGACCTTGCTGAAATTTTGAGAAATATCAAAGGTAAATTTCTACTCACCCTTAATGATACCCCGGAAGTCAGAAACATTTTCAAGGAGTTCATTATTGAAACGGTCGAGCTGAAATATTCTCTGGGGTCATCGGAAAAAAGCCGATCAACAAAGCGACAGGAACTGTTAATCGCCAATTATGAAGCTGGTCAAGAAGCTGTACATTAATGATAAGCCGGCTGGCCTGGTGAAGGAACATGTCTGTCTGGACATTTCCACCCCGGGCCGGGCTGATTTCACCGTGCGAAGCACAGAGCCTTTGTCGGGGATTGTCCATCTTGCCATAGGTGATGCCAGCCAGAACAGCCTGGTCGATTTCTTCACCGGCTTAATTGTCAAAAGCAACACCGTCGATGGTGCTCAGCAACGCATATTTTGCCGGGAGCTTTCGGCGGTGCTCTGGTCCACTCTTCCTGTTTCGATTCGAAATGCATCTTTAAATGATGTCCTGGGTATCTACGCGCGCAAGACAGGGCTTTTTTTTGTAAAAGGGAACAAAGGCTATGCAACGACGCCCTGCCCTGTCTTCCAGACAATAGCCAACGGCATTCACGGCCTCGATTCCCTGGGAACAATATTTAAAATTCCTAACTATATTTGGCAGCAACAAGGCAATGGTGAAATTTTCGCCGGCGATTGGAATGACAGCAGGTGGGCAGGCAAACCATTTTCGATAGATGAAAGCTTCTTCCAGGACGTACAAGTCGACGGGACAAAGACCCTGCAGGCATTGCCGGGTTTGCGCCCTGGGGTGAAGCTCAACGGCCAGTACATAACCAGTCTGCAGCTCAAAGAACATTTTATGGTGGTGACATGCGAGAAGCAGTTAAGCGTATAGTTTTAAGGATGTTTCCGGAACTTGCCGGAGGCTATCACCTTGACCGGTATGCGCGGATAATAAAAATTTCAGACCCACCAGCTGCCGACGTAAAGTGTGATCGCTTCCGGCCATACTTCGCGGCGGATATTGAAATCCTCACCCCAGACGGAGATCCGGTACCGGACTTTCCAAAGCTTGAAGCGGTCCCTCTGCCGGTTCCTGCAGGTGGAAATAACGAAGGCTTTTTCCTCTGGCCTCGGCCAGGAACAATTGTCACGGTAAGGTGGATTGAAGGACGGCCCGACCATCCCGTCATTCAGCATGTTTACCCCATGGGCTTGACCCTTCCAGACGTTCCCGATGATATGGGCAGGTGGCAACAAAAAGACGGTGTGCATCAAACAATCGACCCTGCAGGCAACTGGGAACGAAAGACCGGTCAAAATATTTCCGACATTGCAAAGGAAATCCACGAAACAGCATCCGGAGACAGAAGCGAAACTGTCGGTGGAGAGTCCACCGAAGAAGTCACCGGCCTCAAAAGAACCACGGCTGCAGCCTACCTTGTGACCGCACCCACCGTCGTGATCGGTGCCCCGAACGGTGGACCAAGCCTTTTGCCACTTATCACAAGTGCCTTGAATGACATCAGGTCTGCCCTGGACATCATTGCCGACCACGTCCATCCTTCCGAAGGCTCGATAAGTTCGTCATCGGGGGCAATCCACACCAAGGCTGCCGGCGTTGGATCGACAAATATTTCCCTGCAAACACTTCAATAGCAATTAGAACACTTCACCTACCTGAAAAACACCTTGCCGATGCTACACCCCGTGTGAGAAAACTGCACCCCAAGAGCGCATATTTTGCACTCAGCAGAATGTATTGAAAGACGCATTTTTCCGATCGTTCTATATCTGCCTGTTCTTCTATCTTTATATATATGCGTGTTGTTGTGGTATGATGTTTGCATGGCGTTTCGGCAATTTATTTCACTTATGAGAAGAGGTCTCTATTGTGGTTGCAAAACGCCATAAAAAGAAAATGTTCGGACTCAGGTACAAATATTGGTTACTTCAGGATATATGAAATCATTGAAAAATTTGCTTATTTGTCTTTCTTTTGTGTTGGTAGGCATGCCCACAGTTTCAATTGGTGCCGAAATGCAAACGTTGGAAATAGAGTTTTCCTTTACCGCCCCAAATGATCCAGCAAAACAACTGCTAGGCTATCGATTATATAAAGACGGAGAACAAGTATGCGATTCGTATGATCACTATACAAATAAGATAACTTGCGACATTTTCACTGAAGATGGCATTTTCAATTTCACCCTCGTGGCTTATTTTTACGATGGTACAGAAAGCTTGCCATCGCCATCATTTGCATTTGCCATAGGCTCAATAGACGAACCCGATCCGGTTTTCAGCGAACCCGATCCGGTTTTCGATGAATCCGATCCGGTTTCCGATGAATCCGATTCGGTTTCCGATGAATCCGATTCGGTTTTCGATGAATCCGATTCGGTTTTAGCCTATGAAATTCAAGAACTTTACTTTGGATACCTTGGTCGAACCGCCGACCTGGAAGGGCTAATTTACTGGGTAAACGAGATCAAGGCCTGCCGACTGACTATGGAGCAGCTTCGCGCCAACCTGACCAACAATCAGCCAGAATATACAAATATATACGGCGGTCTCACCCGGAGGCAGTTGGCGTCCCAGATTTACCGAAACCTTTTTGAACGAAACCCTGATGTAGATGGCTTAGAATACTGGGTAAACGGTGGCGGCAGTATAGTCAGTGCCGAACGTCTTATCGTTGCCTTCCTCAACGCAGCCGCTATTACCGACCAGCTGGTGTTAGATAGCAAGATCACCGAAGCCATGTACTATATCGAGACAAATTGATTGTGCTGACGCTTTTGGTCCCATCTATACCTACACTTACTAGCTAAATTCATTGAGGCAATAAAAATAAAACCGCTGAAAGCCTTTACTCTTAGGCTTTCAGCGGTTCTTCAATTTTAATCAAAAAATCCCGCATTTTACAAAACTCTGTAAAACATTGCGATCTTCGCAATGGGCATTTCTCGCACAATCCCCAATGGCACTAACAATTCAATCTCCTACTACTAACACCCAATCCACGTCCACCCGCGTTGGATCGACCAATACTTCACTGCAGACACTTCAATAGCAATTAGTTATGATATGCTTACTAATTACTTCTGTGAAAACAGTTATTGCCTGGAAAACACCTTGCTCACGCTACGCCCCGTGTGAGAAAACTGCATCCCAAGAGAGCATATTTTGCACACCCCAGAACGTATTTAAGAACGGTTTTTTTCCGACCGGTCTATACCTGCCTGTTATTCTGTTTTAATATATACATACATTTTGGCATGATGCTTGCTCAAATGTTTTATACCACGACTTCCAAAACAATCCAAAAAAGTTGATTTGGACGAAAAATTTCAATGAAATCAATGAGGAGTTATTGATAAACGCTTTTCGCGTGAAAATGTTGGCTCTTTTTGAATTTTCCTGACCAAAATAAAATTCAGCGAGTTTTTAACAATTACACTCCGGATAAGCCCACTTCATAAGGAAATCTTAGCTTTAAACCCTGTCGCGATTGATCTCCCAAGTGTTTGTCGGCTGTCCCAAAAAGCTGTTTTGGACAAGAGTGGTTTTGCACAAATCTCTCATTAGAAGAGGTTTCTATTGTGGTTGCAAAGCTCAATCAAAGGAATAATGTTCGGACCCTGGTACAAACATTGGTTACTCCGGGATATCTGAAATTATTGAAAATTTTATTTCTTTTGTTTTTGTCATTAGGTACGCCCATAGGTTCAATTAGTGCCGAGATGCAAACGTTGGAAATAGAGTTTTCCTTTACCGCCTCAAATGATTCACCAAAACAACTACTAGGCTACCGATTATATAAAGACGGTGAACAAGTATGTGATTCGTATGATCACTATACAAACAAGATAACTTGCGACATTTTCACTGAAGATGGCATTTTCAATTTCACCCTCGTGGCTTATTTCTTCGACGGTACCGAAAGCTTGCCATCGCCATCATTTCCATTTGTCATAGGCCCAATATATAAATATAATCCCACTTTAGCCCATGAAATTCAGGAACTTTACTTTGGGTACCTTGGCCGCGCCGCCGACCTGAAAGGGCTTAATTACTGGGGCAACGAGATCATTTCTGGCCGAATGACCATGGAGCAGCTTCGCGCCAACCTAACCAACGAGCAGCCAGAATATACAAATATATACGGCGGTCTCACCCGGTGGCAATTGGCGTCCCAGATCTACCGAAACCTTTTTGAGCGAGAGCCTGATGCAGACGGCCTGGAGTACTGGGTAAACGGTGGCGGCAGTATCGTCGATGCTGAGCAACTCATCGTTGCCTTCCTCAACGCAGCCTCTACAGCCGACCAGCTTGTGTTAGACAACAAGATCACCGAAGCCATGAACTATATGGAGACAAATTGACGGTGCCGACACTTTTGGTCCTATCTCTACCGACACTTACTTGTTAAATTCATTGAGGCAATAAAAATTAAAAACCGCTAAAAGCCTTTACTCTTAGGCTTTTAGCGGTTCTTCAGTTTTAACCGAAAAATCCAGCATTTTGCAAAACCCTGCAAAACGTTGCAATCTTTGCAATGGGTATCTCTCGCACAATCCCCTACGTCACCAAGGGATCCGAACCCTATTGCCACTATTCCATAATTGCAAAAAAGAGCCTCAAACGCGTCGAAGGAGGGGTGAGGTGGAGTGATTTTTTTCCTGGGTTTGGAATTTTTTTCATCACTCCTGTATTTGCTCCTTCCAGCTCTAAATAATCTTGAATAATTTCCTACCTGTCACTTCTTTTATCGGTTATGATGTGTTGGAAAATATGTGGACTTTGGAAGGACCTCGATCAAGGTCTCAGAAACGATGCCATCTTTCTGTATAACATCCAATTGGGAGTGATATACAGATCAGGTAAATTACTTGCTAGGCAACGAAAGGATGCATCATGGAATGGATTGAAGTTGAAAACCCACCAGGAAAGCGGCTTCCCAAATGGATTCGTTCTGCTGGCCTTTCAGAGGAAGGTGTTGTATTTATTCCGGGCGCCGTCGGTAGATGTCAAGGAAGATGTCGCTTTTTTATGCAGCGTTTTGTTTGAGTTCTATCTCCTTTTTTTCAGGTTTTCCAGGATTGAGATACACGGTTTCAACCGGTGTCCAGTTTCTTGTTGTTCCAGACCAGCGCCCTGGTAGACACTCTTTGGCAACCTCATAGAGCAGGTGGCGTTGCTCAAGAATGTTGATATCTTCACCGCGGTGTCGCTGTCCTGGAGTAACGAACTTTAAAGCGCTATGGCGATGAACTTCGTTGTACCAGTGCTGGAATTCTGCGACCCAAATACGTGCTTCTTCAAGGTCATCAAACGGCTTGTTTGGAAAGCCCGGATGGTACTTCAATGTTTTAAACAAAGACTCCGAATAGGGGTTATCGTCGCTGACCGAGGGGCGACTGAAGGATGGCATTACACCAAGCCTCTGCAGGGTCGCCAGCATGGTAGCGCCTTTCATAGGTGATCCATTATCGGAATGCAGCACCAAGTCATCCCCAGCAATACCCTCACGTAAATAAGTCTTGCGGAATACTCTTGCCGCCTGATCGGCCGACTCGTTCTCGTACACCTCCCAACCGACGATTTTACGGCTGAAAACATCCATGATTAAATAGAGGTAAAAAAAGATCCCCTTGACTGTCGTAGCCAGGTAAGTGATATCCCAACTCCACAACTGATTAGGTCCGTTGGCCTGCAATGGTGCCGGGCGCTTACGTGTCGGTGGCTTGGCTTTGCCTCGATGGGCCAATTGATCAGCTTCACGCAGCAGGCGATAAAAGGTTGATTCCGAAGCGATATACTGTCCTTGATCAGCAAGCATCGGCACAATCTGATTCGGAGACAAATGGGAGAATTCTTGCGAATTGGCAATATCCAGGATGCGCTGCTGTTCCAATAACGAGAGTTTGTTATGGGGTTCAGACCGAGTGTCCATTGTCCCTCTGACATCGGCCTTCACCTGACCATTCTCACGCCAGCGTTGCAAGGTGCGAGAAGAGACATCAAGCACTTCGCAAGCCTTTGACTTACGGGCCCCTTCAAGGCAGGCCTCATTGATCCAGGAGATCACTTTTAAGCGCTCCTCAAGGACGATTTTTCTTCCTCTGGGTCCTCCCAGAGAGATCGAACTTTTTTTTGAAGAACCAATAAAACAGCGGCTTCGGCAAGGGCTTTTTCCTTCCGATTCAATTCTGCTTCCAGGCGCTTGATCTCCTTTTTCTGGGTGCGTATTGTCGTCCGATCCGCCTTTGGAGCAAGCGGTGCATGAGCTTGTTTACAAGCTGTCTGCCAAGCGTCAATCATTTGGGGAAAAAGACCTTTTCGGCGGCAGTATTCGCCAAGCTCCAATTTGTTCAGGCTTGCTGTTTCTAAGACGATGTTGAATCTTTCTTCGCTGCTCAACCCTTTTCTAACTGTTGTTTGTGCAGGAGTGCCACCTTTCAACGCTTTGCTACGCCAACAATACAGTGTATCTTTAGAAATGCTGGTCTCACGCACCAGCTCTGGTACGCTGATGTTATTGGGTGGCAGCATTCGAGCGATGATGCTCTCTTTCAGTTCTTTTGGGTAGCTATTCATTTTTTTTATCTCATCAGAAAATTAAAGAAGATTTTTTGGTGCCCCGCCAGCATGAAGCTAACGTCCAGTCGCCCTACGGGCTCCTTCCCGTTAGCTTCATGCTGGCGGGAACATCACAATCTTACTATGCCCCCTCCTCACACACAACCCTTCAAGAAGAGGCGACATCTATTCTGACACAGGGGGCCGTTGGCGGAGATGAAATGAATGTAATGTTGTGTGCAGGCTACGATGGCACGCCAATGGTTCAATATTTAAAACACTCGTTCTTCCCAGCCCCGTGGCTTGCCAAAGAGTTTCCGAAGGCAAAAGAGGTCTGCGAAAAAATCGAATCAACAGTCCGGGAAATATGTGCGCACCCAAGGATAGATGATTGATCTCATTCCCGCTCCCAGCACGCCAACATCAGCCTAACCCGTCGCTCAACCTCGCTCCTTTCAGTCGCTGGACGCTGCGCGATAAAGCCGCGCAGCGCCGGTTTGCTCTACGTTAACCAACCATAAAATGGACTTACTACAAGACAAATCGCTAATAGTTGCCTTCATCGCATTGCTTGGAGTTTTGATCAATGCTCTTGTCACTGCTTACAATGCGAGAAAACGATCTAACATTGATAAAAATCTCATAATTTTAAAATCAGAAATCGAGAAACTAAATGTTGCTGATCTGACAAAGAAACAAGCAGAGTACAGCGAAAGATTAAAGAGGCTTGAGTATGAGCTTGAGCAAAATAGCAGATTGACTGAAAGACAAATTGAAACTGACAAAAAGACCCTTGAAAGTATCACAAGCATGTTTGATGAAGTTGAAGCGATATACTTCCTAAGGGAACATGACTTTGGTGGAAGTTTTGACAGAAAAAAAATTGACCCTCTAAACAAAATGCTTTTTTATTCTGAGGAAGTAGCAAATAGGATGGTCATCCCAGAGCTAGAGGGTTATCGAAAGGAGATGATCAAAAAAGCTAAAGAACTTCAGAATTTAATCGGAGCAAAAACATTCCCAACAAAACACGAAGGCACATTTAACTCGGTCCTATCCGATGAATATGTAAATAAGCCAAGGCCCAAATGGGTAATAGAGGCGGCAAAAGAAATAAACGATGCAGCAACCGAATTTGTAGCGTCCTACGATACGTTCGTTTACAAAGCACGTTCTATTTTAGGATGAAAAATAATGGTTACTGCATGGGCGTGAATCTATACCCAATGATGTTTTAGAAGAATACTATAACTCCTTACGCAGAATAACTTTAAAAGCTATTGAAATAGTTGAACCACCTGCGATGAAAGACGAATTAATTCAGGAACTTAATGAAATAAAATAGGCTAGCAACCACCTGCACACAGACCCCGCAAACTGCGCGGACCCGGTGAGGTGGAACGTTAGACTTTACAAGTAGGTAATTATGGGCGGTGTAAAACAAATGATGGAAGAGGAAGAAGGAAAACGCGGTGTCGCGATGCATGTCGCACTTGAAGCCAATGTTCTTGAGCAATGCGAATTCCATGACGATTGCATTTACGCAGGTAGTGAAGAAATCGAAAGTGCCTACAAGTTGGGGAACTACAAACTTTCCCATGGAGAGTTCGATGGTGTCTTTAAAGATAGGCGAGAAATGACAGCCATCATCAAAGAAGTGGTTGAGGATCACCAAGGAGATGAATGCTTTGTCTGTGCTAAAAACCGAGACGAATGAAGTTTCAAAATTCAGTGTGCGCTGTTGCGAGGATATGCTGCGTATCAGGTCTAACCTAACGTTCGAGCGGCTCTGCCGCGAAGCAGCCCTCGGCAGCCCCTCAATTTAACGTTAGCAAGCAGGATCTTTCTGAATATGAACAACTTTTCTCCAGAAAAATATTTAAAGACATTAAGGCAAATTCACCAGAGAATATTTTCCGCAGAAGCCCTATCTAAGCAAAAAAATGTTGTCTTAATTGAATCGACGGCACTTCAAATCAGGAAAATACTAGAACTTATTGCTTATCTTTCAGTTTTAGTGAATGTAGAAAAATTGAATCACAAAGAAAAAACAGAGTGGCATGCCCAAAGAATTAATGAACTATTAGCTAAAAAAACTACTCTTTACTATCCATTCCCTAGTCGCATGATTGTTCCTGATAATGATCCAAGTGGAGAACCTGTTCTCATACCTTTCGGATATTCAGGCAAATTATCTCCTAGTGATTTCGCCGATACATACAAAAAATGTGGGGAGATACTTCATGCTCAGCAACCCTTTAAAAAAGAAATAGATGTAGAAAGTTACTACCAAGGAAATATAAAAACACTTAATAAAATCAAAGAGCTTTTAGAAAGTCATACTATTGGCATCAGGCATGATTCAAATAAGTATACATTCCTATATGTTGTGTTTGATTTTTCAAATAGTGAAGAATCTAGACCAACATTTATACGGGAATTTAAAACTCATATTTATGACGAAAGCGTGCTTGTAAATTTGGTAAATAGCTATAACCATAATTAAGAAATTGCAGACAATTCGTTCCAGACGGCTTGTTTTGCCGCTGAACATTATTGTTCAACCAGTGAAGATATCTATGGACCTTGAACAACTGGCCTTTTAATTGTTATCCAATTTGAAGAATATGAGATTACTTCTAATTTTCTTTCTATTCGCTTTTGTCGCCGCTTGCGCTAACACTACACCGGTTATGCTTGCAAATTCCTCCAAATCTGAATTTGATCGACCCGTTTATGCTGGCGGGGTATTCGAACTTGATAAGCGCACCCCGGACGCCGAACTTTATCGTGTGTTTCAGCAGGGTGCCACCGGATTTGTGTCTATCAGCAGTGTGAGAAGTGGTGTTGAGGAAATTGCCACCCAATTCTGTGCTCGAAAAGGGATGATAGTTCACCCTGTTCAAGAGACTGTTGCTAAGCCACCATATATATTTGGCAATTTCCCAAGAGTGGAGTGGCTTTTCGAATGCGAAGTAGCTCCGCAATCCGTAGCCACAGGCGGTGCTTTAATGCCAGACAAATACACGCAATTAGAACATTTAAAGAAACTTTTGGATATTGGTGCGCTTACTAAGGAAGAGTTTGATAAGGAAAAAGCCAAGCTGCTTAATGATAATAATTAACCACATTACTGAAAAGGACAGCTAAAGTCTGTAGTTCCTGAGGAGCGCAACTGCTTAGCAACGTTAAAAGTCACGATATCTATTGATCTTGCCCAAGGTCCATAAAAGATTCTCCGAATTATCTAAGGATTTAATAAATCCGTCCTCTTTTCCCCATTACTTGAAACACGACACAACACCTATTGCTATACCAACCATCCCAATCACAACGCTCCAAAACGCCAACTTGGATTGGCGAGAAATCTGGCGCTGATTGGATGAGTAAAGCTCACTTAATGAAGTGGCCAGCTGTTTGAAGAGAGCTGCCTCGTGTTCACAACTAGCAGATAATGCGGTGAGTTGAATGCTTATGTTTTCAGGTAATTCCGCATATGGTTCAGCCTGTTCGTGCTGACGCAGGAGCTGCCTCAATAAATTACAGGAATCTTTTAGCTTCGCTTCATCACCGGAGAGAGCCTTTGATAAAAGTACGCGAAGGCTAAACAGCACTGCTTTGCGATCTTGGGACCATCGTTCGGCTATATGTTGAATATCTTCATACTCAAGATTGCCATTGGAAAGACCTTCGGTTATCTGCCTAAGAAATTGATTCCGCCACTTTATGTCCGCGAGGTCTTTCAAGTTAGAAAAAATTCCTATGACAGCACCTATTGTCATACCGAAAAGAGCGGAATTGATTGACATTGACATCTTTCAGTTATGCCTCATGTGTATGTGTTGCCTAACGCTAGCCGTAACAAGCGCATTTGTCGTGAATAGCGCGAGCGAAAAATGTGCTCTTGTTGACGGCATAGTTATGAAGAGATAGAAGCAGCGTGGACCGCCTGCATGAAGTCCACTTCGCCTATAATTTGAGTGTTGCAGCCGGTGACTTTGGTCTTTCTTTTCATGACGCCTTCAATTTTCCTGCCGTAAGTTGAATAAATCCATGCGGGCGAAGATTTGGCTCCGATAACAAGATAATCAAGAGCTGTTACAATGCTTTTTTGTGGAGTGCCACCAAGACTGATGACTATGTCGAACAACTCAGCTCGCTTTCCTGAAGCTGCAGGTCCTGTGAAACAGAACATCCTGTTGTCAAATATAACGTTTGGGTTAGGGTCACAGATTGATTGGATAGATTTAAAAATAGGGCTATCGCATTTCAAATACGACTTTTCCTTGTATTCTTTGTCCTGGATTGTTTGGTTTTCTGTTCGCTGTTCTGAAAATTCCGCAAAATAGCTAAGCAAAAAGGTTTCTTCCTTTTCGTCTATCTTGCCGTCTTTCAGGATTGTATTGATGTGTTGCCTCATCTCTTTTAAAGGCCACCAGTCTTCATAGGCTTTGTAAGCTGTTAACCATTTTTTTAACTCAACGACCTCTTCTTTAGTCACTATCTTATCTGAAATTATTCCTGCAACAATCCCATGAAGGCATTGCATTATTTCAGTAATATCACCCATGAATCCAATATTATTTCGAATATCCGAGCACAGGTCCAAAAGAGTCTCCCTTTCATCTTCGTCTACCACTCCATCAAATAAAATCTCAGCGAGCAGGATATCCAGGCTCTTAAATGGTTCAATATCACTGAAATGACTGTGGCTATCGATCCAATCTTTCAGGGAAAAGATTTCCTTGTCAGTTAGCTTCTGATCTATTGCAATACCTTGCATTATGCCGTGTAAGCGTTGGCTGGTTCTTCTAATATATGTTTCAGATGCTAACGTCATATCTCCTCCATTGTCATGTGCTATTGATATTTGCGTTACTTGGCTAAATGCTCTGATTGGTGATTTATAATGATTAGCCCATTCTGTGCTTTTAGAATCCTGCACCTGCGAAGTTCCAGGTGGCCACGGAAATTGACGATTATTGTGCATTCCTTGGGACCGGATCCGGCGAGAACTTCGTCGCGGAGCTGGTGGAACCTGTCGGTGAATCCATCGACAAGGTGTGATGTAAAAGCTGTATCCACCAATTTTTCAGGCGTGGGGTGAGTGCTGTTGAGTAGGTCTTTTATCCGTCCGTCCTGATCTATCAAAATAACGGGGTTTGGAAATTTATGGTAAATAGAGTCCGGGGCTATTCTTCGGTCCCGTTCTTTCGTCTTTCGAACCCCAAATCCTCTTTCGTTTCACTTCTTCTTTCTTTGCTTCTTCTTTCGATGCCATCCCATTTGGCCGCTGTTGCCTTGGCTACCTCGTAAGCCCCTTCTATGTAGGTCTCGATCAGATCGAAAGCTTTTGGACTCATCCTTTCCAAATCAAGCAAACGCTTTGTTATCTTCCGGCCGCGGGTTGGGTCTTTAAAATTTTCTTCCTCACCAGGCTCTTCTGCTGCCATCAATTCAAGGAGCTTTTTGGGACCGAAAACAATTGCGACTGCTTTCAGGTGCATTGCATTAACTGGATTGCCAGTCTTTATATGGCTAAAATAACTAGATTTTTCACCTATTGTGTCGGAAAGCAAGGTTTGTGTTCCCCGCTTTGAATCAAGCAGGGCAATCATCCTTTGGCGCAACTCTTCCTGAAATTCTTTTTTCATATAAGAGAATTAGTTTGACTAAATACCGTTATAAGGTAAATTTGTTTAGGTCAACGATTCACACAAACGCAATTAAAGGAGCCTCAAATGAAAAAACCCATGACCCCCGAAGAAATTAAAAAAGCTCTGGCCAGCGCCGGATACTCCCAGTCTGACTTAGCCACCGATCTCGAACTCTGCAAGTCACATGTAAGTCGCGTTATTCACGGAACTGCTACCAGCTACCGTGTCATGAATCACATCGCGACAATAATTAAGAAGCCATTGAACGAGGTGTTCAATATCTCTCGTCATCCATCCAAGCCTGGGCCAAAGCCGGTACTGCCAGCACGTTCAGCCATGTAGGAAACTAATATAGTTGAGTCAATTATACAACTTATCAATGTACTGAAATCACCAATATTTTACCAGGATCGCAAGTACGCATTGTACATAAGACATTAATTTTACATGTTATTACACATTAATCAGGGAGCAATTACCATGTACACAGCCGAACAAATAAAAGTTCTAAAAATGACACAAGAAACGGTGAAAGAACATGGCGTTAAAGCGCTTGCCTTCACCCTCAATATAACTCCGCAAACCCTTTATTCAGACGTTGATCCTAACAGCATAGGCCGCAGGACCAACAAACTTGGTCTGCTTGACTGGCTGGTTACCCTGCATGAAACACAAGACTTCTCCAGCCTCGAAGAAGCCAACAGACTATTCAACCGAATCAGCCTGCCAATCCCTCCCCCACCTGAAGAAATGAACAATATGAGCTGGATGGAGTTTTGCGCCACCATCGCCAAAGAATCCGGCGAAGCAGTGGCTGAACTTGCGACTGCAATAATTGACGGGAATATGGATGATGCCGAAATGGCCCGATGCGAAAAAGAAGCTATGGACGCACTTGAGGCATTTGCCGGTTTTTACTTGTCGCTTAAAAGCTGCCGGGCACAAAGTAAAAAGCCTTTTTAATCTACCACGAAAAGGACACCACCATGCAAGAACCCCGTGTCGCCTACACTGAATCCCATATCGAATATATAAAGAAGGTCCTCGCCGAAAACGATGGCACAATCAAATTTTTACGTTTGAACCTTGGCCTAAACGATATCGAAGTCCCGCCAGTCAACAGTGAGGAAGAAATTGCAACTTGCCTCAGAATCCTGGAAACGGAGGCGCAATATGTCTGACAGTAATGATGCCGGTAGGGCCGACGAGATAGTCCGGGCCTTGCTACAGGATAGCCGCTTTAACTTCGTGGACCGTGGCGGATATCTCAGGCAGGGAATCTGTCCGGATTGTGGCAAGAAGGAATTATACGTCAGAAAGTCAGAACCCTGGCGCGTTGCCTGTGGACGTGAAAATAAATGCGGCACATCATGGACCACCAGAGAGCTGCTTCCGCAATTGTTTGAAAACTATATCAAACGGTTTCCGCCGACAAGCACAAATCCCAAGGCAACAGCCGACGCCTACCTTACCGAAGACCGGGGCTTCAACCTTACCCGTTGCCGTGCATGGTACGATCAGGAAGGCCACCGCCTGAAAGAATCAGGCGAATTCGTCCCGACCATCCGCTTTTATCTTGATCCGGAAAGAACCCGTTACTGGGAAAGACTTATCGGGAAAACCAAGGCCGATGGGCAAAAGGCCCATATCGGCGGTCAACGCAAAACCGACACTGACGGGACACTTTTCCGTGGCGATGCCTGGACACCTCCAGAGCAGGACCTCGTACAAGGTGACGAGTGCTACATTACAGAAGGAATATTTCACGCCATCGCCCTAGAACATGCTGGCAAAAAGGTTGCTGCAGCCATTTCAAGTGTGAATTTTCCAGAAAATTTCATCACAGCCAACAAGGGAAAAGAAATTACCTGGGTACTTGCCCTGGACGGAGACAAAGCTGGCAGGCGGTATATGGAAAAGCACCGTAAAACCCTGCTCGAGATGGGAGAGAACGTTACAATCTGTCTTCTACCCAACGGCCAGAAAGATTGGGACGACCTGTGGAAGGAAAAAAAGCTCAACGACGCCTTCTTTGCCGAATGCACCTACCAAGGCACTCTCTTTACCGCCGAGAGTGTGGAAGAAAAATGTTGGCAAATCTTCTGTAAATACCCCACCAAAACCCACCATGTCGTTGATTTCCGAAACGCTATCTATTCCGTCAAAATCGAATCAAAGTTTTCTGCTGAATTGCAGGAAATGGGTGTCAAGCTGGATTCGGAGAATGGACTTGAGATGTTCAAAAGCCACTGCTCGGTTGATATGACATGTAATGTCGTACCAATCTTTTTGTATATGGAAAAAGACGAGCTCCTTGATGAACAAAAATATGTATTCCAGATAAATTACAAAAACGGCACCACCTCAAAAATAATGGCCCTCGAGGGAACCTCACTCACCAGTGGCGACGCATTCCATAAAGCACTTCTCAATAATACCAACGGCGGAAGATACACGGGCGACAGCAAAACCTTTTCCACCCTCACCAAGAAATGGCTGGACCGGAGAATGCTCGAGGTGAAATCAATCCCGTTTATTGGCTATGAAAAAAAATCAAAAGCATATGTTTATCACGACAACGCATTCCAAGGAGGACGCAAGGTGAAACTCAATGAACACGGATATTTTGAGCTCAACAACAAAGGGATCAAGTCAAGCCTCGGGGCCGTTGTCCTAAAAACCGATGGCGATTTTTCTCCTGATTGGTTGCCAAAGTTTATCAAAGCATTCCACTATCAGGGCGTGGCTGTTTTGGCCTTCTGGCTCGGCACCCTGTTTGCTCAGCAGATCAGAGACAAACACAAAACTTTTCCTTTTCTTGAATTCACCGGCGAACCAGGTGCAGGAAAATCGACTGTTCTTGAATTTTGCTGGAAACTGGTTGGCCGCGATGAATATGAAGGCTTTGATATTGCCAAGTCTACTGTTGCCGGCAGGCGTCGCGCCTTCAACCAGGTGTCGAACCTGCCTATTGTTATTATCGAGTCCGACCGCGATCGAGGAGACAAGGAAAAGCGCACTCCGCAATTTGATTTTGATGAATGCAAGCCATTCTATAATGGTCGATCTACCGGAACACTCGGTGTGGCCACGAGAAGCAATGACATTGACGAACAACTTTTTCAGGCGTCACTATTGATCAGTCAGAATGCAGAAGTGGACGGTTCCGAGGCACTGCTGCAAAGGATCGTCCATTGTCATGTCGACAAAAAGCACCATGGGGAGGGAACAAGGGACATTGCCAGATGGTTCGAAAGGCAGAGTGCAGCCACGGTTGGCGGTTTTCTTGATGTAGCCCTGAAGAATGAAAAACGCATCCTAGACACCTACTTTGCCGCCTTTAAAAGGTTCGAATCAATATTCGAGACAAGCGGGATCCGCAACGAGCGCATAATCTAAAACCACGCCCAGATCGCCGCATGTGCCGAAGCGCTGAGGGTTATTTTCCCTAATCTTACCAAGGGCACAATCGATCATTTCGTCACCTACATGGAAGATAGAGCCAAGAGCCGCGAAGAGCGGATCGCTGCCGATCACCCGATAATTGAAAAATTCTGGGAAACCTTCCACTACATCAACGACAAAAGCCGAGACGGCAATGTGCTGGATCATTCAGAGAAGGACAAAGAAATAGCCATCAACCTGAACAGCTTCCGGGCACACTGCATCGACTACGGACAGGAACTTATCGATTTGACACAGCTTAAGAAAATTCTGCCATCCAGCAAACGATACAAATTTATCGCTAAAAATCGTGGAGTCTGGAGCAAACATCTGCAGAAAACAATCAAATGCTGGATCTTTCAAAAATAAGGAGAGACATCAATGTCGACGAGGAAATTGATGATGGACACAATAGCAGATCTACGCCAGGGCATGAAACTCATCTGTCCGGACAGTTCAATTAATGTTTCCTTCGTGATAGACCAGCTGACTTTTTTCACAGTGAATAGATATGGGATATGGACTGTCCAGTGTGGTGTTTGTGGAAAGTGGCACTCGCTACCATCTGTCTATTACCTTTATGAGGAGAACAAAAAATGAAGACACTCATTCTTCCGGTAAAACAAATTTATTTCGAGCAAATACAAGCTGGCCAAAAAGATGAAGAATACAGAGCCATCAGCCCACACTGGCGGAAACGTTTGGAAAATAAAGAATACGACCAAATCATTATCACCCTGGGCTATCCGGCAGCAGGAGATAGCTCCAAAAGATTAGTGTTTCCGTTCCATGGGATCACCCGAAAGAAAATTCAGCATGAAGAGTTTGGGCCAGAGCTGTGCGAAGTATATGCAATCACACTAAAAAACAGACAGTTTGGCTTGTTTTAGATTGACTAATTTGCCGTAGCTTAGCGAAAAACCACCGAAAATTATTGTTTCTCATTCACGATATTTTAATCACAAATATTGAAACACAGCCGCAAATACAAAGTAACAGAACTGAGAAGCAGCCTGAACAATGTCATTGACTCAATTAATCACACCAAAGTATAAAAGCCTTATTGACCTAACGCGATCAATAAGGAGGGTGTGCATGAAAGGTCGAATCTACACCTCGCAAAAATGCTTCCATTGCCAATCATCACTTAAATACATTGAAGGCCGCGGCTTCTTTCAGTGTGAACTTCATCCAGAATTACAATGGTATGGGGCCTGCATCGTCCGCTTTGGTCGAGCCCATACCAAAAGGTTCAAAACCGTCCTCGAGGCGGAACGCCACCTGACGTACCTCAGAGTTCAGACTGATAACGGTTCTTTCGACCAACGGGAATGGGCCAAAAACCAACCGCTTTCTTTCCTCTCTTTGCGTGAAAAATTCATAGAGGCCAAAGAGCGTTCCGGCATCTCTCAAAAACAGGTACGCCATATAAAAAGAGTTCTTGAGCTGGCGGGAAAGTCATGGGATTTAAAGCAGATCAAGGATATTGCCGAAGGTGAAATTGATGATTTTTTCAATACAGACCACGGCATCGGCAATAAGACCCTTTCGAATTGGAAAACCGTATTACACGATTTTTGGGTATGGGTAGTACGCCGGGAAAAGAGAAGATCACAGCTTCAAATGCCGGATTTTCCTGAAATTCATTTTAAAATGAAGATGAAAACCGTTGTTTCAATTGAAGATCAACAAGCAATACTTGCAGAAGTAAAAAGAATTTCATGGAACCACAACCCGCGGATCTGGCTGGGCATCAAACTTCTATCGATATATCCGAGAGTGCGCCCTGGGGAATTGCTCAATGTCAAAGAGGGGCATATCAATTTAACGGACAACTGGATAGTCTTTCCTCAGCCAAAAGAAAAAGAACCGAAATCCATCCACTTGTTGCCAGAACATGCAACACTGATAAAAGAGATCAGAAACATGGCGCCGGCAATGCCGAACGTTTACTTCTTCCGGCATCTCAAAACAAAATCGGGCGTGAAGGTAGGCGGCAAGTTTGGGCCAAAGTATTTTAATATCTGGTGGCGAAAGGCCTGTAAGAATCTCGGTATTGAAGGAGTTCCCGTTTACGCCGGCACCAAACACTCAACTGTCACAGCCCTGGGTAAGATCATGTCACCAGAGCAAATCAAGCACAACGTCACCGGCCATACCTCAAGTGCCTTCCAGCGTTATTTTCTTCCGGATCATAACGAAAAAATCTCGGCCACCAGAAAGGTGGCCGAGATGCAGGGTGATTCACAGCCGAACAACGTAATAGCAACTTTTAAAAATCGTAATACAAACTGATCCCGAAGAATTAAACAGAGAAGACACACTATCACTTGACAATAGTATCGTCAATCGATAGTATTTTATTATCATGATAAAGAGTTTTGGTTGTAAAGAGACTGAGAAAATCTGGAACAGAATATTTTCGACTCAGTTCCCCAATGATATTCAGCAAAAAGCAAGACGAAAGCTTTTAATGCTTGATGCGGCTGCAGCTCTTATCGATTTACAAGTACCGCCATCGAACAGATTGGAAAAATTGAAAGGTGATAGAAAAGGTCATTTTTCGATTCGGATAAACAGTCAATGGCGGATCTGTTTCCACTTTAATAACGGAGAAGCCTCTAAGGTTGAGATCGTAGACTATCATTAAGAGGTACATACTATGGCAAAGCTAATATCACTGGAACATCCTGGTACCATACTGAAAGAAGAGTTTGTAGAGGCATTTGAACTGACTCCTTATGCCATTTCAAAAGAAACGGGCATTTCACAGACCGCACTCGGAGAAATATTAAAAGGGAAAAGAAATATTTCTGCTCTTAATGCTCTGAAACTATCGAAATTTTTTGGGGTATCCGAAAGCTACTTTTTAAATCTTCAGACCAAGTACGCTCTCGATATGGCAAAGGAAAAAGAAGAAAAATCTTTAGCCAAGATCATACCATTTAAAAGGAAAGGATCTGATAGCATGGAGCTTTTAGAAGCTTAAAGAAAAAGGATTATTAAAATCTCAAGATCTCAGAAGTTGCCTCTACACCTGCACAAAACATTTCACTGTAACCACCCTGGGTAAGATCATTTCATCAGTGCAAATCAAGCACAACGTTACCGGCCATTCCTCAAATACCTGCTGTCGTTATTTTCACCAGAGCCAAAACAAAAAAAATCTCGGCCCCCAAGAAGGTGGCCGAGATTTAAGGTGAACAACATCTGAACAACATTAAAGTGGTTATCAAAAAGACTAACTAGTTGTTTTTACTACACAAAAATGGTGGAGGCGGCGGGAGTCGAACCCCAAACCTACCTGTAAAAATAGGCATTCACACCTTCCCGGGAAAGAAACGGGAAAAAGGAGTAACTTAAAATGGCCAAAAAGAATTGGATAAATCTGGAACGGCAGTTAAAGAAAAGAAAATCAAAAACTCATAATGATAAGACCAAAAAAGTTACCCCAGGAACTTTCATTGGATATGATATAAAAGACGAAAACCCTTGCATGATTGCTCAGGTAACATCAGAACACCTAGAGGCATTTAAAAAAGAAAATATCACAAAATTTAAAATTAATGATTGGTTCGTATCATTCGGCCAGGATCATGATTTGAAATTTAGCGATCCATTCGCCTCACACATTGAGGCATTCGAATATTGCAAAAACATCTTACACACCAAAAGGTTTACTAGCCTACCGATATTCGAATCATAATTTCCAGATAATTCTTCTTCATTAGAATCACACCGATAGTCCCTACGCTGCCGATCGGGCTATCCCTTCCCGATCGGTGGCACCTTTGTCCCTTCTCCCGAACAACCAAAAACCTACAAAAACAAGAGCGTGTGGTGACACACACATACACGCGGCTCGATCCTCCAAAACGACCAAAAAAGAATATCTGCATGAAACTGGAAGTCTCGATATACACTTCCAGGTTCGAGAACAAACTTCCGCCACTAAATCAATTGATAGTAAAAAATCGGCATCTGTTTGGGGATCAGTGCCGGCGCCAGCACCCTCAATATTAAATTTGATAGTATTTTTCACTCCTGGACTGACCAGGTTTAAAGAAATGCTATCAAAATCCACAAAGGATTGATCATCAATCAAACAAGAAAGTCAGTAATGAGGGGCCATATCTGAGCGAAGAGACCTTTAGTGGCGCCAACTGGACAGCCTGTCGATGAGACGTAGATATGGCCCCTCTGCTCCTGGGACTTGCAATTAAAGGGTTTGTTTCCTTTCTTTTCTATGAGCGGAGCGAACCAATCAAAAATCCCCCCCGACACGTCGGGTTCGGGTGCTTTTCCCGAACCTTGGCAACTGGGGTCCCGGCTCGATTAATTTTTGTTTTTAGTAGCGGGATAGATTTTCAATAAATTTATGATTTGTATCGTCATGGGACGTTGGAGGGGGGGATGCTTTATTCTTTTTGCTGTTGTTTTAAAAAAAATGCAGAATCTAAATTTATTTTCATCAAGATGCTATTTTTTTTTCACTCCATTTTGCAATCGATTCTTCAATAAAGAATTAAGTATTCCGCTCCAAACATGTTTTTTGCCATCATAACCAACATTACCTATCTTTGCCTCTCTCTAATTGATAGCATTTTGTATTAATATATCAAATACATACGAAACATGAGCGACTTGACGGACTATAAAAAACAATCTAAGATAGTTTGCATAAATATGAAAACAACTTGGATTATATAATGAGCGAATGCAAAGAACAGAGAGTTAGAGCCACATTCAGTATTAACAGAAATATATACGAACTCTTAAAAGTATGTAGCCAGGTCGAAAGAAAACCAATGTCTAGAATTATAGACCAACTTCTTGCAAATCACGTCTCACAGTATCAAGGAATTTTAGAAGAAATAAATAAAAGTAAAAATCGAGAGAGTTAATACAAAAACACGAAAAGCCTACTGAATGGATTGTTCTTGGCGGGACGTCTCCATTCAGTAGGCAAAACAGCCCCTTTAGTCAATAAGGAGAACTGCATGTCACAACCTTACAGCGAAGTTGCGTCTTCTGTCAATCATGATGGATGTGGTGCAACTTCTTCCACCACAGGTGATTGTAACCCGCTTGTTAATACCCTCAAATCTCAACAACGCCGCTCAAAAGTGGCTTTTGATATTGAAGGTTTCGTTTTACATCGTCGCTCAGTTGAAGTTATTCGTCCTTTTTCTGTTTCTTCCAGTTCTCATGTTGGGGGCACACGGAAGTCAATTAATGCCTTTTCTGAATCTTCACAAAGAAATCTTCGAAAAACTTGTCTAAACACTACTGTAGATTTCAAATCACAATTCTGCCTCACGTATCACGAAAACATCCCATTCGATGGCAAAGAATCTAAGAAGCAATTAAATACATTTTTAACATATGTACGCCGCAAACTATGTCTTAAATATATCTGGGTTCTCGAATTTCAAACGAAACGCGAAGTACCACATTATCATGTGTTTTTTAACTGTGAAGTCACAAGGAAAATTCATGAGATTCTAGCTAATAGATGGAACATAATTACAAATGAAACACCATCACATCTAAAGTTCCATTTACATCATACTAATTTCAAAAATTGGGATTTTAATCGAGGAGGGTATCTCTCTAAGTACTTAGAAAAATTCAATCAAAAACTTGTTCCAGATCATTTCAATAATGTGGGTCGATTTTGGGGAACATCTAGGGGAGTAGTTCCCAGCGGTAAATATTTACCAATTGAATACTTACATAAAGGAGAGGAGAAATATGTTGAAACATCCACTGGACAACTAGTCGACAAAGCGAAATTAAATGTAATTTTCATGTACAGATGCCTTAGAAAACACCAGGAATCAAAAGTAAGAAGAATTAGAAAAATTCTCAACAAAACAGGCAAACGCTATAAATCCCAAATTGCAAGAATAACATCCTGCTGGCTAATGGATGCTCGGACAGCATTTGATCAGATAGACAACTATATAAGGCAAAATTATTCAGGAGTCCCTTTTTAATCACCGAGGAATAAGTAATTTTCCTTTCAAATATGGAGAACTCGCTATGTCAATATCCATCGAATCCCTTCTAAAAGAATTATGGCCTAAATACGAATCTGATGAATACAAATCCTTTGAATTTGAACTCTCATCTGAAGATAAAAAGACAATCTCTACCGTCTTTATTGGTAGGAAATGCTCTTGTGTTTTATGCGGCCGCTCAGATTTTGAGAATTTCGATTTCAGCTTCACTTTTATAAAACGGGCCCCTCTTTCTGTCCATGCATTTTGCCCATGTGGGCATAGAGTTGCAACCGTTTCCAGAGCCACTCTGAATAAGAAGATAATTCCTAAAAATCCAATTTCTATTTCATTAGATGAGTTTCTGTTCCAGGTAGAATTAAAACGATAACTCACTAAATAAATGGAAAAAATGCATTTAAAAAGAAATGGGAAAGCTTATTGCCCTTATTGCAACAAACCAGCTGAATGGATTTTTAATGTTTTCGCAATGCTAACGTCAAAGGACCTAAACTTTTTACCTTGCCACTACACTCAAGCCTATTTTGCAAAATATATTTGCAAGAATTGTAAGTATATAAATCCAATAATGACCAAATACATTGTCCGTCATCGTTGCGAACATAAAAACCTTAAAATGGAGAATTTAAATGCAAATCCAACTATGTGACAAAACAACTGAAATCATTAATTTCCTGGCAAAGATTAACAACATTACTATCGAGTTTCTCATCGAACAAATGCTATTAAGTGAATTGCTTTTCTTTTTACAAGGAACCTATAAAAGAAAACCGGAAGAAGAAATTACTATATTTGAACATGGAGATTATCCTTGTGTATTTGATGAAACAATCAATGATATATATAAAGAATATGAGGCAAATAGAGATGATTGCTTAACCAGGTTTGGTTACCCAACTACAAAGCAGATAAATCTATTTGAGGCGGAAAGACCTGTTCACAATGAGGCACCATTACAAGAGCAACTAGTTGCCTAGTATGTTCTAATGCAATCCTGTTTGACAAATAATAGATTCCACTCTACTATCCTGACCGGAGGGTTATGTAGTGCCTGGAAGAAAATTAAAAAGTGTTAACAAAATCAAATCGATAACATCACAACCCACAAACGAAGAAAATGAGCGCGTAGATAGCGACGGATGTCGAGTAATAATGTAACGTGTTGTAATGTATTGTATATTACTTTTCGGTAAAACCATTCAGCAGGGCCTCTAAGGGATAAAACGACTGCAACCGCCAAATCTTCGTCGGGTGAAAAACTCATGCGTAAAGTAATCGTGCCACAAATGAAGTTGGGCGAACTGGCTATCGCCGACATAAAGCTGGACCCTAAATCACGCGATGATATCCCGCAAATCCTCCGAGGACTCCAGCATCTCTACACCACACCTGAACTGCGCGGTCCGATATTTGCCATTCTGGAAGAGGTGTTGCCTGAGCGTCAAATTGAAGGAAAGATTGTCAAGGCCGACCCCAACAACGGTCGCCCCGGCATGACACAATGGCAGATTCTGGTGCTGGGGGTGCTCAGATTGGGGCTCAACGCCGATTATGACCGTATCCAGGAGTTGGCCAACGAACACAAGACCCTTCGGCAAATGCTCGGTCACAGTGATTGGGCGGACGAGAAGTATTATAATCTGCAGACCCTCAAAGATAATCTGCGGCTGTTTACTCCGGAAATCCTCGATCGGCTCAACCGGGTAATAGTCGGAGCGGGACACAAGGCATTAAAAAAAAAACGGAAGAGGAGGTCGTAGGCCGTTGTGATTCCTTTGTGGTGGAGACAGACGTCCATTTTCCAACCGACATCAACCTGCTCCTGGACGCTATCCGTAAGGTCATCGAAATCAGTGCTGAACTGTCCTCCACCTACAAACTGCCGGGATGGCGGCAACACCGCTACCACCAGCGTCAATTCAAAAGGCAGTACCGCAAAGTACAGCGGCTCAAGCACTCCACGTCCAAAGACGAAAGCAAACAGCAGCAAAAAGATCAGGAGATTAAAGATGCTCATCGTGCCTACCTGGAGGTGGCGGAGGGATATCTGACCCGAGCGGACCACACCCGCCAACAGGTCAGCCCGCACGACCCTCTTTCCGTGGCTTGGCTCAGCGTATTGAATGATTTTATGGAACATGCCCGTCGGCAGATCGACCAGATTGATAGGCGGGTGCTCCGGGGTGAACGTATTCCTCACGACGAGAAGGTGTTTTCCCTGTTTCAACCGCATACCGAATGGATCAGCAAAGGGAAGGCCGGCGTTCCGGTGGAATTGGGACTGCGTGTGTGCATTATGGAAGACCAGGACCGCTTTATTCTGCATCACCGAGTGATGGTAAAGATCACCGATGACAAGGTGGCCTTTGCCATGGTGGGCGAAACCAAGCAGAAGTTCCCCACCTTACGAGCGGTCAGCATGGACAAAGGCTTCTTTAGTCCCGCCAATCAGGAAGTTCTGAAATCGCGTCTTGAGTGTGTGGTACTACCCAAAAAGGGTAAACTCTCGCAAGCCGACAAAGCTCGCGAAAGCGAACCTGAATTTGTCAATCTGCGCAAACAACACTCGGCGGTGGAATCGGCGATCAACGCCCTTGAAGTCCACGGACTGGACAAATGTCCCGATCACGGTCTCAACGGATTTAAACGCTACATTGCCATGGCGGTGGTGGCACGTAACATACAGCGCCTGGGTGCGGTGTTGCGTCAACAGGAACAAGAGGCCGCTCAACGCAAACGCGGATCTTACAAAAAAGCAGCCTGAGAAGAGCAGGCTCATCCGGCTGCAAAGTCGATGGCAGAGCTATGTCTGGCCTACGTAGCAGGTGAGAATCATTGTCATCTGCGAGGCAAAAATGACAAAAGATTCTGCCGAAGAGAAACTCATTCGCATTAACTGTGACCGCGCCGGTGCGATTTTTTCAAAAATTTGGGGTTTTCTGCCAGGCACTATGTATGAAGGGTGGAATTTATTCTGAACAGAAATGTACCGTTTGTGGTGGCACGCTGAAAGATGATGGACGCAAGAAAGTTTGCTGCCCAGATCATCCAGACCAAATTGCCACAAGCTACAGGGTTCATTTCGATAAAGTCAAACGCAGGTTTAAAAGCTATGAAACTGCACTCCGCTTTCTTACTGGCCTACGCTACAAGACCGATGAGCAAACCTTTGATGAACGTGATTACTCAAAAGAAAAACCTCTCTCCTTTATGACTCTTGCCAGCAAGTGGCTTGATGTAAAACAGGAGACAGTAAAGCCAAGTTCATATAGGAACCTTCATAACTACATGATGAAAGCCTGTGATTCCTGGGGAAACCAAAACATTAAAACCATTCGTTTTGGTGAAATTGAAGATTTTCTTATAGCTCACAGCCGCACTCTTTCCAGTAAAACTATTGCGAATATGAGATCAGGCTTACATGATTTCTTTCAATGGCTTGTTAGGCGGGAAGTGATCGACACAGCACCTAATTTTCCAGAAGTTCGAGTGCAACTCTCATATCGAAAGGTTGTAGGGAAAGAAAGCCAACAGGCCATACTCGAGGAAATTTATCGAATTGCCCCATACAAGGTATGGCTTGGAATAAAATGGCTCTGTACCTACATTTCCATCCGTCCAGGGGAACTCATTAAGATTCGGGAACAAGATGTAGATACTGAAAACCGCTATATCTACATTCATCATTCAAAAACAGGTGAAATAAAACCTGTACCTATTCTTGATGAAGATGTCGCACTTTTCAAGCAAGTGAAACCTGGCTTTCCAAGATCATACTTTTTCCGCCATGATGACAGTAAAAGCGGTGTCAAAAAAGGTCAAAAATTCGGCGAAAAATATTTTTACAAGTGGTGGAAACGAGCCTGTGAAAATCTTGGGATTGAAGGTATCGATCTATACGGAGGAACACGTCATAGTTCTGCGGTGGCTTTGAGAAATGTCCTTTCTCCAGAACAGATAAAGCTAGCAACAATGCACCAAACCAACAAAGCGTTTGAGAGGTACTTCAGAATTGGTGCCGACGACATTCGTGAAATATATCAACAATCCAACGTAACTGGGAAAGAAATGGGAAAGAAAATAGCCGAAATCAAAGAGAAACAATCTCAATAATTTCGGCTATTTAAGTGGTGGAGGCGGCGGGAGTCGAACCCGCGTCCGAAAATGCTCCCCTCTCGTATCTACATGCTTAGTTCCGTGCTTTAATTTTCACGCCGGGAACTCGGTCGGAACATAGATTTCCCGTTGCTAGAATGTTGAATCTCGTCAACTATAAGACAAACGGCTTATAGTTGACCAGCCCGTTGAGTCGACGCCCCAAATCCGGCCTTACGGGCGAAGACCGGTGGAACGGCAGTATGACAGTTATTAAGCTGCTACTGCGTAGTTATAATCGTCTGCGATTATATTTATGTTCTATCGGTTTTACGAGCAAATAGAAGCTCGGCATGCAACAATAAGCTTACACATCCCCGTCGAATCCG
The DNA here is from genome assembly GCA_963677465.1 of uncultured Desulforhopalus sp. Lineage (GTDB taxonomy): Bacteria > Desulfobacterota > Desulfobulbia > Desulfobulbales > Desulfocapsaceae > Desulforhopalus_A. Next base: position 5,884,514 of record OY781976.1, on the reverse strand, counting down.
TTTCGCCCCCTTAATTATTTAGATTCAAGTTATGATTATACCTTGTCATAGCGCATCTCTCGCTGAATCTCGCGCTTGCTCTGCTGTTCTTTGAGTGTTGCCCTTTTATCGTATTCTCTTTTACCACGGGCAAGGCCTAATTCAACTTTTGCCCTACCGTTTTCTATAAAGTATATCTTCAGTGGTATCAGGGCAAGACCTTTTTCGTTGAGCTTGCCAATAAGTTTCTTTATTTCCCGCTGATGCAGCAGTAATTTTCGTACCCTGAGAGGCTCGTTTGGGTTTTGGGTGGCAAAGGTGTACATTGAAATATGCACGTTGTGCAACATTACCTCACCACGGGAATCGATCTTCACATAGCCATCACGCAAGTTTGCCTTGCCAGCCCGAAGCGATTTAACTTCCGGCCCGGAGAGTACCATCCCTGCCTCGTATGTAGCATCGATATGGTAGTTGTGAAAGGCTTTCTTGTTTTTGGCTACAATCTTTATTGCCATCAGTTGTTATCTCTCATTTTCGTAATTCTTCCGAACCCCTTAGACAGAAGTCACCCGCAGTGCTTCCTCATAGGTGGTTATCCCGCGCCGAACCTTGTCCCAAGCGTCCTCGCGTAATGTAGTCATTCCTTCCCGTATTGCAAGCTGCCTTATTTCCAAGGTATGCGCCTCATCGGCAACCATCTTTTTCACCTTTGAAGACATGGGAAATATTTCAAATATTCCAGACCTGCCCTTATATCCAGTACCACGGCATTCCAGACAGCCCTTACCTCGTTTGAGAACAACGGAACCTGACTCCGTAACAGGAAAGCCCATTTTTAAAAGATCTTCACCTTTCATCTCAAAGCTCTCAACACAGCTGGGACAAATCGTCTTGACCAATCGCTGTGCCATACAGCCCAACAAGGTACTGGCTATCATAAAAGGTTGCAAGCCCAGGTCTCTTAAGCGAGCTATTGATGAAACCGCATCATTGGTATGCAAAGTCGAGAAGACGAGATGACCAGTCATTGCAGCCTGAACTGCGTGCGCGGCAGTCTCTTCGTCACGAATCTCACCAATCATTATGATATCGGGATCCTGACGCAGGATGCTGCGCAAAATCGAGGTAAACGTCACGTCGATGAGCGGCTGCACGGATATCTGGTTAAATTCCTCATGCACCATCTCCACCGGATCTTCCACCGTGACAATGTTTTTCTCCGGCGTGGAAATCTCTTTTAAGGTCGAGTAGAGCGTGGTCGATTTACCACTACCGGTCGGGCCTGTAACCAAAATGATACCGTGGGGGGAAGCAATAAACGAATTATAGACCTCCATATCCCTTTTGGAAAAACCAAGGCTGTCGACCTGTTGAAACATCAATTCAGAGTCGAGAATACGCAGCACCGCCTTTTCCCCAAAGGAAACCGGAATGGTCGACACCCTTATCTCCACATCCTTGCCACTCTTCTCACCAATTTTAATCCTACCGTCCTGGGGTCGTCTTTTTTCTGCAATATCGAGGCGGGCCAGAAATTTAATACGGGCAACAAGGGCAGAATGGACAGCTTTTGGTAAATTATAGATGGTGTGCAACGATCCATCTATACGGAAGCGAACCATGGATATATTGCGCTTCGGCTCGATATGGATATCACTGGCCCGCTGCTCAAGGGCATAATGGAAGATGTGATTGACCGCTGTTTTGATATGCTGATCAGAAGATGTGATTCCTTTGGATGAAGAGATCTGCACATACCGCTCAAGATTGCCGATATCAATGGAACTACTGCCCCCTGGGCTAACACCAAACTGATCTTCTGCGGCACTGATCGATCGCTGGAAACCAAAAAACTCGCTAATTATCCGCTTAATATCGGACTTAGTGGCAATATAGGGTTTTATCTTGATCTGGTTCGCCTGCTCGATATCAGCCAGCGTCGCCTGACAGTCAGGGTGATAAATAGCCGTTTCCACCACCCCGTTTTGCATTTTGAAAGGAAGAAGAAGCTGCCTGATAGCAAAGTTTCGAGGAATGGTCTTGGTAGCGACATCCATGTCCAGTTCAAGCGGATCAAGCTTTTTAAAGGGCAGATTCTTTTCTTTTGCAACAGCCCGCATGATGAGTTCTTCGTCAATTAATCGACCGTCTCCGCCAAGTAATTTGAAGTTGAAACCGACGAGAATCTCCACCATATCCGGAAAATCCTTATCAACCTCACCATCTTTACTTGCCTGGCGCAGCAATCTCTGGCGCATTTTCCCTTTCTCCAGCGTCACAAACTGCCGCTGTTTAGGGGTTAAGACCTTAAGCCTGAGGAGAACATCCAGGAGTGCATCACTGTTTAAAAATTTCATTAACATACCATTACATACTTTTGCAGACAAAGAACATGGACTTTGCCATATTTTCCCCTGAAGACGATAGCTTTGCAAGAAGATTCAGAGAATGACCTGAGAGTCCTCAGAGAAGCGAACGGAGAAGCTGCAGATTTTTCAGATCCTCAGCCAGAGTATCACTTTTCGGAGTCTCCAGAGTCATCGGCAGCCCGGCAAAACGCTCATCGTTCAGCAGATTTCTAAAACCCGCCAGACCGATAACCCCTTGACCGATATGCTCATGACGGTCCACCCTGCTGCCTAGCTCTTTCTTTGAATCATTGAGATGAAAAAACCGTATCTTTTCGAGACCAACCGAACTCGAAAGAGCTGCAACGGTAGCCTCGTAACCATCCACCGTCCGCAGTTCGTATCCGGCCGCAAAGATATGGCAGGTATCGACACAGGCCCCCAATAATTCTGGGAATTTTGTGTTATTTAAGATATACGCCAGTTCTGCAAAACTGCTGCCAAGACCAGTACCTTGCCCGGCGGTGGTTTCCACCAGCACCTGTACTGCGACATCAGCGCGTTCAATCGCCCTGTCCAGCCCCGCGGTAAAGCGCTCAAGCCCAACCTCAACACCAGCACCACCATGAGAACCGGGATGCAGAACCACATATGGAATACCAAGCTGGGCACAACGCGTCAGCTCCAAGGCAAGATTGTCCACCGATTTTTCCAGTAACTCATCTTTGCCGGTGGCCAGGTTGACCAGATAAGATGCATGGGAGGCGACAGGCATACCACCGCTTTTTTCATAACCTTTTTTAAAAAGCTCAATTTCATCCACTGCCAGGTCCGCCGGATGCCACTGTCGCTGGTTGCGGGTAAAAATCTGTAGCGCTTCACCGCCCACCCTGGCAATTCTCTCAAAAGCCAGATGAAGCCCACCAGCAACCGATTCATGGGCTCCTAAGACAGGAGCTAAGTTCATCGTGGCCATCACCTACCTCTTATCCTTCGGTGCTGCCTTTTGAGCGGCTTCCTGCTCACGCACAGATTCGTCATAGCTCTGGCTGGTAAATTTTCTGATCTGCGCCAGGTAAAACCTCTTCTGGGCCATATCCACAAAAACTGCCTCTTTTTCCGTACGAACAGCCTCGTCAACGAGACCGTTGGCCCAATAGGCAGTCGCCAGGGTATCGAGCACATGCCCTTTCGGTTGGAGGGTGGCCGCCGCCCTGGCAAGCGTAAGCGCCTTGGATGGATCTCTGAGGCTCAAATTCTCGCTGGTCAGGAGCAGCCAGGCAAAATTGTTCATAATTTCTGCATTAGCTGGTTCAAGACTGTAGGCCTTTTCATATGCCGCCAGGGCCTTCTCTTCCATCTTCTTAGTCAGCATAAGATCACCGATAAGGCGCTGCCATAGTGCGCGATCCGGCTCTTGTTTTACTTTCTGGAGCAGAACCGATTCGGCAAAATTTTCCTGATATCGTTGAGCGAGTGCTTCCGTCGGAATTTGCCGCACCAAAGTAATGGTGAGCAGCAGGATTGCCACATAGGCAAAAAGACTATATCGCACCTTTCGGTTGTGCCGCTCTATTCGCTCCGGTTCTTTGTCCGCCAACTCAAGACAGTCAATACGTTCACCAATGCCGAAATGATGCCAGTTTGGCTGATCGCGAATATCGCCACTGAGAATCGAGATCTTCTCAAAAGCGGAAACCAAGGCCTGTCCGTTACCGATTGCCGACAGACTAAAGAGGTCAGCCTGCCTTTCAAAATTGCGGATGAAATAGCCAAAGACGTAACGAAAATAGATCAGCATGAAAATGAGCAATGGCACAGACCCCAGTAAAGTTAGGGCCGTTTCCATGGAAACACCACTTACGGTAAGCAAATCATTGGGGAAAGGAAAAGAGAGGAAGAGATAGATAAACGGCTCCGCCAGCATACCAACCAAAAGACTGAAGCCGGTTATAAGGAAGATATACAGCAGCAGATGATATTTCTTTACGTGGCCAATCTCATGGGCCATGATCGCCTCAAGCTCAGCACGGGACATAGTCTCAATGAGAGCCGGGGTGAGAAGAATATACCGGAGGCCGGGCACAATTCCCATTACGGCCGCAGTCAAGACCCTTCCCTCAAAAAGTGGCCAGAGAAAATAGTCGGCAGTAAAATTTTGTTTGGCACAAAACACATCCAGGTGCTCTTTCAGATAGCCATCGGGCATTTTTTTGCACCCCCAGAGCCTTCGTACCAGCGGTGGAAAAAAAATCAGCACAAAAAACAGGAAAAAACCAAAAAAGACCAGGTCACCCCATTCCGAGGCAATAATTCTCTGTAGTCCAGGCAGAGGCAACAGGGCAACGATATCGTAGATCAGTGAAAGGATAACCCAAGGCAAGACAATGGGCAGGTTTGCCTTGATATTGGACAGGATAAACGTAACCGTACTGTGCTTTCTGCCAAAGATTTGCTCATAATTCTTTTGCCCGGCGCGCCACATGATTGACAAGAAGACAACAAAAAGCATAAGCCCTGCAACATTGACCAGAGCAGGCAAAGTATTGCCAAAGGAGAGGAGAGAAAGATAATATTTTGAGTCGCAGAGATAGAGCGTTGCCCCGAAAAAAGCCAGGGACAGGATCGAGAGATGCTTTTCCGTCTGGAAATATCCGGCTGAGCGATTGGCGTATGGTCGCCTGTAGAGCTTTCTGGCAAGCTGATTATATCCAATCAAAAACAGCATAAACAGAAGCAAAGACAGCCAGCCAGGCAGAAGGGGTGCCTCAGGTACTTTATCAATACTAAAGAGAAAAATAGCGACCAAAAACAGAAGGAGATTGGTATACATCAAGGCGGTTCACCTATTCTTTTTGAAATTTTGAGTTGACGACCAGCACTCTTGCTATTGCGTTTGCGTTAGTAAGATAGTTATCTTGTTAAATATAGCTACCAAGCGACAAGCAGTTTCACCAGACAGAATCCCTCTCATCCCGAAAAACATTTACCACCTTTTTTGTTTTTTTATTGACTTTGTTGCCAAGGTCCTTTTAAATATACTGTTGCATCTTTTAAAGAAAGTTATGGGCGCATAGCTCAGTTGGTAGAGCCATCGGCTCATAACCGATCGGTCGTAGGTTCGAATCCTACTGCGCCCACCATTAATACAGCAGCTTTTGAGTAGAAACAACGGTTCCTTGAAAAAAACAAGATTATATATACAAAAAGGGGAAAATATATTGCCCCTTGATGACAGATCTCGATTTGGGCTAGCAATGCCCGAATGGGCGAAATGAATAAAAAGGTACATCCTCACTGGGGTGTACCTTTTTTGTTTTAATTGGTTGTACAGCAACAAACCTCTATGACTGCAAGAGTACAGGACATTCTCGAAAGCCTCAATGCCGAGGCACCTTTCAGTCTCGCTGAATCATGGGACAATGTGGGCCTCCTGATCGGCGATCCAGAACAAGAAGTGACGGCGGTCCTCGCCGGACTGGATCCAACCAACAGCCTGGTGGACGAAGCAATAGCCTTGGGTGCCAACACCATCATTACCCACCATCCCGTCATCTTCAAACCACTCTCGTCAATCAACACCGCCGATCCAAGTGGCAGACTGATAGAAAAAGCCATTTCTAATCGTATCGCCATCATCGGCTGCCATACCAATTTTGACAATGCCCGTGAGGGCGTCAGCGATTATCTTGCCCAGCAACTCTGCCTCGAAAACCTTTCTCCTCTCGTACCTTCACCAGACAACAAGAGAGCAGATACCGGCCTGGGTCGTATCGGCGTTTACCCGTCCCCGATATCCTCTGCTGATTTTTTGGCCAGAGTTCTTGATGTACTGCAACTCTCCTGTGTCCAAACAGCAGGAACACTGCCGGAGAAAATATCCACCGTCGCGGTCTGCGGCGGAAGCGGTTCTGAATTTGCACCCATAGCTTTTCAACGTGGTGCAGATGTCTATCTCTCTGCGGAAATAAAGCACAGTACGGCTATCTGGGCCGTGGAAAATAATTTTTGTGTCATGGACGGCACTCACTACGCAACGGAAAAACCGGCTGTCACCCTTCTGGTCAACAGACTTAAGGAGGCCTGTGACAAAATGAGCTGGAAAATTAAAATTCTGCAAACGAACACGGAGCACCACCCTTTCGTTTTAATGAATAAAACATACAACCATAGAGAAACACAATCATAGGAGAATCATTTTGAACGAACTCTTGACCCAACTCGTTACCCTCCAGGCCATTGACCTGGAAATTGACCAGATCGACAATGCCATTAAATCTGAACAGAGCGGTCTTGACGAACGCATGTCGGCCCTGGCCAAAAGAGAGGCTTTAATTAACGAGCTACAAGAACAAATCACCGCACAGCAAAAAGAGACCCGGACCCTTGAAGCCGAAATGGCCGATAAGATGGACCGCGTCAGAGAGCGTCAGTCGAAAATGATGCAGGTGCAAACCGGTCGTGAGCAGACGGCACTCTTGAAAGAAATCGAAGATGCCAAAAAGAGCGCCAAAGAAAACGAAGAAAAGATCATGGCCATCATGGAGTCCCTGGAGAAACTGACCGCTCAAATAGAAGAAGAAAAGAACCTTCTGAAAGGCGAAAAGAAACTCGTTGCCGAAGAAACCAACAAAGTTCGGGAGAACATCGAGGCGATTCACAAAGGCAAAAAGAAAAAAGACTCCAAACGCAGTGATCAGGCCAGCAAGATCAAAAAGTCTCTTCTGAAAAAATACGACACTCTGCGGCATCACCGTAACGGCCTGGCTGTCGTCAATGTCGTAGACGGTGTCTGTCAGGGTTGCTTCATGGCCCTTCCGCCTCAACGATATAATATGTTGCTTAAAGGTGACGAGATTTTCGATTGTCCGACCTGCCAGCGCTTGAACTATTATGTTCCACCGGCACCAGAAGAGAACTAAGTTACAGATAATTTTCGCTTTGACTTGTTACGAGTTTCCCACTACATTAGCAAACGGAGCGGGTGCATGGTCGCTCCGGTCTTTGACCGGAGAGGAAAGTCCGAACTCTACAGGGCAGGGTGGTTCGTAACGCGAACGCCGGGTGACCGGGGGAAAGTGCCACAGAAAACAAACCGCCTGATTTATCAGGTAAGGGTGAAACGGCGAGGTAAGAGCTCACCGCTTCCATGGTGACATGGAAGGCATGGTAAACCCCACTCAGAGCAAGACCAAATAGGGAGATGTTTGAGGGCGGCTCGTCCGAGATCTCCGGGTAGGTTGCAAGAGGTGTTGAGCAATCAACATCCCAGTGAAATGATCATGGCCCCTAACGGGGTACAGAATTCGGCTTATAACCCGCTCCATTTTTTTCAATCCCGTAAATCATACTTCGCTACGGATGTTGCTAGATGTCGCTCAGCGGACAATGTCACTTGAACTGCCTTTTACAGGCACTCGACAGGGTATGCTGCTTTCTCACCTTTTTTGGATATGACACTCTCCGCCGCTGCCATAATTCCCGCCGCCGGTTTCGGCACCAGGATGCATCTTGATCATCCGAAACAGTATCACCTGCTGGCGGGCGTACCAATCCTCATCCACACCGTTCGGGCCTTTATCAATAACAGCTACATCAACCGTATTATAGTGGTCGTTGCCGCAGACCGGCTTGAGCAGACGAAGACATTGTTTGACCAGTACCACATTAATGTTCCGCAAATGGCCATAGTTGCCGGGGGGCGCAGACGCCAGGACTCGGTTCAGGCTGGCCTTGCAGCACTTGATCACGAGACGGCAATAGTCCTGGTTCATGATGGTGCCAGGCCGCTTGTAAGCAGGGACATCATCGACAGATGCTACTTTGCCGCCCTGCACCACGGTGCCGGCATTGCCGCAGTGCCGGTCAAAGATACCCTGAAACGGGGAGACAATACCGGCAGGGTCACCGCCACTATTGACCGGACATCCCTCTGGCAGGCACAAACCCCCCAGGCTATCCAAAAAGAGTTACTCGAACAGGCCTTCCGACAAAACGGCGCTGCCGATGTGACCGATGAATCTTCTCTGCTGGAAAAATTGTCAATTCCGGTAACTCTTGTTGAAGGTGCGGAAACCAATATAAAAATCACCCGGCAGGAGGACCTTGTTTTGGCCGAAAAGATACTTCGACAAGACTTCACGCCCAAGTTGCGTATTGGCCATGGCTACGATGCCCATCGATTTGCCGAAAACAGGAAACTTGTTCTCGGTGGCATCACCGTCCCCCACAGTCATGGCCTGGCCGGACATTCTGACGCCGACGTACTCACGCATGCCCTCTGTGACGCCATCCTCGGCGCCTTGGGCCTGGGTGATATAGGCAAACATTTTCCCGATTCTGATGAAACATTTGCCGGCATCTATTCAATTACCTTGCTCGATCAGGTCATTGAGCTTGCAGGCAAACAGCAATACACCATTACCAACGCCGACATCACCTTGATCTGCCAGGCTCCCCGTCTGGCACCATACCTCGACGAGATGAGACAACTGCTCGGACGAACCTGTAAAATTGATCCAGGCGTTCTCAACATAAAAGCAACAACCACTGAAAAAATGGGTTTTACCGGAAGACAAGAGGGCATCAGCTGTCATGCCGTTGTCCTTCTTCAGTCAAGCCCCAATGAGGTTACAAAATGACCATTGCCATAAACCGGGAGCGTCTTGCCGCAACCTTTACAGAACTATGTGAAATCAGCAGCCCTTCGAGAAAAGAGGGTGCAATTGCCGCCTACCTTAAGAAAACATTTGCGGGTCTTGGCGCCGATTCAATTATCGAAGACGGATCTGCTGCAAAAACGGGATCAGAATCCGGCAATCTCATCGTCCGCTTCAACGGCAACTTACCGGAACAGGAGGGTTTTTTTCTCTCCTGCCACATGGACACGGTGGAACCAGCCAAGGGAGTGGAAGTTCTGCGAACCGGCGATATCTTCACCAGTGAGGGCGACACAGTGCTCGGCGGTGACGATAAAAGCGGTATCGCCTCTATTCTTGAACTCCTTGCTCTCTTAAAGGAAAACAATACTCCCCACCCCATGATTGAGATTGTTGTCACCACCTGCGAAGAAGTGGGGCTTCTTGGCGCCAAATATCTTGATTATAAACTACTTCAAACGAAATACGGCTACGCCCTGGATTCATCCGGCATCGACCATATTATCGTCGGCGCACCGGCTGCTAATAAATTATCCGTTGAGATAACAGGCCAGGCTGCTCACGCCGGGCTCTGCCCGGAAGCTGGAATAAATGCCCTCTCCTTAACAGTAGAGGCCTTGAGCATGCTCCGCGTGGGGCGACTGGATAAAGAATCCACCCGCAACTTTGGTATTATACAGGGCGGAGTTGCAACCAATATTGTACCGGAAAAAATAGTCCTCAACGGTGAAGTCCGCAGCCATTCTGTTGAAAAATTGGACATCTATACCAAAGAAATCCTTGAGGCCTTCGAAAGCACCGTTGCCAAATGGCAGGGTGATCCAGCCTGCGAAAACAAACGCCCGACAGCCAAACTCAATATCATCAGTGACTATCCGGCACTTAGCATTGCCGATGACACCTCAGTGATCAGGAGAATAAAAAAGGCCTCAAAAACCGCCGGGAAGAACTTACAATACATCGTCGCCGGTGGCGGCAGCGACGCTAACATCTTCAATAGCTATGATTTGCCAACCGCTATCATCGCCACAGGGATGAATAAAGTGCACACTATTGAGGAACAACTCGACCTCAACGACATTGTCAGCCTGACCGAGCTTCTCCATGCATTGGCCACAACACCGGGTTAGGCTAATGACTGCCATCTTTTTCATTGGATTCGACAACATATTCAGGAGATACCTGTTCTCAACACAAACACTCGAACCAAGCATGCGCTCTGAAAACTCTTTTTACGATGGCCATCGCTGTTTCTTGTTGAATTTAGGCAATACTTAATATAGATTTCTCTTTTTGGGTTACCAAAAGAAAGGCACAGAGGTTTTCTCTTTGTGCCTTTAGCTGTTTTTGCATTAACTGAAATGGGCACGTTTGAGTCACGGCTTATAATTCTCCCAAGCTGCCGGAATTTCACATAACCAAGGAATACTTCCCGATGTTACAACAACAGAGCAAAAAATCTTCAGACGGGCGACCTACCCACGAATGTGGGGTATGTGGCATTTTCAATCATCAGGACTCAGCAAAACTCACCTATTTCGGTCTCTATGCCCTTCAGCACCGGGGACAGGAAAGTGCTGGAATTGTCACGTCTAACGGAAAGAAAGTTAATATATTCAAGAATATGGGGCTTGTTCCGGAGATTTTTACCGAGGAAATACTGCAGGGGTTAAGTGGCCACCTGTCCATTGGACATGTCCGATATTCCACCACCGGGGCTTCAAATATAACCAACGCCCAACCCCTTATGGTCAACCACAAGGGAACAACTCTGTCTGTTGCCCACAACGGCAATCTCGTAAACTCCGTTGCCCTGCGTAATGCAATGGAAGAACAGGGATCAATTTTTCAAACCACCATGGACAGCGAGGTCGTACTGCATCTTATGGCCCGTTCGGCCCATCTTGGTATTGAGACGGCTCTAAGAAAGACATTTACGTCCCTCAAAGGCGCCTATTCTCTCCTGCTCATGAACGAAGACACCATGATCGCCGTCCGCGATCCTGATGGCTTTCGGCCACTCTGTCTTGGCAAACTCAAAAACGGCGGCGGGGACAACGGGGGTTGGGTTGTCGCCTCCGAGACCTGCGCCCTTGATCTTATCGAGGCTGAATATGTGCGGGATATAGAGCCAGGCGAAATTGTTATCTTTCAGGAAAGCGGAGTAACTTCCATTTTTCCATGGCCAAAACAAGACAGCCATTTCTGCATCTTTGAACAGGTCTATTTCGCCAGACCAGACTCGGAAATTTTTGGTATTAACGTCTATCAGGCCAGAAAGAGGATGGGTGAAATTCTTGCCCGTGAAGCAAAGATTGATGCCGATTTCGTTATGCCTTTTCCAGATTCAGGCAACTACGCAGCCCTTGGATATTCACAAGCATCAGGTATTCCCATGGAGATGGGTGTAATCAGAAACCACTATGTTGGCCGAACCTTTATCCAGCCAACCCAGTCGATGCGTGACTTCAATGTAAAGGTAAAACTCAATCCGGTCCGTTCGTTTCTGAAGGGAAAAAGAGTTATAATCGTCGAAGATTCAATAATTCGGGGAACAACAGGTAAGAGCAGGGTAAGAGCCCTGCGGGAAGCTGGTGCCAAAGAAGTCCATATGGTGGTCAGTTGCCCGCCAACAAGATACGCCTGCTACTACGGCATTGACTTTCCAGATGTTAACCAACTTATAGCCAACCAGAAAGAAATAACCGAAATCGCTGGATATCTCGGCCTGGATTCCCTGCACTACCTGAGTCTGGAAGGGCTTGTTAAGGCAACGGGTATGGACAAAAAGAACTTTTGCCTGGCCTGCTTTGACGGAAAGTATCCTATCGAGCCAGATCTTACTTTTCGAAAAGACGCCTTAGGCTGAGTTCTACCCCCAACCAATCATTTTCCAGTGTGATAATGATTGGTTGTCATACCCGGGTCACCACACAATTTTTGCCGCTTTTCTTGGCCTCATACATGGCGCGGTCGGCCCTTGCTCTTATTGCTTCTTCATCTTTTTCCAGCAGCAGGTTGACGTCTCTTGCACATGAGACAAGACCGATGGAAAGAGTCGTTATGCCAAATCTCTGCTCAACAAAACTGAGCAGGATACGCTGAACAATCTCGGTTCCCTGATCGGCAGTAGCCTGGGGAAGCAGTACGGCGAACTCATCACCACCAAGCCTGAAACACATGTCCACACGCTCTCTGGTGCATTCTTTAAGAATTTCAGCAAGCTTAACGAGGACAACATCCCCTTCCTGGTGACCATGCTCATCGTTATGCTGCTTAAAATTATCGATATCTATAATAGCGAGCATCAGAGGATAATTCTGCCTATGGGCACGCTCCACCTCATCGGTAAAACGTTCATCAAAGGCCCGCCTGTTCAACAGTGAGGTCAACCCATCCTGTTTTGATAAGCGCTCCAGCTCCCGCATCATCTTACGCTCACGAACAGCTCGGGTCAACTTGGCTTCAAGTTCTGCCTGATCGATTGGCTTTTTAATAAAATCAATAGCTCCGGCTTTGATTACCTCGGCATAACTTGATTTTTCGTGAAAGCCAGTTGAGATTATGACATCCGTTCCCCGGTGATTTTCTTTGATATGGGCCAGCAACTGCAAACCATCCATTCCCGGCATCACGATATCCGAGAAGACAAGATCTACTTCAGTGGATTTCAATACCGCAATCGCTTCAACACCATCTCCTGCAACCAAACAGTGATAGCCAAGGGAACCGACCAAGACACTGAGAGTCATACGAACTAACTCGTCGTCATCTACTATCAAAATTACAACGGAACCTTTATTGTCGCCCATCTTAGTCAATCACACAATTGCCGTTAGGAAATTTCAATTATCTGTTTTTCCTGCTCAAGTTTCACTGTCTATATCAAATTGTACCTGCAATATTTGATAAAGTCTAGATGACACTTTACAAATCTTGCAAAATCGTCATACAAAAGGAAGCAGTCATACTTCATTTTTCCAATTTTCACCAGTTGATGCAAATATTGATAATTATCATAAAGTTGTGACAGTTATTTGCCTTCTGTTCAGTGGAAAGGTACAATATCCGAAAGTAGCAATACATACCCGGCAACTGGGCGGCAAAATATCGTTAGGTAGCAAACAGCAAGAGCATGGACAACAAATTTCTCACTCATCTTTTTGAGGGCAATCTCAACGGCAAACCACTGGATAACATCCTCTTGCTGGCAGAAGAAATCTGTCCTGCCATTGACACTGGCATGATCCGGGAGATCCATAATGACCTGATTTCATTTTTTTCCGGTGCATGTCCTGATTTTCAAAAGAACACCCTGCCATACCACAATCTGCGGCACAGTCAAATGGTCGTATTAGCCTCAGCCCGGCTCTTCCACGGACTCCATTGCCAAAATATCCATATCTCACCCGAGACACTTTTCAAAGGTTTACTAGCCGCCTATTTTCACGACACCGGCATGCTGCTTGAAGAAGGCGCCCCATCACATTCTGCCACCGAATATATGGCAAACCACGAAGCACGATCAATACTGTTTCTTGACAAATACGCGACCAAGAAAGGGTTTAAAGAAGATATTTCCAAAGACTGTGGGACAATCATTAAGTACACAGATTTGGCTAGTGATCCGGCAGCTTTTGACCCTCATTCCAATGAGATCCAAATGGCCGGTCAGGTAGTCGGTTCAGCGGATATACTTGCCCAAATGGCTGACAGGTATTATTTGGAGTGCCTGCCTCTACTCTTCAAGGAACAGAAGACCGGAGGCATAAACCAACATAACTCCGCCGAGGAACTCATGGAACATACAGAAAAATTTTACCATAATGTGGTTTTGAAGCGACTGGCCACGACCTTCTCCAACACCTCTGAAGCGATGCAGATACATTTTCGCGAAATGTACAAAATCGATCGAAATCTCTATCTCGAAAACATTGATAAAAATATCAATTATCTCAAAAAAATTATTTCAGAAAACCAAGACGGTGCGCCTCTCGAAAAGCACCTGAAACGGACTCCACCAACTATGTAGTTTTCATCCTAAAACGGGGCATTTTTTCTACAATGCGGCGTTCAATACATTTAACCACGGGCATATAGACGATATTCCGAGAATTACATTCTGAGAACAACGAAGAGTCAGGATGGAAACTACTTAGCCCGTGGATCACTGCCTGTTTCAAACATTTCAAAGAGATCATAAAAGAGTTTTGTGACCGTGCTATAATGCGTGGCCGAACCAGAACTCGCATAGGCCTTTGTGAGTTCCATCGCCTTAGCGAGACTCTCCCGGGAATCGAGATTATTGGGGTCCTTTATTGCCAGAACGAGTCTTTTACCGATATCTTCTTCCACGAGTTTCCTCTCTTTTTTTGATTCGTTGGACACAGGGATTTACTATCAAGAAACACACAGGCGAAAAATTCAGGAATTTTTTCTGTTACAGACGGTTATTACTTTGCGGTTGAGATTTTCAAGAAACTTAGACAGTTTTTTCTCGGCATTCCGAATCACGTTGGTAATCTTCACATCATCTAAAGCACCAACGACTGTGCCACAAGCAACACATTGAATAAGACAAAATTTTTGCCCGGTTTTTGTCGTAATGTGAACAGCCTCAAACTCATGATATTCACATGTCGGGCATTTTGACCTGGCCATAAAGATACCTCTTGAAGGGTTAAACATTCAGTGTGATAAACATAACGCTAAAACCCTATCGGTTCAAGGACCTCTTTTCGGTATTTATCACTCTTAAAAAAGCAATTGACACCTCTGTCATTTAAAACAATTACTTAGCCCCCTTCATTTACATTCGACTCTTGAGAAAAGCTCTGCAAAACCCATTTGTTCAATGTCTTTTAATCTGAGAAACAGACCTGCTGTCACTGCCATGCCGGATGAACATTGCTATCTATCTCAATTAATTTGACTTTCATTTCCCTGACCGATAAACTGATCCTACAAATAACTTCACGTTACACACACTCTTGGCACTTGTTCTCAAGGTAAGGCGAATGCACTTTTTCAACGAGAAGAATATCAAGGCAATCGTTTTCTCCAGTTCAATCATTCTGGTCGCCATTCTTGCCACTATCTTCGGTGTTCTCTTTATTACTGACAAACACCTCGAACTGGAGCACGACCTTCCCCTGATTGAAAAAGAATACCTTGATCAACAAAAAGAGATTCTCCATTATGCGGTAAATTTACAAGTTGACCAGATTGATTTCCGCAGAAAACAGATCAAACAACAGCTGGAAGAAAGCCTCGAATCAAGAGTCCTTGAAGCAAAATCCACCGCCAATAATCTCTTTGCGAAAAACGCCGACAAAATCACCCAAAATCAGAAAACCCTTTTACTCCAGGCTCTTCGTCCCATCAGATTTAACCAAAAACGCGGCTATTTTTTTGTCTTTGGTATGGATGGTGTCGTTAACCTCTATCCCCCCGATCCGAGCATTGAAGGGAAAATGATCGATCAGGTCTTCAGCGGAGAAAGACTCCAGGCCATCCGCGATCTTACAGACCTCATTAAGAACAAGAACAGCGGTTTTCTCGAGTATAATTGGCCGGTTCCTGGTGGCGATCCCAACAAATTGTACAAAAAGCTTGCCTACGTGACTTATTTACAGCAATACGATAGTTTTGTCGGCGCCGGGGAATACTACGAAGACTTTGGCGCTATGACCAAAGAACACATCATTGCCGATATAGAAAAGAGTATGGGCAGTGATCCTAAGGGTTACTTTTTTATCTACCAGCTGCACAACTTACAAGGCGGCGATGATTTTGCAACCATGCTGGTCAACCCTAACCGTCCTGATCTCGTTGGCACCAAAATCTCTGATAATTACCGGGGTGCGCACGGCAAAGAATTCCGCAAGACCTTCCTGAAAGGGATACGCGAACATGGTGAGGCCTATGTTACCTACTGGTACAAAAAAGCTGGATACAAGGACGCGAAACAAAAACTGAGCTACTTCAAGCTGTATCCAAAGTGGAACTGGGTAATCGCCAAGGGTATCTACCTGGACGATCTGGAAAACAAGATTAAACTGGAAAAAGAGGCCCTTGAATTAGAGGTAAAAAACAAGTTGTTTGTTTTCTCCATGCTGCTTTTGCTTGCAGTACTTGTTGTTATTGTTATTGCTCATTACTTTACCAAGGGCATAAACAGTATCTTTGTTGAGTACAAAACTATTCAGGAAAAGCAGCATCTGGAACTTGAGCGCATCAATACATATCTCCATCAACAAGCAAACACCGATTCCCTCACCGAACTGTACAACCGACATTATTTTAACGAGCGTCTCGGGCAGGAAATTCTTAGTGCCGAACGTTATAACAGATCTCTATCCCTGATACTTCTGGACATAGACGTATTCAAACAGATCAATGACAACTTTGGCCATCTGGCAGGAGATGGTGTGCTCATAGAACTGGCAGCGCTGATGCAGTCGATGGTTCGTCAATCTGACATTCTGGCCCGTTGGGGAGGAGAAGAGTTTGTCATTCTGGTTCAGGAGACAAACGGCGATTTCTCCCATTTGCTCGCCGAAAAGCTTCGCCAGTCCATAGCCCGGCACGATTTCTCCCTTAAAAAGAAAATAACCTGTAGTTTCGGCGTTACGGAATATATCTCCGGCGAAACACTTACTGATTTTATAAACCGTGCCGACAAGGCCCTCTATCAGGCAAAAGAGATGGGGCGAAACCGGGTAGTCTCCCGATAGATATCAGGAAACAGTCTCGGAATTTTTCGTTCTTATATTCTGTCGTGCACTAAAAGCCCAAGAATTGTCAGCAGATACGCTGAAGCTGTCTGTCTGTCAGTTCGTACACCCTGTCTGCCACCCGCTGCACCTGGTCTTGATAGTGAGAAACCATAAGGAGAGTATGTTGTTGTTTCAGTTCAAGGAGCAATTCTTCAATTTTCTCACAGGCCTTTGCATCCAGAGAGGAAGTAGGTTCGTCCAGCAACAGTATCTGCGGGTCAAGCATCAGAGCCCGGGCAATGCATAATCGCTGCTGCTGTCCCCCGGAAAGGGTTCGGGCATCACTCTCCATGCGGTCTTTAACCTCTTCAAACAGATGCACTTGTCTGAGCATCTCCTCAACCTTTGCCGTCACCTCTTCTTTATCCCTACGCCCTAGGAGTTGAAGTGGAAAAGCAATGTTCCTAAAAATGCTCATGGGCAGAGGATTAGGCGCCTGAAAAACCATACCAACCAATCGCCGCAAATCTGCAACATCCAGAGATGAGCCATAGATATCAACCGGTTCACTCCCGGTAAAACGGATCAACACCCGCCCACGGCAGTTACCTTCTCCTCCCTCCTCCCACAATCTATTGAAGACTGAGAGAAAAGTAGATTTCCCAGTGCCAGAAGGTCCGGTTACGGCAATAATACTGTTCTCTGGAAGACGAAGATTGATGTCTTCCAAAACCGGCCTGCCCCTATAAAAGAAACCGAGCTTTTCAGTAATTATCTTTGGTGGTGTCTCCATTGCCTTATCTCCGTACCCACCATGAAAGAGTCTGCTCAATGAGGGTAGCTGCAACAAACAGGAGCCCACAGATTGAAAGAAGTAAAATTGCCGCTCCAAAACCCATCTGCAGTTCTGCCGGATCAGTGTATTGGGAGGAAATATAATAAATGTAAAAAGGTAACGCTTCAAACTGCTCAAAAAGAGAGCGAGGCAATCCGGCAGAGACAACCACTCCGGTTAGCATGATGACCGCCGTATCTTCAGCGGCCCGTCCAATGGCGAGGATGATACCGCTGAGAATATCCGGCATCCGATTGGGCAACAGGACATAAAAGAGATTTTGCAGAGGTGTCGCACCCATGGCCGGAGCCGTGCGCCGCAGAGAAAAAGGAACCGATTCCAGCGCCATCTGAGTACTGCGAATGATATATGGCAAAATCAGAAAGCTTATGGCCAGTGCCGAAATCAGCAAACACGGGCCAAGCCTGCCTGGGAACATTCGATGCAGAACTATAGTCAGCGACAAACCGGCAAGGCCCACAACTATCGACGGCAGGCCGGCAAGAACATCAAACGACAGGGTCAAGAACTGTTTGGATTTCTTCCCCGCGTATTCAGCAAGATAGATCCCTGCGGCTAACCCCACCGGAATGGCCATGCCGACAGCAAGAGACACCAGAGCAAAGGTACCAACCATAGCCGGATACAAACCATCAAAGACCTGCCGCCGGAAAAGCAGTGCATCGAAAGGTGCCACATCACCAAAAATCAGCTCACTGCCGATGGTGCCTCCACCTTTGTAGAAAAGATAGCCGAGAATATACAAAACGGTCACCAGCAACAAGAGACAACTGCCCCAGGAAAACACAATGAGTCCCTGCTCTAACCCCTTTCTCACCGTACCTCCCTGACCATCTGGGCCAAAAGGATACGCAGTGCGGCAACGACCACAACGGTGAAAAGATAGAGCACCAGTCCACAGGCAAAAATTGTCTTGAATTCCATGCTGGCAAAGTCTGCGGCAATAACGAGAGCGATATGGGCCGTCAGGGTTCTGCCGGAATCGGTTACTGCGTGGGGAACGGCCACACTGTTTCCGGCAAGCATCAAGCTTATCAGGGTGTCGCCCATTGCCCGTCCCAGGCCCATAATGATACCGGCGACAATACTCGGCCAGGCCTGGGGCAGTTGCAGATACAGTAATTTCTGCACCGGCCTGCCGCCAAGGGCGTCAACCGCCAGACAATAACTCAACTGGACATTTTGCAGGCCGCTAACAAAAAAAACAATCATTGTCGGCGCGATTAAAATTGCCAAAACAAGTGAGGCGGTGAGGATGTTCAGGCCCGAACCTCCGGTCAACTGCTCCCGCATGAAGGGAACGAGCAGGAAAACGGCAACAAAACCATAGACCACGGTTGGAATACCAGCCATAAACCTGACCATGGCAAGAACACCCCGCCTCACCTTACCTTTGGCCAGACTTGCAGCCACAAAAGCTGTTCCAAGGCTGAGTGGCAGACTGATACAAAGAGCGAGGAAGGCCATCGAAAAGCTTCCCATCAGCATCGGGAAAATGCCGTACACGGCTTCACCTGGCCGCCACTCCTCGGTGAGAATGGTATAGAGCTGGCCGCTGGACAACAGCGGCCAGCCAAGATAGAGCATCATCAAAAAGACGGTAATGGTCAAAAAACCACTACCAAAGGCAGCCATTCGAAAGATATGAACCGGCAATCGTCGGTAGAAACTCACTACACTGGGATAAAACCGTTGGCCACGACGAGTTGTTGACCTGCCGGACTGAGCATATACTCCAGAAACAATTGAGCAAGACCGGTGGGCTCACCTTTCGTCAGACTGTACAGGCCACGAGCGACCCCATACGTTCCGTTTTTAACTGTTTCAAGATTTGGCACAACACCATCAAGAGCGACCGGGACGATTGTCTCATCAATATGACCGACGGATACATAGCCAATTCCATAGGGATCACCGGCAATCGCCGTCTTCATTGCGCCATTGGAGACAACCACGTTGGCCTTCTTTGAGACCTCTGCTTTTTTGAGAGCCTTTTTCCAAAAAACCGATCTGGTGCCGCTGGCTGAATCGCGATCGTAGAGATTTATCTCCCGGTCTTCCCCACCCAAATCCTTCCAGTTAACAATCTTGCCGGAAAAGACATCCTGCAACTGAACTGTGGTAAGCGCGGTAACACTGTTTTTCGGATTGACAACCACTCCGACGCCGTCAATCGCCCACTTCACCATGTGCAGATTATAGCTTTCAATCTCCTTGTCAGTTGCCTTTCGCCCGGCATTACCAATATCGATAAGCCCCTCTCCAACTTGTTTAATTCCCACTCCGGATCCGCCACCGGCGATAGTTATGCGAATATCTGGATTCTCGGTCATTATTATTTTTGCAGCTTCTTTCATCACCGGAATATGGGCCGTTCCCCCGGCAATCTTCAAGACACCTTTCTGACCAACAAAAGCTCCGGTATCACTTGCGAGAGCGGGTAGAGTAAACGCAAACAAAAATAAACTCAGCATCAGGCCGTTTCTCAAACATTTCATGGTAGTTATCCTCTTATTAAAAGACAATGTTATTTTTTTCTGCCAGCCAGCTTAACCTTAATTAATTACCATGCGCCTAACTTGATTTCCAATAGTTAATATTGATAGCCAGCGATATACTCATTGGCAAACCAAATACAAAATTAATTACCCATAGATCCTATGATCCTGCACAACGGTCAACGAAATAAATAGTAAATTTCTGGTAAATCGTCCTCAAAATAAGATATCATTGTACAGTGATTAAAACCGGAAAACAGGGAAATAGACGGAAAACTTATGAAGCATGGATCAATCGACTGGCTTGCACCAATGACCACAGACGCGAAAGCTGCCAAAGTTTTTTACGGGCCACTCTTTTGCTGGGATCACGAACCAACAGGTTGTGCCTACTGATAAAAGATGAAAAAGACCAAGCGAACAGCCACGATCACCGCGAACATAAAGAAGCAGAGACTATATATCACCCTTCAGGGAATAATTTCCAAAAAAGAGGCGGAGAAAATTTATACAGACATTCGTTTCTGTGTCTCGGACCTTGATCCCGGCTTTTCGGTTATTACTGACATCTCTGACTGCAGAATCGGTCACCTCAGCGCCATCACCACCGCCAGAAAAATAATGAATTTTCTAGTGGAAAAAAAGGTAGGTCAAATTGTCCGAGTTACCGGCCAGGCCAGGGTCATATACCTGCAAATGCTCAAACTCTCAGATAAAAGTCAAAGCTATGAACCACAGTATGTTTCGACCCGTGAAGAGGCAGAAGCACTTCTAGATAAACTGGCCACCGATACAACATCAGAAATTGGGCCCGATGCTATCGGTAGCAAATCGTGATTTACCGGGGACCTTTTTTAAGGAATCAGAACGATTTTGCCACACTTACCATCCTTCATGACCAGTTCATGGGCCAGCGGCGCATCAACCAGAGGCATCTCGCCACTGATCGTCGGCATCAAAACGCCACGCTCCATCGCCGAAGCTAAAGCACTGTGGGTTTGCACAACTTCCTCACGGGTAGCGTTAAAGACAGCAAGCCCCCTGATATCTGTCTCTTTGCCCATCGTGAGTCTGGGATCAATCTCTATACGGCCCCTACTGCCGATAATGACCACCGCCCCATGAGAGGCGAGCATATTCAGATCTTTTTCCAGGTTTTTATTTGCAAGCATCTCCAAAATGAGGTCAAAACCCTCACCAGACGTTGCGGCTAACAATCCTTCCTCATACCCCTTTTCATTATGGTTGAATGCTCTGGCTCCCAGTTTTTGTATCAACGAACAACCCTGATCATTACCGGCCGTTCCAAAAACAATCAACCCCGCATCTTTTGCTAATTGCACCGCAGCCTGGCCAACCGAACCACTGGCGCCATGAATCAGGAGGCGATCGCCAGCTTTACCCCGGCCACGGATAAAAAGTGCTCTCCAGGCTGTTGCCGCAGGAACACCGATGGCAGCGCCCTGGGCAAAAGACAAATTGTCCGGCAGCCTAAAGATCTGCTCTTTGGCGCAAAGCGCCATCTCCCCATAGCCACCACTAAGAGTCGCAGCGCTGTATACCCGGTCCCCCTGTTGCCATTCTGTCACATCCGGCCCAAAGGCTTTAACTATTCCGGCAACATTGCCACCGGGGGTATATGGCAATGCCGGTAGTTTGGGGTAGGTCCCGGCACGGATATATGTCTCGACGGGGTTGACGCCAACGGCCTTAACCTCAACCAAAACTTCACCTGCACCAGGCAAGGGAACAGCTTTATCAACCAATTGCATAACGTCGGGTTTGCCGAACTCTTTAACTTCTATTATTTTCATCGTCATGCTCCTTATATTCTCATCTTTGCAGCGTATGATGAAAAGATCATACCAGACTGTTTTATCGACAGAACTGCGCCACCAAGTTGATTACACGGTTTATTCCGCCTTCTTCTTCCAGCTTGTTTCCTTGCCGTGGAGCAGCCGATTGATATTTTCATGGTGCTTAATCCAGATAAAAAAAGCCACACTGGCAGCGATACCAATGGTTGTCTTTGAGGCACCCAAAAGATACAGCCAGAGGGGAATGAGACCGGAAGCGAGAAGGGAACCGGCGGAGACAAAGCCGGTTAAGGCAACAGTTGCCAAAAAAACCACCAGACTGAAAGCTATTGCCAGAGGAGAGAGGTATAGAAACACCCCCATTCCAGTGGCCACTCCTTTGCCGCCACGAAATTTCAGATAGACAGGAAACATATGGCCAATTACGGCCATCAACCCGGTAATTGCCACAATCAGTTCTTTAGTCCCCGATTCCGGCAGAAAAACCGAGGCAACATACATAGGCATCAAGCCCTTAAGACAATCGCAGATCAAGGTAATAAAACCAAGTTTTTTACCAAGAACCCTGTTAACGTTGGTGGCTCCAATGTTTCGACTACCCAGGGTACGAACGTCCACGCCAACCATCTTACTAATTATTAAACCAAAGGGGATCGCGCCCACAAAGTAACCAACTACCGGAAAAAGAATGTCCATATTGTATGACCTGACCTTCTACCTAAAAGAACTTTTGTTTATACCCTTTTATAAAACAGCCAACCCCACCCTCCCCCTTATAGAGAGAAGAGCAAAGAACTATAAGCCAAGCGAGACCAGCTACTTTTCTTTTCCCCTGTGTCTGTTAAATTTTTTAAGCAGCCGCTGTCGAATTTCATCATCGCGGTAGGAAACAACCGTCACAGGGCATTTTCGAAACATTCTCTCCGCCACTGAACCGGTAAAAATATTCCGAATGTCGTTGGTTTTGACACCCATCACGACCATATCAACTTGTTGGTCTACCGCCAGTTTCAACAACTCGTTGGTTGGGTCACCAACAAAGAAGGAAAAAGTGACTTTATCGTCAGGCAGCGTCAGACTTGCCATAAGTTCGTTGAGCTCTGCCAGACGCTCCTTTTTAATAATTTCCATATAGTGCTCAATATCAACTTTGTAACCGTAGGAGGTAATTTTATCTACAGCACCAAGATCACTCTCATGAATAACATTGGCAATAAAAAGCTCCGCCCCGGTTAATTTGGCCAAATCGGCAGCATAGGTCAAAATCCCCTTGGAATATTTTGAAAACGCGATGGGTACAAGTATTTTTTTAATCATGGCCTTCTCCAGCTTGGATGCTCAGAATGTTTTTAAAAACAACGTCTTCTCATTATACCATAACAGGCTGAGCTGCTTTTCGAACCCTGCCACGCTGCAGGAACCAGATCAATGCTAGCAGGAGCAGTGCAGGAAAGAACATAAATTCCTTGTTTGGCCGTTCGGTGGGCATCTGAACGCTGAGAATTTCCTGATCAAAATCGATCTTAGCCTTTTCTGCCGCACTACCAAAACCAACCATATCGACAACCACCTTGCCATCTTCTTCTATGGTTTCAATGCCAAGACCAGCTAATTTTTCAGCCCCAGTAGGTTCATCCCCCACCGGCAACATGACGGTCATCTCGTATTCTTTACCGCTCATTTTTTCACCTTTGAGCCTGAGACGAAGTTGCCCCCCGGCTGGTATCTGTTCTAAAACCTGGACCAACTCTGTGGCTGGTTTTTCGGTAAGGGGTGGATAAATCTCATCCCAAAAGAAACCGGGTCTGAAAAGAGTAAATGCAACCAACAACAAGGCCGCGGTCTCCCACCAGCGACTTTTTGTCAAAAACCATCCTTGTGTGGCGGCAGCGAAAGTGAGCATTGCGACAACCGCACCGACAACAATAACGGTGAGATGCACCCAGCCGCCAATACCAATCATCAGTAGCTCAGTGTTGAAGATAAAGATAAACGGCAAAATCGCCGTCCGGATATCATAGGCAAACCCCTGAATACCGGTGCGGATGGGATCACCCCCCGAAATCCCTGCCGCAGCAAAGGCTGCCAGGCCCACCGGCGGCGTATCATCGGCCAGTATCCCGAAATAAAAGACAAAAAGATGAACGGCAATGAGCGGCACAATAAGTCCATTCTGGGCGCCAAGGCTGACAATAACCGGAGCCATAAGAGTAGAAACAACGATATAATTGGCAGTTGTCGGCAAGCCCATGCCGAGAATCAGGCTGATGAAGGCGGTAAAAAGCAGAATCAACATGAGATTACCACCGGAAATATATTCGACAAACTCAGTCATAACCAGGCCGATGCCGGTCAGGGTTACAGTACCGACGACAATTCCGGCTGCTGCAGTTGCTACCCCAATGCCGATCATATTTCTCCCACCCGAAACCATCCCGGTGATCATTTCGCCCCAACCACGGCTAAAACTATACTCTTCCCCCTTCATCTTGCGTAAATAGCCCTTCAAGGGATGTTGGGTAAGAACGATAAAAATCAACAACACAGTGGCCCAAAAGGCGGAAAGGGCAGGCGAGAGTCTTTCAACGACCAGGCACCACATCAGCACAACTATGGGCAGCAGGTAATGAAATCCAGCCTGCGCAGTAGAAGCAAGATCAGGAAGCTCCTTTATTTCCGTGGTGAATTCAAGATCCGGCACCCTGCAGGCTATTGCCATCAGTATGATATAAGAAACCAGCAGGACGACACAGACAATCCAGATGGCACTGTCTCCAGCAACCGTCTTAATCCAGCCCAAACCATAATAAGTGAGTCCACCCATAATAATCAGGCCGAGCACAACAAAAAGAAAAGTCACTACGCTGTGCATTATGGTCTTGGTTCTTTTCCTTTTGGGCAATCCCTTTAAGTCCATTTTACATGCTTCCAGATGGACTATGTACACAAGAGCAATGTAGGAGATTATTGCCGGCAGGAAGGCATGTTTAATGACCTCTATATAGGAAATCCCGACATATTCGACCATAAGAAAGGCCGCAGCGCCCATAACCGGTGGAGTTAATTGACCATTTGTTGAAGAAGCAACCTCGACAGCACCAGCTTTTTCTGCTGAGAATCCGACTTTTTTCATCAAGGGAATAGTGAATGTTCCAGTGGTGACTACATTGGCAATGGAGGAGCCAGAGACTAGGCCGGTCATGGCTGAGGAAATGACCGCCGCCTTAGCCGGACCGCCCCGCATATGACCAAGGCCCGCAAAAGCGGTTCGAATGAAATAATTACCCGCCCCCGCAGCTTCGAGCAGCGACCCGAACAAAACAAACATAAAGACCATTCCGGTCGACACCCCAAGAGCGACCCCGAAGACCCCCTCGGTGGTCAGCCAGTAGTGGGACATCCCTTTCACAAGGCTCGCTCCCTGATGGGCGATAACCGCAGGCATATGCGACCCGGCAAAGGTGTAAGTGATGAAAACGACACACACCACCATGAGTGGCGGCCCAAGAGCCCTTCGTGTTGCTTCGAGTAGAAAAATGATCCCGGCAACCGAAACGATCAGGTCAAGAGTTGTCGGTAAACCTGGTCGACTTGACAGTTCCGTATAAAAGATAAAAATATAGGAAGAACAAAATGCGGCGGCAAAGCCCATAAGCCAATCCTGAATCGGAATACGACCCTTTGGGGAAGATTTGAATGTTGGAAAAGCCGTGTAGGCCAAAAACATGGCAAATGAGAGATGAATGGCCCGTGCTTCAGTATCATTTATCACAAAAAAATCGAACACAAAAGGCAGCGGAGAAGCATACCAGAGCTGAAAAATCGTCCAGAGCAGAGGAACAAAAAAGAGGACATTGCGGGAAATCGTGCCTTGGGGTTTACGGCGCCCCGTATCCACTTCGGCGACTATTTCATCCACCTCTTGAGCTAATCCGGGATTCTCTTTTACATGAGTCATACCAATGAGGCCTCCTTTTTTTCTTGAACAAGAGCAACTTAAAGATAATTTTTTGCGGTTTTTCACAAAAAATTATCTTATGAAAGAACCTGCCCTCGAGGGGGTAGTGAAGAGCATCCCTGTTTTCTTCCCGTTGACCGGGCTCGGCATTGCCGACAGGTGTGACGCCTGATGTCGATTATTCTAAAAGACCTTAGCACTATAATTAATTTATTAAGCCAATTCAAGCAGTAATGGTTGCCCGCAACAGCTCCTAAACTGAGTCAGGTGTTTCCGTTCAAAGGGTTATCTCCTTCTGCTCACCGTCGCCATATTGCTGGCGGTATTTACCTTCGACAGCTTGTTGGTATTTTGTTACAATTGTGCTTATCTTACTAAGCGTAGCAGAAATACAGTTGCTGTGGTACATTGCCCAAGGCCTTGAATAGGCCCATAATCTGATCAATTTTCAAGAAATACATACACGATGAGCATTCAAAAAATATATCAATATCCCGATCCAGTCCTCCGAAAACAAACGGAAACGATCACCACCTTTGATGATGATCTTGCCACACTCGTAAAAGACATGGCAGAGACCATGTATGAAGCTCCGGGGATTGGCCTTGCTGCGCCCCAAATCGGCAAATCGATCAAACTCATTGTCGTCGACATGACCGAAGATAAAGAAGGTGAGAAGAAATACATACCTCTGATCAATCCGGAAATCGTCGCCCACGAGGGAAACCAGGTTGATGAAGAAGGTTGCCTGAGCGTTCCGGAACTCACGGCCAATGTTACAAGACACCTCAAGATCACTGTCACCTATCAGGACTTACAGGGACAGCCTCATGAAATCTCCACAGAAAATCGTTTCGCAGTCGTTCTACAGCATGAAATTGACCATCTCAACGGTATTCTTTTTATTGATCACCTCAGCCCTTTAAAGCGCAGCCTTTATAAAAAGAAAGTGAAAAAATGGCTGGCGAAAGAATAGGAGCGAAGATGTCAACAACACCGCTACGCATTATTTTCATGGGAACCCCTGATTTTGCAGCAGCAACTCTCAAGGCGCTGATCGATGGCCCTGATGAAGTCGTCGCGGTTGTTACCCAGCCGGATCGTGCCAAAGGACGAGGCAAGAAACTTTCCTCGCCACCGACTAAGGTGCTGGCTGAATCCTTCGATATCCCAGTGCTCCAGCCGACGAAAATCAAAACCGACGAATTCCGTAACGGACTGCTTACCTATCGCCCGGATTTGATCGTCGTTGCTGCCTACGGCAGAATCCTACCCAAAGCACTGCTGGAACTGGCCCCTTTAGGCTGCATAAATGTACATGGATCACTCTTGCCTCTGTATCGTGGGGCCGCGCCAATCCAATGGTCGGTCATCAACGGTGATAAGGAAACTGGTGTCACTATCATCCAGATGAATGAAGGAATGGATACCGGCGACATATTGCTCAAGGCGACGATCACAACAGAACCAGACGAAACCGCCGGCAGTCTCTTTGACAAGCTTGCAAGCCTTGGCAGTACAACACTGCTAAAAGCAATTTCCGGCTTGCAAGATGGAACCATCATTCCTGTCGCCCAAAACCACGACCTGGCAACCGTTGCACCGATGCTCAAAAAAGATGACGGCCTGATCGATTGGCAGAAAGACGCCAGACAGATAGAATGTCTCATTCGAGGGCTTGATCCCTGGCCCACCGCTTTCTGTTTTCTAAACTCCAAACGGCTACGCCTTTTCAAGCCGGAAGTATTACACAAAGATAGCGACGCCGAACCAGGAACCGTCCTGCAGGCGGATAAACGTGGGATTTTAGTAGCCTGTGGCCAAAACACCCTGCTGATAAAAGAAATTCAGCCCGAGGGAAAAAAACGCATGCCTGTGGAGTCCTTCCTCTGTGGACATTCAATCCCTGCAGGAACCAGCCTCATACCGTAAAACTGTTTTTTTATAAAAGGATAAATGTGATTGCACCATCTTCCGCCAGAATAGCTTACCTTGACTGCTTTTCCGGCGTCAGCGGTGATATGTTGCTCGGCGCCCTGCTCCATGCCGGCCTCAATCACCTGCTCCTCACCGAAGAGCTTGCCAAACTCCACCTTGACGGGCTTGAATTCCTGGTTGAAGAAAAGAGCATCAATGCAATCAGTGGGCTTAAAGTGACCATCAGTAGTGATCGCAAGCAGGAACTGCGAACCCTGCCGGCTATTTTGCAGATCCTTGAAAAAAGTGATCTTGACCAAACGATCATCAACCGGGCAAGTGAAGTCTTCCGAACTCTGGCCAAAGCCGAGGCCAAGGTCCATGCGATTGCCGTGGATGAAGTGCATTTTCATGAAGTGGGCGCCCTCGATACCATTGTTGATGTGGTCGGTACAATCATTGGCCTGCATCAGCTCGGCATTAGCAGACTTTTTTGTTCATTCTTGCCGACGAGCCATGGCTTTGTCAAATGTGCCCACGGTGTATTACCGCTGCCGGCACCTGCCGTTTGTGAGCTGCTACATGGCATTCCCACTTATGGCGTTGACCTCCAGCAAGAACTCATTACCCCCACCGGAGCCGCCCTGATCGCGACCCTTGTCGATGAATTCGGCCCCTTGCCACCTATGACTATCACGGCAACCGGTTATGGTGCTGGCAGTCATATTTTGACCAACGGCCAGCCCAATCTGTTACGGATCATCCTTGGGGAAGCTGTCAACCTTGCCGAAGAACAGCGTGTCGAGGTCATTGAGACAAATCTTGACGACTGGAGCCCGGAGGGTTTCCCCTACCTCAGTGAGGTTCTTTTCGAACATGGTGCGCTTGACGTAACCCTCATTCCGATACTGATGAAGAAAGGACGACCGGGCTTTACCCTTCAGGTTATTAGTCCGCCCGCATGCGCCCATTTACTCAAAAATATCATTCTTTCCGAAACCACCGCTATTGGTTTACGTTTCAGAGCCGAATCACGTCGCACCCTGCAACGGGAAAAGGTTCTGGTGCCGACCAGATGGGGACAGATTTGGGCAAAGAAGGTCCATACCCCATCGGGCATAGTCATCTATCCTGAATACGAAGAGTGCCAAAGAATTGCCCGGAAATACAAGGTACCGCTCAAAGAAGTTTACAACGAAGTCCGAAACAACAGGACACCTTCACAATGAATCAATTAATAATGGCTCTTGCCACCGGCTTTTATGTTGGGAAAATTGGCAAAGCACCAGGCACCTGGGGATCTCTTGCCGCCTTTCTGCCGTGGTTATTAATCAAGGATATGTCTATACCGGCCTATCTTCTGATCCTTGCCGCGGTGTTTATTTTAGGATTTTTTGTCTCGGGTTCGGCTGAAAAGATTTTAGACAGTCCAGATGCCGGTTGTATCGTCATCGATGAGATCCTTGGCATGTTCATCACTCTGGCCATTGCCCCAGGGCATCCTGCCGCCTGGCTCCTCGGCTTTGTGCTGTTTCGAATCTTTGATATCTTTAAACCCTTCCCCGTTTCCTGGTTCGATCAAAGAATCCATGGGGGCTTCGGCATAATGATGGATGATGTCGTTGCCGGCTTGTACGCCTTTGTTTGCCTGCAACTCATTTGGTGGGGACTGGTCAGCCCTTTTCTTTTGAGGTGATGCCCAGCCAAAGAAAATATTCTCTTTGGCTGGGTTCATAATAACAGCGAAAACTACAAGTTCTTCGTTTTTGTGAGAACCACGATTGACACCTTATAAGAGACGACAATCAAGGCAACCCAGCCAATCAGTAATACTGCAGTCATAGTTGACTCCTCTGTTTATTTCGTTTCATTTTGCAGGTGAAGCTACTCTTTAGTAGGCTTTTTTATCACTTATATCCTGCATACCAATCTTTCTCGAATCCATCTGCTTCCACACATAGCTAATGTAGGCAAGCACGACTGGAATAAACAGCGCTACGTAGGTCATCGCAGTCAAGGTGTAATGGCTCGAAGATGCGTTATAAATGGTCAGGCTCGATTGCAAATCAACCTTTGAAGGATAAAATGGTGTTCCGTTAAATCCTGCTGTGAAAAATACCGCAAGGCCCACCAGCACAGTTCCCAAACCACCAAACCAAATACCAGTGGTTGACCTGGCAAGACTGGTTCTGGTAACTCCGAGGATAACCAGAAAGAGGCCGACCACCAGAAGACCAAGCACTACCGGCATAGCCAACAGGTTGTTCAGGTATTTATGTGCCACCATACTTACCACACCATTGGAATCGGTACCAAAACCATCGATCAGCACGAGACTCGCCACCACATAAAGCAAAAACGGCAGAGCGCAAAGGAAATTGATCAGACAAGACTTTCTGACCCGTACCTCAAACTCAGGCACACCGTGAAAGTCAACATTATTAACCAGATACATAGCCCCCAGCACCCGGGCATTAAAGACCAGAAAAAATCCTAACGAGAGATTAAAAAGAGAAAATGCAGCCTCAACCCCCCGGAGCGGATTGGTCCAGGTTACCTGATTCATAGCATTTAAGGTGAAATTTGAGCCGGTAAAAAAGGTGCCAACGGCCGCCCCGATCAGAAGAATTCCGACAAAACCATTGATAAAAAGAAACAGCTCATAGGTCTTTGCACCGAGCAGGTTGTTTGGTTTGGTCCGATACTCATAGCTGACGGCCTGAACGATGAAGGTGAAAAGAATCAGTAACCATACCCAGTACGCCCCACCAAAACTCGTGGCGTAAAACTTTGGAAAGGCGGCAAACAAGGCACCACCAAAAAGAACCAAAGTGGTAAACGTCAATTCCCACTTTCTACCAAGAGAGTTGATGACAAGCGATTTCTCCTGGTCACTTTTTGCCACCTGCCAGAGCAGAGTCTGTCCACCCTGAACAAAGGTTAGAAAGAGAAAGAGGGCTCCGACTACCGAGCAGAGAATCCACCAGATCTGCTGCAGCGTTACAATATCTAAGTTTCCAATCATGTTACACGCCCTCCGGTCCTATTTTAATCTGCTTGAGCATAATTTTAATCTCAGCAATGAGCAATACGGTAAACAATACAAAGAAGATCGCGAAAGATGCCTGTACATGGCCCGTTGCAATTTTAGTTGTCGCCATTTTCACCGGCAGCAAATCCTGAATAGCCCATGGCTGACGACCAACTTCAGCAACGATCCAACCCATTTGCGATGCAATCATTGCCAGGAAAAATGAGCTAAAGCCCAGCCCTAATAACCATTTCTTATCTTCCAGGGTGTCTTTATAAGAATAGTAGAGATAGAGCAGTGTCAGTAGGAGAAAAAACGTTCCAAAGTACACCATCACATGAAAAGAGTAATAGGTGGTGGCAACAGGAGGCACAATTTCCTCTGGAGTATTGAGATAACCGAAACCAAGATACTCCTGATTGACCTTAAACCTCTCCAAAGCAGCAGCTTTTGCCGCGTCATCTCCGGCCTTACTGGCCTTCTGCATGGCGGCCAAATCGGCAATGGCTGCTTTACCTTTCTCCATTTTCTCGGCAACTGGCATTATTCCTTCAGCTTCGTTGCCGTATACCAAGTCTTTAATACCTGGCACAAAAGCATTCCATTCGCGTTTGGCCATAAGTGACAAGCCGTTAGGGATACTGACTTCAAAGGCAAAAGGTTTCTGACCATCACCAACTTTCTTACCACTGGTTAAGATACCAACGGCAACGAGATCTGCACCTTTCGCTCCTTCATAAAGCCCTTCATATGCTGCCATCTTCATTGGCTGACTATGACTATTGGTAAACGCGGATTCATCTCCGGTAACGGCTGCAAAAACGGAGGCAAGCAAACCAAAAACCGAGGCAACAATGATCGATTTCTTGGCCATCTCCACATGACGTCCCTTGAGGAGATAATATGACGAAATAGTGATGACAAAAAGAGAGCCAACAACAAAACTTGAGCTGGTTGTATGGGTAAACTTGGCGATGGCCACAGGAGAAAAAAGAACCTCCCAAAAATTCTGCATCTCGAAACGGGCATTCTCTGGATTAAAGGCCATGCCAACAGGATATTGCATCCAGCCGTTGGCCACCAGAATCCAGAGCGCGGAAAGATTGGAACCGATAGCTACCATCCAGGTAGAAAAGAGATGAAAACCTTTCGAAGTCCGCTCCCAACCAAAAAACATCACTGCGAAAAAGGTTGCTTCGAGGAAAAAGGCAAAGATACCTTCAATGGCCAGGGGAGCACCGAAAATATCACCAACCATCCAGGAATAGTTTGACCAATTTGTGCCAAACTCAAATTCCATAATGATACCGGTGGCAACACCGATGGCGAAATTGATACCAAACAGTGTCATCCAGAATTTGGTGAGATGCTTCCACTCCTCTTTGCCTGTCCGAACGTACATCGTCTCAAAAAATGCGAGAAGAAACGATAAGCCCAGGGTAATCGGAACAAACAGCCAGTGATACATCGCAGTCAGGATAAACTGTGCCCTCGCCCAGTTCACCGTGGCCAGATCTATTTCACCCATTACAACATCCTCCATTGTTAGTTAAGTCTGTCTCAAAACGGGAAAATTCTTTCTGAATCGAGACACTCGATACGCTAATCCTCAGGATATAATTCAGCTCCTGAGGATTAGCGCATAAGAGCGACGAAAAGTCGGGAAAATTGACCATTTTTAAACAGACACTAGTTATTTTCTACCGATCCCGTCAGCTGTTCGATGACATGGTCGGCCCTTTGTTGATCCGTCGAAAAATTGCTCTGCAAAAAATCAGGAAAAAAGAACAACTTCAAAACAGCAAACATCACAAACAACTTTATGAAAATAATCTTCCATAAAGTTTTGCCAATGGTCATCCTCCTGAAGCCATCCAGATAAAAACGATATATCTTAACAGGCTGAGACAAGATCATACATTTCCCTCCATTACTCAAGACACTCGCGTCAGAACAATTCTTGAAAAACGGCAATCAATTAAAAGCAAGAAAAATCATTCGGGCTCTACCTTTGCCTCACGAATTACACATATACCCAAAAACGTACAAAAAGGTCAAGAATAATTATCATTAGCAAACTATTTTTAGACAAAAAAAAGCCTTCCTTCCGCAAATTTCTTGCAGAAGGAAGGCTCACCAAAAAGACACCTAATCGGCAAATCCCGCTATGGCAGAAAACAGGACAAACTATATAGCGTCTTTTCCTCTTTCTCCGGTCCTTACCCTCAGAACATCTTCAACCGGAAGGACAAAAATCTTCCCATCGCCAATCTTTTCAGTATTTGCTGCTGTCCGGATCGCATCGACAACTTTGTCGACTAAATCAGCGGCCAGCACCAGTTCAATTTTGATCTTCGGATTGAAGTCTACATTGTATTCAGCACCGCGGTACATCTCTTTATGACCCTTCTGTCGCCCATACCCTTTGACCTCGGATACGGTCATGCCGGTAATACCGATATCGGTCAATGCATCTTTTACCGCCTCAAGTTTAAAGGGTTTGATGATTGCTTCTATTTTTTTCACGAGAACTCCCCCTTCTTATTCTTTAGTAAACTCAGGATAGGCAGCCAGACCACATTCCGCAACATCGACACCTTCCATCTCCTCTTCCTCACTGACACGAAGTCCCATCACGGCCTTAATAATGAGCCAAGTGACAAAGCTTGTAGCAAAAACCCAGGCAAAAATAACAACAATACCGGTCAACTGCGCAATGAGTGATCCTTCGGGATTAGTAAATGCGACAGCCAGTAACCCCCAGATTCCGCAGACTCCGTGGACGGAGATAGCACCAACCGGATCGTCGATTTTTGCTTTATCGATAAAGATAATAGCCGCTACAACCAGCAAGCCTCCAATTGCGCCAACCAGTGTTGCGACCAGTGGCGTAGGGCTTAAGGGATCGGCTGTGATCGCCACCAGACCAGCCAGAGCACCGTTGAGCGCCATGGTCAAATCAGCCTTACCAAACCATGCCCTGGCCAGCATAAGGGCAGCAACAAGACCACCCGCTGCAGCGGTGTTGGTGTTAACAAAGACCATAGCAACAGCATTAGCCTCGGTGATATTACTGATCTTCAACTCGGATCCACCGTTAAAACCGAACCATCCCAACCAGAGAATAAGGGTTCCCAAAGTTGCCATAGGCAGATTGGCACCGGGAAAGGCCTTAATTTTTCCATCCACATATTTACCTTTCCGCGCTCCAAGCAAGAAGACACCAGCCAGGGCAGCAGAAGCACCACATAAATGAACAACACCGGAACCCGCAAAGTCGTAAAAGCCGAGAGCATCAAGAAAACCACCGCCCCATTTCCAAAAACCCTGCACAGGATAAATAAATCCTGTCATTACGATGGCAAAGGCGAGGAACGCCCAAAGTTTCATACGTTCGGCGACGGCACCTGAAACAATTGACATGGCCGTGGCTACGAAAACAACCTGAAAGAAGAAGTCCGCAAGTGACGAATAGTAGATTTCGCCATTACTTTTTAATACTTCGTCGACGGTGTGATCGGCCCCCAAAAAGAAACTCAGGCCGGGAATGACACTGTTGACACTGTCACCATACATAATATTATAACCGACAATCATATACATGATACAGGCAATTGCATAAAGGGCAACGTTCTTGGTCAAAATCTCTACAGTGTTTTTACTTCGAACCAGCCCAGATTCGAGCATGGTAAAACCGGCAGCCATCCACATGACCAGAGCTCCAGTCATCAGGAAATAAAAGGTATCAACTGAATACGCCAGTTGGACAACAGTATCTCCCAGACTCGCTTCCTCAGCCAACGCAGGCACGGCGACAGCCGTTGCTGCAAGAAAAGCCGCCAGCCCCCAATACTTACGGTACTTCATTTTCTCGTTCACAGTATTCCTCCTTTTAGTTTCTCTTCCCTCTTTGCAAAACAAAGAGTGTCGTTTTTACCACACTACGGTATCTGCACGATTCATTACAAGACTCGTGCCAAGCGGTGACAGAGTAACTAAACATCTGTTTATTCAGCTAGATGAAACACTTTCAGCAAGTTTATTCAGGTCAAGCCGGCCTGTATTGTTATTTCATTTTTGAAGTTTTTAATATCGATTTATCACATAAATGTAACATTATTTACTTAGTCATCAACTACACAAATAGTCAAAACGACCGTCATAATTCATGACAGCCACTTTCCTGTTCAGAGAAAACCGAGTAAGATAGGGAGATAAACATGGGAAGATCAGGAGCCCAACCGGGTTTTAAAATAAACGATAAAAGGACCACTATGATACGCGACTTAGCCCTTGCCGCCAAGGCTTCATGCAGCCAAGAAGATCAGGAATCTCTTATACCCCTCGTCCTGCAATTGAAAAAACTCTCTGAACTCGTCTCCAAACAGGGCATGCTTGCCCTGGAAAATGAACTTGCTCAAATTAAGGACAAATTTCTAAACCTCGGAGTTCAGCTCATTATCGACAAGGTCGAACCGGAAAACATCCAGGACATTCTTGACTCGGATATCTATTATAATCCATCAAACGGCCGGGAATTGTTGAAAAAAATCATCATCAGGGAAGGGTTGTTGCGTATCCAGGCTGGCGATACCCCCAGAAACGTTCTGATATGTACGAAAATATTCCTTGGCAAAATCGATGACGCTGCCTTTCGGAACAACTAAGGAGTAACCATCTCTCCTGAGAGAATCGCCTAAGATTCGGTTCTCTCAGCAGAGAAGACCATAAAGGTACTTTGCCGCACAGGCTGCACCACTGATAT
The DNA here is from genome assembly GCA_963677465.1 of uncultured Desulforhopalus sp. GTDB lineage: Bacteria > Desulfobacterota > Desulfobulbia > Desulfobulbales > Desulfocapsaceae > Desulforhopalus_A. The sequence continues at coordinate 5,848,965 of OY781976.1, read as the reverse complement.
TCAGTTGGAAAGACGGGTTGTTCTCTCTCTGCAGATACATCAGGAGCAGCCTTTCAAGCTCCTCCGCCGAAGCCTGCGTTTCAGAAACCATCGAAAGAGCATCTCCCGCAACTTCTTTTAATTTCCTGAGATGGATCTGCTGTTCCTCGTCCTGCATTTCACGAAGAACAACCAAAGCCGGAATCTTGGCATAGACAACATCCATAAGACTGTTATAGCCGCCATAGATAATGGCCATTTTCGAATGCAACAAGGCCGATACGTAATTCTTTCCAGGGGCTTCTAACTGACAATTTTGTATCTCTTCAAATAACGCTTCAATCTTTCGACCGGCATCAGCCGCCTGCTTCGTATCAACAAAAAGCAGCCAACGACCAAAAGATGTTGGAATTTTCCGCAACACACTGGCCAGAACCACCAAAAAGCCCGCGGTTTTTTCGCCAAGCCACGGGATGGAAACAGTCCCAGCGAACTGCGCATCTAGCTCTAAAAACCGTTCATGCCAACGTACAAACTCAGCCAGCCTCAGGACATACCCGCATTCCACCGGAACAGTCTTATATTGCAGCTGCAATTGCTCGCAGTGGGACATACCAAGCACCGAACTGTCACCATACCAAAGCAGTGCATGGTAATGATCTTTAAACAGATTGCCAGCAAGCTCCGACCGCGCCTGTTTTACAGCACCAACCACGCCACGAACACCTAAAACCCAACGAGTATCATTGCCGTCCCCGGCCAATAAAGCCGGGACCAGCTCTTTATGCTTTCCCTGAGGCGTATGATCGGCCAGAACCAATCGTGGCCGGTATAAAGAGACCAGGTGGGCCAACTCTTTAGCCCGCAACTGTCCAAGTTGCTCATCCGTGTACATCGACTTGCCAGTAATGCCAATAGACTTGCCACCATCGACTCTGGTTTCATACGAAGGAAGTTTTAGCCAGTCCAGTGGCGCTGCGCCAATCAATTCCTGAGAAAGACTGCAGCCCGAAACAAAAAGCACTTTTAGCTCGGGATAGAGACGACGCAGGGCCATACCCACACCAATACTACGACTTGCGTGACCGAGACCACGGCCATCATGGGCATAAATTAAAACGTCCAGTCGAGCTACCTGCACCATAGGAAATCTCTTATGTAAAATTAAGTCGGCACAACACCATAGCGAATCCCGCAAGTCCCTGCCAAACGAAGTACCAAGTTCACCATTGCCGAAGAAAATCAATGCAATATCCCAGATTATTTGGTTTCCTACGGCAATGCAACCTCTTTCACCTGTCCAATAGCCACCCACAGATAGACAAGCAATGAAACGATGAAGATCGCCTATTATATGCCCTTTAAACCCATGGACCACGCCAATCCTTCGGGGGATCTGATCACAGGAACCGAGATTTACAACCATCTACAAGACAAAGGTCATTCAATTAGCCTGGCGAGCAGACTTCGCTGTCGCTGGATCTATTATCGCCCGCTCACCCTGTTGCATCTATTGCGTGAAAAAAGCAAAATCCTCAAACACTATAGTACCAAAAAGCCGGACCTCTGGCTCAGTTATCACTCCTACTACAAGGCCCCTGACATTCTTGGGTCAATTTGCAGTAAAAGGCTTGGAATACCTTATGTAATTTTCCAGGGGATCTATTCAACAAAACGGCGCAAACGACTAAAAACACTGCCGGGATTTCTGCTTAACCGGAAGGTCCTGTTATCGGCGGATCATATTTTCACCAACAAACGAAGAGACTTCGCCAATCTAAAAAGGCTTTTGCCAGAAAACCGCCTCAGCTATATTGCCCCGGGCATCCACCCACAGGTGTTTGAATTTTCAGAAGATTCAAGAAAGCAATTACGACAGCTTTGGGCGATAAAGAATGCGACGATCATCATGACCGCGGCCATGATGCGGCCAGGGGTGAAAACCGAAGGGATCAGCACTGTCATCAGATCATGCGCAGAGCTTGTCCAAAAAGGCCTTTCCCTGCAACTCATCGTCGCGGGTGATGGCAACTGCAGGCAGCAACTCGAAAAAGAAGCCGCCGAGATCCTGCCCAATCGTGTCCTTTTTCTTGGCAAGATACCACGATCAGAACTCTATCAATATTATAGTGCCGCGGATATTTTTGCTTTTCCCGGCATTGAGGAATCGCTTGGCATGGTTTACCTTGAAGCTCAATCCTGCCGGCTGCCAATTGTGGCCTGCGGCGACTGGGGCGGCGGGGAGGCCGTTATACACGAACAAACAGGACTCCTCTCTCCCGCAGCCAAGCCATCCCTTTTCACAGCTCATCTCCAGAACCTGACCGAAGATACAACAAAAAGGCAGACGCTGGCGACAGAGGCCGGCGAACATATCCGGAGAAACCACGATCTGGAGAAAAATTACAACCAGCTGGAAGAAAAGCTCCTTGCTTTAAGCTCCCGCACGTAAAGATTGGTCAACATCCTCATCCTTTTCAGATACCATCATTAATGACGATGATTTCCACCCGCCGATTCTTCTTCCGGCCTTCGCGGGTATTATTCGAGGCGATCGGTTCCTGATTACCCATCCCCACCACCTCAATCTGTTCTGGATCGATTCCTTTTGCCAGCATGAGTTTCTGAACACTCAAGGCCCGGTCTTCAGACAATTTGATATTCTCAGGCGAGTTGTTTTTTGCAGAGACGAATCCTCTGATCTGGACCGTCGCCCGAGGATAGAGTTTTAGTTTCATTACAAAACTGTCAAACTCTTTTTTAGCACCATTGGTCAGCTTCAAGGAATTTGGCTGCAAACCGAGAGTAATCTTTCGTGGCTCCATCGGGGCAATTTTGACAACATCCAGCTTTTCCACCTGCGGTTCTGCGCTGGGAACCTCAAGCACTTCTTCTGCCACCTCAGTCGGCACAACCACAGGATCAGTCACATCAGTATCTTTCGTATTGGTCTCTTCCGGCAGTGGTTTTTCTTCGGCTAAGACTTGTGCTGGAGCGTCACCCTGGTCTGCTGACTCCTCCACCTTCGAGATATCTGCTACCTCAGCCTTCTGTTCCACCTGCGCGTCTGGTTTTTCGATTTCGTCCGACGTTGCCTCAGCATGGAGATTCTTCGTTTCCTCTGTTGTTTTGTCGGCAGAGTATGCTCTTTCAAGTATTGCAGTCCTCAAATCCGCCGCTTTTTTTCCATTGATCTCACTCCTGTTTTCTCCAAGCATGGTCAGAGCAGGCGAGGTGCCAACCGGGGAGGCGGCCTTCATCACAGGCTCAGGTTCATGCGCGGGTTCAGGTTCGGGCACTGGTTGAGGCGCGGGTACAGATTCAGGTGCCTTTGTTATCTCCACCAGTGCCTTCTGGGCAACCTCCTTCTGGGCACTCTCTAGAGAGGATAACCATGGAAACCAGAAGTAGATCCCGGCGATAAGAAGAACAAAGATTCCAAGACCATACTTTAACCAGCTGCCCCGATTATCACTCTCCAGGTTAAACCCGGAAAATGACGGAGCCGGGGCGGCAGGTTTGGGAATAAATCTTTCATCGTATTGTTTTTGGTCACTATTGTTATCTGCAAAAGTATCAAATTCATCCTGGCCGGAAGGGGCAGGTAGGTCCATTTTCTGGACACAGGCTTCAATTACTTTATCGCTTATGACCTTTAAGCTCTGAGCAAAACCAAGGGCTAGAGCCTGATCGCAAATGGCATTAATCCGGCGTGGAACGCCCTGGCCGAAACGATGAACAAGCTGAACCGCCTGGGGGGCAAACAGTACCTCCTCTGTTCCCGCAATTTTCAACCGGTGGCGGATATACGCATCGGTTTCGCTGACATCCAAAGAAGGTAATTCAGAGACAAGAGCCAACCGCTGCTGCAACGCCCTGTTTTTCGGCTGTGAAAGTAAATCGTTGAATTCAGGTTGGCCCACAAAAAATATATTTATCAGTTTTGCGTCAGCCTTTTCAATATTTGACAGGAGCCGCAATTCCTCAAGCATCTCCTGGCTCAGGAGGTGGCAGTCATCCACGAGCAACAGCACCTTCTTGTTCTCTTCATCCGCCTTATGTAAAAAATGGCTGAACTGAATCAGGAACTGCACCTTCGAAGAAAACGGCGTTTTTATACCAAAGCCCCTGGCAATAACATTATAGAAATCAATTCTATCCAGATTCGGATCAGTAATGACCGCCCACTCAACATCCTTTTCCAAACTCAGAGTCAAGGCCTTAAGCAGAGTTGTTTTACCACAGCCGGCAGCCCCAGTTAAAAGCAAAAAACCTTTATTATCCAGTATACCGTAAAGGAGTGTGGAGAAAGCATTTTTATGTTTTTCACCAAGCCACAAAAAAGATGGATCGGGATTCATTTCAAATGGTTTTTTATCCAAATTGTAAAATGACGTATACATGCGAACCTTTCAAAAAGAGAACACTTCAATGCAATTTTTCTTTTCCTATCAACAACATACCAATATTGCCAATTTTTCACCCAATTATTATAATCGAAAGAGCCTTTTATTCCTGCATAACAAAGATGTCAACCCCGGCAACCGGGAAGATTTACCTTCCTGTTTTCCTCTCTTTTCCTGCAGCTTCCCGGACCAGGCTGATTCTTGAAGCTCCAGCGAATTGGCTTGAGTTTCGACAAGATGTTTGTTAACGATACGAGGTTGTCTTTCAACAAATGACCCAAGATTACCCTTTTGGCCAAACTTTTCGTTATTTTGAACAAAATGCCTATTCTCGGACAAGTTCCAGGGATCAACTCCAATTAGTATCTTAGAAATTCATTTCTTGTTTTTTTTGAATGAATTTCATAAAGGTACTTACACCCCTCAAGGGGGTACTGAACTGAGTCCCGGCTTATTTCCCGTTTACCCGGGGTTGACAGCATAAACATAACCCACCAACGGCACCCCATTGCATGAGTGATGAACTAACCATCATAGTCCCGGTATTTAATGAGGAAGAAAGTCTTCCCTCATTCTTTCTCGAGATGGACAGCTTTATCGCGACCAGTCCCATTCCAAGTCGAGTCCTTTTCATCAACGACGGCTCAAGTGATAACAGTCTGACAATACTGCGTGAAAAATGTAATCAGAGTGCATACTACTCCATGTTGTCTCTCGATAAAAACTATGGTCTCAGCGTCGCAATCAAGGCCGGTTTTAACCATTGCCAGACGTCACTTGTCGGCTATATCGACGCGGACCTGCAGACACATCCTGCCGATTTCCTCTCGTATTTCAGCTATTTTCCTGAGTACGACATGGTCAATGGCATCAGGGCCAAGAGACAGGATAGTCTCATCAAAAAATTATCCTCGAAACTTGGCAATGGCTACAGGCGACTATTGATCCATGACAACATCCAAGACACCTGTTGCCCGTTAAAGATATTAAAGATTTCCTACATTCGGGAAATGCCCTTCTTCATAGGTCTGCATCGTTTCATACCGGCCCTTGTTCAGTTGCAGGGTGGAAAGGTCAAACAGATTCCCATATCGCATTCCCCACGTTACGCCGGTACCAGCAAGTATCATCTCTTCAACCGCCTTGTCGGCCCCTTTTTTGATACTCTGGCCTTTCGCTGGATGCGCAACCGATATATCCGCTACAAAGTCGTCGATCAAAAGAGATGAACCAGTACCTCGTCTTCTCAATAGGCTTTCTCGCCCAGATACTTTTTTCGGCCAGGCAACTTACTCAGTGGATTGCTTCTGAAAAGGCAGGCCGAATTCTTTCGCCTCTGCTTTTCTGGCAGCTGAGTATCGTCGCCTCTTTTCTATTGATGGTATACGGCATCTTGCGCAACGACCTGGCTATTATCCTCGGCCAGATTATCACTTATGGCGTATACATTCGTAACCTCCATTATCATAAATTCTGGTCCAAGGTACCTCAACTGCTTCGCATACTCGCCTTTGTTTTCCCTGGACTGGCCATTGGCTGGCTGCTCGCCGGCGACACATACAATATCCACAAACTGTTTACCAACAGAGCAATCTCATGGCCGCTCATGGTCTGGGGCGTCATCGGCCAGTGTGTTTTCACATTTCGCTTCGTCTACCAATGGCTCTATAGTGAGAAACGGAAACAATCGATACTGCCTCTCGGCTTTTGGCTCATCAGTATCACCGGCTCTATCATGGTGCTCAGCTACGCAACCTTCAGAAAAGATCCGGTTCTCTTTGTCGGTCAGTTATTTGGAGTCGTCGTCTACAGCAGAAATATTGTGCTGGGCTTGCGACACAGACGCCCCCCGCGAGACCCAGCAAAATGCCACCAACACCAGTAACCAGTCGGCAACTAACAACGAGATTTCTTCTTGTGCTCGGATGCTATTTCTTGCTGCACATTGTCCTGCGGGTATTTATTTCAGATTCTCTCGACTATGACGAGGCGGAACAAGCCCTCTTGGGACAATGGTTGCTGCCTGGTTATACCGAACAGCCACCGCTCTACAGCTGGATACAATATGCGCTTTTTCAGCTCTTTGGTAAAAATGTTTTTGCCGTCAGCCTCCTGAAAAACAGCCTGCTTTTTCTTACCTATGTCTTCGTTTTTTTCACCGGCCGGGAAATCTTTAAGGATACCCGTCTCGCGATTCTCGCAACGTGCTCTCTGCTACTTATTCCCCAGATCGGCTGGGAATCACAACGGGATATGACCCATACCACGCTGGTGGTCTGCGCCGCCGCCGCCACTCTCATTCAATCCCTGCGTCTGTTGAAAACGCAGAACCTGGCCAATTATGGACTATTTGGCCTGTGTCTTGCGGTAGGTATTCTCGGCAAAGCCAATTTTGCCCTTTTCGTTGCCAGCCTATTTTTAACTCTGCTTACCCTTCCATTAGGGAGAAAGGCTATTTTCTCTCCGAAAATATTGCTGACGCTTCTGATAATAGCTGTGGCAACCGGAAGCTATTTTTTCTGGATGGTGAATAATCTGGACATTGTTTTTTCGGCGGGCTATAAATTCAAACGCACAGTTGAAAACCACCAAATAACCGGAATTATAAATCTTTTCTTCAAGAGTTTCCTGTTTCTAACTCCGATGTGGCTTATCTGTCTTCTGGTCTTCCCAGCAGGTTTTGGTCGAAACCAAAACCCGCAGAGCGATTTTCAGCATCAGTTTATAAAACGATACATCCTGCTACTCTTTCTCATTCTTTTAATAGCCATCCTCCTGTTCAAGGTAACCTACGTTAAAGACCGATGGCTCCAGCCTTTACTATTTGCCGCCCCTCTCTTCTTCTTTTCAAGGCTTGAGCCGTCGCGGCTTTCGCCAAAACAATTCAAGAGCTTTCTGACAGTGATAGCTGTCGCCGCCATGGCCGTTTATCTCTCCTTTAGCATAAGGGTTGCCGGTGCCTCCTACATCCATAATTTTTGCCGGATGAATTACCCCTTCACCGCAATTACCGACGATCTGCGTCAGACCGGTTTTTCCAAAGGCCTGATAATCAGTGATAACCGTTTTCTGGCAGGCAATATGCGGCTCCAGTTTCCCGGCAGCGTCGCTCTCATCCCCGGTTATAAATTTGAAACGCAGACGAACGCAAAGGGTTTTGCGTCTGCTGCGGTTTTGTGGGAAGCGGATAAGTCACCGGCAATGCCCGCAGAACTTGCCACTTTTCTAGCGCAAACCTACAACATTATCCCTTCGGATTATCCGATAAAATACGTCCAGCATCTCTATAAATACGGTCGCACAGAAACTGTCAAATTCGCCATAATGCAATTCCCCATTCTGACAACCCCGACAAAATAGCCTGACTCAACCAACTCGAACGGAGCAGCTTTATTCCCTCGCTCCCGGAATAAATTGACAAAATTTATTTAATATCCTAGAAAATAGACCATGATTGTTTTTCATTCTAACGGATAACTGATTAATTTTTAACATTTTGTGCCCCCCAGAAACGAAGTGGATTTTTAAGGTAAGGAGGACATGTGGAAAATTTTCTTGTTAAAGATCTTATGGTGCCTATTTCCGAATATGCAACTGTCGTTGTTGGCACATCCCTTATAGATGCAGTGCGAACCTTAGAACGGGCACAAAAAGTCTACACAACAAGCAAATACCAGCACCGCGCGGTGCTCGTTCTCGACGAGAGTGGTCATATTGTTGGCAAAATCAGTCAACTACGGGCGCTGAAAGCCATTGAGCCGGATGTTAAAGCCAATGCCGAGATAGAACGGTTGAAAGAGTTCAACTTCAGCGAGAATTACATCAGCCAACTCCGCGATCTGTACCGATCCCACGGCAAGATAATGAGCAAGCATTCTTTGCGTGAAGCCTCCACCAAGAAAGTTGAAGAATTTATGCAAACTCCGTCAGTCGGAGAATTCGTTTCGGAAAACTCCAGCCTGGACACGGCAATACACCGACTGGTGGCGGGCACACATCTCTCTCTTTTGGTCACCCGTAACGACAAAATTGTCGGCATCCTGAGAATCTCTGATGTCTTTGCCGCTGTTTTTCAGGAAATGACAGCACTCGATACTTAATAAGTAACACACTCGACTGCCCACCGCGCCGCTCTTTGACTAATGACGGATATGCTTTGTAACAAAAAAGATTTCAAGGATACATTATGAAAGAACTGGAAAAGCTCTTTGCTCGAATTGTCCAGAGGGTGAACATCAATCTCAGAGAATTGAATTTTGATGTCAGTCCATTCGCCAATGCCCTTATTCCACCGGATCAAATGACTAAATTTTATGCCTTCTATGGCATAACCCCAGACCTGCCACTGGATCTGCACTTTGAACATTCCGCCCTTGCCGGCAGCTATTTCCTGGGGAAATGCCGGGTGAGGAACTCAATTTTATATAAAAGCGACATCCGGGGCGACGAACTTAAACGAAAAAATGATGTAATCACGTTCAAGAATTTCACCCTCAGCCTGGAAAAAGACGAAATCATTGATATTGAAGACAGTGCCCTGGTCAAAACACTGGTGCACTGCTACTCCCAGGACCCGGAAACACCGGAGAAATTCTTTATAAAAGATACTCTCGCCATGGACTACGCCAATATCCATGGCGCCCCCAGCGAAGGCTGCTTTCTCGGCCCCTTTGCCACCGTTGACTTAACAACAATGCATGACTGCGTCATCGGGGCATATTCCTATGTCCAGGCGGGAGAAATCAATCACCTCACAGTAGATCCGGGCACGATCTGGATCAACAGTCCCGGCAATTTCAACTTCTTCTACAAATATCCCCAGGAGGCGCTTGAACACTATGTCTCTCTGTCACCAGACAAGGTGCCCTGGGGAATGCTGATTGATTTTATAGAAGAACGAAAGGATCAATTTCAGCGGGTGTTCGACTTTGTCAATCTTGATGAGATAGAATCCATTCCAGAAACCGCCTCTCTTGATCGGTACGCCGTTGTTCTGCCTAATATTAAAATCGCCGACAACGTATTGGTGGCCCAACGAGCCTATATCGAAAATTCGACCCTCGGCAAGGGTGCCAATGCCCAGGAAAACTGTTTTATCATTAACTCTCATCTTGCGGGGTATAACGTCACCGCCCATGGCGCCAAAATAATCGAGGCTGATTTGGGTACCAATGTCTTTGTCGGTTTCAACAGTTTTCTCTATGGCAAAAAACACAGCCGCTTGCGAATCGGCAAGGATTGCGTAATCATGCCACACACCATCATTGATATTGAGAAGCCACTGGAAATCCCCTCCGGACATCTGGTCTGGGGCCTGGTGAGAAACAGCGAGGAACTGCTGACGAACTCCATGTCGCTTGAAGAACTGGCCACCGTCGAATCATCTTTTAGCAAGGGTCGATTACACTTTGAAGGCAAGGGGAAATTACTGGTTGATGGCTTTAAATCGCGCATTCAGCATATCCTCGAAGCCAACGGCGCTTTTTTTGATCACGATGAGAATGCCGGCCATGCCCAGCGCAATCAAAAGCTTTCGCTCAACACCATCCAACCCTTCCAGTTCGGTGGCATGGTGGGGATGTACCCCAGTATCAGGATATTGCCATAAGTCTGACATTTTACCTTATATACATCGACCAATTGCTGGATTCATCAAAAGAAGATCAGGGCGGTAGGCCTTGGACGTCGACGATTTTCTTGACATATTTGTCGGGAACTTTCACTTGATTCCCCGGCAGCATGGTGTTAAGAACATTTACCAAACTGCCATAGTCCAGGAAACCAGTGTATCCATGAACTGTGTCTTCATAGACAGTGCCAGCCCCAGCCTAAAAAATGGACTACGAGCGTTACGAACAGTGGCTTGCAAACAGTAATAATTATAATTGAGCATGAGAGACCATCATCTTTTCAAGATATATGCAGTCGGCAGCATGACGTTTAACTTACTGATTGAGGTCCCGGCTTGATCGGAAAAATATTCACGCCCCTCTGGAACTATCGTGGTTTTATCCTGGGCAGCGTCAAGCGGGAGTTTCAATCCAAATACCAAAATTCCATGTTGGGCGCAGCCTGGACAGTGATCAATCCACTGGCCATGATTCTGGTCTATACAGTCATCTTTTCCCAGGTCATGCGTGCCAGGTTACCGGGTGTGGACAGCACCTTCGCCTATAGCATCTATCTTTGTTCCGGTGTGCTCACTTGGGGGCTCTTTGCCGAAATAACCGGACGCGCCCAAAATATTTTCCTCGAACACGCCAACCTGCTCAAGAAGCTCAGCTTCCCGCGCTTGTGCCTCCCTGTTGTCGTGGTACTCAACGCCGGCCTCAATTTCGCCATCATTTTCGGCCTGTTCTGTATCTTCCTGCTGATCAGCGGTAACTTTCCGGGTTGGCCTTTCCTGGCACTTATCCCCGTGCTGATTATCCAAATCACTTTTTCCATCGGCCTTGGTATTACCCTCGGTGTGCTGAATGTCTTCTTCCGTGATGTCGGCCAACTCTTTGGGGTGGTTTTGCAGTTCTGGTTCTGGTTGACACCTATTATTTATTCAGTGACCATTTTACCAGAATCCATTCGTTTTTTTATTAATTTCAACCCACTGGCCGGTCTGATGGCTGCCTACCAGACCATCCTTGTTAAGGGGCAATGGCCCCATTGGCAGAGCCTCTGGCTTGTGACCCTACTGGCCGTGCTTTTTTGCGTAGTGGGCATGCGCCTCTTCCGCAACCACGCTGGTGATATGGTGGACGAACTCTGATGGGCACGATAACCGTAAGTAATCTGGGCAAGGCATATAAACAATATCCCACCCGCTGGTCGCGTCTGGCCGAATGGGTATTGCCCGGCAACAAACCCCACCATACTCTTAAGTGGGTGCTGCAGGATATCGACTTCAATGTCAAGCCGGGTGAAGCTGTGGGCATCATCGGCATCAACGGTGCCGGCAAGAGCACGCTGCTCAAAATGATAACAGGAACCACCCAGCCGACAACCGGCAGTGTCCACATCACCGGTCGGATCGCTGCCCTGCTTGAACTCGGCATGGGCTTCCATGCTGATTTTACCGGCCGCCAGAACGTCTTAATGGCCGGGCAACTGCTTGGCTACAGTATCAAAGACCTTCTCGACCTCATGCCTGAAATCGAGGCCTTTGCCGAGATCGGCGACTACATCGACCAGCCGGTACGGGTCTACTCCAGCGGCATGCAGATGCGCCTGGCCTTCAGCGTGGCCACAGCTCACCGGCCCGATGTCCTCATCGTCGATGAGGCACTGTCGGTGGGTGACTCCTATTTCCAGCACAAGAGTTTTGACCGTATCCGCCAATTCAGCAAACAGGGCACCACCCTATTGCTAGTCAGCCACGATAAACAAGCTATCCAATCGGTCTGTGACCGTGCCATTCTGTTAAATGAGAGTAAGCTGGCCATGCAGGGCGAGCCGGAAGCAGTGATGGATTACTACAATGCCTTGCTGGCCGACATTCAAAACCAGACAGTCACCCAGGAAGCGCGCGAGGATGGCAAAGTGCAGACTGTTTCCGGCACCGGTGAGGCAGTGGTAACAGATGTTACCCTTTTCGACCAAGGCGGCAAGCCAATTGAAGTAGTTGATGTCGGCCAGCCGGTCACCCTGAGAGTTTTAGTCGAGACCAAAGCCTTCATCGAACGCCTTGTTCTCGGCTTTGGCATTAAGGACAGGCTCGGACAGGTAATTTATGGCACCAATACCGATCTTAAAAACCAGCCTTTGGAGAATGTGCCGGCCAACAGCAAGCTCTGCTTCGATGTTGCCTTTCCGGCAAACCTTGGCCCAGGAACCTATTCTGTCCAGACAGCTCTGGTCAGCACCGAGACACACTTAGTCAACAACTATGAATGGCGTGATCTGGCTCTCATCTTTAACGTCGTCAATATGAGCAAAGAAACCTTTTCCGGGTGTGCCTGGCTGGATCCAACTATAGGAATTACAAGGCTATGATTTTTGTTTCGTATGCGCAAAATTTTGAAGATGTAATGCTTTGGCGTGCGCTAAAAAATGTTGAGCAGGGTTTTTACATTGATGTCGGTGCCAATGACCCCGAGGCAGACTCTGTAACAAAGGCCTTTTATGACCGGAACTGGAGCGGAATCAATATTGAGCCCCTGGCTACCCACTTTGCCGACCTGCAACGGGAGCGTCCGCGTGACATAAATCTGCGCTGCGCCGCCGGCCCGTCAAAGGGTGAGATTGATATGTGGCAGTGCGATATTCGCGGCTGGGCCTCGGTGGACAAAGAGGTGATAGAAAAGCATACCGCTCTTGGCAACATCGGCAGCCTCGAGCAAGTGCCAATGACAACACTGACAGAAATTTGCCGGCAGCATGCCCCAGCAGAAATTCATTTCCTGAAAATTGATGTCGAGGGTTTTGAGCAGTCTGTGCTGGAGGGCATGGACTTTAAAAATTTTCGCCCATGGATTGTTGTGGTGGAGGCCCTTAACCCACATTCCAATGAAGAAGCATATCAGCAGTGGGAAGATTTACTGCTGTCGGCAGACTATTTTCTCGTTTACGCCGATGGACTCAACCGATTTTACCTGGCGGGTGAGCATAAAGAATTGGCAGGATTTTTCAAGTTCCCGCCCAATGTTTTCGATGAATTTGTTCGGGATGCCCAAGTCAAGGCGGAAACCCGGGCCACCGAGGTGGAAACCAAAGCCCACGCCGAGGTCCAACAGGCCCATGCCGAGGTCCAACATGCCTACGCCGAGGTCCAGCGGGCCCACGCCGATATCCAACAGGCCCAAGTCGAGGCCTGGCAAGCCCAAGCCAATGCTCATCATCTGCATGTTGCACTGCAAGCGGCATACAACAGTCGTTCCTGGCGGCTCACCGAACCACTGCGCTGGAGCTCCGAGAAATTTCATCATTTAGCCGCCAGAAAGAAGGAATGGCTTTTGATGCTGTTAAAGCCATTGACCAGAATGCTCCAACAGGGGAATCTCTATTTGCATCACCATCCCGAGCTGCGCAAGAAGGCCATTGATGCTCTCAACCTGTTTCCCAGGCTCAAGCAAAAGTTAATAAGGCTGAATTTTCTAACCAATTTTCAGAGTAATTCTTTATTTGATACCGCCAATAAAAACAGTTCATACTACCATGTTTTCCCAGTCGCGCCGAAGCTGCCGGAAACCCTGCTGCTCCCAGAGCTCAAATGCGAACAGTTGCGCTGGGTGCGTCTTACCGGGCATGTCGAAGGTCACTACAGTCTGGCCATTGTCAACCGCGGCCTGGCTGGCGCTTTAGAACAGGTCAATCAGGGCCGCCTTCAATTCGTCCCCTACCACGGCGATCCCTACACCGAACTGCCTGTCCTGCCGCCCGAGCTGGACGCTCCACTGCACGCCTCATTGCGCCGCTGTGTACCCGAAGGCGAGACCGACCAGACCATTTCGCTTGTTCACCACTATCCGTTTATCGCCGACAGCCAACCCGCCGGCCTGCGCTGTATTCTCTTCTTCTGGGAAGAAACTTCCGTGCCCACCGACACCATTGACCACCTCAATCGCCATTTTGATGCGGTGCTGGTTGCCTCCGAGGCGGTCAAGCGAGCGCTGATTAATTCAGGCTGCCGACCATCGATATTTGTTATTCCCATTGGCGTGGATCACCTGATTACTGAGGATGTCCTGCCAAAAGAAACGCAGCAACCGACCGACGGCCAGCCGCTGCGTTTCTTGCACATTTCATCAACATTCGAACGTAAGGGTGCCGACGTGCTGCTGGCTGCCTACCTCGACGCCTTCAGCGCTGACGATGCGGTGGAGCTGTATATCAAGACCTTCCCCAACCCGCACAACCAGATTCATGCTCTTCTTGAAACGTTCAGCGCTCTGCATGAACGGCCGGCAAAGGTGATCATTGACGAAAGCCCACTGGACGATGCCGGCCTGCTAGAGCTCTACCGCAGCGCCCACGCCATGGTGCTGCCCTCCCGCGGCGAGGGCTTCAACCTGCCGGCGGCGGAAGCACTGGCCCTGGGACTACCGGTCATTACCACCGGCAACAGCGGCCATGCCGACTTCTGCTGCCAGGGTACCGCCACGCTAATCAATTTCCGTTTCGCTGCCTCACGCAGCCACCTTCATGCCGACGATGCCTGCTGGCTGGAACCCGACCAAGCCGATCTTGCCGCCAAGCTACGCCGGATGCGCGATCGCATTCTCACCGCCGACTCGACGCTGAATAGTGAACGCCAGGCAGGAATGCACCATGTGCGCAACACCTACACCTGGCAAAACAGCGCCCGCGCCCTGCTGACCAGTGCCGACTGGCTTAAACACCACCCATATGACCAGGCCAAACCACTGCACATCGCCCTGCTCAGCCCGTGGAACACCAGCTGTGGTATTGCCGAATACAGCAAAAATTTAATGAGCGCCATGCTCGACCAACAGGCAGTGCAGCTCACTGTATACTGCGATGACCGCACCGCCCAGGCCAGCCAAGCCACAGACAGCGGCGTACTGCCCTTCTGGACCATGGGCGCAAACGACACCGTACCCGCGGCGCTGGCGCGCATCGGCCAAACCGACGCCCAGGTCGTACTGGTGCAGCATCAACCCAGCCTGTTTCCGTTGACCGACGCCTGCTGCGACCAACTGGCCGCACTGCACCGCCAGGGCAAGGTGGTAATGCTCGAACTGCACGCCACCCTGCCGCTGCTGCTTCAATCCCGATTGTCCACCGCTGCTGTGCGCGCCCTGACCGAGCTTGATCGGATCATTGTCCATAAGCCGGAAGACCTCAACCACCTGCTGGAATACGGCCTGACCGACAATGTCATGCTGCTCACCCTCGGCGTTATCCAGCCTCCGGCCGAGTCCACTGAGACAGAAACCCGCGCCGAGCTGGGTATCGCAGCCGACGCGCTCGTACTTGGCAGCTTTGGTTTCGCCCTCGCCCACAAGGGCATTGACACTCTGGTGGAAACTGTCAAATCCTTGGCACAGAACAGCGACCGGCCGGTATATCTGCTTGCGGTCAACTCAATCATGGACAACAACAGCAAGCAGATTATTGAGCAGTGCCAGAAGCGCGCCCGCAAGCTTGGTGTCTCCGACCAGATCCACTGGATAACCGACTATCGGCCAATTGAGGAATGCCAGAAGCTGCTCTGCGCCGCTGACTATATTATCTTTCCGTACAAATACACCCGCGAGAGCGCCAGTGCCGCAGTGACCATCGGCCTGTCCACCCTGAAACCAGTTTTAGTCAGCCCCGAGGAGATTTTCTCCGACTTAACGGATGTCACCTGGCGGATGGACGGCCACCAAAGTGGTGACATTGTCCGGGCAATACAAACCTTGAACGACCAGCCCGAGACGGTTGCAGCGCTGGTGCTGCGCCAGCAACAGTGGCTGGCAACCCGGGATTGGAACAGCCTGTCGCTCAAGTTACTGACAGTGGCGCGCAGTCTGCGTCGCGAACAGCGATTGGCCATGGCTATCGCCCCGGCGCGCCTGGCATGGCAGAAGAACTGGGCAGCCATCCAGCCCAAACAACTCCTGGTGGACGTTTCGGATATGTATTACCGCGACGCCGGCACCGGTATCCAGCGGGTGGTACACTGCGTCCTCAACGAGTTGTTCCGTGATCCGCCAGCCGGCTACGCCATCTATCCGATTTACGGCGACAAAACCGAGGGCTTTCGCTATACCGGCAAGTTTCACCCCCACGGCGACTGCGTGCGAGACGAGCAACCCGTTGCATCAGGACAAGGCGATGTCTTCCTCGGCCTGGATCTGGCCGCGCATCTCTTCCCCGAGGCCGAACAGCAGCTGGAGTTGTTCCGCCAAGCAGGCACGCGGATCTACTACGTGATCTATGACATCATCCCGCTGCTTTATCCACAATACACCATGCCGCACATCGGCCCAGCCTTTAAGGTCTGGCTCTACAGCCTGGCGCGCTGCGCCGATGGCTTGATGTGCATTTCCGACGCGGTGGCGCAAGATGTTGGCACATGGCTGGGTAAACATGCGCCGGGACCTTCGTTGCCTACGATTGGCCACTTCCATCTTGGTGCCGATATCGACCAAGCTATGCCAACAGGTTGTCTTCCAGTCGAGACCGACACAACGCTCACCGCACTAAAAATGGACACATCTTTTCTTATGGTTGGCACCCTCGAACCTCGCAAGGGCCACGCCCAGGTCCTGGAGGCCTTTGAGCTCCTGTGGACAGCCGGTAAAAACTGCCGCCTGGTACTGGTGGGCAAGCAGGGGTGGATGATTGATTCACTGGCCGCACGTTTGCGCCGTCATCCAGAACTGAACAAACGCCTCTTCTGGCTGGAAGGTATCAGCGATGCATATTTGAATACTATTTACCAAGTATGTAACTGCCTGATCGCCGCCTCCCACGCTGAGGGTTTTGGTCTGCCCCTTATTGAGGCTGCCCAGCACAAGCTACCGATTATTGCCCGGGATATCCCGGTTTTCCGTGAAGTGGCGGGGGATTATGCTTATTACTTTGCCGATGATACCAATCCTGCTATTTTATCAGAAATGCTCCTTGATTGGTTAGAGCTTTATGAGCAGGCCAAGCATCCCAAATCCGATGGCATGCCCTGGTTGACCTGGAAAGAGAGTACCAGGCAGTTAATGACAGCACTATTGCCTGAAGGGCCTGCAACTCAGCGTGCGGATGAAAACAAGAATTAATATCTGCCCGGCCTTTACAAAAAGCAGATCGTTGTTAGTATGAGCAAAATGACTGCCCATACAGAATTCGAGCCCAACCTGCAAAAATTATCGTCATAAAATACAATGACACAAGAACCTGGATCTTATTCGGCACCTACTGTAAGCGCTCATTGACGGGTGCAGATGTCTTGGTAATAGTTTTTTTAGTAAGAGTGTTAAAATTACTTCCTTTTATTTTATTTTTATGACAGGATTTAAGATGTGACCTATTGAGCCGTAGTCACAAGACAGACACGGCAACCAAATGCAGAGGTGACTCAGAATTTTAATCATCTGGCGTTGCTAAATAATCTTTCGGGTAGATTTATAGCCAACATATGCAGTAGCCAACGACTTCACAACGACTTCATTTAGTTAACTCCATGCAAAGAGCAAAAAACCAGACAACAACCTTTACTACCTACTGATGCAGAAAAAACTATTTTTTTCAACAAGAGAGTTGACATTACAAGAGAAACAGTGCTAAAAGTAACAATGCTAAAGAGAAACAGTGGTAATCTTTTAAGATTATGGTTTTTGTTGCATAAGATTTTCTGTAATTTAGACGGTAGGATATATTCTTGGGCAGAGTGCCGTCGTTTTTGCTGATCAGTCGGTCCAGAACAGGGATAGGTGTCCCTGTTCTTTTTTTGTAAAAAAACATCCAGAGATGCCTGCCATGGCGCAACTAAAAAATAAGGAGGTTTCTTTTTGATGGTTCATTAGGTCCCCCTGTGAGAAAAGAGAAATGACGTTCAGATAGTCACTTCGGCTTAGTGCTGCTGTCGGATTAGGACATCTACTGCAGTATGTTTTTAACCACTATTCAACTTTAAGAGGTAATGCAAATGGCTTTAACAACTTATCAGATTCAACAAGCGTATGTTACATTTTTTAGTCGGCCTGCAGATGCGGCTGGATTGCAATACTGGGCTACATATGAAGGTTCAGTAAACGACCTGTACGCCACCTTTGCCCAGTCCACCGAGTACACCGCTATTTTTAACGGCCTTACAAGCGGCCAATCTGTAGAAGTCCTTTACCAAAACCTGTTTGGCCATAGTGCAGATGTGGCTGGCCTGAACTACTGGACGCTGCAGTTAGATACGGGGGCAGTAACTATCGCCAACCTGGCTTTGGCATTGAATGCTGGTTCTCAGGGTACTGACTCTGTTACTCTCGCGAATCGTACAACTGCTGCAACAGATTTTACCGCCCAGTTGGACACCACTGCTGAAGTTCTTGGTTATTCTGGTACAGACGCAAATGTTGCTGCCAAATCATGGCTGAGCGGTGTTACCGATGACGCATCTTTGGCTGCCGCCATTGCACCTGCTGCATTGACCGCAAGCGTTGCTTCTGTAGTTGCTATTGGTGAAGCTGCGAATGCTGAAACGGGTCAGACTTTCACCTTGACCACTGCCGCAGACAATGTTGTGGGTACCACTGGTAACGACATTATTAATGGCTTCATTGATGCCACCGCACTAGCTCCACAGACTCTAACTGCTGCCGATGTCATCAAGGGTGGTGGTGGTACTGATATCCTGAACGTTACCGTCTCGGGTACAGCTTCTGCTCTCCCTGCTGCAAGCATTTCTGAAGTTGAGACCATCAACGTTCGCGCTGCAGCAGCTTTGAATAGCTCAGACCTTTCCACTATTCCTGGTTTAACGTCGTTTAACAGTGACCGTTCCGTTGCTGCTATCACAACTATTAATATGGCTAAGGGTGGTAATTATGGAGTGATCGGTGACGGTGCCGCCCAAAGTACTGCAACCCTCGCTTTCGGCTACGCTGCTGCAGCTGATGTTTCTACTCTGAATATCTCTGGTGGGGTTAAGGGGACCACTTCAACTAATGGTCCTGCAATCACTATGACTGGTACCGGTATTACCTCCTCCGTGATTAACGTCACTGGTACCGCGGCTAACGTCACTGGGGCAATTACCAATGCAGCGACTTCAACCTCCACGACTATTAACGCAGCTGCAAACTTGACTGGTACGCTCGTCACGACAGCTGATACCAAGCTGACAGCAACTGGTACTGGCGTTATAGATCTCGACGCTGCTGCCTTAAATAACGCAATCGTTACCGTTGATGCTTCTGCCATGACTGCTGGTGGTTTGAGGGTTGCAGCCGGTAGTTCTACCGCCTTTAAGTTCACTGGTGGTGCTGGCGATGACTATGTGTCTACTGGCGCGATTCTAGCTACAGGCCTGGTTGATGCCGGAGCAGGTACTGCTGATCGTCTGATTGTTGGTACAGCAAATCACATTGACGCAACTACTGGTAAGTTCTATAAAAATTTCGAGCAATTGCAAGTTAATGGCGTAGCTGTTGATGCCGATCAGCTGGCTTCAACAAACACGCTTACAGGTGTTATTCTTAACGGTAACTCTTCGAGTATTACCAACATCTCTTCTACAGCTGCAGAACATGTAACAGTTGCTTCTGGTGCAACTGGTGCAACTATTGGTGTTAAGGGAGCAACGACAGCTGGCCAGATAGACACTGTCAAAGCTTCTCTGACGACAACAACAAGTGCTGGAGCTGCTCAAGCCATAGACCTGACGGGCCTGACTCTGACGGGCATCGAGAAATTGGAACTAACCGGTAACGGTACTGCAGACGCTACTACAGGTGCAGTGACCTTCACTACTACGAATGCAACTTCAATCGACAGCATAAAATTCGCCAATGCCGATAACGGCAATACTATTACCATCGCTGCAGGACAAGCGACCAACTTGGTAGTGGATGCATCTGCCAGTACCGGTGGCGTAACTGTCGATGCCACTGCTAACAACGCCACTACTGGTGTTTCTATAAAGGGCGGTAGCAGCTATGATGTCGCCAAAGGCGCTGTTGGCCTGAGCGATATCATTACAGGTGGTGACGGAAATGACGTTTTGGCTACCGGCTTAGCGACTGTAACAGCGGGAACGGCTTCTGCTATTGGTTCTGCGACAGCCGCCACTGCAGCAACTGCCAGCGATACCTTCACTGGTGGTGCAGGCCGTGACATGTTTGTTCTCGGTACCAACAGCGCAGTTGCTACTGCTAGCAGTATCACTGATCTTGATCTTGGTGGTTCTACTGCCGCTTTGGGTGTTGACGGTATTACATTGGATCTTGCCACCGCTGGTGCAGCGACCATCGTTGCGCTGACCGATACGCAAAAGGCAAACATTTCCGCCGCAGCCACCTTGGCAGCAGCATTTGATGCCGCCGCTGCAGTCGACACTACAGTAAATGCAGTAGTTCAATTTACCTATGGTACTGATTCCTATTTGTTCGTGAATGGTGTTGCTCTCGGCAGTACTTACTCTGATACCAATGACGTTGCAATCAAGATTACCGGCGTGACGGGTACTCTTGACGCATCTGATATCACCATCGTATAATCAGCTTCAAGACAAGCGCCTGCCTCGGGGTAGGCGCTTGAGATGAGACAATAAAAAACCTTCGGCTCTTAAGTCGAGGGTTTTTATGTTTAGTAAAGCATCGATAGTTGCCATTGTTGTAGCCGCCTATGCGATCATGAGCAATCATTATCATATGTCGTACGCATTGACGAAGAGGTGCTCCGCCGCTGGACCCAGCTTTTTATCGGTCCGTGATTTGTCCGACGCTACATTTCCGAGGAACGCGCCAACATGGATGTCTCGCAACTTGCCAGCGTCTCAACCTGGGCGGCGCGACCTACCGAAAGCGTTTACATGACTTGTCCTGGTTTATGCGGGTACTGAACGAAAGCATCGCCCGTATGGCCAATATGGAAGATGGCTCTACCGGCCGTTTCTGGGAAGGACGTTTCAAGAGTCAGGCGTTGATTGATGAGCATGCCCTGCTGACCGCCATGGCCTACGTCGACCTGAATCCCATTCGTGCGGCAATGGCGGAAACCCCTGAACAAAGTGCCCATACTTCAGTAAGCAATCGAATTCATAATATTTCCTGCACTGCTGGTGCTAAAACAAATATGGTGGACGAAAAGCTTTGCCGGTCAGCTACGGAAATTCATTTAGAAACAGCTGCAACCAAAGACAGCCAACAGGCCCTCCGACAGCAGAGTGAAAATGATTTAAGCAAGTTGGTGCAGGCCAAATTGCTCCCTTTTGAGCCGAACGAAAGTTTTTCCACCGGCATCCCTTTTGCCTTTAACGATTATCTGGAACTGGTCGATACCATCGGCCGCGTCGTTCATCCCGCCAAGCGAGGGTTTATCATCGACAAAACCCCAGCCATCCTCGTTCGTCTGGAAATTGATGCAGAAACCTTTATCGAATACGCCAATAATTTTCTGAAGGAATTCGGCAGTGCGGTTGGGACTCCGAGCAAGTTACTAGACCTTGCGGCTACGCGGTAAAGTCGAGTAACTTGCGTGGGATTACGGCTTCAAGGGCTATATTTGAGGGGAAGAAGGTAAGGGCGGCGCGGTGTATGTCTGCTCTTTCAGGGATTTGAGGCAATGCTGCAATAGCGGGTTGTATTATTTTTTTTTGGTGCCCGTGGTGCTAGGGAACTAGCCGGGCGGCTTGAAGTCAATCAGGACGCTGGAGCGTCCAGTTCGAGTTACCACGCTGGAGCGTGGGAACTATCTTTACGCGTGGCAACTATCTTTATTATGCTTCAGGCAATTATAAGCCCATCAGTCCAGACTCTTGCAAATCCTTGATCATTTGTCTGGTTCGTAGAGTTCTTCCTCTATCAATGAGGTGCGAATCGGTATTGAAGTAGAGACTTTCTGGATATATGTAGTCGTAGGGTTTGCCGACATAATTCCACCCCCGACTGCGCACTTCCTCGGCGATATTGGTAAAAAACCATCGTTCCACAGGAACATCATAGAAGCTGTGATGCACCATCTGGGTAGCAGGCATAAAGATAACCTTCGCATGCCTTTCCGCGCACCATTGGATAAAATCTTTCAGATACGACCAGCCGGGAGCACTTTGGCTGAAATGCTTGCCGTATGGAAAGGGCGGCGTGATGTTATAGCTCTGGAGGAGATACTGATACATTGCTTCGCTGCGATACTTGACCTCTGTGTGGGTCTGATCTCCGTACTCATCGATATGGTGTGCTCCATAGACGCCCTCTTTCACCGGCTCTCCCCCCTTGTTCAAATATCCATCGATGATTCGACCAATGGTTACATGCCACAGTACATAAAATTGTTCCGCAGGATGCAGCGTCCTGAAGCAACCGGGTTCCCGCGAAAACAAAAAATCGATCATCTGTACGCCCGGCTTGCCATCATAGGCATACATCGAATGCTCCAGGGGCATGATGACGATATCTCCTTCTCCTATCACTCGCTTTGCCATATAAAGGACACAGGGCAGCTCGATGCCGGCATTAACAGCATCATTAACCACGGGAAGGCCAAAGGCCTCGCCAAGCATTTGACTGTTCACACCAAAAAGCGCATTGGAGCCTGCGGCGATGACGATCTTTTTGCCTGGTATCGCCTGAGCAATTTTCTCTTTTTTACTATAGGTATCATAAATCCATTGAGACGTCAGGGTTGCATTACCGACTTCGCCTCTTATCAAACAGAGCCAGGCCACAAAACAGCCGGTTAAGGCGATGAGAAAAGTTAGAAAAAAACGCAAATCTTCTCCTTAAAAATCAAAATAGACAAACCGCTGAGCCGGGGCTTCGGCCATCATCTTGAGGGCGGCGAAGCAAAGTACAGCGGCGACCAGCGCATAGCGCCAGCCAAAGCGCTGTAGCTTTGGGTATCCGATAAACTCCATAGAGTTGGGAAGAAACCAGACGATGCTCATGGCGATGGATACAGTGAACAATTCGATTGCTGCTATACTTCCGCTGCTAAAATTAAACAGAATATGATAATAATTCCATGCTGCTCCTATGCCAGGCGCGCGAAACAGCACCCAGAGCAGACTGACCATAACGAAGGTCAGAGCGATGGCGACAGGCCGTGGTATTTTCCATCGGTTTACGTGTCGGTTTTTGAGATGCACCAAGGCGATGAGCGTGCCATGCAGCGCTCCCCAGAAGATAAAGTTCCATCCCGCACCGTGCCAGATACCGCCTAGAGTCATCGTCAAGATCAGGTTGAAGACTTCTTTGAGCTCTCCCCCTTTATTGCCGCCCAGAGGGATATAGAGATAGTC
This sequence comes from uncultured Desulforhopalus sp., assembly GCA_963677465.1. Classification (GTDB taxonomy): domain Bacteria; phylum Desulfobacterota; class Desulfobulbia; order Desulfobulbales; family Desulfocapsaceae; genus Desulforhopalus_A. Next base: position 5,825,694 of record OY781976.1, on the reverse strand, counting down.
TCTAAGGAAGTTTGACAGGGTGATATGCCAGCGCCGCCAAAAATCGACGATATCTACGGCCTTGTATGGTGAATCGAAGTTGATCGGCAGGCGCAGCCCAAAGAACAGTCCCAATCCGATCGCCATATCGGTATAGCCGCTAAAGTCAAAGTAGAGTCCAAAGGTATACGCAAAAAGTCCCAGCCATGCTGACAGGGTGTGCAAAGTTTCGATATGCTCAAATGTACCATTGGCCAGGGGAAAGAGTTGATCAGCGAGAACAACCTTTTTGAAAAGGCCCAGCGAGAAGAGTACGAGGCCAGCTTGCAGAGTCTGCCACTCCACCCGCTCGAACGCCCCTTCGCGCACCTGACTGATGATCTGCCGGTAGTGAACGATGGGGCCGGCGATAAGCTGCGGGAAGAAGAGCACAAAAAAGGTATACTCTGCCAAAGATTCGACTTTGATTTTAGCCCGATAGTGATCAATCTGAAAGGCGATCTGCTGAAAGGTATAAAAGGAGATGGCCAGGGGCAGGATAAGTGACTGCGAACTCATCTGCAAAAAAAAGCTATATTTGAAATAGATCAATGGCAAGAGATTGAGCACGATGGCGATCGTAAGGATCGTACGCTGGTACTGATTTTCTTTTATTAAAAGAGAAAAAAGGTAGTTGAGCAGGATAGAAAAGAGCAACAGTCCCAGATGCATCCAGCTCCACTGCCCATAAAAGAGCAAGGAAGCGAGGATCAAAAAACCGAGTCTATAGGCAGGTCTCAGAACAAAAAAGAGCGTCAGAACCGGCAAGAGAAAGAAAAAGATAAAGGTGTAACTATTAAAAAGCATTGAAAACCTTAAATGCTGGCGTCGTAAAAACTCTTCACCTGCTTCGTTGTTGCGATTTTTTACGACGCCATCTTGAATTAGGATTTTTTACGATTTTATATTAAATAGAGGGTACATTTCCAATGTGTAAATCCATAAAATCATACCTTAATTTGTTTTTATGGGAGGAAAAGGTTGGCTAAATTATTTCGCACAGACATCCCCGGCAACCGGTTTTACGGCGATTTGGCATCGACCGCTGGTTCCTCATAGTCCGGCCAGCCATCATCATACGATGATATACTCCAGACCTTTGGAAAATTCAGCAGTGAATTCACTTCTCATACTTTCTTTATACATTCCAGCCATCTCAGCTACGGAATGCGTTTGGTAACCTGCGAGGATATTATTTGCAGCGAATAAGTATTCTACATCGGCTCGTTTATCAGGTTATCGAAGACAGTAGAACAGTGAAGATTCTGCGTATGTGGAGCCACTATGAGTAAAAACACCTTCCTGAATTGACAGGGGTTATTCTTGCAGGTGTTTGGCGACCATGTTGTGTCGGGATGAGTCTGTGTGCATGGGGATATTTTGACGCTGGAGCGTCTAGTTTTATTTCCCACGCTGGAGCGTGGGAACTATTGCAAACCGACCATTTCAAACGAATAAGTTACCCATTTTTTGACAGAAGATTAAGGTTGATTTAAAACTCGCCAGTGTTTTTCCAACACCTAAGGCTCGATTGGTTCAGGCGTGGATAGAGATTCATCGTGAGGCATTAATGGCTAATTGGGATCTTGCGGTGAGTGGCCTGCCTCCTTTTGCTATTAATCCACTACGTTAGGAGTTTGATATGGAATCGGTAACTCGTGTCATCCCCCGTGATGATTTCAGTCTTGAACTCTGGTTTAATACCGGCGAACACCGTCTGTTTGACGTCCGCCTTATTTAAATCGGGGTGTCTTTACCCGGCTACAAAACATCTCGATATTTAAACAGGTGTTCATTGCACTCGATACTGTTTGTTGGCCTGGTGATCTCGATATTGCCCCTGAAACTCTATATGACCGCTCCGTTCCAACTGATAGCACTACTTTTAGTTCTCACACCGAAGCGTGAGAATCACGTTGATTTTAAAAATTGTTATAACCCGAGAGACTTCTGGGTTTTGTCTTTTTATTTGATTACTCCGGCAACACTCTTCCAGCCAGTTCCCTTATTTCAGCTTCGTTCATTTCTTTCTTGCTTGCCACAAACCAGAGATCAAAAGCCGCCAGCCTTCGTTTTCCGGCAATAGTCGTAAACCCTGCTTGTTGCAGCGACTGCGTTAAAGTTTTTTGGGTAAAACCACATTTATGTGCCATATAGACATGTCCATCGGCTATTGCGGCACCGTGCCCGTAGAGAATATCCAAAGGGGTGATGGGGCCGGCAGGGGATTGATATGCAGGCTCACCAAGTTTGTCTTGTGCAACCAGACCACAAATCGTTTGTAAGTCCGGGCAGGTTATTACTAAGAAGCCGTCGTCTTTCAAGACCCGAAGAAACTCATCAAGGACTTTTTTAACTTCATGGGCATAGACATGTTCGATATTATGGGAAGAGTAAACGGAATCGACACTCCTGCTGTCAACCATCGACATATCAAGCATTGAGCCAACAATGTCTGGTTCATTAGCCGGGTCAATATCAAATCTAATCTCTTGCCATTCGGAGGACTGGAAAACAACAGGCAGTTTTGCACCACTCTGTTTGTGTCCAGGGCCTACATGGAGAATTTTTTTAGTACTCACAGAACTCTCTTGCTCCTGGTTATAGATATTTTGATAGATATCGAGAAGACATTGCTCAAGTTGACGAGTGAAGCCCACCACATCCATTAGGGGTGAATGCTTCATTTTATCACGAAGGCTTCGCCGCATTTCGGCAAGACGTTCATGGTTTCTGGCCAAGTCGACAGCTATTCGTACATACTCATCTCCATCTTCTGCGACCAGTTCCGGCAAACCAATTACAGAGAGAAAGGCAAAGGTCTGTCGGCTCACCACCCGCGACTGCGGCCAGGTCACCACCGGAACACCCATCCATAATGCTTCGCAGCTGGTTATTCCGCCGGTGAAGGGGAAGGGATCAAGAGCAATATCAATGTCGGCATATTCCTTCAAAACATCGACGTGAAAGGAGGCAGGGCGCAACTCAAGCCGTAGCGGATCAATACCGCGCCGAACAAAGGCATGCCGAATAGCATCACACAAGGGCTTATCCACCAGTGTTCGCCACTTCAGCACCAGACGGGAATCCGGTACTGCAGCCAACACCCGGGCCCAGACATCAAATACGCCTTCATTGTACTTCGCCGTATTGTTAAAGCAACCAAAGGTTATATGACCGGTTTTACCACTGGGTAAAGCCGAAACCTCATCCGTAGCCCACGGCACGGGCATATTGCAGGCGCTGCTGATCTGAGATGAGAGGGTCATATTCCTGACTGACGAGAAAGTTACGACGAATAACCGGGTGATTGGGCAGGGCAATTTGCAGTTCTGCATAGAGGCGCCGGGCTTCAGTATGATCTCCCGCATCTCTGGCGAGATTGGCCATATTGACAACTGGTCGCAAGTCCTTCGGAGCGATACTTCTTGCCCGCTCAAAACATGCACGGGCACGACTCATATAGCCGAAGTTCAGGAGCAGTACACCAACGTCCAGTAACGCATCGACATCATCACTGTGGTTGTCGGTGATCTGCTGGCAGACCGCCAACATTTCCTGGCAACGTGCCGACTGGGCATACGTCCGGGCCTGTTTGATCTGGGATTTTACTGTCATATTCATCAAGCCAGAGTAACATAAGCTTATGGTGAGATAAACAAAAACCAAATCCAGCAATCAACCGGAAGAGCGACGCCTGGAAAATCGTGGATTTTGTCATTGCATGTGAGAATTATGTAAGTTACAAGCAAAGATTGCCAGTCGCTTTAGATAACCTTGTTTTAAGGCAGGAGGGATTTTTGAAAGATCACCATTGGAACATGAAACCCAACAAAGGCAAGGCTATGATGCTTGCCCGCAGGCAATTGTCGGAATTGGTTTGGGATGCCGTTAACCTGGAAGGCATACACTTCACCTTGCCTGAAATCCAGACCTTGCTCGAAGGAATAACCATTGGCGGACACAGGATTTCAGACCAGCAGATAGCGTTAAATCAAGTAGACGCATGGCGGATGTTATTTGGATGGATCGACAGTGATGAGTTTGAGCTTTCAATAGAGAAAACCTGTGCGCTTCATTCGATAGCCGCAAAAAATGACGCCTTGGAATGGGGGAGTTTTCGTTCCGGTGGGGTTACAATAGCAGGCACAGAATATATGCCACCAGAAGCGCAAAAGCTGCCAATTTTATTTGACAACATGGTTAAAGAAGCCTTTTGTCTTGCGGACATTTATGACCAGGCCATTTTTGTTTTTCTCACCATGGCAAGAACACAGTTTTTTTATGATGTTAATAAGCGGATGGGGCGCTTTATGATGAATGGTCTATTGTTGAACGCCGGGTTTCCTCCTATAAATCTACCGGCAAAACACCAACTCGAATTCAATCGCCTTATGTTAGAATTTTATGCATCAGGACAACAACAACCAATGAACGCTTTTTTACGTACCTGTCTTGACGAACGCGTTATAAAAATAATGTTAGAAGAATAAAGACAACAAGGCTCCGTTTATTTTATTTGTTCAATGAACATAACCCCTCATTATTCCATTTTCTCAAGAAATTCAGATATGTGGTCGGTATGTCTGCATGAACATGACTTCTGTAGCCAAATGAATACACTCTGCCCTTAAACATTTGACCCTTTACAGCCTCTTTAATATGGCTGACTTCAGTCTTTTTTTAAGACCAGTAACAGGAGAATTATATGTCCAAATATCAGCCCGTTGACCGTAACAACTATGCAGGAAAACACTGGCAGCGACACAGCACTTACCATTTTAGCGCCCAGGACGCTGTCGCACCCCTGGTTGCTCAAGAACTACCGAAGGCCCACATCTCGCTGCCCGTCGCCTTCATCAAGGTGGACGATACCTTCACGCCGGTAGCAGTACAGGGCTTGCAGCCGGGCCAGAACCTGTTCGTGGCACCTGACGGTCGCTGGCTGGCCGGCTATACCCCGGCCTTGTACCGGGTTTATCCTTTTCGCCTGGCCAACACCGAAGACGGCCAGCAGGTTCTGTGCGTGGACGAAGACAGCGGCCTTGTCGGTGACGGCCCTGAAGGTGAACTCTTCTTCAACGAAGACGGTACCCCCTCCCCGGCCGTGGCAGACGTGCTGACCTTCCTTACTCAATTGGAAGCTCAGCGCCAGGCGACCAAGAGCAACTGTGCCGCCCTGCAACAGCATGATCTCATTCAACCTTGGCCGATCAAAATCCAGACAGGGGAAGGAGAACAGCCCATCGACGGCCTGTTTCGCATCGACGAGGCCGCGCTTAACGCGCTGCCTGCTGATGCCTTCATCGAATTACGTGACACCGGCGCCCTGATAGTCGCCTACTGCCAGCTACTGTCCATGCAGCATCTGCCCGCGCTTGGACAACTGACGCAAGCCCATGCCAAGGCTAAGGCTAGACCGGGGCTCAAAACGACTCCCTCGGGCGAGCTTGATCTGAATTTTCTCAATGATGGCGGTTCGATCAATTTCGGCAACATGAGCTAACACAATGACTGAGCACAAAAGCCACATCATTATCTACGATATAACCCTGGTTGGCGTAACTGAGTTGACCGGGGAGTTGTCCGGCTGAAGGGGCAACACAGCAATGAAAATCATCTTGGCCGTCAATGCCATTAAACCACCTCTGACAGGGATCGGACGTTATGCTTGGGAGCTTGCCAGGCGGATTTCAGTCATGCCCAAGGTGGACGAGTTGCGGTTCTTTTTTCAGGGGCGTTGGCTCAGCGATATTGACGTATTACTCAACCAGTCACCAGCCACAATTGCGGCTTCATCTGCAATAAGACAGCGCCTGTTGCGAAGCCCTCTGGCGGTGGCGACATACCGCTGCTTGTCGCCATTATTATTGCGTCATCGCCTCAAAACCTTTGCCGATCATCTATATCACAGCCCCAATTTTTATCTGCCGCCCTGTGCTGGACCCGCCATTGCGACCATCCATGATCTTTCGATATTTCGCTGTCCGCAGTTTCATCCTCCTGAACGCGTTGCTTTCATGCAGCGGGAAATTGAGCTTGCGCTGACCCGGGCGAATTTTTTAATAACGGATTCGGAGTTTATTCGGCAGGAAATCATAGAATTCTTTGGTTGGCCAGCAGCAAAAGTACAAACTGTGCCCTTAGGAGTCGCCGAGGAATATCGGCCACGAAGGGTAGAAGAGACTGTTGGCACACTCGCTAAATTCGGTCTGGATTTTGGCGGCTACACCCTCTGCGTTGCGACGATTGAACCAAGAAAGAATATTGAATTTTTGCTGTCAGCATACGAAGTATTACCCCAACCACTGCGCAATCAGTACCCTTTGATCCTCGCAGGAGGATTTGGCTGGCGGAGTGAAACTATTCATCGCCGGATCGAGCAGGGCATGCGACAGGGCTGGGTGCGTTATCTTGGCTATGTTTCAGAGGCGGATTTACCGATACTTTTTTCAGCCGCCCGTGGATTTGTCTTTCCATCATTATACGAGGGGTTCGGACTGCCGGTGCTGGAAGCCATGGCGAGCGGCTTGCCGGTGCTGATTTCCAATCGTTCTTCCTTGCCGGAAGTAGCCTCGGGGGCGGCCCTTATCGTCAATGCGGAAGATATACCAGCCATGACCGAAAGTATCCGGGTGCTTTTGGAGGACGAGCAGTGGCGAAATGACGCAGCCAAAAGGTCTTTGGCGGTAGCAGCGAAGTACTCCTGGGATACCACTGCACGGAAAACTGTCGAGGTGTATAGTGCTGTTTATAGTGAAGTGTTTGGAAATGTGGTACCTTAGTTTTTTCTTCATTGACCCCAAAAGACTTTTTCCTGGAAACTAAAGAAATATGAAAGCAATCATCTGTGGAGTTGGCGGACAAGATGGCGGGTATCTTGCCAAGTTTTTGCTTGATAAAGGATACGAGGTCATCGGTACATCAAGGGATGCGATGGCATCCTCTTTTAGTAACCTGAAAAATCTTGGTATTAGCGACAAAGTAACTACAGCGTCAATGGCCATTACTAACTTTCGCAGTGTGCTTCAAACCCTGAGCAAATTTCATCCTGACGAGATATACAATCTTGCCGGACAAACTTCGGTCGGCCTTTCTTTTGAGCAACCTGTAGAAACCATGGAAAGCATTGCAACCGGAACCCTGAACATACTCGAAGCAATCCGATTTTATGGCAAGCCCATACGATTTTACAATGCAGGTTCAAGTGAGTGTTTCGGCGATACCGGCTCTAATCCGGCAAATGAGGACACACCGCTCAGGCCCAGAAGTCCCTATGCCGTTGCCAAAACGACGGCATATAATCTTGTAGCCAACTATCGCGAGGTATACAACCTTTATGCCTGTACCGGAATATTGTTCAATCATGAGTCACCTTTTCGCCCGGAGCGATTTGTGACGCAAAAAATTATCAGAACTGCAGCAAGGATCGCTGCCGGGAGTGGTGAAAAGTTGACCATGGGCAATATCGACATCCAAAGAGATTGGGGCTGGGCCCCGGAATATGTGGACGCGATGTGGATGATGTTGCAACCTGACCAACCACAGGATTTCGTTATTGCTACCGGAAAGACAGTAAGTCTCGAGTATTTTATCGAACAGGCGTTTCAATTTTTTGGATTACATTATAAAGAGTATCTTGTCGTCAATTCTAACTTTTCCCGCCCTACCGATATCCACTTTGCCTCGGCAAATCCTTCTAAAGCAAAGAAACTATTGGGGTGGCAGGCTCAACTCAAGGTTGAAGATGTTATTGAAAACATGTGTATTGCAGCAAAATAAATGTTTCACATTGCGAAGTAATCAATTAAGCAGAAATATTTATCGAATTGCTTCTGCTGCTACAACCATATTTACAAAGATTTCATAAAGGACCATTTAATATGCAAAAAGTCGCTTTAATCACTGGAGTCACCGGACAAGACGGGGCCTATCTCTCCGAATTTTTGATAAAGAAAGGTTACACCGTGCACGGTATCAAGCGCCGTTCCTCTTCGTTTAATACCAATCGGATTGACCACCTCTATCAAGATCCCCACGTCAGCACCGGTAATTTCGTCCTCCACTATGGCGACATGACCGATTCCAGCAGCCTTATTCGCATCATTCAGCAAGTGCAGCCGGACGAAATTTACAATCTTGCAGCACAGAGTCATGTGGCCGTCTCATTCGAAGAGCCGGAATACACAGCAAACTCCGACGCTTTGGGGGCATTGCGAGTTCTGGAAGCCATCCGTATCCTCGGACTGGAGAAGAAAACCCGCTTCTATCAAGCCTCCACCTCGGAACTCTTTGGCTTGGTACAGGAAACACCGCAAAAAGAAACGACACCGTTCTACCCACGCTCGCCCTATGCGGTGGCCAAACTCTATGCTTACTGGATTACCGTAAACTACCGTGAAGCCTATGGCATGTATGCCTGTAATGGTATATTGTTCAATCATGAATCCCCGGTACGCGGTGAAACATTTGTCACGCGCAAGATCACCCGTGCCTTGGCCCGTATCAAACTCGGCCTGCAGGACTGTCTCTATTTGGGCAACATGGATTCAAAACGCGACTGGGGCCATGCAAAAGATTATGTTGAAATGCAGTGGTTGATGCTGCAACAAGAAAAGGCCGAAGATTTTGTCATCGCTTCTGGTCTGCAATATAGTGTTCGCGACTTCGTCAATGCTGCTGCCGAAGAGCTGTTCATGGATATTCGCTGGGAAGGAAAAGGTCAGGACGAGAAGGGCTTTGATGCCACTGGCAAATGTATTGTTGCCATAGATCCACGTTATTTCCGTCCAACTGAAGTAGAAACCCTGTTGGGTGATGCATCCAAGGCACGGGAAAAGCTTGGCTGGACCCCCAAGATCACCTTCAAAGAGATGGTTGGCGAGATGGTGCGCAAGGATCTGAACTCTGCCCAAAGAGATGAACTGGTCAAAAAGAGTGGTTATGCCACCTTTAATTATTACGAATAGAATTTATTCAATGATGCAGAGCAGTCACGATAACAATATGAGTATGATTCGAAAGCATTACGGCAAGCTAACACCTAAAGGATCGGTGCGTCCGTGGTATCTCTGGTGGAAAAGAGTATGTCAGTAAAGCCCAATGTCCTCTGTTTTGGTCGTTTTTATGATGACATTCCGGGGGGGACGCAACGACATGTTGAAAATTTATTTATCTCACTCGCTGACCGGGTCAATTTTGTTCACCTTGTACCAAGCCGTGATTGGAAGAGTGCACGTTTTTCGTTGCATAGCGTCCCGGTATTCCGCAAGGCGAGTTTCAACCTGGATGGCAGCCTGGCCTTTTCGCCTGGTCTGTTAACCGAAGCCGTCAGGCTCCATCGACGATATCATTTCGACTTGATCCACCTCCATTTTCCCGATCCAATGTCACATTTAGCGGCGATGTGCCTTCCCACGGCAATACCACGGATTATAACCTGGCATGCCGATGTCACACGGCAAAAGAAATTGTTAATGCTCTACCGACCCTTTTTAAGACGGGCACTGCAAAAGGCTGATGCCATTGTAGTAGCCACACCAGCCCATATTTCGAGTTCAAATGAGCTCTCTCAACTTGAAAACCAAAAAAAGTGTCACACAATCCCTTTTGGTTTTGATCTCAATCGTTTCCTTGACAACCATATTGATACCGAGGCTATTCAACAGAAATTTCCTGGCAAAAGAATTTTTGCTCTCGGACGACATGTGTATTACAAAGGATTTGATGTTTTAATTCAAGCAATGCAGCAGATCGGCCAGGATACACAGCTCATACTGGGAGGCACTGGCCCTTTAACTGAACAATGGCGACATGAAGCTGAATTGTGTGGAGTGAGCAAGAGAGTTCATTTTGTGGGACATATCTTAGAGAAGGATTTACCCGCCTACTATCAGGCCTGCGATATTTTTTGTTTACCTTCTGTCTGCCAGGCCGAGGCTTTTGGTATAGTACAGGTTGAAGCAATGGCCAGTGGCAAACCGGTTGTGAGCACTGTTCTTAACAATGGAGTCGACTATGTCAACCAACACGGAATTACAGGGATGACAGTGCCACCAAATGATGCAGATGCCCTTGCTCAAACAATCAACCAATTGTTAGATGATGATAATTTCTGCGCCAAATTAGGTCATCAAGCCAAGAAAAGAGCAGTGAAAGAGTTCTCATTGGAAATGATGGGAAAATCAACTTTAGCACTCTATAATAAGGTTCTTCATGACCAAGAATGATGGCGTCGTAAATCGAAGTTTATAAGAATTCTTCAAGAAGAATTTGCTAATGGAAGCATTGCACCAGAAAAAGAAAAATAAACGAAACCTACTTCTTCGGCTACGTCCGGTCTTGCGGTGGGTCATTAAATTGCGAAGCTCGCCACGGGCTATTGCCGGTGGTTTAGGTTTGGGTACCTTTATTGCCTTTACCCCGACGGTGGGAGTGCAGCTTATTTTGGCGTTTGTGATCGCCACTTTTTTTAATTTCAACCGCCCTGCGGCAATGATACCGGTCTGGATTACTAACCCGGTCACCGTTGCTCCCATTTATACCTTTAATTACTGGTTGGGCATGAAGATGTGGGATGGTCCCCCGCTATCAGAAGTCTCAGGACTTTTTATAGATATCGGTCGCACTATGGCCCGTCTTGAATTTTGGAATATCAAAGAACAGTTCCTCGCTGTTTTGCAGATGGGCAGAGAAATTCTTCTTCCTCTGCTCTTAGGGAGCATAACAATCGGGGTGATATCTGGTGTACTCGTATACATCTCTTCCCTCAAACTTCTGTCGTTTTTCTTTACCAGAAGGTCGCAGAAGCGTCTGTTAAACAACCGAAAATAATAAAATTTATTTTTTATTTTTGAGGATTAACTTCTTTCCAGGGATTGGACAAATGACAGTTTTAGTAACCGGAGGTGCCGGTTTTATCGGCAGCAATTTTGTTCTTGATTGGCTGGCATTACATGAGGAACCGATTGTTAATCTTGACAACCTCACCTATGCCGGCAACCTGCAAAATCTGGCAAGCATTGCGACTGAACAAAGACACATCTTTGTTAAAGGTGATATTGCTGATTATGACCTCGTTGTAGGTCTGCTCACCAAACACAAGGTTCGGGCTATAGTAAATTTTGCCGCCGAGAGCCATGTCGACCGGTCAATTCATGGCCCGGAAGATTTCATTCAGACGAATATTGTTGGCAGCTTCCGATTACTCGAAGCCGTGCGTATTTATTGGAATACAATGACTGGGAAAGCGAAAGAAAACTTTCGTTTTCTCCATGTTTCCACCGATGAAGTCTATGGTTCACTTGATCCCGAAAGTCCGCCTTTTACTGAAACGAACCGTTATGAACCCAACAGTCCTTATTCAGCCAGCAAGGCGGCATCAGATCATCTGGTACGCGCCTACCATCACACCTATGGCCTGCCGGTACTGACCACTAACTGCTCAAATAATTACGGTCCATATCAGTTCCCTGAAAAACTTATTCCCCTCTGTATCCATAATGCCCTGGCCAAAAAATCTTTGCCCATTTACGGCGATGGTCAACAGGTTCGGGATTGGCTGTATGTGGCAGATCACTGCAGCGCCATTCGTTGTGTGCTGGATGGTGGTTGTGTAGGTGAAGTCTACAATGTGGGCGGCTGGAATGAAAAAACGAATCTCAATATAGTCCAGACAATTTGTGACATCCTCGACGAGCTGGTCCCACCTGGGTCATCTTTGCCCTTTTCTACCTACCGTTCCCTTATCACCTATGTTACGGACCGACCGGGACATGACCGGCGATATGCTATTGATGCCGCAAAAATAAAGCACGAGCTCGACTGGCAACCCGCTGAAACTTTTGAGTCAGGTATTTGGAAAACAGTCTGCTGGTATCTTGACCACCAGGATTGGGTGGCAAATATCACTAGCGGCATATATCGCGAGTGGGTGGAGAAACAGTACAGCGCATGAAGATCTTACTTTTGGGAAAAAATGGCCAGCTCGGCTGGGAGCTGCATCGTTCACTGACACCTTTGGGTGAGGTTGTGGCCTGTGGACATGACGAGGCTGACCTGGCAAATCTCCCAGCTTTGCAGGCTTTGGTCCGGCGGGTATCCCCGCAGGTTATTATCAACGCAGCCGCCTATACAGCCGTGGACAAGGCTGAATCCGAACCGGATCAAGCTTTTCTTATCAACCATGAAGCTGTCGATCTGCTGGCAAAAGAAACCTGCCTCCTTGGTGCGTTGCTCATCCATTACTCCACCGATTACGTATTTGATGGCACCAAGGAAGGACCTTATGTGGAAACCGATACCACTGCGCCCCTTAGCGTTTATGGTCAAAGTAAGCTTTTGGGCGAAGAAGCCATCCGTGCTTCCGGTTGCAGGCATCTGATCTTTCGGACGAGCTGGGTGTATGCTGCTCGGGGCAACAATTTCATCAAAACTATCCTTCACCTTGCCCAGCAGCGCAATGAACTCAAGATTGTCTGTGATCAGCTTGGTGCTCCGACAAGTGCTGAGCTTCTGGCCGATATCACGGCCTGTTGTCTGTATCGATTACAATATGATACGTCTTTTTCTACTGAACGGGATGGAACATACCATCTTGCGGCTGGTGGAACCACCAGCTGGCACGGCTTTGCTCGGTTTATTCTGGAAGAAGCCCATGGTCTTGGAGTCCAGTTCCAGGCAAGTTCTGAAAATGTCATAGCTATCCCGACCTCAGCCTATCCGCTTCCAGCAAAACGTCCCGCTAATTCACAGCTGACAACAGAAAAGCTCAAGACAACCTTTGGCCTGGAATTACCCTCCTGGCAAGTTCATGCGAAGCGTGCTATCGCTGAAATTGTCAGCAATATGGAACTCATTTATAAAAGCTAACCATGACAAACCCCTATACTCCCAATATCGTCGCAAAGCCTCTGGTCGCACCACGCCGCAAAGGTATAATTCTTGCCGGCGGGGCTGGTACGCGCTTGCATCCTGCTACCCTTGCTGTATCGAAGCAGCTGTTACCGGTATACGACAAGCCGATGATCTATTACCCGCTCAGTACACTTATGCTGGCAGGGATTCGAGATATCCTGGTAATTTCCACGCCGCAGGATACACCACGTTTCAAGCAGCTCCTTGGCACAGGTAAACAGTGGGGGCTGAACCTGCAATATGCCGTGCAGCCATCACCCGGTGGCCTGGCGCAAGCTTTTATTATTGGCGAATCATTCATCGGCGATGATCTCTCTGTCCTTATTTTGGGCGATAACATTTTTTATGGCCACGATATCCATCATCTGCTCGGCAGCGCCATGACCCGTGCCGAGGGGGCAAGTGTCTTTTCCTACCGTGTGCAGGATCCCGAGCGTTACGGCGTAGTGGATTTTGATTCCACAGGAAAAGTGTTATCGCTTGAAGAAAAGCCCAAACAACCGAAGTCCAATTATGTGGTCACCGGTCTCTATTTTTATGATCAGCAGGTTGTCGAACTGGTCAGGAGCCTTCAACCTTCTGCACGGGGGGAGCTGGAAATCACCGATCTCAACCGTTTATATCTGGAAAAAGGTCAACTCAATGTCGAAATCATGGGCCGCGGTTACGCCTGGCTCGATACCGGCACCCACGATTCGCTACTTGATGCGGGTAGGTTTATTTCAATTCTGGAAAAAAGGCAGGGCTTCAAGGTCGCCTGCCCTGAAGAAATTGCTTATCGACAAAAATGGATTGGTGCAGCTCAGATTGAACAACTCGCTCAACCCATGATTAAAAACGGTTACGGTCAATACCTGTTGCAACTGTTGAAAGAGAGGATGGTTTTATGAAGCTTACTCGTCTCGATATCCCTGAGATATGTCTCATCGAGCCGCAGGTGTTTGGTGATGCGCGGGGATTTTTCTTTGAAAGCTTCAACCAACGTCAGTTTAATGATGCTCTTGGCAGAGAAGTAATTTTTGTGCAGGACAACCACTCTCGCTCGGCAAAAAATGTATTGCGCGGTCTGCATTATCAAATTATGCAACCACAAGCTAAATTGGTGCGGGTGGTGCTGGGCGAGGTCTTTGATGTGGCAGTGGATATCCGGAGAGGTTCACCAAGCTTTGGACAATGGTTAGGTGAAATACTCTCAGCAGAAAACAAGAAACAACTTTGGATTCCGGAAGGATTTGCTCACGGCTTTGTCACCCTTTCCGATCATGCCGAATTTCTTTATAAAACGACAGAATATTATGCTCCAGATTCTGAGCGCTGCATTCGCTGGGATGATCCAGAACTCGACATAAAATGGCCATTTATTGGCAAACCCTGTATATCAAAGAAGGATAACAACGCTCCCTCCTTTGTTGACGCAGAGTGCTTCCCATAAAGAGACAGCTTCAACTCCCCGGCATGTGAAAGAATGTTCTGCGTGCTAAAGTGGCCACGCCATGAAACCACTATCACAACCCCAATAAAACCAAAATAATCCTTGAATCCTGGAAAAACTTGCTTAGTATGAGGATCTTTGATAATTCAAAACAATCATGTAAAAGCTTCCCTCGTTAAACTCACTCTTGGAGAAACAGAAAAATTGCGAATGCTATATAGTTGTGTTCTGCTGCTGGTCCTTATTGCTGATCTGGCCTGTGCAGGACAGACGATGACTCTGGAAGAATGTCTGCAAACAGGTCTCGAAAACAATCCATCTCTCAACGCCTCGAGGTTCCAGGTTGAATCTTCTGGAAGTGATATTAAGGCGGCACGAGCCGATTTTCTGCCCTCCCTTTCCTCTTCCTACTCTGCAAGTTCTATTTTTGAGGCGAGATCGAGCGGCAGGACAAACCAGGACTACCTTGATCAGGATATCCGCTCGTTTACCGTCAAGTTGTCGCAAATCCTCTATGCCGGATCGAGGATAGTCAACACCTACAAAAAGGCCAAGCTTATGAAGCAGGCATCGGAGGCGCAGCTGCGCCTGTCCGAGCTTGAGCTGAGCTACAACATCGAGACAACTTTTTATCAGCTCATGAAAGCCCGGGAGGACACCGTTTCCGCTAAAGACTCCGTTAGCCGGTTGAAGGAAAGCGTCAAATCGGCTGAAGCTTTTCTGCGGAAAGAACTTGTGCCATATGTGGACGTTCTCAAGGCCCGCGTTGATCTGGCTGATGCTGAAGACCAATTAAGTCAGGCAAAAAACAATGAAAATCGTCAACGCGAGGCATTGTTCGCCTTAATGAATCTGCCGATGGATCAAAATCTTAGATTCACCAATGGGGATTACCGGATATTGGAGCAGGAACCTACTTTTGAGGAAAGCTTTCAGTATGCCATCGAAAATCGACCGGACCTTAAAAGCCTGAACTATCAACTTCAAGCCGCCAACAAGCAAAGGGCGATTGCTGCAGGGAAATACCTGCCGACAGCCACCTTTGACATTGGCTATTACAAGCGAATCGCTGACTATGCCAAAGAGCAACAGACCGTAGCTGGTTCCTATAATCTGGATGAAAACAACAATTACATGATGGCAGGTGTGACTCTTTCCTGGAGTTTATTTGACGGGGGGAGAGCATATTATGAAAATGAAAAATATTCTTTTGAGGTACTCAAATTTCAAGCTCTCATTACAGATGCCAAAAACACGATTTCCACCGGTATCCGTAAGGCTCTTTATTCCATAATGGAGGCGAAACAGCGCCTGGCAAGCTCCACCGAGGCCTTGAGCGCCGCCAACCAGAATTACACCTCCGAGGACAAGCGTCTCAAGGCTGGCATCTCAACTATGCAAACCTTGCTTGATGCCCAGAGTCGTCTGGTTCGTGCCCAGTCCAATAAAATTAATGCAATGCTGGATTATCAATTGGCCCAATCTGAACTCAAATTGATGAGAGGAGGAGATAATCCTGAGGATAATTTTCATTGATGAATTCCTTCTCTGACACCTTAAAATTTCGTTTCAACCGATTGGAAACCACAGAAAAAGGGGGTTTGCTGTTTGTTGTAGCACCATATTGACACAACAGCTTTGCAGATTATTGTAAGCACACATTCAAAATCAGCAGTTCAATATTACACCAGCATCGGGGGTATATTCTACCCGGCAACTTATTTTCTCCAAGGAAGTCTAATGCAGGATCCAGGACATTTAATCGCGACATATTTTGTTTTATTGTATGTTATACTCGGCCCGCTGGTTTTATTTGCCATCTATGTTCTGTTTGACTCACTTTCCAAACCGGGCAAACCGAGAAACACTCAACAGGGTACCACCGCCGACAAGAATGAGCCCGCCTTATGGACTAATAAAGAAATCAGCGCTCATATCAATCGGATCTAATTCATGTCGGCTTTTTTAAAAAAATGGAAAAAATATTTCACTTTTGCCGCTCTGTTGAGCTGCTTTGTGAATATTCTGCAGTTAACCTTTCCGTTTTATATGTTCACCATCTACCGCAATATTGTTGTCTCTTTCAGTGTAGTTTCTCTGGCCAATATAACAAGCGCGGCCTTTTTTGCAGTGGTGGTCCTCGGCCTGTTCAGTTACCTTCGCTCACGCCTTCTGGCCTGTGCCGGTAAAAACCTCAATCTCGAACTGCGCCAGCATGTCTTTGCCAACGTTGTCAAGGGATGTGTCATAGACAGCAAGCGAGCCTACCAGGGGGGAATGAACGACCTTGAAAACCTGCAGAAATATTTTTCCTCACCAGCTATTTACGCCTTGTTCGACGTCGTCTGGGCACCGTTTTTTCTCGCACTGATCTATCTTATACAGCCAGTTTTGGGCATTATTGCAACCACGGGCGCTGTAATCATGGTTGGCTTGAGTGCTCTGCAGGAGTTCCTTGTCCGCAAGAGCTTACAAAACGCCAACCGCATAAACAGCCTCAATCTGCGGTTTGTCGAATCTTTTTTACGAAATACCGAGGTGATCAATGGTATGGGGATGATTGGCGCCATCAGTGACCGGTTCGTTACGGCCAACAATCAGGTCATGATGAACCAGACCGTTGCAAGTAAGTATGCCGGTGCCATCCAGGCAATGATCAAGCCTTTTCAAAATGTCATACAGGTGATGATTTACTGCGCCGGTGCCTATTATGCCATGACGGAAGGTTTTAATGTCGGCCTCATGGTCGCTGCCTCAATCATCATGGGCCGGGGGGTGGCGCCCTTGACACAACTTATGTCGTCCTGGCAATTAACCAACCGGGCGTGGGAGTCATACCGCCGTCTGCAAGGATTTCTGGAGTTTTATGAGCAACAGACACCGGCAATGGCCCTGCCAAAGCCGCAAGGCCATATGCAGGTGGACAAAGCTTTTTTCAGAGTTGCCGACCGAACATTGGTCAATGGTGTCTCCTTTGAATTAAATCCAGGAGATTTTTTAGGTATTATCGGCCCCAGCGGTGCCGGAAAAACAACATTATGTCGCCTTCTTCTGGGAATTTTACCTTCCTTAGCCGGTAAGGTTTATCTTGACGGTAAAGACATTTTTTCATGGGATAAGGAGAAGATCGGCCAATATATCGGTTATCTTCCCCAGGAGATTGAATTATTTCCCGGAACTGTGGCGGAAAATATTGCCCGGCTTGGCCGGGTGGATATGATC
The DNA here is from genome assembly GCA_963677465.1 of uncultured Desulforhopalus sp. Classification (GTDB taxonomy): domain Bacteria; phylum Desulfobacterota; class Desulfobulbia; order Desulfobulbales; family Desulfocapsaceae; genus Desulforhopalus_A. The sequence goes on along the minus strand of OY781976.1, from coordinate 5,808,107 downwards.
GCTGTAAAACAGAGCCTTGCGCTGTGCGGCATCGAAGATATGATAGAACATTTACCCAACGGGCTGGAGACGCAGCTGGAAGGTACACTCGGACTCCGACTCTCCGGGGGACAAAAGCAGAGAGTTGGTCTTGCCCGAGCTGTTTATAAGAACCCGAGGCTTCTGGTTCTTGACGAACCCACCTCCAATCTCGACGAGCAGGGAGAACAACAGCTCTTAAACACCCTACAAAAAATAAAACAAATCAAAGCCTGCACCTGCATCATGGTTACCCACAAACCCTCACTGTTGCAATCCATGGACAAGGTGCTGGTACTGCAGAACGGCCAAGTTGCCATGTTTGGCCCCAAAGATGCGGTCTTTGCAAAACTCGCTGAAAACCAGGCAGGCACAACCCCAGTACCAGCGGTACCGACCACACGGGGCAAGGATATTTAATGTCTACATTCCTTCGAAGCTGTTCCAGATATTTCTTTTTTGCCGGGGTGTTCTCTCTTTTTATCAATACCCTGAAATTGACTTTTTCCATTTATATGCTGGCGGTATATGACAATGTTCTCGACGGTAACAAATTTCCTACCCTTTATGTCGTCACCTTGCTGGCACTTGCCGCTCTTGCTGTATGGAGCAGCCTGGAATTTATCCGGTCCAGACTACTGATCAAAGCCGGTATTAAACTGGATGCCCTTTTAAGTCGAAGGGTTCTGAAAGATATGCTCCAGGACCTCTGCCGCGCCGACAGTGTCCGATATACCAAAGGACTTGTCGATATCAATACCCTCCGCAATTACCTGGGAGGCAATGCGATCTTTGCCTTTTTCGATGTGCCGTGGATCTTTATCTATCTCTGGATCATTTATCTGGTTGACCCCATACTTGGTTTGACAGCTACCATCGGTGCTGTTGTAACCCTTGGCATAGGGTTGTTGCAAAGCATGCTGACCAAAAAGGATCTTGAACGGGCCGTTGCCCTGAACAATATTGGTCGACAATGGATCTTGACGAGTTTTAGAACGGCCAAAGAACTGCAGAGTATGGCCATGATTTCTAATGCCGGGGAAAAATTCTGTCAGCTTAACGATCTGGAGATGCAGATACAGGATAAAGCCGGCAATACCAGCCAAATTCTGGGCTCGGTCGGCCAGAGTTTCGGAGTTTGGATGCAAGTGGTTATTTTTGGTGTAGGTGCCCTGCTGGTGTTGGTCTCTGGAGCCAGTCCTGCAGTGATTATTGCCGCCTCCATAATCATGGGGCAGGCACTTTATCCGGTCAACTCTGCCATCAGTGCCTGGCAACAGACATCAGGCGCGAGAAGTGCCTATGACAATCTTAACAGACTGCTCCAGACGTCGGCAAAAAATGAACCGGTTGAGCTCAATTCTCTGAGCGGGGAACTGCATGTCGAAAATGTCAGCCTGGACATAGGAGAAAGCTCAATTTTACAGTCAGTTAATTTTTCCTTAAAACCTGGCGAAATCATGGGGCTTGTCGGCCCCAACGGGGTTGGCAAGACCTCCCTGTGCAGGATGATCCTCGGCATGTGGGCTCCCACCGAAGGAATAATTACCCTCGATGGCAAGGATATATTTCAGATAGACAATGACTCTCTCGGCCTATTTTTGGGATATTTACCGCAAAATGTCGAGCTGTTCACCGGCACCGTTAAAGAGAACATTGCCAGGATGGGTGAGGTGGATGCAGAAAAAGTTATTGAGGCGGCAAAGAGAGCCGGGGCCCACGAAACAATTTTACTGTTTCCCCAGGGATATGACACGGATATTGGTGAGGCCGGACTCAGCCTTTCAGGAGGCCAACGACAGCGGATCGGACTTGCCAGGGCACTTTACGGTCAGCCGAAACTGGTCATTCTCGATGAGCCTAATTCCAATCTGGACGAGGCGGGCGAACAAGCACTGGTACAGGCCTTACAGCGCTTAAAAAATATGGGCGCAACCACCATAATGATAACCCATAAAGCAAGTCTTTTAAATGCTGTAGACAAAATTTTGGTTCTGCAAAACGGTGAACAGGCCAGATTTGGAAGCAAAGATGAAATTTTCAGACAAATGGCAGGAGAAGAGTGAATGCAAACGATGATTAAATCCTGGGTTAAATACTGTATAGTTGTTGCAGGTTTTGGAATCTGCAGCAATCTGACATACCTTGCATTGCCCATTTACATCATGATCGTTTATGACCGGGTTTTGTTCAGTTTCAGCATGGCCACTCTTGCGACAATGAGCGTGGGAGTATTGATCAGTCTGGCAATTATGGGACTGATTGAATTTTTCAGGCTACGGATAATGGCACAGGCCGGCAACAGCCTGGTTCAAAAAATGACCCCTTTTTTATTGAAAATGATGCACAGGGATGCAGCAGGGATCAATCGTTTAGGCTATACCCGGGGATTGCAAGACCTCAATCTTTTGAGGAATGCAATAGTTCAGGGTCAGATATTTCAGATCCTTGATCTGCCCTGGGTTTTGATTTACCTGGGCATACTCCTGTACATTCAGCCCTTAGTCGGGGGTGTTGCGACGCTGGTAGTTTTTATAGCCGCTCTTTTTCAGATTTTGCTCAGAATACTCGAAAAGAAACGATATCCCATTGCCGAAGTCGCTTTTCAGGATAATGCGGATTTTGTTGCTGCGACTTTACATCATGCAGAACTTGTTTCCGGAATGGGCATGCTGGCTCCTATTCTCGATAAATATCAGAAACGAAATACCCAAGTACTTACATTACAGGCAGAGGCTGATGCCTTTCATTGCAGACTGGGGACTATGGTTCGCTTTCTTCACCTGACCGGTTTGGCGGCAGTTTTCGGGGCAGGAGCCTATGTCTTTTTTGCAAATAAAATCACCGCCGGTGTCATTTTTGCCGGGGTAATGATTATTGCCAGACTTTTTTACCCCCTCGAGCGTAGCCTGTCCGACATGAAAGCATCTATCGAGGCTATCGCTGCCTATAAACGCCTTAGCCATTTTGTGCCATTGCAGGAGGAAAAAATAAAGCTTTCCCTGCCGGTGCCTGAAGGAAGGTTTGCCGTAGAAACACTTTCCCTTGCCCTCAGCGGTAAAATGGTTTTACAAAACATAGCTTTCTCGCTGGAACCTGGTGAAACACTGGGTATTATAGGACCTTCATCGGTTGGAAAAACATCTCTTTGCAAGATGCTGTTGGGGATATGGCCGGCAGCGGCAGGGAAAATACGGCTAGATGGGGCGGAAATCAGCCAATGGCCGGAAGATGAACTGGCCAAATATATTGGCTATATGCCGCAGGAACCTGAATTATTTCCGGTAAGTGTCGCTGAAAATATTGCCCAATTATTTGAAGTGGACCCGGAAAAAGTAGTTAAAGCGGCCCAAAAGGCCGGAGTGCACGAGATGATTTTAAAGCTTCCTCATGGCTATGATACACAAATTAACCAGACCGGAAGAAATCTTTCAGCGGGGCAGCGGCAACTGATTTCGCTGGCCAGGGCACTCTATGATGACCCGAAAATTGTGGTTTTGGATGAACCGCACAATTATCTCGATGATCTGGGAATGGGCATGCTTCTTCTCGCCTTGAATAATCTAAAACAGGAAAACGTTACCACTATCGTGGTTACGGACCGCACCAATATTATTGTCAGCATGGATAAGCTTTTAATGATCAGGGAAGGCCAGCAGGTCATGTACGGTCCCGGCAAAGCGGTATTAGAACAACTAGCTAACAAACAACAAGTCCAGCAGGCAGCAGGAGCTTAAGATGAAAGAATTAGATAAGATATTAAATACCAATCCCAATAAATATATTATCGGCGGACTGTTAGTTATTGCCCTGTTTTTTGGCGGCCTTACGGTGTGGTCTGTTTATTTTCCCTTTCAGGGAGCGGTTATCGCCAGTGGTGTAGTCAAGGTCTCGGGAGAAAGACAGACAGTTCAACATCTTGAAGGCGGCATGATTGATAAAATTTATGTTAAGGATGGCACTAAAGTCAAAGAAGGAGACGTGCTCATCGAGCTGAAAAGTACCCAGGTTAATGCAAACGTCGACCTGCTGGAAGGAAGGCTGCGCGCTAAACAGGCTGAAGCGGCACGACTCAGTGCCGAAGCAGTCGGAGAATCAACCATTGAATGGCCGGACGAATTTGAAAAACAACCGAACGACAGTGAGATTGCCAAAATAAAAGAGACTGAGGAAAATATTTTTAACTCGAAGCGATCCGACATCCAGGGAAAAATCGAGCTCTATAAATCCCAAATACTGCAACTGGAAAACCGGATTAGCGGAGCCAAACAAGAACTGAAAAGTTCGACGGAAATTATCCGTAACCTCGAAGAGGATGTAAATAGTAAACTCCCCCTGCTCAAAGAACAGTACATTGGCAAAACCAATATTCTTGAACTGCAAAGAAGCCTGTCCGAATACCAGGGACGTAAGGGAAAGCTTAATCAGGATATCGCCCAATTCTACCAAATGATTGAGGAACTCAAACTGCGAATTGTTGACCTGGAAACCCAATATAAAGATCAGGCAGTTTCAAAGCTGGGAGAAGTAAATGATGTCATATATGAGCTCAAAGAGCAGATCAAACCACAATTGGATGCCCAGGAACGTCTGAAGATCAGAGCTCCGGTCAGCGGCATTGTCATCAATATGCAAATCCATTCCGAAGAGACCGGCGTGATTCGGCCAGGCATGCCACTCCTTGATATAGTTCCAGAGGATTCGAATATGATTATCAAAGCAATGGTCCGCCCCCAGGATATTACCAGTGTAAAAAAGGGGCAGGATACCAAAGTGGTACTGGCTGCTTTTCATCGCAATTCGACTCCGGCAATAAATGGACAGGTGACCTATGTATCCCCGGATTTGATCAGCCAGGAATCACCCCGTGGAACAACGTCTTTTTATGAAGTCTATGTCGAAGTTGACGCAAAAGATTTAGAGGCCAAAAATGCCTATTTATCACCCGGCATGCCCGTGTCCTGCTACATTACGACAGATGAAAGAACAGTTATCAGTTATCTTTTAGGCCCACTGTTACAGGGTCTTGACACTGCCCTACGCGAGTAACAAAAATACCATTCCATGGAGGGAAATTCTTGATCTCCCTCAGCAGTTGGACCTTGAGAACCGCCTTGCGTACTGCTTCGATCACGAAGCAGTACGCAAGGCGGTCAATATCCTTTAAAGCTTAGGGATTATTCTTTGCTTTTTGCACTGTCATTTCGCATTTTTGACAATCGAAACCGAGTTCATACCCACCGGTATTATCGATAATCGTCAGTGATCCGGCAAGTGCATCGGCTGTTTTGTTCATTTTCGGACAGATTTGTAATTGTGCTTTGATGCAATACTTCGTTGTCATCAGGGCACAGTTTATAGCATCCGCGGCACGAAGGGTTTTCCTGTCTATTGTTCTCACTCCATGCCGCCGGTAAAAATCCTCTGCTTTACTATTGCCGATATTATCGAGATAACTGACCTCGTCCGAAGGCCAGGGGAAATCATTTGCTATTACTTCGGCGCGTTCAAGCGGGTATTCCTCGATCCTTTTTCTTAAATGATTTGCGAGCCCCTGTCGCCTGAGATCATTGAAAACCGCTGCGGGAAAGAAGAGCTCGGGAGACAGATCCACATGGACGTCGTCAATCGAAAAAAAAGACCCGCCACTTTTTCTGAGCTGTTTTTCCGCGAGAGAAGCTACCATTCCGGCTTGCCTGGCCATCGCTTTTTCTACTTCGATACTCGTTTCCGATTCTACGCCATCCTCATCTCTTATCCGCAGCTGCAAACCATCGACAGTTTCTTTTAGTTCAAGCTGTAAGGTAATTGTCCGGCAATGTTCACTCCGGGCCAGGAGCTTATTAAAGGCGATATCGGAGTTACGGTATATGGTCAGGCCGATGGGCAAAACAGTTGGATCCTTGGGATAAATTTTCCCGTTCTCAACCCGGTTCACTTTTAGCCCCACCAGACCTCTCTCAGGATCAAAGAAACAGAGGCCATCACCATTATTGATGATCTCTTCGGTGTCCAAAGTAAAAAATAATTTTTCTGCATGAAGAACCTGGCCCAATCTTTGACCTGTCGACTTGGGACTCTCTATTGCCCCTAGAGTATTTCGCCGCTTAGTCAAAAAATAATCTGTCCGGCCCCGGTTAAACGACTTCTCCGGATCCGGAATAAAAGCAAAACTACAGCTGCCAGCGGACGCACGTTGAAGCTTACCGTCCGCATCAATTATTGTATCCAAGGCCTGACGATAATAGGCGGTTACGTTTTTTACATAATTCTCATCTTTGAGACGCCCTTCTATTTTAAAAGAACTGATCCCGGCATCAATAAGTGATCTGAGGTGGTCTGAAAGGTTTAAATCTTTGAGGCTCAGCAGATAGCGATCTTTGGCCAGAATTTTCCCCTGCCCATCCTTCAGAGTGAATTTATGCCGACAAAACTGGGCACACTCGCCCCTGTTGGCACTCCGTCCCGCCATTACCTCGCTTATATAACACTGCCCACTGTAGGAAACGCAAAGTGCACCATGAATGAAAAATTCAAGCGGCACGCTGGTGGCGGCACGGATCTCTTTAATCTGCTCAAGACTCAGTTCGCGGGCCAGCACAATTTGCCGAAAACCAACCTTTTCAAGGAAGCGCACCTTGTCCACCGTCCGATTATTCATTTGGGTGGAGCTGTGCAGGGGAATGGGCGGCAAATCGGATTCGAGCAGTCCTGCGTCCTGAATGATAAGGGCATCAACACCGATGCCATATAACTGATGACAGAGACGGACGGCAAGCTCAAGTTCATGGTCATCAAAGATAGTGTTGAGGGCGACATAGACCTTTGCCCTGAACTGATGGGCATAAGCGACCAGGCTTTCGATATCGGTCAGGCTATTGCTAGCCGCAGCCCTGGCGCCAAATTGTGGGCCACCGATATAGACGGCATCGGCACCATGATTGATGGCGCTCAGGCCACAGGCGAGATTTTTGGCCGGCGCCAGCAGTTCTATTTTTTGAAAAGGCATATGGTTATTAATCAGGCATTTCCAGCAAGGGCCTAAAATGAAATTATATGAAACCCGTCACTTAACAAGCCTTCAATGGAGGGATGCCCCTGCATATCGCCGACAATGGCCAAACCCTGTCTTTCGGCCTCGGCCAGACTCCCCATCTTCTGGGCGCAGGCTTTACAGATACAGGTGATCAGGTTTTTTTCGCGGAGTTGGCTGTAGAGGTTTGCAAAGGGGGCATCCGTTTTAGCAAGCTCTGTGATGAGGCTGGTGGCTGCTCCTTCGATCACCACCTTCACCTCGTATCCTTTCTTGTCAAAGTCGAGGGCATAGAGCATAACATGGGCAAAACAGGTCAGCTCACCATTATAGGCAAGCAGGGCAACTTTCTTCATTTTAACCTCCATGACAGTTTTAATACCTTAGTCCCGGGAGCGATGCGAGAAAACTCCGGCGGTCGTGAAAGTCGGGAGCAGCGCCGGGGTGTGCTATAGCCCAATAGCTGATACTCCCATCGGTGGCCTCTAAAACACTGCTGAGCCCCACCTCAAGTTCAGCCGAATCACCTATGATACCGTGCAAATCCAAGGAACAGGTTAGTGACAGGAGATCAGAGTCCTCGACAACATGGCAATAAGGCTGGCTAACGCCACCTTCCTCCTTCATGCCAGTCCGGTAGCCCTCGAACCGATAAACATTCCAGCAGCCATTCAGACTGAGGTTGACCTCCCAATATGCGGGTTCACCTTTTACAGCAAAAAAAAGCTCAAAACAACTGTGACGCCAGAGTTCATGGCAGCGACCAGGGATAACCGGCAATGAGGGCCAAAGGATCTGTTCCAGCGCCCCTTGCACCTTATATTCAATCAGCAGGGTACCGGCTGTTCTTTCAATAAAACCGGAAAGAGACAGCTTCTCCCCCATTAATCCGGAGGTGAATGGCCGAAGTTGAAAATGCATTCGACAACTCTTTGCATCTTCTTTCAAAGAAGGCTCTCCTCGTATTTACTCCTCTTCAACCAGAATACAATCAACAGGACACTCAGTAGCAGCATCTTCGATACATTCTTCGTCTCCGGAATATTCTTTGTAGACAAAGGCCTTTTCCGTCTCATCGTCAAAACCAAAGACATCGGGACAGATCTCTACACAACTTTGACATCCGATACACTCATCTTCATCCAAGGTAACTTCTACCATCTGCTATCTCCAAAATATAAGTCATTGAACCAGCCATGAAATCTCAAGGCCAACCTGTAGGTGTTTTTCCGGCGACGAGCGTTGATACTGAACCTGTGCACCTGATCATGATTCCGTTTGAACCATGTTTTTGGTTTATATCTGTATTTCCACCATAATCAACAAAAAAGATGCTTATCCGCAAAAACAACAATCTTTTTTGTCTCTGAGAGACAGTCGCGTGACAGACAGATTTCTAAGTCACTAACCTCCGCAAAGCACGGGGACTCTGTTCAGTACCTCCTTGAGGGGTATAAGTTCCTTCACGAAATTCTTTCCCAGAAAGCAGGAAAAGAATTTCTAAGTCACTAAACAAATATACTCTGCCCCTGAAACGGAACGTCAACCTGAAAGCCCTTGCCGCGAAGATGGTCTGCAAACCCCAGGGTCTGTTCTTCTTCGCCATGAACCAGAGCGATCTTTTTAATGGAGAGATTAGACTCTTTCACCACTCGAGTCATTTCATCCCGATCCCCATGAGCACTAAAACCACCCAAGGTGATCACTCTGGCCTTGAGAGGATAATCTTTATTATAAAACCGCACTACCGGAGGTTCACCCAGCCGCCCATCTGCAGCATACTTCTCACCTTTTTCCTGCAATTGCCTGCCAAAGGTGTTCTGACCCATATAACCGACTATCAACACCGTATTTCGCTCGTCATGGATCTTATGTCTGAGATGGTGCAGAACCCGCCCGCCCTCACACATGCCCGATCCTGCCAAAACGATATGAGATTTGGTCTCGCGGTTCAATGCCATCGATTCTTCGACACTTTGCACAAATTTTAGTTTCTCAAAATCAAATGGATTGAGACCCTTTTTAAGAAACGCCTCATGGGTTTCTTCATCGTAGGTTTCCGGGTGTTCCCCAAAAACATGGGTGATTTCTGTTGCCAGGGGACTATCGACCCAGACCGGCATCGGCGGAATTTCTTTGGCCAAATAAAGCTCGTGAAGAAAATAGAGCAGTTCCTGGGTGCGCCCATAGGCAAAGGCCGGAATAATTACCGTGCCACCGCGGTCAAAGGTTTCCAGCAGGACCTTTTTCAGCAGCGGTTTCATGTCGATTATCGGCTCGTGTATTCTGTTGCCGTAGGTACTCTCCATGATCATGAGATCGATATCCCTGTGCTCTTTGGCAAATGCGAGGGTCGGATCCTTGATAATTGGCTTGTTAAAACGCCCCAAATCACCCGAATAAAGCACGGTCTTCGTCTGACCACCGGTTTTATACTGAATCACCGACATCGCCGAACCTAGGATATGGCCCGCGCCATAAAAGGTGCAGGTAAGATTTTCGCCGATGGTGACGGTTTGACGAATCGGCACACCCTGAAAAGAGCCAAGGGCCTCTTCTGCCTCGGCCATGGTGTATAATGGGGTGATAACTTCCAGATTATGCTCTCGCAGCAGTTTTTCTGCGACCTCTGTACGCAAATCATGGTCTCCTGATTTCAAAAGAGCCTTTATCTCCTGCTGGTCAGATTTGGAAATTTCCGATTTGCCACCGCCGGTTTTGATTTGACCTAAAAAAGCCTTGGCGGTCTTGTAATTGAGATAGGCGGCATCGCCTTCCTGTATTTTTGCCGAATCCTTAAGCAGATATTCGGAGGCATGGGCCGTGGCTCTGGTGCAGAAAATGCTGCCAGTGAAATCTTTCCTGGTAAGCATAGGAATGCGCCCGGAATGATCGATATGGGCATGGGACAAAACCATATTGGTCAGAAGTTTCGGATCCACCGGCAACACCCGGTTCTTGGCCTCGGTTTCTTTTCTCCTGCCCTGAAAGAGTCCACAGTCGAGTAAAATAGTATCTCGCTCCGTCGTTAAGGTATGAAACGAACCGGTAACCTCTCGTGTAGCTCCATAAAATGAAACGTGCATAGACACTCCTTACGGGTATGTGGATAATTGAATAAGTCTACTCTATCCCTGCTTCGGCTGGTAAAATTCCTCTCTCCTACACGCCTAAGATCTTACCATCTCATAACAAATGAAAATTCAAAACTCAACAGCAATCCCCCTAAGACGAGCAACAATCTTTTAACAAATTCTGGCATCTATACAAATCCGAAAGGTCTTGGGTGCGCAGTGCCCACACCTGGTGATGGTGGGAGACTGAACCGTTCGCTTCTGCGCTGCAGCGGCAGATACAATTTTCTCGACTGATTGCTGAAATAATTCAGAACGCTGCATATCATAGAAGTGTAAATAGCCACCCACCTTGAGTGCTTGAAGAGCACAGGGCAAAAAATCTTCACCCCTGGTGGGCAGGGGCATGATTACCCGGTCAAATGTTGTCGCCAGACCTGGTAATACCTCTCGCACATCGCCCAGATGAAGATGAATATTATTTAGTTTTTTATTACGACAGAGATTTTGCAATCCATAAGCATGGGCCTTAGGATTCTTTTCTATACCGACAATAGACTTCGCTTTACTGTATTTGGAAATAATCAATGGAAAGGGTGCAATCCCGGAAAAAAGGACAACGATGGATTCATCAGGTTTTACAAGCGAGGCAATCCTTTTTCTTTCATTGCCGCTTCGGACGGAATAATACACCGTTTCCGGATTGACCAACAGGCGTATACCAAATTCCTTTACCTCGGTCTCTTTTCGGTTTTCCCCGGCAAGAATCTCTAAACCTATGGTCCTGAATTCGCCACCATACTGACCTGATCTTTTGGCCACAACATTAATATTCCTGTTGCTGCTCAGCAAAGCTTCGGCGATAAGGTGTTCTCTTGCCTCTAATTCATCCGGAATAATAATAATGGCAATATCACCCACCACATCATAGGCACCGATTAACCGTTTCAGTTCTTCGGCTGGCAGCCTGTTTACCAGTTGTTTTTTCAGCTTCATCGGCGTGTAATAGTATCTGAGACCTTGGTATCGCCGAGAACACCTGGATTATATAAAAATTTTTCAGAAGAAGATTAACAATTTTGAGGCAACAAAAAAAACAGCGCCAGAGAACCAATAGTTCCCATGACGCTGTTACAAATACAGACCAAGCCTGGAAGGGATTGGGCTTTGGGAGAAAATGTCAGATCTTGACTACATTCTCCGCAGCGGGACCTTTGGCTCCGTCTACAATATCAAATTTTACCCGCTCTCCTTCTTCAAGAGATTTGAAACCTTCCATTTTGATCGCTGAGTGATGTACGAAAACGTCCTTGCCTCCATCTTGCTCAATAAACCCAAATCCCTTCGAATTATTGAACCACTTCACTGTACCTTCTGCCATAACATACTCCTTTGACGCTTTATGCAATTATGACTTTTACAAAACCACATAAAAGTCAGCCGATTTTTCCTTATACCCTTACTGCGGTAAAATACAAATAAAAAAATCACCTCACAGCAATCTTTATCATTTTTATTTATTACCTTAACAAGCCATTATTCGGAGAAAAAAGCAATAGACCTGACGATTACAAGAATCACATCTCAAACAATTTGTCCATTACAGATTCTACTGAAACCACGAGATGGTATGGAAAAATACCATTACCCACAGGACCGACCATGGCCATTGCTGGAGGTATCTTCTTGCCAAAGGAGCTCACATGTTGACACTTTGGAAGAGGCATTTGCCTCTTTCTGCATGCTCACGCCTTAGAGAAATTCTTTATGTCTCCTTTTTAAAACAACAAGGACAATGCTCTCAATATTCATCTTTTGGAGCATACGTAGTATTGCTCAATCTTTTTTGTAATTACAACCAGCTGTCATCCTGGTGATAACAATAGAGGTTGATTTAATGGCGACTTTATGATTACTTATCTGTGCAAAATCGCCTTGAAATAAACTATTTTTTTGCTTGTAAAATTCTAATATTTTTACACCTGGAGGGAAAAATGTTTAAGATTGTGAAGCGTGAAGAAATGGCAGAGGGGACAGTGATCCTCAACGAAATTGAAGCTCCTCTCATTGCCAAAAAGGCCAAGCCCGGGCAATTCGTCATTCTCAAGGCCAACGAAGAAGGCGAGAGAATCCCCCTTACCATGGCAGACACCAATCCAGAAAAAGGTACCATTACCATTATTTATATGGTTGTGGGCAAATCAACAGCACTTTTTAAAGATCTCAAGGCAGGCGACTCCTACCAGGACGTTATTGGCCCTTTAGGTAAAGCAACCCACCTCGAAAAGGTCGGTAAGGTCATCTGTGTCGGTGGTGGTACCGGCGTTGCCGTACTGCACCCAATAACCCGCGGCTTAAAAGAAGTCGGCAACGATGTTATCTGTATCATCGGCTCCCGAAACAAAGGTCTTCTGATGATGGAAGAGCAGATGAAAGCCGCTTCTCACGATCTTAGAGTTTGCACCGACGATGGTTCCTACGGCCATCACGGCTTTGTCACCGACGTCCTCAAAGAGGCTTTACAGGAAGGAGATGTCAAACTGGTCGTTGCCATTGGCCCCGTTCCCATGATGAAAGCAGTAAGTAATCTTACCAAAGAATTCAATGTCGAGACTATTGTCAGCCTGAACCCAATTATGGTTGACGGCACCGGAATGTGCGGTGGCTGCCGAGTCTCTATTGGCGGGGAAACCAAATTTGCCTGCGTAGATGGTCCCGAATTTGACGGTCACAAAGTTGACTACGATGAGTTGATTTTACGACTCAGAGCATACCAGGAAGATGAGCGAAAATGTCACAACGATTACTGTACAATTCGTGACGCCAGCTAAACAGCCCGCTCTCACCCACTCTTTGTGAAGTGTAGTACCTGACAGATTTTTTCTTGGGCTTTTCAAGAAATCAATCCGTCTCAGGTGCTCATCCCCGGTCTATTTTGCTTACCGGGGTCAACAATTTGATGCATTAATTTATCGTGGACAACGATTTTCTACGGAGGACACTATTATGGCAGCAACAGCAGATAAAAATGTAAAAAATCCCCGGCACCCCATGCCTGAACAAGATCCAAAAATCCGTGCTCGTAATTTCCTTGAAGTACCCACTGGCTACACCATGAAAATGGCCCAGGAAGAGGCCGCACGCTGCTTGCAGTGTAAAAAGCCCGGCTGCGTCAGCGGTTGTCCTGTGGGCGTGGACATTCCAGGTTTTATCGACCTTATCGCCCAGGGCGATATGACCGGAGCGATTCGTAACCTCTGGACCAAAAATGCCTTACCGGCCGTGTGTGGCCGGGTTTGTCCACAGGAAGTTCAATGCGAAGGTCAGTGTATTGTTGGCCGAAAAGGCGAGCCAGTGGCTATTGGCAATCTCGAGCGATTTTGTGCTGATTATGAAAGGGAACACGGCACAGGTGAACTGCCTCCAAAAGCCGAACCGACTGGTAAAAAAGTTGCTGTGGTCGGTTCCGGCCCATCCGGTCTGACAGTGGCCGGTGATCTCATCACCAAAGGCCATGACGTCACCATCTTTGAAGCCTTCCATAAACCAGGTGGTGTTTTGGTGTATGGCATCCCAGAATTTCGTCTGCCAAAGGCCATTGTCGCCCAGGAAGTTAATTTTCTTGAAAGACTGGGGGTCAAAGTACAATGCAATGCAGTTGTCGGCAGAACAGTCTCTTTGGATGAACTTTTTGAGGAAGGATACGATGCCGTCTATGTTGGCGTCGGTGCCGGCCTGCCAAGATTCATGAATATCCCGGGAGAGAACCTGGTCGGTATACTTTCTGCCAATGAGTATCTCACCCGCGCCAATCTCATGAAGGCCTATTTATATCCAAAGGTTGATACCCCCATCCCAATTGGCAAAAACGTTGTCGTCCTCGGCGCAGGTAACGTCGCTATGGACTCTGCCCGTACTGCCATGCGCCTTGGTGCCGAGAGTGTAAAAATAGTCTATCGCCGCTCCCGGGATGAAATGCCTGCCCGTAAAGCTGAGATACATCATGCAGAGGAAGAAGGGATTGAACTCTTTCTTCTGACCAATCCCACCCAATATTTGGGTGACGAAAATGGCAGGCTCACCGGCATGGAATGTTTGCGCATGGAACTCGGCGAACCAGACGCTTCAGGCAGACGCCGGCCGGTGGCAATTAAAGGATCTGAATTCGTTGTCGATTGCGACCTTTGTATTGTAGCTGTCGGTTCAGGCGCAAATCCCCTTCTGACCAGCGAGACCCCTGATATGAAATTGAATAAATGGGGCAATGTAGTAGCCGATCCAAAAACCGGTAAAACCACCAAAAAAGCTGTTTGGGCCGGTGGAGATATTGTAACCGGAGCGGCAACCGTCATCCTGGCCATGGGCGCAGGCAGAGATGCCGCCAATTCAATACATGACTATCTGACTCTTGGATGGTAACAAAGCACTGCTAATCTCAAACGAGTCTGCTTTTCCCGGTCGACAATCCACTCTTTTTCTGGGTGCATTGTCGACCGCTTCCTCACCTCTCGACGCCTATTTCGCACTATTTTTCAGCCCAAAGCAAACAGTTCCCGCTTTCACCACATCTTATAAATATTGCTGTACGCATTGTTCATTGAAATGAATACAAAGCGGCTGCTCAACTATCCCCCTGATTTTCCGATTCTTTAGAATTCAATTAAATTTTAACAAAAGAACAAATCATTGTTGACAATTTCAGAACACCGCCCTCTTGCCGCGCACATATTGTGCGTATTGTGCTTGCAATAAAGAAGCTACAGAATTTTCCGTCCCGAAATGACTCGTTGAGCCACGCCGTGGTCCCAAAATGACCCGGTTTACCGGTTAGTGGTGCAATGAAAATCCAACACAGCACAAGGCGCACATCTTCACGAATATTTTGCACAACAAAAAAAGGCCGCAGCCACGACCGCACCCCCTTTAAGTACTTGTTTGCGAACAACAAATAAATTCTTGACAGGCCATAGAGCCTCCTGTTAATGAATGCGTATTCATAATTATTTTGTTTAGGTGTGCGTCGTCAATCGGCCACATGGTATGGAAAAAAGCAGTGAGAGGATAAATAATGTCAACGGAACTTGTTTTATCGGCAGTGGCTCTCATAGGACTTGCTGCTCTTGTTCCCTGCATCATGGTAGCGACTACGGTTTTTGGTCCGCGCTCCAAGGGAAAAATAAAAAATGAGGCCTACGAAAGTGGTATAGGCCCGATCATTGGAACAGTTGACCAGAAATTCAGCGTCAAATTCTATCTCCTCGCCATTCTCTTTTTAATCTTCGATATTGAGGCAGTCTTCATGTATCCATGGGCTGTCATTGTCCGTGAACTTGGCTGGTTCGGATTTGTGGAGATGGTAGTTTTTATGCTATTGCTTCTCACTGGACTCATCTACATTCTTAAGAAAGGGGTGCTCAATTGGCGTTAGGATTGGAAGCAAGTCTCGGCGACACAGTCATCACCACCAAACTTGATGAGTGCGTCAACTGGGGTCGACAATATTCACTGTGGCCATTCATTTTCGGAACCGCCTGTTGTGCTATTGAGTTCATGAGTGCAGCGGCAAGCCAACACGACATATCCCGTTTTGGAGCAGAGGTTGTCCGTTTTTCTCCTCGCCAGGCGGATCTCCTGCTGGTCTGCGGAACTATCAGTTATAAACAGGCACCTATCCTCAAACGAATCTATGAGCAGATGCCTGATCCTAAATGGGTCGTCGCCATGGGTGCCTGTGCGAGTTCCGGTGGAATTTATGACAACTATTGTACCGTACAAGGTATCGATACCATAATTCCTGTGGATGTTTTTATCTCGGGCTGTCCCCCAAGACCGGAAGCTGTTCTGGATGCGTTGATTGCAATTCAGAACCAGATTAAAGGCGAAAGCGTACTTAAAGATCGCCATAAAGACTTTAAAGGGATTCTCGACTGATATGAATGCGACGGCTTTAGAAAAAATCCAAGCCGCGTTTCCGGACGCGACCTGCAAAGTTGTTCTGGATTCAGTGGTTGTTGATGTGCAGCCCGAAAACCTGGAGAACACTTTATCCCGGCTGAAGAATGAGGCGGATTTTAACTGTGGACTGATGCTCGATGTTACAGCAATTGACTATCTCCATTACCCACAGCCTCAGGAAGCGCGCTTTTACGTGGTGTATACCCTCCGCAACTGGGAAGAGAATATCCTTGTTCAGGTGCGCACCCCGGTGAAGGATCCAAAGGTTGGGATTACCACGGCGACCCATCTTTGGGGAGCAGCACTCTTTGGCGAGCGCGAGGTATATGACCAATACGGTATCCACTTCCAGGGCCACCCTGATCTCAGAAGAATACTTAATCACTGGCAATTCGAGGGACATCCGCTTCGCAAAGATTATCCCATCGAAAAAGGTCAGGTTTGTTTAGAGTCTGACAGTCTGGAGACAGAAATTCGTGCCAGGCTTGCCAAGAAAGGTATCGATAAAGCGACCCTCCAAGACATCAACACCGAGGTCATGTACCTCAACCTAGGGCCTTCGCATCCGGCAACCCACGGAGCAATTCGAATCCTTACCGCTCTGGATGGTGAAACCATTCTCGCCAACATCAATGAAATTGGTTATCTGCACAGAGGATTTGAAAAAACAGCTGAGAACAGAACCTACAATCAAGTCGTTCCACTCACTGACCGGTTGAATTACTGCTCTTCCATGATGAACAACATCGCCTATGTTAAGGCGGTTGAATCCTGGATGGGCGTTGAGATAACCGAGCGGGCTCAATTCATGCGGGTGGTACTTGGTGAGTTCTATCGGGTGCTCGACCATCTGGTCTGTCTCGCGGCGGCTCTGGTTGATATGGGTGGACTGACAAACTACTGGTATCTTTACAACGAAAAAGAGGCTGCCTACGATCTGATCAGTCGCTTGACCGGTGCTCGGCTTACCAGCTCTTTTACCCGAATTGGCGGCATGTATCGTGATTTCTACGATGGCTGGAAGAAAGATCTCGAACAACAGATTCTTGGTATTGAAAAAGGTATCGGCGATGCGTTGAAACTGGTCGAAACCAATCGAATTGTCCACGACCGGACCCAAAATGTCTGTGTATTGTCGGCTGAAACTGCACTCAGCTACGGTCTCACCGGCCCCGTTCTCCGGGCAAGCGGTGTTCCTTTCGATCTGCGTAAAGATGCACCTTATTATAACTACGAATCCTTCGACTTCGAAGTCCCGGTCGGTTCCAATGGCGATATCTATGACCGGTTTATGATTCGTTTTTACGAAATGCGCGAGTCCATCAAAATTATTCGCCAGGCAATGCAGCATATCCCTGAAGGTCCGGTTAACGTCAAGGACTCCCAGGTTTGCCTGCCGCCAAAAGCCCAAGTTTACGATAACATTGAAGGATTGGCCAACCATTTCAAACTGGTATTTGAGGGTGTCAAGACACCTCCAGGCGAATGGTATGACTCATATGAAGCGGCAAACGGCGAACTGGGTTTCCATTTCGTTTCGGATGGGTCCGGTAAACCTTATAAGCTGAAAGTACGACCACCATGTTTCTATACCATGGGTGGTTTTCATAAAATGGTTGAAGGGAACATGATAGCAGATGCCGTCATCAACCTGAGCTGTATCAATATAATCGGTGGGGAGTTGGACAGATGAGCGATCGTTCACAACTGATTTCGACAGGAACACCATTCCAGTTCGACAAGGAAAGGGATGCTGAATTCGAGAGGCTTATCAAACGTTATCCGACCCGAGAGTCGATGATTCTGCCAGCTCTTTGGTTAATTCAGGAGCAGGAAGGTTGGATAAGTCAGGAGGCAATGGCCTATGCCGCAGACCGTATTGGTACCTTTGCCAGCAAGGTGTATGAGGCAGCAACATTCTACACCATGTACAATCTCCATCCGATGGGTAAAAACCATATCTGTGTCTGTCGAACACTCTCTTGCTGGTTGCGTGGCAAACAGGAGATTGTTGACTACCTCAAAAACGAAATAGGAATTATACCCGGCCAGGTCAGTGACGATGGCAAGTTCAGTCTGGAAGAGGTTGAATGCTTGGGTCACTGCGGTACCGCCCCGGTTGTTCAGGTCAATGGCGAATTCTACGAGAACATGGACGTGGATAAGCTGAAATCGCTGCTGGCCACATTGAAATAAGGAGGCGGACGGATATGGAAGTTAAAATTCTCAGTGCCAGGTTCGATATTAAAGACGCCCATAAAATTAAAGTTGCCAAAAAGCACGGCGCCTATTCCACCCTTGATAAAGTCTTTGCCATGAAACCGGAAGACGTTATCGAACTGGTGAAAAACAGTGGTCTGCGCGGCAGAGGTGGAGCTGGTTTTCCAGCCGGGGTTAAATGGAGCTTCTTGCCTAAAAATACCGGCAAACCTGTTTATCTGGCGGTCAACTCCGACGAGTCCGAGCCAGCGACTTTTAAAGATCGATATATTCTTGTTAAAGATCCTCACGCGATGATTGAGGGCATCATCATCTGCAGCTATGCCATTGGCTCCCATGATACCTATATCTACATCCGCGGTGAATATACCACCCAGGTAAAAGCACTCCAGGCGGCAGTGGATGAAGCCTATAAGGCTGGATATCTCGGCGACAAAGTCGGTGGCCATGATTATAAGCTCAACGTCACAGTGCACCGTGGCGCCGGTGCCTATGTCTGCGGTGAAGAAACTGCTCTGCTTGAATCTGTTGAGGGTAAAAAGGGACAACCGCGAAGCAAACCACCGTTTCCAGCAGTGGCCGGACTCTATGGTTGCCCGACAATTATCAACAATGTCCAGACCATAGCGTCATTGCCCTTCATAATTAAAAATGGCGCTGATGCCTATAAGGCCTACGGCACCGAAAAGAGCCCCGGCACCCATCTGTTCGGCATCTCAGGCCACGTCGAAAAACCTGGCATGTACGAACTGCCACTTGGCTTACCAATCCTTGAGGTCATTGACAAGGTTGCCGGCGGCGTCTGGAAAGGCAGAAAACTGAAAGGCGTGATCCCAGGCGGAAGTTCAACTCCTGTCCTGTTACCCGAGGAAGCCAAAACAGTGACCCTGGATTACGAGTCCATGGCCGCCCATAAAACTATGTTTGGCTCGGGCGGTATCGTGGTCCTGGATGAAACTGTTGACATTGTCCAGCTCGTTAAAAACCTCATCGATTTCTATCACCATGAATCCTGTGGACAATGCACTCCCTGCCGGGAAGGTCTTGGCTGGATGTTGAAAATTGTCAAAAAGATACTCAACGGCGACGGCACTATGGTCGAT
This sequence comes from uncultured Desulforhopalus sp., assembly GCA_963677465.1. Taxonomy (GTDB): domain Bacteria; phylum Desulfobacterota; class Desulfobulbia; order Desulfobulbales; family Desulfocapsaceae; genus Desulforhopalus_A. The sequence continues at coordinate 5,788,704 of OY781976.1, read as the reverse complement.
GTCGACTTGCTCCGTGAGCTTTGCGATAATATTGAAATGAAAACAGTGTGCGTTTTATCGGCTGCCTGCACCATGCCGGTGCGCAGTTATCTGGATAAGTTCAGGCACGAGTTTGTGGCCTATGTGGCAAAGAACGATTCTTTAGCAGCAGAAGCGAAATAGGAATAAGGCACCCCATGGCTGACAAGATTAAACTTTTTGTAAACGGAGTCGAGGTCGAGGTTGAATCAGGCAAAAACCTGATTGATGCTATCGGTGCTGTCGGCATCGAGATACCTCACTTATGCTATCACCCGGCTCTTGGCGCAGACGGCAACTGTCGCATGTGTCTTGTCGGGATTGAAGACGGCAGACCACCACTTGTACCGGCCTGCAAAACACCTGCTCAGGAAGGCATGAAGGTGTTACTCGACGCAGCACATATTAAGAAAATCCAGCATGATGTGATGGAATTAGAGTTGATCAACCATCCCACAGATTGTCCGGTATGTGATCAGGCGGGTGAGTGTAAGCTGCAAGACTACTACATGTCCTGCGACCAGACTCCGAGTCGGATGACGGTTCCCCAAGTGACCAAAGGCAAGAAAATGGACTTTGGCGCCGGAGTGGTCCATGATCAGGAACGATGTGTGGTTTGCGGCAGATGCGTACGATTCTGCCGCCAGATCACCAAGACCGGAGAGCTCGGTATTATCAACAGAACCGACGACGCCAGGGTCAATATCTTCCCGGGCAGGCCCCTCTCCAACAGATACGCACTGAATGTTGTTGATCTCTGCCCGGTTGGCGCAATGACCAGTAAGGATTTCCGTTTTAAACAGCGGGTCTGGTTTTTGAAAAAGGCCCCAGGAATATGTCACGGCTGCGCCAAAGGTTGTAATATCACCATCGATCATAATCGGGAAAAATATAAAGATGATATTATTTACCGGTTTCGACCACGGCTCAATGAGCAGGTCAACAGTTACTTTATGTGTGACGAAGGTCGATTGAGTTACAAGACAGAAAATGATGGCCGTCTCCTTGAGGCAAAACTGTCCAAGCAGGTCCGATCAATTGACGATGTCCTGGTTGCCTGCACCAAAGAGATCGAAAAGGCCGATAAAATTGCCATGCTCCTTTCGCCAAACTGTTCACTTGAACAGATGATTACGGTGAAGGCCCTGGCTGAAAAACTCGGCGCGTCCCTCTCTGGTTACAGCGATGGCTACCTCAAAGCAGGTGATGGAGACGGTTACCTCATTCAGGATGATAAATCTGCCAACCGCGCTGGCCTTACTCTCTTAAACATTGACTGCTCGAAAGACAGCTTTGAAAAATTGGTACAGGAGGCTGGTCTTGTTATCAACTTCAATAACGACCTCACCCGCTCCTATCAAGAGAGTGATCTCAAAAAACTATTCAAAGAGACAAAAACAATAGCAGTTTCCACCCACGCTAACCTGTGCACTGAATTGGCCGATTTGGCTATTCCTGTGGCTTCCTATAGTGAATACGCGGGGAGCGTTATCAACTGCGATAATATTCTGCAGCACTTTGGCAAAGCGATAACCAAAAATGTTGATCTCGCCGATATCAGCGAAATTGCTGTCCGGCTTGGTAGTCCATTACAAAGTGACAAAGAGCGGTTTTCGGAATTGCAGCAATTCATTAGCGCTCTGAAGGAGTTGGAACCTGACAAGATCCCAGCGGAGGGATTGAACTTAAACGATAGCGAGGCTGCCAATGTCACTGTTTGATTATTTAATGATCGCCATTCGCGTTGCCTTCAGCGCCTTTGTTCCGCTCTGTTTCGTCGCTGTTTGTGTCTGGATGGAGCGAAGAGGTGCCGGTTATTTCCAGGATCGATCGGGTCCGAACCGCGCAGGTATCTTCGGTTTCCGGGCGGCGGGGCTGGTTCAAAACCTGGCTGATGGCCTGAAACTGGCTTTCAAAGAAGATGTTATTTCTAACCACATTAAGCATAAGTTTTTCTTTGTTATTGCGCCAATTATTGTCTTTTTTACAGCCATTGTCTCCTTTGCGGTGGTTCCCTATGCAGACACTCTCGTCCTGGACGGGAAAAGTTATATGATGCAGGGGATTCCGGTGGATCTTGGCATCCTCTGGTTCCTGGCGCTGGCAGGTTTTTCCGTATATGGCATCATTCTCGCTGGTTGGTCATCATCGAACAAATACGGAATACTCGGCAGTCTACGTTCCGCCTGTCAGGTCATTAGTTATGAAATCCCCATGGGGCTCGCAGTGGTCAGCTTGCTTGTGGTCTATGGCACTGTCAGCCTGAACGAAATGGCTCAGTTTCAAGGCAAGTTATTGTTTGGCTTCATCCCCATGTGGGGAGCGGTTCTTCAGCCTCTTGGCATGGTCATTTTCATCATTGCCGCTTTTGCCGAATGTAATAGAACTCCGTTTGATCTCGCCGAAGGTGAAAGTGAGATTGTCGCTGGTTTTCATGTAGAGTACAGCGCCATGAAATTTGCCGTGTTCTTCATGGGTGAATATGTGGCCATGTTCGCCTCCAGTTCCATAATAGTTACGCTCTTTTTTGGTGGATATCAGATACCATTTCTGGCAACAGAGACTCTTATCAACTTTGCCAAGCCAGTAGCCTTCCTGCTGATGGTTGGTATACCTGCGGTGATGTACTTCTTCACCGGCTGGATAAGAAGAAGCAATGTCAGCCATTATCCACGGGAAAACGATCCCCGTGTCTTTGAGGCAAACGTCTATATTAAATGCTTTTGGGGTTTGACCGCCATCTTAGAAGTGATCTTACTGGCCATCCTGTTCAGCGCTTCGGGCGGCCCGGCAGCAACCATTTTTGTGGCCCTGCTGCAGATATGTACATTGCTGCTCAAGATCACCATGATGATTTTCGTCTTTATCTGGGTTCGTTGGACCTTGCCCCGTTTTCGATATGACCAGTTACAGAAACTTGGATGGCAGATGCTCCTACCACTGGCTCTTCTGAACATCTTCATTACAAGCGCAGTTGTCGTGGCGTTGAGCTAAAGGAGGATGGCATGAGTGCAACAGTCAAAAAAATAGAACGGAAAGGATCGAGTTTTGTTGAAAGACTCTATCTTATTGAAATCTTCAAAGGCATGGCCGTTACCTTTGGCCATCTGTGGAGAAATCTGCTCGACAATAGAAAACTCTATGTACGGCATTATCCTGAAGTTGAGCCAGAGATCCCGGTGCGGTGGCGTGGTCGTCATCGACTGACGACCCATGAAGACCATACAGTGAAATGTGTGGCCTGTTTCATGTGCCAGACCAACTGTCCGGCAAACTGCATCATGATTGAGGCAGGTGAACGGCTTGATGGCAAAGCAGAAAAAATGCCGGTCAAGTTCAACATAGACTTACTTGAGTGTATTTATTGCGGTTATTGCGTTGAAGCCTGTCCTGTGGATGCGATCCGCATGGATACCGGAATTTACTCCGTAACTAACAACAATAGGGAATCCTTCGTTCTTGGGCTCGAGGAGTTGTTAGCCACTCCCGGTGCCTTCACCGAAGAAGAATATAAGAAAGGGGGCGCTTGATATCATGTTTGCTGAGTGGTTATTTTACGTGTTTTCAGGGCTGTCTGTTCTTGGCGCCATAGGCTTGGTACTCTTTCGCCACCCAATGAGTGGGGCAATGAGTCTGATAGTGACAATGATCTCACTGGCTGGACTGTATGCACTTTTATCCGCCAAATTGATTTTTGTCCTGCAGTTGATCGTCTATGCCGGGGCAATCATGTCGCTTATTCTCTTTATCATAATGTTTCTGAATATTCAGACCAGTGATTTGCCAGAGGAAAAAGGTCGGTTTTGGTATCTGATCGGCGGCATAATCGTCATTATTCCCATCGCCTCTTTCCTTATTAAGGTAGTGAAAACTTTACCTGGCACCGAAGCAACGATTGTTGGCAACGGCTTTGGTGGGGTGAAAGAAGTTGGGTTGGTTCTCTTTCAAGACTGGTTATTACCCTTTGAAATTGTTTCCATTCTTCTGCTCGTGTCTCTTGTTGGTGCGGTAGTGCTTGCAGGTAAGAGGAGGTTCGCCAAGTGATTCAGAATTATCTCATTCTTAGTGTCATTCTCTTTAGTATAGGGATTCTCGGTGTTGTATCGAGGCGAAATGTCTTTACGGTTTTCATGTCCATTGAGCTCATGCTCAATGCGGCAAACCTCGCCTTTATAACCTTTTCACGGCTGCACGAAAGTATGGACGGACATGTTCTGGCCATGCTTGTTATGGCTGTTGCTGCAGCCGAAGCTGCGCTGGCTCTCGCGGTAGTTATACTGCTTCATAAGCACAAGGGTAACCTGGATACCAACGTATTCAGCCTGTTAAAAGGGTGATTTCATGGAACATACTGCTACATATCTCGGATTAATACCCCTATTTCCGCTTATAGGCGCACTGGTGATTGGACTGATGCACATGTTCACCTGCACCAAAAGCCCATTTTCGGAAAAATTATACGGAGCCCTAGCCTGCATCGGCCCGATCCTGTCCTTCTTTTTAGCTCTGGTGGTTTTTTATCACCTTAAAGGATTGCCGGCCGAAGAAAGGTTTCTCGCCCATAATGCCTATACCTGGTTTGCAGTAGGTGAATTGCATGTCAACATGGGTTTTCTTGCTGATCCTTTAAGTTCATTGATGCTGTTGTTCGTCACCTTCATCGGTTCCTTAATCCATATATACTCTGTCGGATATATGGCCGATGACAAAAATTATGGGAAATTTTTCGCTTACCTTAATCTCTTTCTCGGCTCCATGCTGATCCTGGTTTTAGGCAGCGGTCCTGTTGTTATGTTTGTCGGTTGGGAAGGTGTTGGTCTCTGCTCTTATCTGCTCATCAGCTTCTTTAGTGAAGATACGGACAATGTTCTGGCCGGAAATAAAGCTTTTATCGTCAATCGTATCGGTGACCTTGGCTTTGTGCTGGGAATGTCAGTCTTATTCTGGGCAATTGGCGCTGGAGGTTTTGACTATCTTGCCCTGAAAGCAAATGCCCATCATCTTACCCCGGCAATTGGCGTTACTGTCTGCCTGCTCCTTTTTGTTGGTGCGTGTGGTAAATCAGCTCAGATTCCTCTCTATGTTTGGCTGCCTGACGCTATGGCCGGTCCGACCCCGGTTTCTGCTTTGATCCATGCAGCAACGATGGTCACAGCCGGTGTCTATATGGTGGCACGTTTCAGCTTTATTTATGCCCACTTCCCGATTGCCGGTTCGGTGGTCGCCTGGGTTGGCATTTTGACAGCTCTTCTCGCTGCAATATTTGCCATGTTCCAAAAGGACATTAAAAAAATACTCGCGTACTCCACGGTCAGTCAGCTTGGTTATATGTTTGCCGCAGTTGGTGTGACTGCTTATTCTGCAGGTATTTTTCATGTCTTCACCCATGCCTTTTTTAAAGCTTTGCTCTTTCTTTGTGCCGGTTCTGTTATCTATGCCCTGCATCACCAGCAGGATATATGGAAAATGGGTGGTTTGAAAGATAAGCTGCCGAGAACCTACTGGACCATGCTGATTGGTGCCCTGGCTCTGGCCGGTGTGCCACCATTCTCCGGTTTTTTCAGTAAGGATGAAATTCTTTTCTCAGCTCTTGCCACCGGACATACCGGGATATGGTTTATCGGCGTCTTAGTTGCCGGAATGACAGCCTACTATACCTTCCGAATGATCTTTCTGGTATTTCATGGCGAGCCCCGGGATAAAGAAGCATATGATCACGCCCATGAACCTCCAGCAGTTATGACCATTCCACTGGTCATTTTAGCTGTGGGTGCTGCATTTGCCGGAGTTTTAAATCTCCCTGGTATCTTTGGCGGGTCGCTCAATGTCTCGCATTGGTTAGCACCAAGTCTTGTTGAGCATCATCCTCATGTGAGTATCTGGCTCGAAATTATGGCCATTTTCTCAAGTGTCGCGGTGGTCGCAGTTGGTCTTTATATTGCTTACAAAAGATTTGGTCAGGGCGCTAAAGAACCAGTATTTACCGGGTTTGCTAAATTCGGCTACCACAAATTTTATGTCGACGAAATTTACAACGCAGTCTTTGTTCAACCCTACAAAGGTTTTGGCTCGGTTATCAGCCGGTTCCTCGAACCAAAGGTTACCGACTGTGGTGTCAAGCTTTCCAGCTGGCTTTATCAGAAAGCGGGAACCGCCTTTAAGGCACTGCAGGTTGGTTATGTCCGGGTTTACGCAATTTATATGGTTATAGGACTGAGTCTTATGAGCCTCTTCCTATCTCACTCGATCAACTAGGTAAGGTGTAAGAATGTTTGAATATGCCCTTTCAGTCATGATCTTTTTGCCAATCCTCGCCGGAATGGCAATGTTCCTCTTTCCCATAAGTAGAGGGGCATCCAGAATTGCAGGATTGATCGTCTCGCTGGTTGTCCTGCTCATGGGTATCGAACTGTTCCTTGGCTTTACCGGAACAGGTGGTATGCAATATCTTGAGAATCGTCCTTGGATCGAATCTCTTGGCATCAGTTATGGCCTTGGCGTTGACGGCATAAGTCTTCTTGTGCTTATGACTGGCGCAGTATTGTTTCCCATGGTTTTCACCATCTTTACCTCCCAGCAAAAGGGCTATTACGCGAATCTGCTTGTGGCCCAAGGGGCAATGATCGGCGCGATTTGTGCGACGGACCTGGTGCTTTTTTATATCTTCTGGGAGATCATGTTGCTGCCGATATTCTTCATGATCGGTATTTATGGTGGTCCAAAACGATTACCAGCCACCTTGAAAATTACCATATACACCATTGCAGGCTCTCTTTTGATGCTTGCTGCCCTGGTCTATGTTGGAGTTTCGTATCACAACCAATTTGGTAAATGGACCTTTGATATAGTTCAGCTCGGTGCCCTGGATCTGGGAGGCGGTTTTGCAATTTTAGCCTTTCTTATGTTCATGGTGGCCTTTGCGATCAAGATCCCTCTCTTTCCATTCCATACATGGTTACCTGACGCATATACTGAGGCACCAACCGCCACCACTTTCGTGCTCTCGGCAATTATGGCAAAAATTGGTGTCTACGGAGTTATTCGTTTTGTTATCCCTGTTTTTGAGATTGAATTTGCCAGATTTGCAATACTGCTTTCCCTCGCCGGTGTAGTCGGCATGATGTACTGTGGGCTCGCTGCCATTGCCCAAAAGGACATGAAGAGAATGCTCGCCTTCTCTTCAGCCTCGCATATGGGAATTATCGCACTTGGCGTCTTCTGCATGAATGTTCAGGCGCTGACCGGTAGTCTTTTCCAGATCGCCGCCCACGCCACCAGTACCGGTGTACTCTTTCTCTTTGTCGGCTTGATGGAAGAAAGAATGGGAACCAGAGAGATAGGAGATCTTGGCGGTATCGCTTACCGGGCACCGATCTTTGCTACCTTCTTTGCCATCGCGATGCTCGCATCTGTAGGCCTCCCCGGTACAAGCGGATTTATTGGTGAATTCCTTATCATTCTGGGAGCTATCAAATTCAACGGGTTTATTGGTGTTCTTGCAGGAACGTCACTCATCATCGGCGTTTGCTACATGCTTTGGATGTTTCAAAGAGTATTCTTTGAAAAAACCAACGAACGAACCAACGAGTTCAAAGATCTTAGCGTCTCTGAAGCACTCACATTTCTGCCTGTTATTTTACTCATTATTGCTATGGGTATTTTCCCGCAGACTTTTATTTCAAAAATCGAACCGGCGGCTCAGCTACAAGTTGCAAAGGTATTTGCAATGACCCAGAGCCAAGTTGCTGAAACAACAGTCCCGACTCCTGGACACAACAATCTTAAGAATTAAGGCAGGGTAACCACTATGCATGATTTTTTGTCAATCCTCCCTCTTCTCATCATCGTTGCAGGTGCTATCCTGTTGATGCTTCTCTCTGCCTTTGAGAAGATCCAGGTTGAGATCGCATCTTTTATCAGCATGGGATTCTTTGGAGCTGCGTTCTTCGTCCAATTGCTCGTCGGCTGCGGCTCTGACACCATAGTCTTTGCCAAAGTGTTCAATGGCATGTTGGTTACCAGCAATTTCACCATGATCGGTGGACTCATTATCCTTGGCTGCGGATTCTTCACAGCCATGAGTTCCCATAGTTATTTCAAGGTTAATCATTTTTGCAGCCTTGAATTCTATTGTATGATCATGTTTGCAGCCGTTGGCATGCTGCTGCTGACTATGGCCCAGGAACTCATTACAGCGTTTATTGCCTTGGAAATTATGTCACTTTCCATCTATATTCTCGTGGGATATGACCGGGCCAAAGTCACGGCGACAGAGGCTATCCTGAAATATCTTATGCTCGGTGCCTTTGCCGGTGCATTTTTCACCATGGGAACTGCCCTTATTTACGGTGGCGCCAGTTCCACAAAATTTGCTCAAATTGCCACATTTATCAGTTCAAATTCGGCGTCCAACCCGCTTCTTCTCGCGGGAGCCTTTTTTATCTTTGTGGCATTTCTCTTCAAAGTTGCCGCCTTCCCATTTCACGCATGGGTTATCGATGTCTACGATGGTGCCTCCGCGCCGGTGACGGGTTTTATGGCCACTGGTCTCAAAGCTGCAGTATTTGTTGTCTTTGCCAATTTTCTGGCATTGAGTGCCGATATGCATAGTGGTTGGCTTACCTTTCTCTTTTATGTCTCTATCTTCACCATGTTTGGCGGTAATCTTGTCGCCATTGGTCAGAGCAGTCTCAAGAGAATGCTGGCCGCATCAGGTATTGTTCATTCGGGGTATTTGCTTATAGGCCTTGTGGCCATCAGCACCGAGCATTTCACCGGCAGTGTCATAGGCTACTATCTTGCCGCCTATTCAGTGGGAACTCTTGGTATCTTCGCCGCTCTTTCCTATTTGGGAGGAGAGGGTGAAAAACGTGCCTCTTTTGACGATTTCAAGGGGCTTGCCAAGGTAAGGCCATATTCTGCAGCTGCAATTACAATCTTCCTCCTGTCAATGGCTGGTATCCCACCGACGGCTGGATTTATGGGAAAATTCTATATCATCACCAGTGCTATTTCAACTGGCCATACCGCTCTTGCCGTACTGGGAGTAGTGAGTAGTATTCTTTCTATGTGGTATTATCTTCGTCTAATAATTACTATGTATTTTCATGATGCCCAGGATAGCTTTGAAGTAGTTGGATCGCCTCTTGCGATCGCAGGCACTTTTGCTCTGGTGATTTGCGTATTTGCCATTGGTCTTTACCCGATTGTTATCTAATAAACGTTCGTAGTAAAAACAGTGAACTATTCAGGACAGCAACGCTCACTTTATTGCTAACTGATATAAACGTGGAGTCTGCTATATGAAAGTAAAAGATATTCTGACAGTCAAAGGAAATCGAGTTGTCACAGTTGAAAAGGATAGCTCTGTCCTCGACGCCATGTCAATCTTCTCCGCCAACCGGGTTGGTTCCCTTCTCGTAGTGAGCAAAACCAGTGATATTCTAGGAATTATTGGTGGACGAGATGTCCTTATGGCTGTGGTCAATAATCTCGACGAGATAAAAACCCTCACCGTTGATAAAATCATGACCACCGACCTTATTGTCGGAACACCAGAGGACGACGTCAACGACATTATGAATATAATGACCGAGAACAGGATTCGTCATATCCCGATCATGGAGGGGAAAGAATTGAAAGGGCTTGTTTCCATTGGTGATGTAGTCAAGTCCCAATTGAAAGAGAAACATGTAGAGAATAAATATCTCAAAGATTATATCGCCGATAAATATCCAGGTTGATTTTTTAATCTTTCGAAAACAGTCACTTTCAGTAGAAACAAAAAAGCCTTGATCCGGAGTACTCTGGATCAAGGCTTTTTTGTTTCTACTGCTCATTTACTATAGCGCATAACCTTTTCAGATTATGCGCTCTTTATCATATCGTTCGTATCAGCTCTCTTATTTATTGTCAAAATACTTCTTTGTCTCAGATACAACAACCGGAGTCAAGAAGAGCAAACCGATAAGGTTGGGAATTGCCATCAGGCCATTCAGGGTATCGGAAATATTCCAGACCAAGCTGAGTTTAGCAACCGCGCCGAGTCCGACAAAACAGACGAAGACGATTCGATAGGGCAAAACCGCCTTTATCCCGAAAAGATATTCAATCGACTTTTCGCCGTAATAACTCCAACCGAGAATGGTTGAATAGGCAAAAAGAATAATTCCGATCGTTACGATATGCGCACCACCGGGCATTCCGGCAGCAAAGGCAATAGTAGTCAATTCGGCGCCCGTTGTGCCGTTTGACCAGAGTCCACTGATTATAAGAACTAAACCTGTCATGGTACAAACCACGATGGTATCAATAAAGGTCTGGGTCATGGATACCAGCGCCTGGGTGATCGGGCTTTTAGTTTGAGCTGCTGCTGCGGCAATAGGAGCACTACCAAGCCCAGACTCGTTGGAGAAGACACCACGAGCTACACCCATCCTGATGGCCAGCATGATGCTCGCTCCGGCAAATCCACCAACCGCTGCGGTAGGACTAAATGCCTGCTCAACGATGAAGATTAAAGCCGCTGGAACCTCGCTTATATGAGTAAGAATGATATACCCTGCACCACCCATATAAAAAACAATCATGATTGGAACCAGGAATCCGGTTACTTTACCAATTTTCTTGATACCGCCCAATATGACCGCTGCTGTACAGGCCATGAGGATTATACCGGTTACGAAGGTGGGAATATGGTAGGTTGCCTGGACTGCATCGGCCACGGAATTGGACTGCACCATATTGCCGATCCCAAATGCAGCAAAAGAGGCAAAAACAGCAAAGACTGTACCCAGCCAAGGCATCTTCAGCCCTTTGGAAATATAATACATTGGACCACCGCACATCTCGCCTTTTTCATCGACTTCCCGGTATTTAACAGCCAGGACCGCCTCGGCATATTTGGTAGCCATACCGACAAGTCCGGTAACCCACATCCAGAATAATGCGCCAGGACCACCCACAGCAATTGCGGTGGCAACACCTGCGATATTACCTGTACCTACGGTTGCCGAAAGTGCTGTCATCAAGGCCTGAAAATGGGAAATATCTCCCGGCTCATCACTATCTTCCTTACGTTTAATCAGGGCAAGATAGAGAGCATGGCCAAGTTTTCTGAACTGTAGTCCGCGTAGGGCAAAAGTCAGCCAAAAACCTGTACCGACCAGCAATATCAACATTGGTGGTCCCCAGGCAAAGGCCCCTATTTTGCCGACAATTGCATCCAAGGTACTCAGAAATTCCATTGCTTCTCTCCTTTATGTTTTTATTTACGACAGAGCTCCTGCTACTGTCAAACGAGTGAGTTGGTGGTAGTCTGCTTACAACTTCTCTTCCACTGGCGTATATTCAAGGCCAAAGGCATCGGCCACGCCTTTATAGGTGACCTTGCAACCTATCATTAAGTCCGGTCTTTACTCCATGATTTTTGAGGGCTTCATTCAGAGTTAGCTGGAATCTACTTGCCACTTCTGTAATGTTCCTCGTTGAGCATTTCATTGGTGCCTTCTATTTCCCTTGTAAAATCAAAGAAAATCAGCAGGCAAAATTGGTGTCAAAGAATTGAATTAGCAAAAAAAATGAAATATAAAGAGAAAAACAGAAAAGTCTCATGGTACCTTTAGTTATCGAAAAAAACAATATTCATATCGAGAACGCTGTAATTATGGCACTTATCACAGTGGTTTCCTTTCGTTCCGCGCCTTTGATATCAACATTCTATTTTTAATTGGGTGAAACCTTGATCTCCTCCTTCAGTCTCAAAATGCCCGCACAGATTGTTTTTGGGCCAGGAAAACTCGCCGAACTTGAAAATATCCTTGTCCGTTTCGGCTGCCGTCCCCTTCTTGTCCTTGGTAACCGCTCGTTTTTAGCAACAGACCATTTCCTTTTAGTGCAAAAGATATTTACCAAACTGACCATCCCTCTGCAAATGGTTCATATCAGCTCGGAACCTTCTCCGGAAATGATCGATACAATCGTTGCCAACCCTGCTTATACAAAAATTGATCTGGTCGTCGCCATTGGAGGCGGCTCGACGCTTGACGCAGGAAAGGCAATTTCGGCCATGCTGGCGGAAGGAGGAAAGTTTGCACCGTTTCTCGAAGGTGTTGGCACCACAAAACCCAGCGGCAGAAAATTGCCTTTCATCGCCATTCCGACAACCTCTGGAACCGGCAGTGAAGCTACCAGTAATGCAGTGATAAGTTCGGTTGGCCAACAGGGCTTTAAAAGTTCCCTTCGCCATGACAATTACATCCCCAACCTTGCCTTGGTTGATCCGCTCTTAACACTGTCCTGTCCAAAAGCATTGACCGTTGCCTGTAGTATGGACTGCTTTACTCAACTGGTCGAAGGGTATCTTTCCTCCAACGCTTCATCTCTTACCGATGTGCTGGCCCTTGAAGGTATCAGGGCTCTGCAAAGATCAATACGCCAGGTATGTCTTGAAGGTAGTAATCTTCCAGCCAGAAGCGATCTCTCTTATGCTACCCTGCTCTCTGGAATTGTTCTGGCGAATAGCGGCCTCGGCACTGTCCATGGTTTTGCCTCTGTTATCGGCGGCCGGTTTACAATCCCCCATGGAGTTGTCTGCGGTACGCTTATGGCACCAACAAACGCTCTCACCCTGAAACGTCTCAGAGCAAGCGGTGGGAATCACCCTGCACTCCATAAGTACACAAAACTTGGCAGAATATTTAGTGCACAAAAAAACAGGGACGATGCCTGGTATCAGGATCATTTCATTGAAGAACTGGAAAGGCTTGCCACCGAACTGAATATTCCAAAACTCAGTGATTATGTAATAGCAAACAGCGACATTGAAGAGATTGCGGCGAAAACAGGGAATAAATACAATCCGGCCCAGCTGACCAAGGAGGACTTGGCCAGCATTCTTCGCAGCCGAATCAGTGAATGAGTTCCTTAAAAATTATAAGAAAAAGCGAGCTGATTCATATTGAGACTGGCGTTATAATTATAAATCCCCGCGTTTGACTGGTGATAGTAGGCATATTCCAGCACCCAGTGCTCACCTAAGATAACCTGAACTCCAAGTTTGGAATTGAGCAGAAATGGTCCGCCGAGATTGTGGTCCGTGAACTCTGTCTCACCAACCATAAAGCCGGTACCAAGACCGATTATAAAATTGACCATTTTATTGGGGCTGAGAATCACCTGGGGCATAATGGAAAATCGGCCGGTGCCATCATTGTCAGAATGTGATTCTCTGATCAGCGCTGCTGCAAATTCGAGATCTGTTGAAACATTCCAGCTGTCACCGAGAGTCGTCTCATAGGAGAGTGGCTGTCGCCAAAACACTTCGTATTGTTCGAGATCATGATTGTCCAGAAACTGCTTGCCATATCCGACGCCCAGCTGACTTGACATCTCGGCAAAGGAGCATGAAGCTCCAACCATTATTAACAAAAGGGGCAATAAGAATATTTTAAAAGTATTCATAAAATTAAGGTCATTTTTTTTTATTTTATTATTTACGCTTAAATACGCCGACGGAATACCAGAGATTTAAATACGATTTTCGACAATATCTCTGCCAAACTGCTCCGCGCGGACCAATTCGTCCGGAACCTCCAACACTGCCTTGCGCTTATCAACTCCCTGAACCAGCAAATCTCCACCGTAATCAATATCCATAGCATCATAGATATAGCGGGCAGTCAACACGCTGCAGTCAAAGATCTTCGGGCCCTTGGTGGCGGCAGTAGACAGGAGATATCCCTTGCGTCCTTCGCCCTGGCGAAATCGCTCTTTCAGCAGGTATCTCCTGGCCCAGCGGGATTGAAATCTGTCACCAAAGATTTTGCATTGGGCAGAAAGTCCGTAAAAATAAACCGGGCTGACCAATAATATCCGGTCGGTGTCATCCACCACCTGAAAGAGTCCTGTAAGATCGTCTTTTAGAACACAGTTTCCGCTTTTTTCACAGCCGCCGCAGCCCTGACAGGGGCGCATGTTCAGATCGTTTAGACGAAGATAGTCAACCGTTCCCCCACCCCGTTCGACTCCTTCAGCGACTTTACGGGCGAGTGTCTCTCCATTTCCACCTTTTCGGGGACTGCCCAACACAACCAGCATTTTCATGATAGGTTCTCCTCTGTATCTGTTATGTATTGCCCTGGCACGATTTTCAACTTTCAGCAAATATCTCCTGTAAGATCTACCATCTTTTGATCTTTCTACCAAGCGTTCTCGCAATCAAACAGAGTCGAAGATACACAAGAATGACAGAAAAGAAAACGGCCAGCAGGTGAAGAAGTCACCTGCTGGCCGTTGGCTCCTGGTTTAATCAGGTCAAAATTTATTCCTTCAAGGCCTCGGCAATAGCATCACAGACATAGTCGATATTGGCCTTTGTCAGTCCAGCCAGGTTTATCCGGCCGCCGCCCACCACATAAATACTCTTATTGGAGCGCAACCAGGCAACGATTTCATCGGACAAACCGCTAAAGGAAAACATGCCCCGCTGCCTGGTGATATAGGAGAAATCCCCCTTCACCCCTCTGGCCGAAAGCCCATCGACCAGAGCCGCCCGCATGGCCTTAATGCGATCACGCATCCCTGCCAACTCGGTCAGCCATTGTTTATGTAGCTCAGGGTTGCTGAGGATCGTTGCCACCACAAGACCTCCATGGGCCGGCGGGTTGGAGTAAATAACCCGGATGGTGGTCTTCATATGGCTCATGGCCACCGCCGCGTCTTCAGCAGTCGGGCTGACTACGGTTATGGCCCCGGTACGTTCGTTGTACAGACCGAAGTTCTTAGAAAAAGAGCTGGCAACAAAAAAGTCCACTCCCGTTGCGGCAAACTCTTCAATTCCGCAGCGATCGGACTCGACGCTTTCACCAAATCCCTGATAGGCAAAATCAAGAAATGGAATCCAGCCCTCCTCCTGGCCGATAGCGGCCACCTGTTTCCACTGTGCTGGGCCTAGATCAACCCCACTCGGGTTATGACAGCAGGCATGGAGCAGAACAATATCACCGGCCGGGACGTTTTTAAGGCTTTTCACCATGGCCTCAAAATCGACGGCTTTGGTTTCCGGATTGTAATAATCATATTCAGCCAGGGCAAAGCCTGCGGTTTTGAAGACACCCTTATGATTGGCCCAGGTTGGATTACTGATCCAAACCTTGGCGTCAGGATAAAATTTCTTCAACAGATCACCACCCACTCGCAGTGCTCCGGTGCCACCTGGCGCATGGGCAGTCACGGCCCGATTACTGGTTACCACCTCAGACAACTCGCCAAAGAGCAGTTTCTGCACCTCTGCCGTATAGACGGCATCACCGGGAATGGGGAGATAGCTCTTTGTCCCCTCCTGCGCCAGCAGAATCTTTTCCGCCGCCTTCACACAATTTAAGATTGGAGTTTTGCCCTCCTCATCTTTGTACACCCCAACGCCAAGGTTGACCTTTTTTTCACTGGGGTCCTTCCTGAACGCATCGGTCAGTCCGAGAATAGAGTCTGCCGGAGCTGCCTTAATATTTTGCCACATCTATCTTCCTCCATTGGGGATAATTTTTTCAAAACGGCCAAGTCGTGAAAATACAAACTTTTCATGAATTCTGTCAACAGGAATGAGAAACATTTATCAACTATTGCCGATCGGGATCAACCCGCACTGAGCATACTTTCTTTCATTCAATCGGTTGCTTGATCTTCACATGCACAAGTGGTAAAAATTATTCTTTTAACTGCGCCTCGTCCAAAAACCACCAGGCAAGAAACCAGATGAAGAAAATTTTTGTAATCATTTTTCTCCTAATGAGTGGTTTACTCCTGCTCCTCGCCACGGTCGATTTGGAGCCCTATCTTATTGCTGAGCCAATTGATATTGCAAAGAAAATTGCTCACGCCCCAGTGCTTGAAGCAGACAATTCACCTGAAAAAACCGAGGTAGTCGATCCACTTGCAAATCTTGCACCCGAGATCCCAGTTGAAAACCAAACTGTACCCCAAGCTGAGTCAGAAACACCTCAAGGAAATCTAGAGAAAATAAATTTGGCGAAAAGTGAATCTGCGGCAACTGTTGCCACTATCACAGCCGAACCAGAAAAAATAGCCCCTTCACCGGCGGAAAAGGTCCCTGCCGATATCGAAAAACAAGAACAGATATCATCGCCTCTGATCGAACTGGAGGCCAAAATCTTACCGGTGGGCGAATATCCTTACTCGATTCTCCTTGAAACTTTTATAGAGAAGGACAGTGCCCAACAGGGACTCTCGGCCTATAAGAAAAAGGGGATTTCTGCTCATTGGGTTAAAGTGGGTCTTGGGGAAAATATTATACGATACAGATTGTTCACCGGAGCATTCGCAACAGCGGCTGAAGCACAACAATATCTGGACCAAAACAATCTCGCCGGCAAGCTTATTAAAAGGACCGAATTTTCATCCCGAGTGGGAGTGTATATGGACAAAGCTCAGCTCGCCGGCGCTTTCATCAAAACCCGAGAGGCAGATGTCATCCCCTATATTCTGGGCACGAAAAAAGGTGACTACTATCTCTATGTCGGTGCATTTTATACCCTGACTGGGGCCACCAACAAATGTCAAACTCTTGTGAAAGCCGGGTTAACCTGTGAACCGGTCCGGCGTTCCACCTACCCGCCGCAATAGGCCAGAATTACATAGAGTACATAGAGAATTTTCATGCACCTTGCTGATCCAGTCATTGCAAGGTGCATGGATGTTTCTTTTACCTTTATTTATTTCTCTCTCTTATAGGGCCAGGCGACTATACCACCCTCCATCACCCGCACATTGGTCCAGCCGTTCTCCTCAAGGACGAGTGCTGTCTCATAACCACGCAGACTCACCTTACAAAAACAGATGATCTCCGCATTCTTATCCTTCGGCAGTTCATCAAGGCGGCCACGTAGGGCACCAAGAGGAATATATTTTTCGCCAATCCCCAGTCGCAACACCTCGTATTCATCAGGCCCCCGGCCATCAATAAAGAACGGGGTTTGACCATTTTCGACCTTTTCGTGTACTTCTCTGGCGGATATCGTTTTCAACCGACCTTTAAGTTTGTTCTCAACGATGTGGGCTGAAGCAATAAAATGATCAATAGCCAGGGAGTATGGCGGCGCATAGGGTAGATCGGCACAGGTCAGTCGATCCAAGGTCATCTCCCCCTGAATTGCCATGGCCGCCGTGGCCAGCTGCCTACTTACATCGCCATTGCCGACACACTGGTAACCGAGGATTTTTTTGGTGGTCTTTTCCACCAGAATTTTTGAAACGAGCAGCCCTGCTCCCATGAACCCAGGTTTATCCGGACTGGCATTGACAACCGTTTCGATATTACTGATTCCATTTTGCAGAGCAGTCCTCTCGGTGAGACCGGTGGAACCTGCGCCAAAGTCAAAGACCTTACAAATAGAGGTATGGATCGTCCCCGGAAAGGAAATTTCGTTGCCGCAAACGGCGTTCTCTCCTGCCACCCTGCCCTGGAGATTTGCCAAATCACCCATCGGTGCCAGCACGTTTTTGCCGGTGATCAGATGTTTTATTTCAACGCAGTCACCGGCAGCATAAATATCCGGGTCGGAGGTTAACATATG
The DNA here is from genome assembly GCA_963677465.1 of uncultured Desulforhopalus sp. Lineage (GTDB taxonomy): Bacteria > Desulfobacterota > Desulfobulbia > Desulfobulbales > Desulfocapsaceae > Desulforhopalus_A. The sequence continues at coordinate 5,771,095 of OY781976.1, read as the reverse complement.
GTCATTAACCACAATACCACCCAACTCTCCTATCTTGAGCCCCGCTTCCCGGGCAAGTTTAACATTGGGCCGAACTCCGGTGGCGACGACGGCTGTTTCACATTCGATGATGGTGTCATCCTGTAGTTTCACCCCGACAAGCTTGCCGGCCTCGCCAAGAAACGCCTTTATGCCGGTACCGGTTATAACCTCAACTCCTTTACTCTTGATGTGGTTTGCAGTAAGACCAGCCAGTTGCGGATCGAGAAAGGTGAGGATGTCAGGGGCCATTTCCACCAGAGTCACTGAAAGAGCAGAGTCTTTCAAGGCCTCACAGGCTTCAACACCTATCAAACCACCGCCCATGACCACAGCTCGGGTTACTTTTTTCTCATCCTTAACCTTTCGCAAATAATCGGTATCCGCCATGGAGAGAAGAGTTGTCACGCCATCAAGATCAATACCGGGAACAGGAGGGAGTGCGGCGGTGGCACCGGTACAGAGGATCAGTTTATCATAATCAATTGTGCTTTGTGTCTGGGTCTTTAGATCAAGGCAGGTGACAGTTTTTTTCACCCGATCAATGGCAACAACTTCGGTCTCAGTGAGTGCTTTGATATCTTTTGTCTTTAGAAAAAAACCAGGATCCCGCACTACACCGGTTGGTGTGGCCAGCAGCATATTTCGATTGTCGAAGACACCGCCAACATAGTAAGGATAGCCGCAAGAGGCCATGGACAAATCCGGATCTTTCTGAATCAGGGTAATTTCTGCTTTTTGGTCCAGTCGTCTTGCCTTTGCCGCAGCTTTAGCCCCCGCAGCAGAACCACCAATAACAACCAATTTTTTCGATTCCATCATTTCTCCTTCGCAGCAATCAAACACCACAATGTATTATTATGTTCATATGACCAAAACTAAAAGATATAATCACTCCCTTTAGCCATTCTGTCAAACACAAAATCAATAACATGCGGGAAAAAGATGGAATTGATTATCAGCAAATTACTGCCGCCATTCGCCGCACTTCAGCTTTTTTACCAATGACCACAATAACATCACCTGCGTTAAAGGTCTCACTGGGCCCTGGGTTGAAGACCATTTCCCCGGAGGTCCTTTTGATGGCAACAATGATAACTCCGAAATCCAGCCGAAGGTTACTGCCCATCACGGTTTTACCGGTTATGGGCGAATGCTCGGGAATAATCGCCTCTTCCATCTGCAAGCCCAGTTCTGTATGCATCATGGCCTGATCGAGGAAATCGACAACCGTGGGTTTATGAAGAATCTCGGCCATTCTCCGCCCACCCATCTGATAGGGGCAAACGACTCTGGAAGCCCCGGCACGAATCAACTTGCTCTCATTTTTCACGTCCGAAGCCCGGGCCAGGATAAAGATATCCGGTCGTAACCCCTTGGCGGAAAGGGCAATAAAAACGTTGTCCGCATCTGAACTAACCGCTGTGACAAGTCCATTTGCCCGGTCGAGACCGGCGGCAACCAGGGCCTCATCGGTGGTGGCATCCATATTCAGATAAAGCGTCTGGTTGGCCTCAAGCACCGCAATAGATTCGGGGTCCTGCTCGATGACCACCAGAGGAATATTCTCTGCGACAAGTTCCCTGACAACAATAGCGCCAATCCGTCCGTAGCCACAAATGATGTAGTGATTTTTCAATGCTGCAATCTGCTTTTCCAATTTTCTTCTCCCGAGGACTTTTCTCAATTCACCTTCAACAAATATGCGCGCGACCTGCCCAAGGGTATAGGTCAGAAGGCTGATACCCAGAATAATAATTACGATGGTGATGACCCTGCCGATATCGGAGAGAGGCCTGATTTCAGAAAAACCGACGGTGCTGATGGTGATAAGCGTCATATAGAAGGCCTCGAAAGGAGGCATATCTTCGAATATGACATATCCGAACGTACCAAAAGCAATGGTGGCGAGTAGAAGGAAAACAGAGAGTTTTAATTTTGAGTAGTCCATGAGTTGCCATCAACAAGACGTGGTCATTCTTTAATTCTATTTATACAGAGAGTGTAATACCAACCGGATTTACCATGAAAAATACCATCACGCCATGGCTTTCCATTGCCTTGCCAAAAGAGCTGCCTTACACAAAGGAGCATGGACAATGGACGCCGGACAGTGGTCATTGCAACGGGACAGCAGTCGGCCCCTCAGCCCATCTTTTTCGCATGAAAAGAAAATGAGTTGCGGTGGCAAAACCTTTGCGATAGGATACGACCGCGATATTTCTCTTTTAACATACAAACACTTTTTACCTGTATTTCTCCACATTCCTGATAATGTGTACCTGATACTGGCTTTTCTTTGGTGAGACGTAATGAGCAAAAAACCACTTCGTGTAGAAAAAATCGGCGGGACGACCATGTCTCGTTTTGGGGAAGTTCTTAGTAATGTTATTCTGAAAGACACAAGCGACATATATAACAGAATATTCGTTGTTTCGGCATATTCCGGTATCACCAACGAACTTTTGGAACATAAGAAAACAGGCCAGCCCGGCATATACCAGACCTTTGCCCAAAGTGACGATTACGAGCCGGCCATGATCAAGCTGAAAGACAGGCTCTGCGAACTCAACCAGAGCTTTGAAGAAATCGGCCTGGATGTCAAATCAGCCGACCAGTTCATCAGCGAGCGGATCGCCTTTGCCGTCAACATCCTCAAAAGTATGGACAATGTGCTCTCCTCCGGGTACGTCAGCCGCACCGAGGTTCTTCTCGCTGCCCGGGAACTTCTCTCCTCCATTGGGGAGATGCACAGTGCCTTTAACAGTGCAAATATCCTGCAAAATCTTGGTTACAATTCAACCTTTGTCGATCTGAGCGGCTGGCAGGACAAGCTCGAGCGGACTATCGACCAGCGAATTCAGCACACGTTCAAGGATCTCGATCCATCAAAAACAATCTGCGTTGCCACCGGATATACCAAAGGAACGGAAGGGATCATGCGGGAATTTGACCGCGGCTATTCCGAAGTTACTTTTTCCAAGATCGCAGTTCTACTCCATGCCGCAGAGGCCGTTATTCACAAAGAGTACCATCTCTGTTCGGGGGATCCGATGATCATGGGCGTGGACAGTGTCCACCCGATCTGCAATACCAATTTCGATGTTGCCGACCAGTTGGCCGATGTCGGCATGGAAGCCATTCACCCCAAGGCCTCAAAGCCACTGGAGATTGCCGGCATCTCCATCCGCATAATGAACGCCTTTGATCCCAGCCACAACGGAACGCTGATTACCAAAGATTATATCTGTCCCCACTCAAAGACTGAGGTTATCACCGGCTCGTGCGAGGTTACCTGTATCGAAATCCACGATACCCGCATGGTAGGCGAGGTTGGTTTTGATATGCAGATAATGGAGTTTTTGCTCAAACATCATATCAGTTACATCAACAAAGCAACCAATGCCAATACTATCGATATTGTCATCTACGAAAAGGACTGTACAACTGCGCTCATCGAGGACCTCAGGGCACGTTTTGAGAGTGTTGACACCAGTAACGTCGCCATTGTCTGTGCCATCGGTTCAAATATCGCAAAACCCGGAATTCTTGCCAAAGCCACCAGGGCACTGGCAGACGCCTCCATCAATATTCTCGCCGTTTCGCAAACCTCAAGGCAAACAAATATGCAGTTCACCATGCATCGAGATCATTTCGTCCTGGCGCAACGGGCCCTGCATCGTGCACTTTGCGAAGAAGATGATTAAGGAGTAGGAAATAGTATCGGCGACGAGATCACGAGTGTACTCTTTAATGCCCTCTATAATTCCACGTCTCGTGACATTAAAGAGGGCATCACACTACATTCACCCGCACATCTTCCGACAGAGCTTCAATTTCCCCGGCGATGATCTCACTGTCCGCCGCTTCGGGCACCGCCAGAGTCAATTGGGCTGAGAAGACGGTGTCCTGGATACCATCCATGACAAACCGTTTACACTCCATATTTTCAACGCCGATATCAAGATTAGCCAGAATATTACTCAGATCGCCCGTTAAACCAGGCCTGTCTATGCAGTCAACGACCAGATTTATTATTTTATTCATTTCGTGATGGGTTGTCCTTGCAGGGGCATAGACAAAAGTGAGGCTGGGATATTTCTGTTCGAGAGTCGACTTGAGATTGGCCTCCAGTTGTTCCTCAACGACCACACTCATTATGGCGGTAAACTGACCGTCAAGTTTAATAAGCTTACTGGTCAACCATTCTCCACCCAGACTACGGGTGGTTTGTGCTAAGGCCTTGATTATCCCGGGGATATCCGAACCGTAAACAGTAGTAATAAAATTGCTTCTCATACCTCTTTTCCTGTATGGCAAAAATTAATAACAGTTCGTTGATTATCTCCTGACCTCATCACAGGCTTTTTCCAGCCCCACCGGTGACATTGCGTTTTTGCAAGCGATGTTGGCAGGGTCACGCATTTTTTCGTTATTCTTCTACACAAAAAATAGTACCATATTTTTCAAGACAACTCCACCGTCCTTTCCAGAGAAGATACTGTGATTTTAAGTGATACAACAGAAATACCGCCGTAGACAGAGCCTACAGCGGTATATAAAACATCATGAGTCAGGAAAGACCACAACCCATCTATTTTAAACTCGGCTCTTTAAGCTGCAGGAGCCTCGTTGGTTAATGCATCAGGCCACCGACGCGCGGTCATTTCGTCGGTTGAATAATCAGGCAGAAGAATTGGCGCCACCCCAGGATTAACAATTCCTGCATCTTCAAGCTCTTTCTCAAACTTTATGACATGATCAAGGCTCAAACCTTTGATTTCAACTCCACCCTGAACATACGCTGCGGCATTTTTGCCAGCGCGACGGCCAAAGGTGATAATGTCCTGCAAACTATTGCCCATCAAGCGGTTCTCACCATGCACTCCGCCAATGGCCTCGCCTGCGGCATAGAGCCCTGGAACACAGGTTTCTGTGTCACCATTGACATTGACCCCTCCGTTTTGATAGTGCAGCGTCGGATAGACAAGCATCGGCTCCTTGCTGATATCGATGCCGTGCCGTTCGAACTGGATGAACTTGGCCGGCAATTCTTTTTTAACACTTCCAGGACCATGCAGTTCTTCAATCATGGGTGAATCCAGCCAGAGTCCTACCCGTCCGGTGGGAGTGATGATACCTTTGCCTTTCTCCATCGCCTCGCAGATAAGCTCAGCCGATTCAACGTCACGGGGTTCAAGAGGAAAACAGAACTGCTCGCCGTCAATATTCAGAACATGAGCACCCAGGCCACGAACCTTTTCGGTTATCAACAAGCCGACATTTTGTTCAGGATAGGCAACTCCGGTGGGATGATATTGCGTTGAATGCAAAGACTTGTTACCAACTCCGGCCCGATAGGCCATAACCACGCCGTCCATGGTGGCACCGTAGTGATTGGTGGTGGCAAAGCCTTTAATATGCAGACGACCAAAACCGCCGGTACCAATAATTACCGCTTTCGCTTTGACGATGGAAAACTCTTTGGTTTCCATATTGTACAGGATAGCCCCACAACACTTGCCGTCATCGTCGAGCAGCAATTCCACTGCCGGGCTGAATTCGAGAACGGTGATCTGGTCTGCCCTGTTGCGCACTTCGTCCCGAACCACGCGCATAATCTCCGCACCGGTCATATCCCCTGAAGACTGCAACCTTTTGCGGGAAGAACCGCCGCAGTGACGAACAACCGTGCGACCATCGTCGTACTTGTTAAAGAGCATGCCCAAATGCTCCAGCCAGGCGATGGAAAGCGGTGCATCTTTCGCAAGAGCCGCCACTAAATCACGCTGATTGGAAAAATGGCCGCCGCCGATGGTATCCATGAAATGATAATAAGGGGAATCACATTCATGGGTTGCCGCCTGAATCCCGCCTTCGGCCATAATTGTATTGGAATCGCCGTGCCGAAGCTTGGTGGCGATAATGACCTTACAGCCACCATCCGCCGCCATTATCGCCGCCGAAGTCCCTGCACCACCGCCGCCGATGACCAGGACATCGGTTTCATGATCAATTTTGCTCAAATCCACCTTATCGGGTCGAACCATCGACTTGGATTCCAGCAATCTCGCGACACCTTCCTGATAGGTGTCACCTTTATTAGGACCAACGGCAACAGTACGTTTGCCGGTCGTTTGATAATCCGGATGAAATTTTGACAGCACCTCGGCACGTTCGGCCATGGAAAGTGCCGGATAATTCTCATTCCGGCGGGCCATGGCCACCCGTGCCGGACGGGTAGCCTCAACTTTTTTTATCAGTTCCTTCATTTCGGGTGTGTAAGCCATTGTATTCTCCTTAATCCAAAGAGGATCGATCTTGTTGTTGATTATAAATAACGAGTCTCTTTAGGCTGCCATGACCCTATCTCGGCAAAATCGGGCTCACGCTCCCGCTCGACGTAAATTTTCTCCAGATCCTCTTTACTCATTGCCACCAAATCATCGAGCATTCCATCATATTTACCGCTTTCTATCGCTGCTACCCGCACCTTCAGATGTTCCGCCTGAGGCAGGATATAGCGCCCGTAAATTCGACGGGCCAGCTGCGCTGCATGGTACTGGGGTATTTCACCCATGCAGCGACTGGCACATAAACCGCACTGGATGCAGTCAAATGAAAGTTTCGCCGCCTTTTCAATATTTCCCTGCTTCAGGGCCGAGATATAACCGAGGACATCAACATCCATCGGGCAGGCCTTGGTACACTGATTACAGGCAACACAACGGAACAACTCGGGATAGAGGGCATGAATGGCCTCTGGCAGTCCACCAATCTCATCTATATTAAAGCTGGCCCGATTGGCAGGAAAGAATGGAATCTGGGCAAGATACATATCCGCCTGAACCACAGTCTGGCAGGCCAGACCGAAATGCAGTTTATAATCGCCGGCCATTCTGTATACCGTGGGGCAGGCACCACAGATACCACCACGACATCCGGCACCACGCAGGAATTTAAAACCGGCAAACTCCATTGCCTTCATGATGGTAAGGGTTTCCGGGACCTCATACATCTTTCCCATAATATAGACCGGAATGGTTTTCGCCCCTTCCGGCAGAATAGCCCGATCCCCGGTGGCTACACGAGGAGCCTTCTTGTTCGTTTTTTGATCAGTTTCACACATGGTTGATATCTCCAATAATACGCGATAATTGAGGCTGCCTATGCTCTATTCAGATCCAAACCGTGAGCTCACGCTGCGGCCAGACATTTTTTGTTCTGTAACAATTCTGCACTCATAGGGTCATTCAATTCAAAATGACAGTTCTCCGCATCAAGCCCCAGGGCAATAGACAGGAGTTGGGTGAAGTAATACGTTGGAATATTTGTGGCTATTTTACCCTTTGCCATCATCTGACTCTGCTGCTTACCGAGGTTGTATTCACAAAGCGGACAGCTTGTCGCCAGCGCTTCAATGCCAGCCGTCGCTGCCAGATTGAGAATTGCCGCCCCGGCACTGTTTTCTCCTGCCTCGGCATTAAGTACCTGATAAGAGCCACAGCATTTATCGGCGGCATTAAAGTCCATGACAGTGGCACCAATTGCCGCCAGCAACCCGGTCATCAGAGTGTAACTGCCAAAGGGCTCGATGCCGACTTCCGCCGGTCGCTGCAAGGTACAACCGTAATAGGGTGCCACCTTGAGATCGGTCAGAGGGATCTTTACCTGCTCTTTTATTTTTTCCCAGCCAATCTCCTCCTGCAGGTAGGTCAGATAGTGAACGACCTCAACTTCTCCGGCATAATCGATTTCTTCATCCATAAAACGATTGATGGTATCTCGTTTCACCACATCGTTTTTCATTATCTGATTGGCCCGTGCCAAGGTGTTGTAGCACATTGAGCAGAGTGTAACCAACTTCCCTGCACCCTGTTCTTTAGCCCGGATAAGATTACGCACAGGTCCGACCTGATGAATCAAATCATCGGCAGTAAGGGAATGCACTGCGCCGCAGCAATTCCACCTTTCGATCTCTTGCACTTCGACTCCTAAAGCCTCCAGGGAAGCAATAGCAGCCTTGTCCAAATTCTTGGCTTTGGTTTTCAAAGTGCAGCCTGGATAGTAACTGATCTTCATCGCTCTCCTTAACTGGTGAATTTTCTGAATCCGGCAACCAATGCAATCTGCGGCATCTCGGCAATTCGTTCTGCGGAGATCCCAGAAGGCTCTATGTAGTTCTTGCTCTTACGGAGGATCTGTTGTCTTAGAGCCTCCATGACTTTGGCGATATCAATACCTCTGGGGCATTTTACCGAACAGGCATGACAGGATGCACATTTCCAATAGGTGTTGATGTCTGCCAGCTTTTCCATGAGGCCAAATTGTGCCATATGCATGACCTTGCGGGGGCTGAAGTCCATCTCCTGTGCCATGGGACACATACCTGTACAGGTGGCGCACTGCATACATTTTTTGACGCTTTCGCCACTGAGTTCATTAAGTTTCTCTATCGATTTTATCGAGAGAGTTTGGGCAGTAATCGTTAAAGTCATGTCTCTTCTCTTTATAGATAATAAGTTATCCCCGCCTTTATTGTTCCTGGCAGAAAGATTCAAGCCCAATCGCCGCAATTGTAAAAAATCAGGTAACGAGTGCGTTGCAAGAAGGGTGGCAAATCATCAATCGGCCTTCTTCCGCTCCTCTGAAATTGACTTTTAATCCAAATTGCAATCTGATCGCTACTTTTCTATTTGCTATATTTAACAGATTATTAAAATTTTTCAATAAGCAATATATCCCATTATATCGGGAGGATAAAAATATTTAATGAATGAGGCCTCATTAATCAATTTTTTCAAACAGACAAAAACACGACAGATTGTTGGTGCATTTTATGCCAATTAGAATAGTTTGGAGGGACAGCAACTTTCATATCTGACAATTGACATTATGCCAATAAAAAATCCGTTGCACCGATATAAGACCCTTTCTTACATCCTGGCCAAAATCCGCCAGGCGGCCACCGATCTTTTGCCGATAATTTTAGTGATCGGTTTTTTTCAGCTCTTTATTATCCGCCAAGCTCTGCCGCAACTGGGCGAGATGATATTCGGCACCATTATGGTAATTTTGGGCCTCTCTATGTTTATAGAAGGCCTGGAAATGGCATTGTTTCCGATTGGCGAGAGCATGGCTCAGGCACTCACCCGTAAAGGTAGCCTGTTCTGGCTCCTGGTTTTTGCCTTTTTCCTGGGATTTTCAACGACCGTGGCCGAGCCCGCTCTTATCGCCATCTCCAAAGAAGCCGCCCATATAGCCGCGCTGGGTGGTCTTCTCGACAACGACCCGAAAACACTTGGTTCCTACGCTCTCGGTCTGCGGTTAACCGTGGCCTTTTCTGTAGGTTTTGCCATCCTGCTCGGTGTATTGCGTATCCTGCTCAATTGGCCCATCCATTTTCTTATAATCGGGGGCTATGCTCTGGTTATGCTGATGACGACCATAGCCCCCGACGAAATCATCGGCATAGCCTACGATGCCGGTGGCGTCACCACCTCAACTATCACCGTACCTTTAGTGACAGCGCTTGGCGTTGGACTGGCAACTGTGATCAGGGGAAGAAATCCCCTGCTTGACGGATTCGGACTGATTGCTTTTGCCTCCCTGTTGCCAATGATCTTCGTCATGGCTTACGGCATAGCAGTCTTCGGCATATAGAGGTTAAAACAGATGAACGTTTTACTTGATTTCCTAAAAACCCTGCTGCTCACCGGCAGGGATCTTCTGCCCATCATTGCGTTATTTGGCTTTTTTCAACTCGTTGTCATAAAAGCACCTGTCGCCAATCTGCGCAGAATCATCGCCGGCAGTTTCTATGTATTAATCGGCCTGGCATTGTTTCTGACCGGCCTGGAGGACGCCCTTTTCCCGCTGGGCAAAATCATGGCCAACCAGTTGACCGATCCACTGTTCCTGCAAGGCACTGCGGCCAGCGTCGATCTCACTGATTGGCAGGCGTATGGCTGGATGTATCTCTTTGCAGCCACCATAGGCTTTGCCACAACAGTGGCGGAACCTTCTCTTATTGCCGTGGCTCATAAAGCACAGGAGGTGTCCGGCGGGAGCATCAGCCAATGGGGCCTTAGGATTACCGTGGCAATTGGCGTTTCCTTTGGTATCAGTCTCGGCACCTTCCGGATTATTACCGGCACACCGCTTTACATGTATATCATGGTGGGCTACCTTATTGTTATCGTACAAACTTTTTTTGCACCAAAATCAATCATTCCCTTAGCTTACGATTCCGGTGGTGTCACCACATCCACCGTCACCGTGCCGATCGTCGCCGCCTTAGGCTTAGGTTTGTCGGCCTCCGTTCCCGGAAGAAATCCAGCCCTTGACGGTTTTGGCTTAATAGCCTTCGCCAGTTTATTCCCAATCATAAGCGTTCTTACCTATGCCCAGTTTGCGCAGTGGGCAGCCACGCGAAAATCACAACCCAGGAAGGAGAAGAAGGATGCGGTTTAAAATAATCTTAGCTTCAGTCAAAACAGGCATTACCGATAAGATTGTTGATGCAGCAAAAGAAGCAGGAGCCACAGGAGCGACTATCATCCCTGCGCGCGGAACCGGAATTCGTGAAGCGAAAACCTTTTTTGGCCTGAGCCTTGAGGCACAAACAGATATCATCATGTTTTTGCTTGAAGAGCGGTTAATTGAAAAGGTTCTTGAAACAATAGGCAGGGTGGGAGAGTTTGATAAACCTGGAACCGGTATTGCTTTCGTTCTCCCGGTCGATCAGGTTATCGGCCTGGAAAGTCAGATTGAAGTGTTTAAGCAAGAAATAAAAGATCAATAGAGCTCATCCTGATAAACAGAAGTAGAACTTCTCTCCTTGCATCAATTACATTAAAGAGTATATTGTTTATCGTATTACCGGTTAGTTACACTGATATATTTTATGACACATCAACGAGACAACAGAGACTATGAACCCGCCTCTTTATAAAAATTGGGATGGGACCGAACGTCGAAAGCCAAACAGTTGCCGGCGAACATCCGAGCGCCGCTCAGCTCGTGAACGGCGAAACGACAGACGGGAAGTTGCCAATAAAGGTCATAGAAGCTTTTATGGATGGCTACGTTCTCTTATCAAAGCCAGAATGGGAGTTGATCGGCGAAAATTTGTCGATCAACGAAAAGTTGCCGACCGGCGTAATCCCACCCCCCGATCAATGCTCACCAAAGAAGAACTGACTGACCTCCTCAGTTAAAGGATGCATTAAACTATTTCTTGCCCGCTGCATCTTCGGGGACCACAGGCTCACAATCGGCATCCACCGGACAAGAGCCATCTGCCTGGATATTCACTCCTGGTAAGACAAGGGGTTCTGTTGGCACGATACTGCTGCTCCCACTGTAATCGACTGTTTTTTTCTCCCGGCAGTTTGCATCCAGATATTCGATAATGCGCTGCTCCCCTTTGAGGATGCGGGTATTCTGCTGATCAATGGTGACAAGAACCGGAATCTCTTTCATTGACAGACTTTTCATAAAGTTGAGATTAACGGCAGGGTTATATTCTGGAAAAAGCTCGGCACCAGGGACCTTAAAAGATTCAATACGCTCCACCGGATTAAAGCGTACGGGACAACTATTTTCTTTGTTAAGAACCTCAATAACATTTTCACAATGGGCACAGCTTGATGAAAAGAACAGATACAGTTTTGCATCCTTCTGTTCTCCAGCCAGCATCGCCATGCTTCCCGCATCAAGAGAAGCCCCGGAGCCCGTCGCCGCGCCAAACTGAAGACTGAAACAGGCTACCGTCACCGCAGAAAACAGAACAACTCCCCGGAGTATCTGACGTATGCCACTCAGTACATTTAACAGAACAATAAAGGCAAAAACGACCAGACAGTACGAGCAAAAAACCGTGGCAATAGAGTATTGAAAGAAAATGAGTACCGCTTCGGCGCAAAGACCGGCCGAGAGCAACAGCCTGGCAAATTTATGCCAATGTTCGGAGCCATCCCGTCCCCACAAAAAGCACCAGAAGAGAGTCTGAAAGAATAAAAAACCTGCGATATTAAAATAGAGCGGGGAAACAGTTGTCAGACTGTCGACAATAGCACAGCCTGCATTGAAACAAATGGTCTGCCCCTGGACAAAAATTGAAAATGCCTGCACCGCCGTTAAAACGCTTGCCAAAAATGCTATGGTCGCTCGTATCATGAAAAGGCTCTTTTATGGTTTTAAATTGTATAGAGTAAGCTGTTGACAGATAATCGTCTGTATGCATCATATAGCATCACCAACACCTTAAGAAAGAGACGCATTTAAGTAAAGTTTCCATAGAACTGCAACGACAAATACCATGAAAACAACAACAAGTTCGCCAACAGCTACCCTGTGGGTCATTGCGGCGGTTCAATTTTTAACGCCTTTTATGTTCTCCGCAATTGGGGTGGCGCTGCCGACCATCGGTCGGGAATTTTCAGCAGGCGCTGTTCAACTCGGTCTCATCGAGATGGTCTATATCCTGGCGGTCGCCCTGTTGCTCCTGCCTATCGGACGATTCGCCGACATTCACGGTCGCAAACGATTATTTTTATCTGGAACTGTCTTAATAACCATAGCCACCCTGGCCCTGGCCATGGCTCCAACGGTTCAGATGTTAATTTTTTTCCGGTTTGTGCAAGGAATCGGCGCAGCAATGATAACTTCAACAAGTTTTGCCATCCTTTTCTCCGTCTTCCCTCCACAAGACCGGGGAAAGGTCATGGGCGTAGTGGTCTGCTGCGTCTACTTGGGCGTTTCCGCCGGCCCGACACTGGCCGGCCTGATGATAGATTATCTGGGCTGGCGATGGATCTTCTACAGTGCGCTGCCCGTGGAGTGTGCAATTCTGCTTTTTGCCATTGTGCGGCTAAAAGGAGAATGGGCGGATTCGCGAGGAGAACAATTTGACTGGCTCGGCTCCGTGTTCTATATCCTGGCACTGTTTGGCATAATTGTTGGTGCCCTGAAAATCAAACAGTTCCCCATGGCCGGATGGCTCTGCAGCCTCGGTGTGATTTTCATGGCCCTGTTTCTTTACTATGAAAACTCTATCCTGTATCCCATTTTTCCCCTGCAAAAAATCATCCGGAACAAAGTCTTTGCTCTCAGCAACATAGCCACCTGGCTCAATTACGCAGCCTCTTTCGGTATTATGTTTTTTTTCAGCATTTACCTTCAGGTAATCAAAGGCTTACCGCCTAAGATAACCGGCTTTATCCTCATCATCCAGCCCCTGTTGCAGGCTATCTGCTCGCCAATTGCCGGCAGACTCGCCGACAAATACAGCCCGGCACCTATCGCCACCCTCGGCATGATCTTATGCACCCTTGGCCTTGCCAGTGCGGCCTTTATCACCGAGTCTTCTTCTTTTATCACCATCAATTCCGTCCTTATCATAATGGGTCTTGGTTTTGGTTTCTTCTCCACCCCCAATTCCACCGCCATCATAGCAAGCGTTGATAAAGTCGATTACGGCATGGCCTCAAGCATTTTGGCCACCATGCGAACCACTGGAATGCTGACCGCAATGACTCTGATCACCATCCTCCTCTCCTTCTATCTTGGTGACAAACCGGTAAGCATGGAGACAGGAAAGGCTTTCATGGCATGTATGCACACGGCCATGATTATTTTTAGTCTGCTGGGAGCGCTTGGTATACTGTGCTCACTGGGCAGGACCCAAAAGACCAAGAGCACCCTCTTGTCCCGTAAGGAGTAATCGAATGCAAATTGATTGGAAATTATCAACCTTTCGCGATTTGTCGACGGTAGAACTCTATGCCATCCTCAAATTGCGCCAGCAGGTCTTCGTCGTTGAACAACAGTGTGCCTATCAGGATTGTGATGGCCGGGACAGCAACGCCCTCCATCTGGTGGGTTGGTACAACAGTGGAACACAGCCGGAACCGATTGTTTATCTGCGAATACTGCCCCCGGAGACTCCCGGCCAATCGCCTTGCATTGGCAGACTACTCACCCACCAAAGTTTTAGGGGAAAAAACCTTGGCAGAGAAATTATGACCAGAGGCCTGCTTTGTATTGAGGAACTCTACCCAAAATCACCTGTTTGCATTTCCGCCCAGCAGTATCTTATTCATTTTTATGAAAGTTTCGGATTTCGTATATCTTCAGAGAGCTACGAAGAAGATGGCATTCCCCATATAGAGATGACCCGTAATCCCATGATTGATGGAGCTGAAACAACGTAAGAGAAAGTGTATCCAGCGTCACCCTGACCGCTGGATACACTGGGGATCAGATATCAGCCGAGTTTTTCCTGAGCCATCGCCCTGAACTTTACCGCTTGCGCAGGCGAAGGGATTTCTGCAGCCAGGGCCTCAATTGCCGATTGAACATCGGTGGCAACACCCAGGTGATCATCACAAATAATCCCAGCCATAGGTCCTATGAATCCTGCCAAACAGCTTTCAAGAACGCTTTTTTGCTTATCACTCAATCCAGAACCACTTGTTCGATCTTCGCTGACCTGATTTTCGCTGGCCTGACTGGTAACCATCTGCCCACTGGCCAGGAACTCTAAAATAACCGTGGTAGACGGCAAGCTACCGCGACGGGAAACAGGCCCATCCTGAAAACGATATCGACCGGCGCGTATTGTCGACATCAGTTCCAACGCCTCTTCCCCCTGCTTGTTAAAGAAATACAGGAAGACAATTTCACCATGATCAAGGATAATCTGGGCACTACGATTTGCCTTGGTGGCAATGAACAGGGTACCGGTCACCCTTTTCGCGCATAACCTCTTTAATTCAGAAACAATCTCTCCGAACGGAATAAAATCCTGAGTCATAATCGTTTACCTTTTTCGTAATCGAGCAATAGCCATCTGAAGACTGACCCCCATTCTCTCAATTGCCCTTGCCAGAGCACCAATTTCGTCGCTCCGTTCAGTCTCTCTTATTTCAGCACCTAAATTTCCCCGACTTATTTCATCGGCGATAACAGTAAGATTACGAATAGGCGTGCTGAGACGATGGGCGAGGATATAAGCAACTAAGAGAACGGTTACCATGGTCGCTACAAGCAAGATTATTGCATTCCGTTGCGCTTCGTCAGCAGCCGCATAGGCTTCCTGGTAATCCTGTTGCACAATGAGGGTCCAGCCCTGCTCGGTCTTTTGGGAATATGAAACAATTTTTTTGCCGTCTTCCTCAAACACAAAGGAGTCACGATCAAATATATTCCGCTGCGAAAGGACAGGAAGCGAACTCAAATCCTGTAATTCTGATGATATCTCCCCTTTGCCATGGGCTATAAGGCGATTGTTTTCATCAAGCAGCATGGCAAAACCGGTTTCCCCGATCCTTGTCTTGGTGATTGTTTTCGACAGATCTTCAAGTGACATGGCGATAGCAATCACCCCCAAGATTCTAGCTCCTTCACCCCCTATCGGTTTAGCCAGAATAAACGCGGGTTTTTTGGAGGTCTTGCCAAGCAATACCTGCTGGCCAAGAGGTTTGCCACTCAGTACCTGCTTGAAATACTGTCTATCACCGTAATATGTTTGTGGTTTTCCATCGCTCCTACCGAGATTCTGACCATTTGGCAGGATGGTAAACGCCAGATAAACCCATTCATAGGTGTCTGTCATCGTTTTCAAGATCGGATTTTGCATTTCGCTCTCCATGCTCAACATGGCAGGCGTCCCGGCATTCTGTTGCAAAACCCGTAAATTCATATTGGTCCAGTCATCAACACTGTGCGTAAGGCTCTCTGTGTTATTTATGAGATTTTGATAAATATTGGTCGTCCAGTCCTGGTTAGACTTATAAATACTGATATACCAGAGCCCCCCGATGGGTATGAGAGCAATAACACACATAGTTACCAAGATCTGGTATAAAATTTTAAAACCTGTTTTCTCCTGATCTGTTGCCAATCCTTCCGCCATCTCTTTTCTCCTCCTTACAAAATTTTGAAAACCTGATTCACTATAAATAACAAGAATTCGCCCATAGATTACAGCTGAACGAATCCTAAATATCGGGACATAACAAACACCACCCTTTCTATAGCAAAAACCGTTTTTCTTAAAAAAGTGCGTCACAAATACGCCAAATATTTACGTAAGAGGCATAGGTTAAATCTATTCTCTCAAAAATAATTGGAATTTACCAAGAGAAATTGTAAAAATGCCTGAAATACGCTAGGTTGATCGACCACCTTTGTTAGATGCATTCATTTGCTCTGGTTTTGTTAAGCTATTTGTGATGACATAATAAAAAAGGTACAATACCGTCATAAAGATGATATTGAAGGCAAGGGTCGTCAGTTGTTGGTAAACAAGAAAATCAACTCTACTGTATCCTTTCATCCAGACAACCCGCCCCCCGCTGGCATAACAAGGTCGTTTATTCGCTGCAAATCATGAAGATACATGTATTCTTATTTACCTTCGTTGCTTCTTTTGGTGTTCTCTTTTCTTTCACTGATGGCCACAGCATTATTCAGGATATTCAAGAAGATGAACCGACCATCTCCTTCTATAGTGATCATGTCCCTATGCAGTTCATCGTAGTGGAAAAAAGCAAACAGCAATTGATGCTCTTTGAACAAGGAGAATCTCTCCAACTGCTTAAAACATTCGTTTGTTCAACCGGAGAAAACCCTGGCAAAAAATATGTGAGCGGCGACTCCAAGACCCCGGAAGGACTCTATTTCATAACCGAAATATATGAAGATAAAAAAATCACCGTCTTCGGCAGCCGGGCGTACCATCTGGATTACCCGAACGTCTTCGATAAACATGCGGGCCATCTCGGTGACGGCATCTTTATTCACGGTACCAACAAACCACTGATTCCTTTCAGTAGCAATGGCTGTATTGTCCTTGATAACAACGATCTGGACGAATTGGCGGACTACTTAAAGGTCGGAACTACCCCCATTATCGTTTTAGAGAAATTTTCTGCACCGCCACTCGGAACGAGTCTCGGCATTGAAAAAGACGGCAGTAAATTTAATGATATCTTGCAAAAGCTGTCTTTTTCGCCAACAGATTTCTCAACCGATAATATTGAAACCCTCTCCTATCTCACGCTGGGGTCTCAGGCCATTGCCTCGATCAGCTATAGGATCTATGACCAGTGCTCTTTGAAATATCGATACCACAAGCGTGTCTATCTGACAGCCAATATGGCTGATGATTGGCACAACCTTTATTCTGTCGAGAGTCAGGACATCATCCCTACCATCCTGGCTTTGCATCCGGTGAAAAATCAATCTGTAGAACAAACAGCAACAGCTGAAACAGCAACAGCTGAAACAGCAACAGCTGAAACAGCAACAGCTGAAACAGCAACAGCTGAAACAGCAACAGCTGAAACAGCAACAGCTGAAACAGCAACAGCTGAAACAGCAACAGCTGAAACAGCAACAGCTGAAACAGCAACAGCTGAAACAGCAACAGCTGAAACAGCAACAGCTGAAACAGCAACAGCTGAAACAGCAACAGCTGAAACAGCAACAGCTGAAACAGCGACGGCTGAAACAGCGACGGCTGAAACAGCAACAGCTGAAACAGCAACAGCTGAAACAGCGACGGCTGAAACAGCGACGGCTGAAACAGCAACAGCTGAAACAGCAACAGCTGAAACAGCGACGGCTGAAACAGCGACGGCTGAAACAGCAACAGCTGAAACAGCAACAGCTGAAACAGCAACAGCTGAAACAGCAACAGCTGAAACAGCAACAGCTGAAACAGCGACGGCTGAAACAGCGACGGCTGAAACAGCTCTACCTGAAAGTGTTGTCCAAATAGATCAAGATTCAGAAGTGCTGGCATTCGTCAAAAAATGGCAAACCGCCTGGATGGACAAGGATATTGAAACCTATATGGAGTGCTACAGCCCTTCATTTAAGAATGGTCGACTTGACCGTAAAGGCTGGAAAAGAAAGAAGAGCTACCTGAACCACAAATATAGGTATATCAAAGTGGACATAAAAAACATTACTATCGAATGGACTGATGCAGGTGCCAATGTAACTTTTTTCCAAGAATATCGGTCAGATCAATATCATAAAACTGGCACAAAGACCCTGCAGCTAATCAATAGAGATAATAAATGGATGATTCAGAAAGAAAGAATGTAGCTTCTTCGCAGACCACGACCCCCATTCAAAATCAAACACATAGCAAAACACCGATGTTTCATTCCCGGCTGCCAATACAATTGCGTTGCATTCTCGGTATGCTCTTCTGTCTGTTCAGTTTTTCCGTGACTGGCAGTAGCGCTGCCCCCCACCAAAGTCTCCATGATGTATATCTTGCCAATACCGAACATGAACTGCACGTTTTTAGGATTTATGGCAAAAAGCCAGGCAAGACCATCATGCTTATTGGTGGAATTCAGGGCGATGAACCAGGTGGTTACCTCACAGCTGATCTCTATGCAGATATCAACTTGTTGCAAGGAAACCTTATAGTGGTCCCCAGAGCAAATTTTTATTCAATACTGCTCAACCAGCGCGACGGACAGACAGGAGATATGAACCGCAAGTTTGGTGAGCAGGAAGACCATAAAAAAAATACTGAACAGGAAATAGTCTCCATTCTCAAAAAGCTCATCGGCGAAGCGGATTGTTTATTGAATCTCCACGAGGGTTCGGGATTCTACAATCCGGTCTGGGTCAGCGACATGGAAAATCCCAACCGATACGGTCAATCCATCATATTTGACGCTCAAACCTACTTCGGTAAAAATAGTCAGCAAACTATCGATCTTGAAAATCTGGCATTACGGGTAATCAATCGAGTCAATCCCCAGATCGAAAATCAGCGACACCATTTCAAACTCAACAATCATGAGACAACTTCCATCAACACCAAACATATCGAGCAAAGAAAGTCGGCCAGCTACTATGCACTTACCCAGGCCAATATTCCCGCGTTCGGCGTGGAAACCTCAAAGTCAATCAAATCAAACTCCGAAAAAGTGAGTCTCCAGAAACTGGTCATTAATTCTTTCATGGAAGAATTTGGAATTATCCCCGACACCCCCGGATTGCGCCATGAAAAAATCGAACTGGCTTATATTCTGATCAAGGTAAATGGAGGACTACCCTATGCGGTGCCTAATGGTTCAAAAATTATGGTGGAAAGTGGCGATGAAGTCATTGTCACTGATATTATAGCAAATTTGGACCGAGGTCTGGCGGCGGATTTTCTTGACATGGGCAGTTACAATGACACCAAAGTCCCTTTTCGAATTGCCCAGGCGGCCAAAGTCGTTATCCGAAAAGATGCAGAAACCTGCGGCTGGGTCGACATTAACATCAAATCGGATGGTAATGCTGTGCATGATAAGTCAGCGGCAGTTGCGCTGTCTTTGCAAGAGCAACCAAAAGAGAGCCAACTCGATTCGCCACCTCCGCCCGTCTCAAAGCCATCAATACCATTGGACCAATTACATGCGGAGAAATTGATACTCAATGTTGATGGCCGACTGATGTTTATTGACGAGGGGAAAGAGATCTCCGTCCCTAAGGACAAAGCACTTGTTATCAAAGGGGTTCAGTCAAACATCAGCCGACTCGATAATCAAATTTTTGCAAATTTAAGAGGATTTGCACCACCAAAAGCAAGCAATGACGGCAATGATATCAACTACTCAGTATATCCCGAGCAGAATTTATGGGTGAGATACTCCGAAGACAAAGCTGGAGTCAGATACCCCATTGATGCAACCTATGAGGACAAGGAGATTGGCAAATTCTGGATACGGTTGGAATAAATCTACCTTTTCATTGTAAATGATGGCGTCGTTACAATCTTACGCCTCGGCAGCACCTTTCAAACTTGACAATAACAATCATTCCTTTTACTTTCATTACCATCATTAGTTCCTTCAACCAATACAGGAGAACACTATGCAAAAATGGGAATGCCCATGTGGCTATATTTATGATCCAGAAGAAGGTGATTACGAGAATGGTGTGGCCCCTGGAACCGCCTGGGAAGACGTCCCGGCAGATTGGGTTTGCCCAAAGTGTGGCGCCGAAAAAGAAGACTTCTGGAAAGCAGATTAGTCCTTCATTTGAAGAACATCCCGGAGTTCTTCACGTTCTCCGGGATCAATTTTAAAATCTAGTATTTCGATTCGTTAATTTATTTACAATTAAGCAATCTCAAGGTCAAACTTTTTCCAACGATAAACAACCGGAGCAGAATTAATTTCTTCAATTCCCTTAAGAATTCTGGCCTTCAGTTCAGCCTTAGACGAAACGCGAATATGTCTTAAAAATGTTCTGGCCATTTTGGAAAAAGCGGCTTCAACTAAATTCAACCAGGATCCGTGTTTAGGAGTGTGCACATAAATAAATCTTCCAGGCCTTGACGCGAGATATGCCATCGTCTCTTTAGAGATATGAGCTGAATGATTGTCAAGAACTACCCGTATCGTGCACTCGGGAGGGTAGCGAGTATCAAGTTCTTTGAGTAACTCGATAAATTCACGACTTCGATGTCGTTCATGAACTTGACCAATTATATGACCGCTATGTAAGTCAAGAGCGGCAAGAATAGAAAGAGTACCAAGTCTTTTATATTCGTAATCTCGACTAACGGTTTTGTGTTTGCCCGGTTTTGGCGGCAAATCAGGGGCAATATTTTGAATAGCCTGCACTCCGGGTTTTTCGTCGACAGATACAGTAATGATTGACGGGAGCGTATCGCCTTTTTCGTCATTTTGTAAATTGACCTCTTGATACACCATGAGTACTTCCTGCATTTTTTGTTCAAAGTTGGGATCGCGACGCTCAAGGTAATATTCAAGTTTATGTGGTTTTACCGCATCAGCACTAAGAATTCGCCATATAGTGGCTTTTGCAGCTTTAGACAAACAGTGATGTCCTGCTTCGGGGGCATGTTGACGAGAATATTTGGCAAGCTCGCTCAGTGTCCATAATTCTGCGGCAAGGCCTTTATCTTTAGGCTTTGTACATGCAAGGTTTATAACCCAAGCCTTCGCTCCATCTGTAATAGTTGGCTCGAATGGCCTATGGTAGTAATCTTTCAAACCTGCATCCGGACCAGCGGCCAAAGCTTTATCAATGCATTTGTATATGGATGGCCTACTCACTTTAGTCAGTTCTTGAATTTGACTGATTGGCAAATCATCCGCATAAAGTAATAATATCTGAGCCCTTTGGACTTCCCGTAAAGGGCCTTTGCGGGATTTACTAATTTGCTCAAGTTTGTTCTTTTGTTCCACAGATAAAGACAGTTGCGCACGTTCTGTTTTTCTGGCCATAGCTATCCTCCTCAGTTTTTTGGGAAAGGATAGCTTGAAAATGGCTTTTTGTAAATATATTATTGAAACTAAATACTAGTTTTTCTCTCTCCTACAGCTGTTTTTTAGGAGATTGTCCGAGAATAGGCATTTTGTTCAAAATTGAGGCATTTTCATAAAAATAAGCGGAGCTATATAATTAATATTGCGAGCATTATTTTTATGAAAATAACGAAAAGTTTGGGCAAAAGGGCATTCTCAGAGAGGCTCCTGGCTGGTCTTGCTCACTCCCTCCGCTGTTTTTCCCCTTCCATCTAAGCCCGGTAAACGGGCAATAAGCCGGAACTCTTTTCAGTCCCCGTGCTTTGCGGCGATAAGTACCTTCAAACAACAACATATTGCCCATGTTTCCTGTGCAAAACTTGCACTTTTCCGGGCAGGAAGAGAAATTTTTGGACTTTTCCGCTATTTTTTTTTACCCTTCTCCCATTAACTATCTGATATTTTGAATAGTTTCATATCGGCACATAACTTGCAAATATAATATTGAATATCTGTGACGGAACAGTTTTTATTCAGAGAGAAAAGCAGGGAAGGCGCGTTATGTTAAAAACATATGGTCGTAAAAACGAGAGAATAAACCTGTCCAGAGTAGCCGGGGTTAGTTTCTTTGAAGATCAGCGACACAATTGCCCGATTCATGACATCAGTTTAACGGGCATGTTGATCACCAGTCGCCTGAAGTATCCAATAGGAACCTCATGCTCGATTACCTTGGATGAACAATGGTCGGGACAGATGTTTACCATGAGCTTTACCGGAAAAGTTGCCAGGCATAGCCAGGATGGTATTGCTATTCAATTTTCCGAAATGGCTCTAAAACCATATGCCTTGCTGCAAACCGTTCTGCTTTATGGTTGCAACAATCCATTGGTACAAGATCAAGAATTTACGACGGCTTACCCTTTGCCACTTTCAGAACATCGAAAGGAAATGCGTAACTGCTGATTCCGACATATTTACGGAGGAAACCATGAATCAACTAACAACACACATCGTCCCGGAGCACATATATCTTTCGGAACAAAGAAAAAAACGACGTCAGGAAGGGATCCATCTTCTTGCTGTCACTGAAAGAGGAACGGGACAAATAATTGACATTAGTCGTGAAGGTTTCTCTTTTGGTTGTCTCTATCCCCATGCTTTTCCGGATGAGTTTCATTTAGACATCCTTGATGCCAAGGGTTCTCATATCAAAAAGATCAAAGTACGCAAAATGCGCGAAGCCACCGATAGTTACCTGGAATCCTCTGAAGAGTTTGAACTGGTTGTTGGCGTCGAGTTTTGCGACCTTTCGTTGACGCAAGCTCAAGACCTGGACTACCTGCTTGAGGCAATGCAAGTGAATTAATGTCTTCAAGTGTAATCCGGTTACTCAGTTCACGAAATTATCTTCTTGTTTTTACGCGAAGATAATTTCGTGAAACAGAAGCCGGAATCACCTTTACCGGTAATTCCGGCCCAAATTGAGTTTTTCAGTACGGTTTTTTGTTAAAGTTTACTGAGGTAGGGCTTGATCTTGGCCAAGGTCTTGTCCCCGATTCCTTTTACATTGGTCAGTTCATCGATGGTTTTAAATTTCCCGTTGGTTTCGCGATACTGGATGATAGCATCTGCCGTAACCGGACCGATTCCAGGAAGTTCGGTGAGAAGTGCCTTGTCGGCTGTATTTATATCTATCGCTTTCTTTGTCTGCTCAGCAGAGGCAGCTACCTCTTTCGTAGCTGATGCGGCGTAGGTGTCTGTTGAAAGTGTTGATAAACCGAGGGTACAAGTAAATAAAGCAATAAACAGCAGATGAACAATTTTCATGTGATCTCCTCCAAAAATAATCTTGTTGATAATTGACAACGATTGATCCGTTGTACTTTCTTTCCTGAAACCGATATGCTGCGCAGCCAGAGGTATCGTTTTCATTTCCACAAAGAATAAATATCCGTCCTCACAATTATCTCACAATGTTCGTCTGTTTCTTTTTTTTATCCAAATTACTCTGCAAGCAACAACGGGGCCTGAAGTCATTACAACAATTCAGGCCCCGTTATCGTTTTTCCAGCCGAAACAGCTGATCAAAAAAACATTACATAATCGGCTTCATAGCACTCATATGCGAGCGGAGCTCTTCACCCACCGCCTCGATGGAAGTGTAACGGATAGCTTCATTAATCTGAATAAGATCCAGATTGTCGACTCCGTTGTCCTTCACATCCAGACCCTTACCAATTACGTCGGTACCGACACTCTTCATAAAATCCTGAAGCAGAGGGATGGCCGCGTTGGCAAAAAGATAGTTGCCATATTCAGCCGTATCGGAAATAACCACGTTCATTTCATACAGTTTTTTTCTGGCAACAGTATTGGCGATAAGAGGTGTTTCATGAAGGGATTCATAGTATGCAGATTCTTCCTTGATACCACAAGCGACCATGGTATCAAAGGCCAGTTCCACCCCGGCTTTAACCATGGCCACCATCAGGATGCCTTTATCATAGTATTCCTGCTCACTGATTTCATCGTTACTGGATACCGCCTGTTCAAATGGGGTTTCTCCTGTTTCCTTGCGCCATTTGAGCAAATTGGCATCGCCGTTTGCCCAATCTTCCATCATGGTCATTGAGAAATGGCCGGAAGCAATATCATCCATGTGCTTTTCAAAAAGCGGCTGCAAAAGATTCCGCAGTTCTTCGGCAAGCAGATATGCTTTAATTTTTGCCGGATTGGCAAGCCGGTCCATCATGGCGGTGATACCACCAAGTTTCAGGGATTCGGTAATGACCTCCCAGCCGTACTGAACAAGTTTTGAGGCATAACCAGCATCTATTCCTTCCGCCACCATCTTATCAAAGCAGAGCAAAGAACCCGTCTGCAACATACCGCAAAGAATGGTCTGCTCACCCATGAGATCGGATTTTACTTCAGCAACAAAGGACGACTCCAGGACACCGGCCTTATCTCCGCCGGTACCGCAGCAATATGCCTTGGCGATGTCCCAGCCTTCCCCTTTCGGATCATTTTCACTATGAACAGCGATCAAGGTCGGCACACCAAAGCCACGTTTGTATTCCTGACGGACTTCGGTTCCGGGAGCTTTTGGTGCAACCATGATGACCGTCAGGTCATCGCGAACCTGCATTCCCTCTTCGACGATATTAAAGCCGTGGGAATAGGAAAGGCAGGCACCCTTTTTCATAAGCGGCATAACCGTAGAGACGACGTTGGTATGTTGCTTATCAGGAGTCAGGTTGATAACCAGATCGGCCGTGGGGATGAGTTCTTCATAGGTACCGACAGTAAAATCATATTCAGTACAGTTCTTCCAGGACTGACGCTTTTCCTGTATTGCCGCTGCCCGCAAGGCGTAGGAGACATCCAGGCCGCTATCCCGAAGGTTCAAGCCCTGGTTCAAACCCTGGGCACCACAGCCAACAATGACAATTTTTTTGCCTTTAAGATAGTCGACACCACTGAACTCTGAGGCCTCCATTAAACGGCACTTGGACAGTTCCTCTATCTGCCGACGAAGCGGCAGGGTGTTAAAATAATTCGAACCCATTTTTTATCTCCTTGTATCTGTATTGTTTTTGTGATTGTTACCACCAGTCATCATTAACTCTCTGATATATTGACAAACGCCTATTGCGTCAAGTGATTTATTCGTGATATTGTATTGCAAATTATGCAACAACTAGCAACAAACCAACATCAGCAGATATTTTCCTATACGCTTGTCTGGTAATTTCAAAAGGTCTATGTCATGAACATCAGGGAACTTGAGCTGTTTCGGCATCTGGCCTCGACTCTCCACTTTGGCCGCACCAGCATGGAGTGCAACATCACGCCTTCCGGCCTGACCCGTACCATTCAGAGGCTGGAAAATGATCTGGGAGAACCACTTTTTTTTCGAAACAAACGGTCGGTTCATCTGACTCCTGCCGGAATGCTGTTTAGAGAATACTGCGAGGAAACCATAAGCAACTGGTATCTCTTCCGCAGTCATTTACAAAGCGACACCGTTCTCCGTGGGGAACTGTCAATCTATTGCTCGGTTACGGCAATTCTTTCCATCCTGCCAAAGATTTTCAGAATATTCCGAAGAACCCATCCGGAGGTCATGATCCAGCTTGAAACAGGAGATGCCGCAAAAGCGCTGAACAAACTGCAATCACGGGAAGTCGACATCTCCATCGCCGCCCTTCCCGATAACCAGCCAGAAGGCCTCGAATTTATCGAACTTCTCGAGACACCACTGCTTTTTATTTTCCCAAAACTCTTTCCGGAAACTATCATTTATTCGCAAGGAGCGATAAACTGGCAAAGAACACCTGTCATTTTGCCCACTGAAGGTTTAAGTAGAACCAGAGCAGAACAGTGGTTTGCAGACAAGAATATTCGCCCTTATATATATTCCCAGGTTTCCGGCAATGAAGCCATTATTGCCATGGTCAGCATGGGCTGCGGGGTTGGCGTCGTTCCCCGTTTGGTTCTCGACAAAAGCAGCTTAATAAACGAGGTGGAAATCCTTGAGATTTCTCCCCGGCTGAAACCATTCATTGTTGCCGCCTGCATCTTCTCAAAAAATAAACGAAATCCTTTGGTACAGTCTTTCTGGAATATTGTTGAAACGGAAACGACTGCAAGGTTTACAGAATCATGAAGACAATACTTATCACCAACGATGACGGTATCCACAGTCCCGGAATTTTAGCCTTGCAGCAGGCCATGACCGAACTTGGCCATACCATCGTCATAGCACCGGACCGCGATAATTCGGCAGTCTCCCATTCGCTCACCATGAATCGTCCCCTGAAAATCCATAAGCTGGCCGATGATTTTTATACGGTTAATGGTACTCCCACCGATTGTGTCGCCGTCGGCCTGAAGAAAATTCTTAAGGTACAACCGGATCTGCTGGTTTCAGGAATTAATGCCGGAGCCAACCTCGGGGATGATATCTCCTATTCCGGTACTGTCTCCGCCGCCATTGAAGGAACCATGTACGGCGTCCCATCCATGGCGCTTTCGGTGGGTGGAGAGCTGCCCTACGATTATCGGGCGGCCATGCAGATTGCCACCTGTATGGCCAGAAAAATTCTGCAAAATTCATTGCCTGAAAATACCCTACTCAATATCAATATTCCAAGCGGCAGCGTCTACCAAAAAATCAAAGTTACCCGCCAGGGCAGAAGACTTTGGGAAAATTCGATCCACGAGACACTCGACCCCCGAGGCAGCAAACACTACTGGATAGGTGGAGGCACTGCGGTCATCGACCCCGGTGAAGATACCGATGTCTATACTTTTGCCTCCGGCAATGTCTCCATCACCCCCATACAACTTGACCTTACCAACCACACCGGCATTACCTTTCTCAAGGAAAACTGGCGTCTGGAAGACACGAAAGGCGAATAAAAAAAATAATGACAACTCATCAGCGACAGAAAAAAAGTATCCTGGCGATAAACGTCGGTTTAGCGGCCAATACCCTGCTGGCTGTCCTAAAAACCAGTGTGGGCATCTTCGGCCACAGTCCGGCCCTTCTGGCCGACGGCATAAACTCCACTTCGGATGTGGCGTACGGCATCGTTGTCAATATTTTCATGCGATTGTCTGGCAAACCGGCCGATGATGAACATCCCTATGGCCATGACCGACTGGAATCGATTGCCGCAGTCGTGGTCGGGGCCTTTGTTATAACCACGGCCATTTCCATTTTTTGGGCATCCATCAATAACGTCTATGATCTATTAATCGGTGCAAGCGATTTTACCGGCGCATCACAACTGGCACTGTGGATTGCTCTTTTTACTATCTTGCTCAAAATATGGCTGTCGTACTGGACTTTTCGCATCGGCAAGCAAACCAATAATAACGTTTTGATGGCCCTGGCGGCCGACCACAAAAACGATATTTTTTCAGCGCTGGCTGCCACTATCGGCATCATTTTTGGCCAGTTGGGATTCCACTGGGTCGACCCTCTGGCTGGTGGTGTTGTTTCTATTATCATCTGTTTCACCGGAGTTGCAATCATCCGGGAATCAGCCGCAGATCTGATGAACACCCTGCCGGGCAAAAAACTCACCGAAGAAATCCGGGCAAAACTTGTAGGAATAGAAGAAGTACTCGATGTAGAGGAAATTCATGGTCATAGGTTCGGCCTCTATATGGTTGCAAACATCACCATCGGCGTTTCCCCGAACCTCACCGTGTATGAAGGAGACCGGATCGCGACCCAGGTTGAGAATCTACTTGTTGAAGAAATCGACTCAATGCGACGGGTCTTCGTCCACTATCATCCGGTAAAGACAAAAAAAGAAATCACTGATAAATAGGTACTTCAATGTTTGGCAAGAAAACTACTGCAGCAGAAAATATCCTCATACTCGGCCTCGGTGGCGTTGGTTTATACTTGGCAAAGCGACTTATCCACGAAGAATACGCTATCACCATAATTGAATCCGACCCGAAACTCATCGCCCACGCAGATGGTCAGATTGATGCACGACTTATTCAGGGCAATGCCATGAGCATCAATTGCTGGAAAGAAGCCGGTGCAAACAAGATGGACTACCTCATCGCCGTAACCGATAACGACGCGGTGAACATGATGGCTTCCATGATTGCTGACCGTTTTGGTATCAAGCGAAAAATTGCCAGGGTGCGTTCCCTCGAATTTGGTAACCCCGATTCACTACTCACTGCAAGCGATTTGAAGCTCGATCTTCTCATCCATCCGGAAGAACTTGTCGCCCAGGAGATTGTTCGGCTGATACAGATTAATTCCAGTAACGAAATCATAGATATTGCTCAAGGCGAGATACAGCTTTTGGCTACAGGTATAGATGAACTCTCACCTATGGCCAACCGTAATCTTAAAGAATTAGCCGGAATGTATAGTGAGTTCCCGTTTCGGGTGGTTGCTATTGCCCGAGGCATTACCACCATTATTCCCAATGGCAATCACGTTCTTCTTCCCCAGGATCATATCTTTATCATGGCTGCTCAGCAACACCTGCCACGACTGATGGAACTGACAGGGATGCGTAAATTGCGCCAGCAAAAGGTTATGCTGCTTGGGGGCGGTTTGGTTGGAACCAGGGTTGCTGAACTGCTCGAGAGATCAGTCTCAGTGAAAGTGGTGGAAAAAGATGAAAAGAGGGCTCTCGAACTTTCCTTTGAATTGGCAAACACCGAGGTTCTCCATGGCGACGGCTCTGATGGTGACGTTCTGACTATGGCCGGCCTGCTTGATACAGACACTTTTGTGACCACCACAGGAGAAAATGAGACCAATATCATGACCTGCCTGCTGGCCAAACACCTCAGAGAGAAAAACAAGCCCAAGAACGGCAAAGTAAAAAATTGTAAAACCATTGCTCTTGTCAACAAAGAGGACTATCTGGTCCTGGCGGCAACCATAGGTTCGGATATTGCCTTGAATAAAAAGGTGATGGCCGGCAACGAAATTCTGAAATTCATCAGAAGAAGCGAATTTCTCTCAGTCGCCCACCTGCATGGCTTTGACACCGAGGTGGTCGAGCTGGTGGCTGCAGCAAAATCGTCCATCACCAAACAACCATTGTCAAAACTGGATAGCTTCTTTCATGACAAACTGATCATCGGTGCTGTTTTTCGGGACAACAGCTGGCAGATCGCCGTCGGCAACACCCATATCCAGGCAGCTGAGCCGGTCATTGTTATCTGTACCTCAAAACACCTAAAAGATGTGCGGAAACTCTTTATTGCATGACAGATTCGGTATTATTTTTTCCAGAAGGCAGGAAAGAATATGACCAGGGCCGAAAACATCTCCAGCCTGCCCACCAGCATATTCCAGGACAAAAACCATTTGCCGGTATCCGAAAAAAATGCAAAGTTTTCACTGGGTCCCACCCCACCGAACCCCGGACCGATATTCATCAATGCTGCAATAACCGCACTGATAGCGGTTAAAAAATCAACAGGATCGGTAAGCACCAGAAAACAGCCACCGGCAAAAACCATTATGATGTTGACAATAAAATAGCACACCGACAGATCGACAATGGACGCATCAATGGGACGGCCATTCAAGCGTACTGTCGTAACCGACATCGGCTGGAGAAAGATCTTTTTTATGGACGAGTACATGTGTTTTACGATAACCACGTAATGCACCACTTTGATACCACTGGTTGTCGAACCGGCACAGGCTCCGATAAAACATACGACAAATAGAAACATCTGAGCGGCCTGGGGCCACAGCTCATAATCAGTGGTGGTAAAGCCGGTGGTGGTAAGAATCGATACCACCTGAAACGTTGCATAGCGCAAAGCGTCCCAAAAGTTATCATAACTGTTGCTCGTCATGAGCAGCAGGGTGATCGCACCACAGAAAAAGCCTAAAAAGCTCAGATACCAGCGAAACTCGGTATTGTCCCGCACCTGTTGCCATTCTCCTTTGACCAGTTGATAGAAGAGAACGAAGGTAACTCCGCCAAGAGTCATAAAAACAATGACCACCCAGTCAAAAAAGGCATTGTTATAATAGCCGAGGCTGGCGTTTTTGGTAGAAAAACCGGAAGTAGAAACAGTACCAAAGGAGTGACAGAGTGAATCAAAGAGCGACATCCCCCCTAAAGATAACAACAGCGTCTCAATGATATTGAGCACCAGGTAAATTCCCCAGAGCCAGACCATGGTGTCTTTATTCCTGGCCTTGAATTTATCCTTGGTGATGACCTGGCCAGGACTTGATTCGGCCCGAAAGATGCGCACCCCACCCATACCATGGGGCAAAAACAATAGCGTCAGCGTCAGAAAGCCCATGCCGCCCAGTAAGTGGGTCTGGCTCCGCCAGAAAAGCAGGCCATGGGGCACGGCTTCAATGTCAGTCAGGATGGTAGCACCGGTGGTGGTATAGCCAGACATCATCTCAAAGAAGGCGTCGGTAAATGAGGGGATGGTGCCATGGATAATAAAAGGCAGGGTCGAAAAGGCGGAAATGATAATCCAGCCAAAGGTGGCAATAAACAGCCCGTCTCTGATATGTAAGGTATTGTTGTTACGAAATATCCGCTTTAAAGGGACACCAAGCCCAATAATGATAAGCGACGAAACGACAATCGGAGCAAGATCACTCTCGCCATAGATCAGGGCACAGACCGCCGGCAGAGACATGGAGCAACCGGTAACAATCAATAAGGTGCCAAAGACATTGGCAATTGAAGAATAATTCATAGTACCGGCTGGCTTGCTTGTTGCTTACCGGGCAAGAGCAACGATATCCTGCTGCATCTGCTCAATGACCTGAATAGGATCGGCGGCTCTGGTAATCGGACGGCCAACGACCACATGATTGGCACCATTCTTTATAGCCATTCCGGCGGTGACAATACGTTTCTGATCATCGCCGTTATCACTTACATTTGCTCCCGGTCGAATACCAGGAGTGACGATGAGCAATTTTTCGCCGAGCTCCTGACGCATTTTTTCGGCCTCAAGACCAGAGGACACAACCCCGTCACAGCCCAACTCCAAGGCCCGTTTTGCCCGGAAATAGACAAGATTGGCCACCGATTGAGTCATGCCCATGGCCCGCATATCCTCTTCACCAAAACTGGTAAGAACTGTCACTGCCAGCAGTTGCATGTCGCCTCTGGCGGAAACAGCTGCCCGGATTATCGGATCGTTGCCATGAATAGTGGCAAAGCTCACCCCTCGGCTATTCACTTGTTCCACAGCTTGTTTAACGGTTTCTGGAATATCAAAAAACTTCAGATCAAGCATAACCTTGTGGCCGCGGTCGACAATCCAGTCAACGGTCTCAAACCAACTCCCCATAAAAAGCTGGAGTCCCACTTTAAAAAAGGAAATGTGGGATTCACATTTTTTGACTAAATCTTTAGCCTGTTCGGGACTATCTACGTCCAGGGCGACAATAATTCTTTCTTTTAGTGGTATTGTTGTATTGCTCATATTTCTCCAAATGATGTCGTTCAAATCCAGTTAAAATTGCTATCATGATGGATACTTTTACCTGCTCTCTTCGTCTTCTGCAAGTATAGCAAGAATCTGATCACATTGATCCGCTACCGGCTGTGTACCCATTGCACCAAGCAGTGCGAGGACTGCCACCACTTTCTGTTCTTTATTGCCAGGTAAGGAGCCGATCTGTTTTTCGAGGATTTGTTCCCCCGTAAGACGCATTTTCAACCAGAAATCAGCGTCCTGCCTACCGGTAAGGCAGTTCTGTTGGAGTTGTTGAAGCCAAGAATCGACATCCAGGGGCATATTTTCGACATCGGTTACCTTCTTGGATGCTGCCCGAGGTGCTGTTTTAGGTGTCGGTGCTACCGTTTTTTCCAGCTTTTTTTTGAGCGGTGATTCGACCTGGCTCGGCACCATTGGCGCTGCCTCGTCCATCTCTGCCTCAATCTTCGTTTCTTCCATTTTCAGTGGTAATTGCGAAGCGCCCGACTTTCTTTCCAACTGCATCGGTGCTACTTTCTCAAATGCTTTATCCTGATAAATCTGCGGGGGAGATGCAATATTGAGAAAAACAGCAACACTTGCCGCCACGGCAAGAGCCGATCCGACAATGCGGTATTTTTTTAATTTACTTAATCGATACACACGCCTCTGATTTACATTAGTCGCAGCATTTTTCTCCATTCTTTTTAAAGTCAGCCATTCCATATAACAGTTATCGCAACGACTGAGGTGCTGCATGAATATTGCCCGTTCCTCTTTTTCACACTTATCATCAATCAGCGCAGCCATCTCCTCAGTCAGAAGACATCGATCCTGTCCACCCTCTTTATCGGCAATAAGTGCCAAAAGAGCTTCTGTTTTCTCGACGTTCTTTCTGTTTTTGAAATTTCGGGTAATTATCATGCCATGATTATCATTAGAGTGGTTCTACGTTTTATTATGCACCTATCCTTTTTGACGGACATCCAGCGGATTTTTGTCAAAGATTTGCAATTTTTATAAATCCAACAGCTAACGAAGGTCGCTGGCCAAACCGGTTCTTTCAAATTCCTCTTTCAGCCGGGCCATTAGCCGGCGCTTTTTCCCATGCGCCTGAAAGCGAGTCATCCCTAGCATCTCGCCCGCCTGCGCTACCCCAAGTCCCTCTTGATAACAGAGTTTCAAAAGTAATTTTTCTTCCGGCGACAGCTTGATTTTTAACTGGTTAATTTTCTTTAAAAGAGTCTCGGAAATCTCGAAATCTGTTGCCCCGAGGGCAAGTTGGAAGATGGCCTCAAACAACTCTTTTTTTTGTTGGTCTTCAACGGAACGGTCAGCAATCGGCTCCCCTTGGTCGCCAGCAGAAGGGTCTTCTTCATAGGCAATTTCCAGGCCTTGGTGCATGCCGCAATCGGAAATTCTTGCCAGCAGCTCATAGGCCGCTCTCTCAATCTCATTTTTCTCTACAACCACCTGACGCTGCGATACAATTTCCACTGCATCAAGTAGCGGCAACCGCTCAAGGCAGAGGGCAGTAAAAAGTTTTGCCCATATCCCACCCATTGTCGTAACCCATAGTGGTGGCCTGACCCGGCCAAAACGTTTTCTGGCAAAATCCTCCAATAACCGTGCCGTAAGACTCCTGAAAAATGTTGTAAATGTGGCTTTCTCTTTATATGCGCGCAACCTGTTCCAGTTATCGACTGCCAAACCATCGAAAACGGCAAGGGCCGCCTCCTCGGCCAAACTCCCTTCGCCAAAGCGACGGGCAGCCATGTTGTTAATCGTTTCCCAGTGCGCCAGCGCTCTCTCTTTCCAGTCTGTCAATGTGGCTCCCTATAATCCCCATAGTCCCAATTGTTCATGGCTACCTTGGTTACATTAGGGTGATTTTTTGTCTTTCTCCATAAAAAATTCTTTTTCCGACACATTTTTCCTCAGCGTCCGTCAGGGCCATTACAAGCACACGTTGTTCCAATAGCCAAAAATAATAACAGGAGAAATCATGAACAATCTTATCAGACGGCACTATCCAGCACTTCTTTTCAGTAGCATAGTTCTGCTTCATGGCTGCACCGGATCATCACTGCCTGAGCCAAAGGAGCAGGACCAAACGGAGTCGGCAGTATTGCTTACCACTGAATCACCAGCAGCACCAACTCCCTTGGTACAACAAGGCATCGCTCACCGGGCTCTTAATGAACAAATGGCCAAGATGTCAGTGAAAGCACCAACCAGAACAGGCATAGATAGCGATATGATGGAGCCTGAGCTGAACCCGCCGCTCTATCCCCAATTTAACAGGGAATCCTATAACGCT
The DNA here is from genome assembly GCA_963677465.1 of uncultured Desulforhopalus sp. Lineage (GTDB taxonomy): Bacteria > Desulfobacterota > Desulfobulbia > Desulfobulbales > Desulfocapsaceae > Desulforhopalus_A. The sequence goes on along the minus strand of OY781976.1, from coordinate 5,737,492 downwards.
CTGACGGAAAACCCCTTCATTGCCACCACCAACGATCCACTCTCGACTTTTTCCATCGATGTCGACACCGCATCATACGCCAATGTCCGCAGGTGGCTGACCGAAGGTCATCTTCCCCCGGTTGGCGCGGTGCGTATCGAAGAGATGATAAATTATTTTTCCTACCATTACCCGGAACCGGAAAACGGTCCTCTGGGAATCACAACCGAACTTGGCCCCTGCCCCTGGCAGCCCGCCAATAAACTTGTCCGCATCGGCATCAAAGCCAGAGATCTTGACCCCAAAAACATCCCCCCTTCCAACCTGGTTTTCCTCATTGATGTATCAGGATCGATGAACGACGACAATAAATTACCTCTTCTCAAACAATCGATGCTCCTGCTGGCAGGCGAGCTTACCGCCGAGGACCGGGTATCTATTATCGTTTATGCCGGAGCCGACAGGGTGGTGCTGACACCAACGAGGGGCGACCAAAAAGAAAAGATCAGAAAAGCCATCACCACCTTAACATCCGGAGGATCAACTCATGCATCAAGCGGCATTCTGACCGCCTATGATCTTGCCCGGCAAAATTTTATTAAAAATGGCAATAACCGCATAATTCTTGCCTCAGACGGCGACTTCAATGTTGGCGTCACCAGTCGAGGTGAGCTCGAACGACTGGTGGCAAAAGAGCGGGATTCCGGTATTTATCTTACCGTTCTCGGGTTTGGCATGGGCAACTACCATGATGATACCATGGAGATTCTGGCCGATAAGGGCAACGGCAACTACAGTTATATCGACTCCCTGCTTGAGGCCAAAAAAGTGCTTATCAAGGAAAGGACCGGCACCTTATTTACCCTGGCCAAAGACGTTAAACTACAAATTGAGTTCAACCCCGCACGGGTTGGCGGCTATCTACTAATCGGCTATGAGAACAGGGCCCTTGCCGACGAAGATTTCAATAACGACAAAAAAGATGCGGGTGAAATTGGCGCAGGACATACAGTCACCGCCCTCTATGAACTGCTCCCCGTCGGCTCAGATATGGTCCCGAAAGTAGACCCTCTAAAGTACCAGCGAATTGTTCAGCCAACTGACAAATCGGATGAAATATTAAGTGTCAAATTACGCTATAAACCTATGAACTCTGACAAATCTCTGTTGCTGACCGATGCTGTCACCGACAACAGCAAGGCTTTGGCATCAACAAGTGATGATTTTCGTTTTGCTGCCACCGTTGCCGGCTTCGGCATGCTCCTTCGTCAATCCGACCAAGAAAGCCAACTCGACTATAGCCAACTGATCGAAATGGCCAGAAACAGCCGCGGCCCAGACAAAGAAGGATATCGAGCGGAATTCATCCATCTTCTTGAGATGAGCGAACTCCTCCAAGATAAATAGCCGACCCCTTTACAATATTACTTATACATACTATAATTACAATATGATAATAGACCGGTTTCGATGACAGTTTGTTATCATATTATCAATGGCTTATGTGCTCCGAAGCAAAATGGCACTCACGCCGGTAAATAGGAAGAGAACTGGCACTCAGTACTAACCCCGGTAAACAAGAAATAAGCCGGGATAAGTACCTTCACGAAATTCATTCTTAAAAAACAAGAAATGAATTTCTAAGGGACTAAAAAAAAGGAGATGCTTATGACCGTTAAGATTTTCATCAAACGAAAAGTTTCACCAGAGAATGTTCTTGCCTTAACAGTTCTCCTGAAAGATCTGCGCACCCTGACTCTGAATCAGTCCGGCTATATTTATGGAGAGACCTTGAAGAGGGTCGATAGGAAAGACGAGTGTATGGTAATTAGTACCTGGCGGTCACTTGAAGATTGGAATGCATGGCTACACAACGAAGAACGTATTGCAATCCAGAATCAGATCAATCTCCTCCTAGGACAAGACACTGAATACGCTGTCTACGAAGTCTAAAAATATAACTCCCACCCATGGTAACGTGTATCACACGCACGGTGTGGTACACATTACCCTTTTTCCCTCACTGCTCATATGCTCGAATGTTTTTCAAAAACATCTGTCCTCAGTGGCAAATAAGCACGTTTTATCAGAAACATTTGTCTTCCCTATATACGTTATTGCTTTGATTCGATGCTGTTCATAGTGTAATTTGGGGGCCTTCGTTTTTTTCCATACCTTACCATTCAACATTACAGAGGAAAGGCGCAATGATATTTGAAGGTGTTAAGCTTATGATCGTAGGCATGACAACTGTCATGCTGTTTCTCTGCCTGATGATTCTCTTTATCAACCTCGTTTCCTACCTGACCCGCGGTTCAGCAGCCCGGGAAGTTGAAGCGATTGCCCAAGAGAGAGCACTTCAGGCTCTAAACCGAAAAAAAGCAAAAGAAGCCACGACCCAAGATGCCGACGAGGACATCGCGGTTATTGCGGCAGCAGTTGCAGCTTATGAAGCTGAACGTTTTGCCCAGGCTTAACGCTACAACTAAATTCGTAAATTATTTCGAGCATTTCCTGAACATTTATCGAGCAACGTCTATTGTATTCACACTATTAAAATCCTAAAGCGAGGAGAAGAACGGTGAGTAAAAAGGTTATTCAATTCATGGACACGTCTTTTAGAGACGGTTTTCAGTCGGTCTTTGGTGCAAGGGTATTCACTGACGACTTTATGCCCGCCGTTAAGGCGTCAGTAGATGCGGGAATCACCAATATCGAGGCCGGTGGTGGTGCACGTTTCCAAAGCCTGTTCTTCTACTGCGGAGAATCTGCCTTTGATATGATGGACCGCTTCAGAACCGAAGTTGGCCCAAATGTCGCCCTCCAGACCCTGGCCCGTGGTATCAATGTCGTGGCGCTGAGCCAGTGTCCTCGTGATATAATCGACCTCCATGCCAAGATGTTCAAAAAACACGGCATGACGACCATTCGAAATTTTGACGCTTTAAACGATGTTCGTAACCTCGAATACTCGGGTGAACGTATTGCTCACCATGGTCTCAATCACCAGATCGTCGTTTCCATGATGGAATTGCCACCCGGCTGTTCCGGCGCCCACACCCCAGAATTTTATATGGATCGTTTGAAGCAGATCCTGGATGCAGGTATTCCCTTTCACTCAATCTGTTTTAAAGATGCATCCGGTACGTCCAACCCCAGAAAAGTTTATGAAACTTTGAAAGCTGCCAGAAAAATTGTCTCCGACGACACCATCCTCTGGTTCCATACCCATGATACCGCAGGTCTTGGTATCTCCCAGAATATGGCGGCCGTTGAAGGTGGTGCCGACGGTGTCGACCTGGCAAAATCTCCGGTCAGTGGCGGAACCTGCCAGCCGGATATCCTGTCCATGATGCATGCCATGAAGGGTACTGAGTACACTCTGGACCTTGATTACGAAAAAATCATCACCGCTTCGGACGCCTTTGAAGAAGCTATGAAAGATTACTTCTTCCCACCGGAAGCAAAGATGGTATCGCCCAAGGTAACCCTTTCACCTATGCCCGGCGGAGCGCTCACTGCCAATACCATGATGATGCGTGATACCGGCACCCTGCATCTCTATGCTGACGTTATCAAAGAGATGTCCGAGGTGGTTGCCCGGGGTGGTTTCGGAACGTCTGTTACCCCTGTATCCCAGTTTTACTTCCAACAGGCCTACCTCAACGTCACCCAGGGCAAATGGAAGAAGATTAATCCGAGCTATGGCAATATGGTCCTCGGTTACTTTGGCCGCACTCCGGTGCCTGCCGATCCGGAAATCGTCAAGATCGCCTCAGAGCAGCTCGGCAAACCGGTCTTTACCGATGACCCCCTCGATATCCTCGAACCAGGTATTCCTAAGGCCACCAAAATCCTTGAGGAAAACAAACTTGCGGTCAACGATGAAAACATCTTTATCATCGCCAGTTGTGAGCAGAAAGGTCTGGATTTCCTCCTCGGCAAAGCCGTCACCAATGTTCGTAAATTAACTGACGAGCCACCAGTCGATAAAAAAGCAGCGGCCAAGAAAGCTGCCGCACCAGTTGCTGCCGCCTCTATTGGACCACGCGATTACACCATCACGGTCAACAATCGCCCCTACAACGTTACCGTTTCAGAAGCGGGTGGCATTCAGGCCGCTCCCGTGGGCACAGCAGCCCCGACACCAGCCGCCGCTCCTGCCGTTGAGGGAACCGAAGTAGAAGCTCCTACTCCCGGCAATATCGTCAAAATCCTGGTTGATGTCGGCGCAAGCGTCACAGTGGATCAACCCCTCGTGGTCATGGAAGCCATGAAAATGGAATCCGAGGTCAAATCCCCCTGTGCCGGCAAGGTGCTGGCAATTCACATTGCTGCGGGTGATACGGTCCAGACTTCAGATCCACTCTTTACCATAGGCTGATAGGATGTAAATATTCAGGTTCCCAGTTCTTTTACCTGGGAACCTTACTTCTTGTTTTAATCGGGATAGTATTATGAAAATCAGAATTTTCATACCTCTTCTGCTGGGGGTACTGTTGTCTTGGACCTCTTTTGCACTAGCAGAGGACGGTACCGTTTCAATAGTCTCGCCGGCAGACGCTAAAATCAAACGAATTCTTGTACAACAGAATGATTTTGTCTATAGCGGCGACGAGATTGCAACCCTGAAAGAAGAGGACGGCACGGTAATAGTCCTCAGAGCAGGTTCCTCCGGCAAAATCACTCAAGTTAACTTCAAGGCTTATCAGAAAATCCATAAAGGAGAATTGCTGGGAACTCTTGAAACCACACAGATAGTCGCCGACCAACCGACCGCCATCACCAGTGAAAAGTTGCCACCTATTTCAGAACTACTTGGCGATCTTTTTAAAACCACGGGGATCTATGGCATCATCGATGGCCAAATGAACCAGGACTGGACTGTTGGTATTGGCCGGGTTCTTATGATTGGCGTTGGCCTGCTTCTCCTGTTCCTGGGAATATTTAAACAATTTGAACCACTTCTCCTTGTGCCAATCGGTTACGGCGCAATCCTTTCCAATATCCCCCTGGCGGGAATTGCCGATCCTGGCGGAATTTTAACCTATATCTACGATGTGGGTATTACCACGGGTGTATTCCCATTGATCATTTTCATGGGTGTTGGTGCACTAACAGATTTTGGCCCAATGATTGCCAATCCCAAAACCATCCTACTCGGCGGCGCTGCCCAATTTGGCATATTCACCACCCTGTTGGGTGCCCTGTTCCTCTCCGACTTTGTGCCCGGTATTAATTTTTCCCTCCCTGATGCAGCTGCCATCGGTATCATCGGCGGTGCTGACGGACCCACAGCGATTTTTCTTTCCAGTAGACTCTCTCCCCGATTACTAGGCTCGATTGCTATTGCCGCCTATTCCTACATGGCTCTTGTTCCTCTCATTCAACCGCCAATTATGAGATGGTTGACCACTGCAGAGGAGAGAAAGATCAAGATGGTACAGATGCGACATGTATCAAAACTGGAAAAAATTATTCTGCCGATTCTGGTTTTAGGCATCTGCACCGCCTTACTGCCGTCAGCCGCGCCGCTGATCGGTATGTTTATGCTTGGCAACCTGGCGAAGGAATGTGGCGTGGTCGACAGGCTTTCGGATACCATCAAAAATTCTCTGATGTACACAGTTACCGTTTTCCTCGGTCTCGGTGTCGGCTCCAAACTGTCCGCCGACAAGTTTCTTAATCTCGAAACCCTTGGTATTCTGGCCCTTGGTATGATTGCCTTTGCCATAGGTACCGCCTCAGGATTATTACTTGCAAAATTAATGAACAAATTCAGCAAGACTCCAATGAATCCACTTATTGGCGCGGCTGGTGTATCCGCCGTACCAATGGCCGCCCGTGTAGTCAACAAAGTCGGTCTTGAGGCCAACCCTCAAAACCATCTGATCATGCACGCTATGGGCGCTAACGTTTCAGGTGTTATTGGATCAGCAGTTGCGGCCGGTGTGCTTTTGGCGCTGCTGAAATAAGAAGATAGTCTTTTTCACATCAAGAGGGCTGAAGCGAGTTGATGATACTCACTTCAGCCCCTTTTTTTTTGTATATGGTTCCAGCCCTCCTTCCGCCCAGTTCAACCATCAGCTACAGCCATCCCGAGGATAGTGGGTGGTACATCACAGGACAAAAGGAATCAATGCTTTAACGTTCTTACGATAAAGCTCGTAAGCCTGACCAAAATGTGCAATTAGCCATTTCTCCTCAATCCTAATTTTACGTAAATAGGCAATCACAAAAAGCAGAAAGGCGAGCAATCCTCGAAGCTTTCCCATAGCAATTGCACTTCGTGCTTCACCCATGATAAAACTTGTGTAAATTGAAGTAATTGCAAATTGTCTTTTACTTCTTCATCTGCTCCGTTTCATTTCGTAGTAAAAGAGTTTCTTTTCCAGTTCGCTAATTCTATCAAGTAGATCAAGTATCAACCCGCAGCTTGCCAGATTAACACCAAGGTCTGCTTTCAATCGCTTAATCTTACTGATCCTGCTCAGAACGCTGTCTTCAAATAACAGATCAGGTTTTTCAACCCGAGGATCAATCAGGCCAAGTATGTAATATCTGTAAATCATGTCAGGATGCAGACCAACAAAATGAGCTATTTCATGAATGTCCAGCAACGTTCGCCGGCTTCGCTGTTCGTATATTATGAGTTCTCGCTTAACCATGATTCCCTGCCCTCTGATAGTGTTTGTCACGAGGATTAAACTGAGATTTAGTGGAGATTTCCCTGAGCAACTGTTCTTCTTCATTGGTGAGATGATCTGGCATTCTGATTTCCAGTTGCACAATTATGTCGCCGGCAGCACCATCACGTTTCGGCATCCCCTTACCGCGAATACGCAATTTCCTGCCATTCTGTGATCCTTTCGGGATTGACAGGGTCACGGCACCGTCAACGGTCTGGACTTTAACTTTGCCTCCCAGGGCTGCTTCCCAGGGTGAAATAGGTACAATGGTATGCAAGTCATGCCCATCTACTTGAAAACGCGGGTCTGGGGCGATATTAATTTGGAGCAGCAAGTCACCTGACTCTCCCTGGCCCACTCTTTTATCACCCTGTCCTGCGAGCCTGATAACCGCACCGTTGGTTATTCCTTTTGGGATCTTGACATTCAGCGTTCTGGTCACAGGCCGCAACTGGCCACTCTCATCGACCTCGTAGGTCTGAAATGAGATCTCTTTTGTGGCACCATGACAGACATCGGCCAATGAAACTGAAATTTCAGCTTCATGGGAGCGCCCCGGTCTGTCAAAGTCGAAACCACCACGGTTCTGCCTGTTTGCTGATCCTCCACCGAACAGGCTCTCAAAAAAATCACTGAACCCATTGGTTTCCTTGAATTGACCGTCGCTGCCGAAATGAAATGTTCGGGAAAAACCCTCCCGACCGGTTCCCTGTGAAAACCCCCGTTTGTCCCAATGTGGCGGTGGCTGAGATCCAGCCTGCTGCCAGTTTTTGCCGTAGGTATCGTAGAGTTTTCTTTTCTCAGGATCCTTTAATACCTCATTGGCCTCGTTGATTTGTTTAAATTTTTCCTCGGCTTCTTTTCCTTTGTTGACGTCAGGATGATATTTTCGCGCAAGTTTCCTGTAGGCGCGCTGAATCTCCTTTTGCGACGCGTCTTTGGATAGACCTAGTATTTTATAATAGTCCTGAAACTCCATTGTGTTGTCCATTTTTTATCAAGAAATATAATCGTTTGTTTCTTTTCGAAAAAAACAATTCGCAAAGAAACTGCCATCACTATTCTTGCAATGCTAAACTATATATTCATTACCCCATGCTCATCAGCCTTCGGATCCTTTCCGCAACAGGTGGATGGGTGCTGAACAAATGTGCAATGCCATCACTGCTCAGTGGGTTGACAATATACATCTGGGCTGTCGCCGGATTCACCTGCATTGGCTGCCTGTTATTGAAGTCCTCAAGTCGTTGTAAGGCACTGGCCAGGGCCTGAGGTCTGCCGGAAATTCTGGCGCCGGTTGCATCAGCCATATATTCTCTGCTCCTGGAAATCGCCATTTGTATCAGACCGGCAGCAAGCGGAGCCACAATCATCATGACCAGACTTCCGATAAAGCCAAGGCTATTATCGCCGTCATCATCGCCACCCCTAAAGCCTCCAAAGATCATTGCCCACTGGGCCATGCTGGCCAGATAACTGATCGCACCCGCCATGACTGCAGCAATGGAACTGATCAGAATATCCCTGTTGTTGATATGGGCCAGTTCATGGGCAATGACACCTTCCAACTCAGCCCGGTTCAGAATGGCAAGCAGGCCTTCGGTTACCGCCACGGCGGAGTGGGCCGGATTTCGTCCGGTGGCAAAGGCATTTGGGGTTCTGCTTGATATGATGAATACTCTGGGTTTGGGTAGCCCGGCCTGTTCTGCCAATCGGCCAATAAGTCTATGAAGTTCAGGGGCCTGTTGGTAGGTCACCTCCCTGGCTCCGCTCATGGCAAGGGCCATCTTGTCGCTGAACCAGTAGGCCAGAAAGTTCATTGACAGAGCCAGGAACAGAGCCAGCATCATCCCCTGCTCCCCTCCCAGTGCCTGGCCAGCAACAAGGAAAAGTCCGGTCAGACCGGCCATCAGGATGAAAGTTTTTACTATACTGTTCATGTTTATCCTCCCAGGATTGAACTATCTTCTTTAAAGAAAATCACATTTCATTCAGGAAAATCGAATTTATCCATAGCGTTTCCTTTGTCGACAATGGACTTGAGCTCCCGCTCATTTTCTTTGCATATTTCAATGGTATTTTTCAGTAATGTATAATAGTCGTCTTCCCTGCCAAGCAATCGGGACGCTTTTTGCAGCAGCTTTTCCCCCAGTTTAAAGAATGCTTCAGCGTCCTCATGTATTTGTTTTCGTTTCGTCTGTTTTTCATTTTCAGAGTTCAATACCGGTACGAGCCGACGAATAGAAATCTCCACAAGCAAATCTCTTGGGATGTTTTTCTCTCGAGCCATGTTATCCAGTGTATGTAATGAATTCCTGCTGACCACAAAGGTCTTTGGACGCACCTCTTTTCTTTCAACATTTACGGCGGTAATCTTTTCTTCCACCAGTCTATCAAGGAGCTCTTTGTCCTCTACAAGCAGGTCGAGCAGGGATTTTTGTTTTAATCCCAACTGTGAGGCAACAACCGACAACAAATTAATTATTTCATCGGGTAACCGAAAAGTGGCCCGGACCGATTGCTTCTTCTTTAAACTTGTGGATGTAAGCACGTCGCCTCTATCCTGTTTGTTGACTGTGTTCTTTTTTGCCTCACTCATACAGAAAACCTCCGCTTCATTAATAAATAATCCCTTCAATTACTTTGTCAATATAAACGTATTAAGTAATATCGAAGTAAAAATATAAAAAGTAAATATTTTTTTATTGACACAAGGAGAGTCGTAATTATCTTGACTAACAAGAGAGGGAAGTTACGCTATAAAACGAACAATAACAGATACAAGGAGGTAGCTTATGTGGACAAGATTGAGTGATTTAGACCGGATGATTCATGCCATGGATCTGTTTCAAAACAGAATGAACAGGTTATATCCCGGGTACGCCAAATTGAGGACCGCTCCCGCTTGGGACATCACTCAAGGCGAACCTAAAACCAATCTATACGATGCGGGAGACCACCTGGAAATGAGGGTTGAAGTCCCGGGTGTTGCCAAGGATGATCTCAGCGTCAAGGTTCAGGGCAATTATCTTGAGATCAGCGGCTCTCGAAAATCTGATGAGCCGGAAGGTTATACGGTACACAGGACTGAACGAGCAGTGAAAAGCTTTACCCGAAGCTTCACCCTGCCTGAGGATGTTGATACCCGCAAGGTAGAAGCACAAATGGCAAATGGTCTGTTAAGCCTCACTCTTCCGAAGTTAGAGGCTGCCAAGCCAAAACAGATTACAATTAACTAACACCGATAAACGGGAAATGAGCCGGGACTCTTTTCAGTGCCCCTTTGTGGAATAAAAAATCAAAAAATAAATTTCTAAGCCACTAAAAGTATATTATTGGCAGTTGAACTGCACCTATGAGGAGGAAATTGTCATGAGTGAAACAACGGATCTTACAAGAAAGGAAGAATCACTACCTGAAAGAAGGCGTGAAATACCCGCGGTAGCTCCTCTTGTCGATATTTATGAAAACGACGATGAGATTCTACTCCATGTGGATATGCCCGGCGTAGACAAGAAGGATATAGCTGTAAATATTGATAACGGTCAACTTGCTCTCAGTGGCTTGCGGAAGGTTGAGACTGCTGGATCTGTTCAGTGGGAGGAGTTTGGCGAAGTTGAATTTCAACGAACATTTTCAGTACCGCAGAGCATTGATACGGAGAAAGTGACTGCGGAACTGAAAGATGGTGTCCTGCATCTTCACCTGCTGAAGTCAGAGGCGGCCAAGCCACGGCAGATTGAGATTAAGGCTGCTTAAACAGTAACTTTTAGGAAGCAATGTCTCCATCCATCAGATGGAGGCATTGCTCTCCAAAAAAAGATTACGGAGGATAAAATGAAACTGTGGGATCGAATACAGCGAGGCATGGAAGCCGGTTTCGATGCAGCCATCTCCGCGGTTCATGTCATTACTGAAAGGGGTGGGGAAGGCGTAGAGACTATTCGGCTGAGAAGGGAAATGGCCAGGATTGAGACGGAGCTTACCAGGCGATTGGCTGAACTTGGAAATGGAGTATATGAAAAAATATCTACTGAACGTCTAGATGATATAGCTGAAAAGTTAGGGATTAAAACCATGGTGCTGGAAATTGCCGAAAACGATGCCCGAATGGTTGATATAGAACGACGTCTCAAGAAAGAATTGAAAAAAACCGAAAAAAAGAAGGACTAAGAACACAATACTAAAGGAGGTAAGTTATGGATATCAAAAAGCTTGCACCTTGGAACTGGTTCAAAAAAGAAGAAGAGCAAAGCGGAGCAAACGTGCCGGTACAGCGCGGCGATACGGTGGCTCAATACCCCCAGGGCGGTGCGGGGCATCCGCTCGTTCAGTTGCACCGCGAAATCGATGGGCTTTTCGAAAATGTTTTTCGGGGATTTGGGATTTCGCCTTTCCGCTCAGATTTTTTTACCCCACTGACCGCTGAAGGGCTGCTGAAACCGCAGGTGGATATCGGAGCCACTGACAAAGAATACTCCGTTACCGTTGAGGTGCCAGGGGTAAGTGAAAAGGATGTTAAGGTCGAAATATCCGGCAATATAATGACCATACGGGGGGAGAAGAAGCAGGAGAAGGAAGAAAAAGATAAGAACTACTATCGGGTCGAACGTTCCTACGGTTCATTTGAGCGTGTTCTTTCCTTGCCGGAAGACGCTAATCAGGATGATGTAAAGGCTACGTTCAATAAAGGAGTTCTGACTGTCAAGATGCCGCGTAAGGCCTTGCCGAAACCCAATGTGAAACAGATTGAAATTAAATGATATAAAAAGCACAGCTATCTTTAGTGTCAGGCCTTCAAGCCAATGTACGAACAACTGACTACAATCAGGAAAAAAACAAGAATGGTCAGTCCGGCACCGGTTTTTTTGACAAACTCACGGAGCAGATATCCAAAATTTTCAATTTACACCGTGACAGACACATCTTAAAAAAATGGAAGTATTGCTTGAGTGCCGTTTTCCGGCACTCAAGCAATTTGCGGCACCTGTAACTCACCTCGATCTTCAAATTCCCTTTGATCAAATGTCCCTTCTTTTTTAATTACTTTATTGCAATATAATTATTTAGTAATTGTAATTTATTGACATGCAATAATAAGTAATTATGTTTTTGCTAGTGAAAGAGTAGTGTCAATAATAGGAAGATTAAAGGAGTTATCCATGAGAACAGACAAGCTTACCAGCAAATTTCAAGAGGCATTATCCGATGCGCAAAGCATGGCAGTCGGCAGAGATCATCAGTTTATTGAGCCGGCCCATCTGATGCTGGCACTGCTTAATCAGGAAGGAGGAACGGTACGACCTTTGCTGGCCCAGGTCGGCGCTGATGTCAATCAGCTTCGCTCCGGAATAGGAGAGGCCATTGACCGGCTGCCCAGGGTGGAAGGAAATGGTGGTGAGGTCCACCTGTCCAACGATTTAGGTAAAATTCTTAACATCACCGACAAACTGGCCCAGCAGCGTCAGGATCAGTTTATCTCAAGTGAGCTTTTTGTTCTTGCGGCACTGGACAGTAAGGGGAACCTGGGTGAGCTGCTACGAAAGGCAGGTTGCGAAAAAAATGCTGTGGCCCAGGCCATTGACGCCCTCCGTGGCGGTCAGAAGGTTGATGACCCCAATGCCGAAGATCAGCGTCAGGCTCTGGAAAAATATACCATCGATCTTACTGAAAGGGCCGAACAGGGAAAACTTGATCCGGTCATCGGCCGGGATGAAGAAATCCGCCGGACGATTCAGGTGTTGCAACGCCGTACCAAGAACAACCCTGTTTTAATCGGTGAACCAGGGGTTGGCAAAACAGCAATTGTTGAAGGCCTGGCCCAGCGTATCGTCAACCATGAAGTGCCGGAAGGATTGAAAGGAAAACGTTTGCTTTCCCTTGATATGGGATCACTCATAGCCGGGGCCAAATTCCGCGGTGAGTTCGAGGAACGGCTCAAGGCTGTTCTGAAGGATCTGGGAAAACAGGAGGGCCAGATCATTCTCTTTATTGACGAGCTTCATACCATGGTTGGTGCAGGAAAAGCTGAAGGGGCTATGGATGCAGGAAACATGTTGAAACCGGCGCTTTCCCGCGGTGAGCTCCATTGCGTTGGGGCCACAACTCTCGACGAGTACCGGAAATATATCGAAAAGGACGCGGCACTGGAACGGCGGTTTCAAAAGGTGCTTGTTGACGAGCCGACCCGGGAGGATACCATTGCCATATTGCGCGGACTCAAAGAGCGATATGAGCTGCACCATGGTGTTGAAATCACTGACCCGGCCATCGTTGCCGCCGCCACCCTGTCCCATCGATATATTACCGACCGGCAACTGCCCGATAAGGCAATCGACCTGATTGATGAGGCCGCCTCGCATTTGCGTATGGAAATCGACTCCATGCCCGAAGAAATGGACCGCCTGGACAGACGGCTCATTCAGCTCAAGATTGAACAGGAGGCGATGAAAAAAGAGAAAGACAGTGCATCAAAAAAACGGCTGTCCGATCTTAAAGAGGAAATAAACCGTCTTGAACGTGAGTTCTCTGACCTGGAAGAAGTCTGGAAGGCTGAAAAAGCCGCTATTCAGGGAACAACTCATATAAAAGAGGCTCTTGACCGGGCCAGGGTGGAACTTGATGCGGCCCGCCGAGCCAGTGATCTGGCCCGGATGTCCGAATTGACCTACGGCACTATTCCTGACCTGGAAAAGCAGCTGGAGATGGCAAACAAAGTGGAAAACCAGGAAATGCGTCTCCTGAAAACAAAGGTAACGGAGGAGGAAGTCGCCCAGGTGGTCGCCAAATGGACCGGGATCCCAGTTTCCAAACTGCTGGAAGGCGAACGGGAGAAACTATTGCACATGGAAGAGGCCCTTCATCAAAGGGTGGTGGGCCAGGATGAGGCGGTGCGCGTTGTCGCCAATGCAATCCAACACAGCCGCGCTGGTTTCAGTGATCCCAACCGGCCTAACGGCTCCTTCCTTTTCCTCGGGCCTACCGGGGTTGGCAAGACGGAGCTGTGCAAGGCGCTGGCCGAGTTTTTATTTGATACCGAAGGGGCCATGGTACGCGTGGATATGTCGGAGTTCATGGAGAAGCACTCTGTTGCCCGTTTGATCGGCGCGCCTCCAGGCTATGTCGGTTATGAGGAGGGAGGTTACCTGACAGAATCTGTCCGCCGGAAACCGTACTCGGTCATACTCCTTGATGAAATAGAAAAAGCCCATCCGGATGTCTTCAATATCCTGCTGCAGGTGCTTGATGACGGAAGGTTGACCGACGGTCATGGTCGCACCGTCGATTTCCGCAACACGGTGGTGGTTATGACCTCAAACCTCGGTTCGCAGCTTATTCAGGAGAAATCGGGCAGCGAGCGTTATGAGGAGATGAAAAAGGCGGTCCTGGAAATTGTCGGCCAGCATTTCCGCCCGGAATTCATCAACCGGTTGGATGAGATAGTTGTCTTTCATCCTCTCGGCAGGCAGCAGCTTCGGGCCATTGCAGGTATCCAGGTCGATCTGTTTCAGAGCCGCCTGGAGGATAGCGGTCTGAAACTTGAAATATCCAGTGGAGCTCTTGATCTCCTTGCTGAGGCAGGGTTTGATCCGGTTTTCGGTGCCCGTCCACTGAAAAGAGCGATTCGTCATCAGCTTGAACAACCCCTGGCAAGAAAAGTTCTGGCGGGAGAATATGGGCCGGGAGACACTGTTTCGGTGGATGTCCGAGACGGCGAACTGCTTTTTCGGTGAACTGAGGGAGATCGAACAAACAGATAAGCAAAGGGGGGTTGATTGTGTCTTCTGACACGAAGACACAATCAACCTATAAGGAGGGATTTATGCAAGTGCAATGGCTATTTGAAGGTTGTGCAGGGCCGACAAAAGAAAAATGCAGGGCATATTGGGAGAAGAAGCAGCAGCGTCTGATACGGCTGCTGGCTGGCATCCCCTCCAACTCAACAAGACTCAGGTTAGCTGTTTACCATCAGGCGGAACAGATTGAGAAATTTGAAGTGCGTGGGGTGTTACTGCTACCGGGCCGAACACTTGCTGCCCAGTTTTCTCATCAGTTCCTGTTTGCAGCTCTTGATGGGTTGGCGGACAAGCTTGTCAGCGTCGCGCAGAAATACAAGTGTCAGTCGGCTCAACTTGTCCGGAGGCAGCGCCGGCAGCAGATTTCCGATAATCTGGTTGCAGCCCAGCCATTGCTGATCTCGGACAAAAAGGCTGACAGAAAGGAATCGTTTTTCAGAACTATCAGACCGTTGCTGGGTTTTTTGGAACGACATGCCCGAAATGAAATAAAGATTCATGAACTGGAGGGCACGCTGAGTTCAGGGCAGGTCGAGCCAGCTGACATAGTGAATGAAGTCGTCGTGCTTGCCTGGGAAAAATTCAACAAAGACAAGAAAGATCTGACCTTGGAATTATGGCTTATGCATCTCCTGAATGAAATTCTTGCCAGGGTTATTCAGGATAGCCGATTTGTCTCGCTGGATCAGCGCTTCCCTCTTGCTGATATCGACTCCACAGCCGAACCCGACTGGTTTGAGGATGTGCTGGGATACAAGGAAGAGTTATCCCTTGCCGAATTGCTGCCCGACTATGACCAGACAGATGCCTGGGAACAGCTCGATGATATGGATCGCAGTCTTCATTTTAATAACGTGTTACTGAAATTTCCACCATATCAGCGTCAGGCCTATCTGCTGCATGCATTAAGTGAGTATTCAGCGAAAGATGTTGCTGAAATCCAGGATAGGGATGTGAAGAAAGTTGAAGACGATATTCAAAAGAGTACCGAGGCAATACGAGACTATATGGAAAGGGCAGATTTTGTCCTCAGAAGCAATAAACGGAGAGCGCGCCATGAATAAATTAGAGAAGCTCTTCGAAAGCAAAAAGATACTTATTGGGCTGGTGGTTCTTTTCTTCATTGTGTCAATTGTTCAAGGCATTTTTCTGGTCAGACTTTACCACTCTTTCGACCAAGATGTTTCTAACAACACTATTAAGAAATTTGAAAACAATCTCGGCTTTGATGAAGATACTTTTAAACGCTTTGACCAGCAATCCTGGCACCCTTTTGAGAACCATACAGCTTCCAGCCCCAGTCGACGCATCGGCCATGAAAACCGAGTACAAGGATGGAGTGCTGACTATAGTTTTGCCTAAAAAGAAATAACGGGGCAGTTTTTATTATATTTATCATCCGAAAAGACATTGACCTGTCTATAGCTTCACAGTTTACAGTGCCATAATAGTAACGAAAAGTGCGATGAAAAAGCTATGAATGACAGGAGGATACAATGTCTGGCAAAAGAATCACGAGGATTTTTAGTACATCATTATCAGCGTCGCCTGAAATAGTTTTTCCACTGCTTTGTCCGACAAAGGAGTACGATTGGATTCCCACGTGGCAATGTGAAATAATTTATTCAAAATCAGGTTACGCCGAACTGGGATGCGTATTCAGTACTGATTTTGGCGATGCATCAGGAACGGAAATCTGGGTCATCTCCACGTATGAAAAAAATAAAGAGATTGGCTTTGTGAAGACAGGAGCTCATCACACAACTCGATACAATGTTAATCTCATACCAAACGCTACAGGCTCAATCATACGGTGGGCACAGGAAATCACCAGTCTTGATGATCATGGTGATACGATAGTCGATAAAATTACAGAAAAGGTCTACAACGAAAAAATGAAGGACCTCAACAGGTTATTGGAAAACTATATACTGCATGGAAAAACCATAAATCATAATGAACCTGACCATCGGTAATCTGGCACAAAAATACGGCCTATCGCGATCAACTTTACTCTATTACGATAAAATTGGTCTACTCTCCCCCAACAGCCATATAAAAGGTGAATATCGGGTTTATGGGCCGGTAGAACAAGAAAGATTGAAGCTAATCTGTCTATACCGGAAATCAGGCATCTCCCTGAAAGAGATAAAAGGAATTCTCGATAGTGAAGAAACGAGCGCAAGTGCTTGTCTGATAGCCCGATTCAAACAACTTGACCGGGATATAGTGGAACTGAAGGAACAGCAAAGAGTCATTGCCGATATGCTGAAAAATCCATTTCTTTTATCACCATCCGAACCAATGACCAAGGAGCTCTGGACAAAAATACTGAAATCAACAGGACTTTCTGAAGAGATGATGCGTAACTGGCATATTCAGTTTGAAAAAGCAGCACCTGATGAACACCATGCATTCTTACAGTTTCTGCAAATTTCTGATGAGGAAATTGAAGTCATCAGAAATTGGTCACATTGATTGATAACGGCAGTATCGGCAATCTCGTCTTGGAGGTCAGCAAAGGCAATTTCACTCTAACGCCACTCTTCCTCAGTTAAAGTTTCTCCCATTTTCCTTATGATTACGGCTCTAAACTTCAATCTGCCAACATCGATGAAAGTTCAGCGAGCAGGGCCTTGACTGCCGCATCAGTAATCCGCTGGCCATGTGCTTCGGTGGCGAGCCAGGGGGCTGAAAGCATACGGCCATCTGGAAATGTTTTCTTAAACTCTTCGGCCGAGAGAGGCCAATTGAAATTGGGACGCTCGACTGTGACCGTCTTTATGGCTTTGTTGTTGAAAATCCTGGGCCTGTTACTCATGGTTACCGCCACCTCGCTTGCAGTCGCATGTTGTCCATCATTATTCTGGTAAAGCTCAGTGCAAATTTCACTCACCCCCGGAAGGTTATACCATGAGGTCAGCTGGAAGATTCCCGGTACGCCCTTTGCCTTAAGCTGTACCAGCGCCACCTGAATAGGCGCAATATTTCCGCCATGACCATTGATAAATATGATTTTTCGAAAACCATGTGTGACAAGCGACTGCACCACATCACAAACTACTGCAATGAAGGTATCAGGCGACAAAGTAACGGTGCCGGGAAAGGCCATGTGATGTGGGCTCACGCCATAGCAGAGTGTTGGCGCGACGAGGATGTCCATCGCCTCACCAGCCCGCCGGGCAACGTGTTCAGCCGTGATGAAATCCGTTCCGATCAACCCATAAGGGCTGTGCTGTTCCACTGAACCGACAGGCACAAAAATGATGTCGTTATTTTTCAGATATGTTTCAACATCTTGATAACTCAAATTTTCAAGCAGCATGGGTGTAGCACCTCTAATGTTTATCTTTCTCGCGCCCTTTCTGGAACGGACATCAGATCAATCCGCCCAAACTTCAGAGAGGGTGGAAATGAGTGTTTGCAGCACGGATTCTTTTTGGCGTCGTTTTAAACAAGCTATGGACAGGGTGAGCGAAAGTCGTTTTTTTTTCCATATGGCCATACTCTTCTTCAATTCTTCCGGTTGGATATCCTGCTCAAGCAGGAGAGAAACTCCGCCACCGGCCTTAATTATACTTTTGATAGTTGATTCCTGATCAACCATCATTTTTTGATCAGGGTTAATGTCGTACTCTTTGAACAACTGCAAGGCAACGCTGTGAAAAGGGCAATCAGCTGGCGTCATGATCCATGGGAATTGGTCAAGATCTGTCGCTTTTGCATCCACCAATCTGTCACGCCAGGCGATGGGTCCGGCAATCACCAGATTGAGTTTTTTAAGCTCCGCGGTACATATTTTTTCCGAACTGCTTTTGCCGTACATAAAGCCTGCATCCAGCGCCCCATCTTCCAGCTTATTTAGCACCTCTCCTGTCATGCATTGCAGAAGATGAATATGGAGATTGGGATGTTGTTTATTCATAACGGAATAAAACTCAGGGATGCGAAGAAAATCGGCGTCAGCGTTGATACCGATCCGTAATTCACCATTGAGGGTTCCCCTCAATTTTCCCGCCTCACTGACCATCTCGCCGACTACGGCAAGTACTTTGTCGGCATGTTCCTTAAGTTTCAAACCATCGTCGGTAAGGATCATTCCTTTCGGCGTACGCTGAAAAAGGGTTACTCCCAGTTCATCCTCGAGCGTTTTGATATGAGCGCTGATTGATGGCTGACTGGCATTGAGCCGTTTGGCTGCCCTGGTCAGATGTTCCTCTTCGGCCACCATCTTGAAAGTTCGAAGTTGATAGAGTTCCATAATCTTCTATTAGCGTATTGTTTTTACTGGAATTACTTGAATATACCAGAAAATTTTAGAGAAGGTGATCATTTATTCTGAAGATGTCGATCCAAAACGACAATTGGCTTGTCCGGCTGTTCTTCACTACTCTTTTATTGTCGGTAAAAGACAACAAGGTAGCAAATCCTTTGTATAAAATAACTCCAAAGGTGTGACATGAGAAGAACAGAAATACTAAAAATAATAGTGCTGTATTTGTTTTTACCCGAAGATACTACCGAGGCGGGCGGAAGAGACAAGCTCATCGAAAGCACGGCTCTGTCCGGTAGACAATCCTGGCTCGGACCGCTGAAGGCAGTTTTCTGGGTCCTGATTGCGGTAGCCGGTCCGATGTTACTGCTTACCCTGCTGGCTTGAGTTGAAAGAGACATCAATCAACCCAGGTTCCAGGCAAAAAAAAGGGATTATCCACTGCTGGATAATCCCCTGACGCATTGTCAATCAAACAAAGTCCGTTAGATGACTCTGTTCACCTGTGGCTTCGTTCTGTTGATCGTCCTCTGGTACTGTATAGCAGGGTAACCAAAGCCCATGACATAGCCGATTTTATGATCATCGGGGATGCCAAGCCGTTTTTTAAGGGATGGGACAAGCTCGGTAATAGTCAGAGTCGCCAGCCCGTTCCAGATGGTCCCAACTCCACAACTTTGGGCATAGAGCTCAAAGGTCGTTAAAGCGATAACGCAATCCTGCAAGGGTGCGGCACAGTCTTCCTGGGCAGACACTATCAGCAGGTGCGGGGCTCCCCTGAAAAGGATATCAGTGGCTGATTGTTTCCACGCCTCGATGATATCAACAAACATCTCCATTCCTGCCGGCAGCTTTTCCTCTTTGATTAGTTTTTCCAAACCAGCAAAGGCCTCTTCCCGCAGGTCATAAACAGTCCCCTTATCTTCAACCAGAGTATACAGCAATTGCCGGTCATTGTGACCACTTGGAGCATGGCTGGCAACTTCTACTAATTTTTCTATGACCGCAGGATCGATGTTTTTGTCCTGATACTTTCTTATGGAGCGCCGTCCCTTGATAAGCATTTCCAACTGTTCCGGTTTCGGCATCTCTTTTGCTGACAAGGATCTTCCATCATTGGGACCAGATCCCGAAATGGACACAGAGCCCTCACTACAGATTGCGACGCAATGTAGACAATGGATACAAAATTGCTCCAAATCCTGGGCAATGGTCGGCAGCCCTGTCTCCATACTGATAATCATGGCCGGACAGTCAGTGGAGCATTGTCCACAACCGATACAGGTTTCCACATCAATGGTAAAATCGAGCATTTGGTTCCTTTATTAATTTTATCCGACTGTTTTTGTAACAATTTCTTTATCA
Organism: uncultured Desulforhopalus sp.; assembly: GCA_963677465.1. Lineage (GTDB taxonomy): Bacteria > Desulfobacterota > Desulfobulbia > Desulfobulbales > Desulfocapsaceae > Desulforhopalus_A. The sequence continues at coordinate 5,717,390 of OY781976.1, read as the reverse complement.
AAATAGTTCACTGACATACCGGCATCAACCACCAGGGTCTGACAGTTTATACCGGACCCCCTGTCTGAAAGCAGAAAGACGGCGGTATCGGCAGCTTCCCTGGTGGTCAGGGCTTTCTTTCTTAGAATCGCTTTTTCGGCAAAGAGATAACTATCGATATAGCCAGGTATGCCAGCGGAGGCCGAGGTTTTCAAGAGACCTGGCGCCACCGCATTAAACCTTACCTGGGAGAATTCCGAGAAACTCTTGGCCAGAAAACAGAGTGACGAGTCAAGGGCGGCTTTAATCGGTGCCATATAACCGTAGTTCTCCGCGGCCATACGGGTGGTGGAAATGCTTATGGTCACCACCGAACCAGTCACCGCCAAAAGATCCTTAAAATGATTGGCAATACTGATAAACGAGAAACAGGAAACATTCACCGCCTGCAGAAAGTCGTCTTTCCTGGTCTCGTGAAAGGGTTTCATCCCTTCTGTATAGTTGGCAAAAGCAATGGAATGAACAATGCCATCTATCCTGCCGCCGCTCGCGGCACCGATGGCCGCAGCGATCTCATCCCGTACCCGGACTATATTCGCTTCTTCTTCCACATCACAGATAAAAACCTGGCAATCAGGAAAAAGTTTCCGCGCATTTAACGCCCGCTCTTCGGTCCGCACCACATGGATGACTTCAGCCCCTTCATCCACGAGGATCCGGCCAATTGCACAGGCAACCGACTTTTTATTGGCCAGTCCGAAAACAACAAATCTTTTGTTCTCAACTCCCAGAAAACTCATAAGCTCGTATCTCGATCATAGGTGTATGAATATCAACAGTGTCTTAAAACCCTCATAAACTACCAGAGACAAGGCCCGCTGAAAAGAGCAGGCTGAAGACTAAGGATAATCTGGCGGTACTGGCCAGCAATTCATTGAGGCTGCTTCCCTGTTCAATGGCTATTCTTTTACCAAACCGCCAGGCCATCGGCAGAGTGACCAGTGGCAATAAAATGAGGACCCCCGAAAGATGGCCCAAGAGCATAAGCACAGGCACCATATAACTCAACAGAAGCAATAATTTATACCCGGCAATAGTCCGACTTCGACCAAGGATTACCGCCAGGGTGTTTTTCCCTGCCTTGCGATCCGTCTCGATGTCGCGAAGGTTATTTATCACCATGATGGCGGTAATAAGCAGCCCCGGCGGTACAGCAGCCAGCATAACCACCCAGGTCAGTTGTCCGGCCAGAATAAGATACGTTCCGCCCACCGCCACCAAACCAAAAAAAATAAAGACAAACAATTCGCCCAGTCCATTAGAGGCAAGGGGATAGGGGCCGCCGCTGTAGGCCAGCGCAGCCAGTACCGAGGCCGCACCGATGATAATTATCGGCAGCCCGCCAAGCACGGCAAGGTAAAGGAAAACCAAAGCAGCAAGAAAAAGGCAGAAAATCATGCCCATCTTCACTTCAGATGGAGGAAGCAGACCACTCTGGGTTACCCTTACCGGCCCCAGCCGCTCTTTAGAATCAATGTTGTTTTTACTGTCAAAATAGTCATTTGCCAGATTAACCCCGATCTGGAGCAGGAGCGCGCCAAGAAGACAGCAACATGCCGGCAGTAAGGTAAAAAAACCATCACGAAAGGCCACCGCCGAACCAACCGCCACCGGACCCACTGCTGCCGGGAGAGTTTTTGGGCGGATAGCCAACAACCAGATTGTAAATTTTGAGGGTACGTTTTCTTGCATGTTTTTCTGAAATTTTTGAAAAATCTTTGAAATATTGGACCTGTCCGTCCAACTTACTCTACAAACAGATGCTTACTCACCTTCAGTTCGATGGCATAGATACCAAAATAGAGCAGTACTCCCAAGAGTCCCATGCCCATTATGCCGGTATACATTTCCGGATAAAGCAGCACCTGATAGGTTTCTATCACTATGTAATAGCCAAGCCCGTAGCTGGTCAAGGACTGTTCAGCAATAAAGAGAACCGCCACCGCTGTGCCCACCGATACCCGAAGAGCAGTCAACACCGCAGGCAGAGAGGCTGGGAGATACACATACCAAAACAGCGCCCTGCGACCAGCGCCCAGGGATTTCACCGAGAGAATCAGTTCTTTTTTAAGGCCTGATGCCTCATCGCGCACCACCACCAGAATCTGGAAAAAGATAATTATGGCAATGAGAGTGATTTGGGAAAAATCACTGATCCCCATCAAGACATAGATGACCGGCAGAAATATAATCTTGGGGATCGGATAAATAATGGCAATCAGCGGACTGACCAGCCGATCCAGTTTAGGCATCTGCCCCAGCGCCAGCCCCAGCGGTGCAGCAAAAAATGTGGCAAGAAATATTGCCGCCAAAACCCGGCCGGTGGACGCCAGAAAATGAAGACCCAGTTGCCCGGTTATATTGTGAAAAAAGAGCGGCACCACCACAAAAGGCGAAGGGAGGATGGGACGGTTTATGGCAAGAGACATCAGCTGCCAGAGGCAAAAAAACATCAGAACCCCGGTTAAGGTACTCATAAAGGTCGCTTTTCTTTTCATTATTGTCAGCGGCTCCCTCAGTTGACTCTGCTGTCCCTGGTCTTGCCACCAGAAAGAAGCTCTCGCAGTTCAGCGCATCGTCGCATAAAGTCGGGATCGGTTCGTTTATCGATCTCTCCTGACAGATGATTATCAATGACCTTTGGTTTTCGGTTACAGCTGTTGCCAAGGACCAGGATCTTTTCCCCCAGCACCACCGCCTCTTCAATATCATGGGTGACGGTGAGTGAGGTCAGGCCGGACTCCCGGTGGAAGCTGTTCATCACCTTTTGCAGCTCTTCTCTGATGGGCGCATCGAGTGCGGAAAAGGGCTCATCCATCAACAGAAAATCCGGCTCAAGCACCAGGGTTCTGGCGATTGCCGCCCGTTGTCGCTGGCCTCTGGATAACTGGCCGGGGTACATTTCTTTCAGTTGTCCGATGCCCAGCCAGTTCAACCAATACTCCACGCGGCTCTCGTCTTTTTCTTCATCTACGGCCAAGCCTATCGGGCTATGTTTTCCATCCGGCCCATAAAATTTCCTGACCTTCAAACCCAGACGGGTATTTTCCAGGATGGTTGCCCAGGGTAACAAGCCATGGTCCTGAAGCACCAAGCCGGTGGATGGCCTGGCACGGACAATTTTCTCGCCACCGATACGGATTTCCCCGCCGGAAGGTTTAATTAATCCGGCGATAAGATAGAGAAAAGTCGTTTTACCACAGCCGGAAGGGCCAATGACGGTCCAGGATTCTCCCCGCTTGATGCGCAAGGTGAAATCCTCAAAAATACGCACCCCGTCCCCATACCCGAATTTGAGGTTTTGCACCTCAATCATTTTAAATACCCTCTCATTTGGCGAGAAACTCCGCGGTGACGGAATCTTCATAAATCAGGGGCTTCTGGAGAAGCTCTTTGTCGACCATCCAGGCCATGACATCATCCCACTGCTCTTTTGTCGGCAGCACTTTTCTGGGCATTGGCGGAATAGCAAAATCGCTTTGAACGTTTTTCGGCACCCGTATTTTTTTCAGCATCAGATCTTGAAAATAGGCGGGATCGCTGTTGAGATCGGCGCAGGCCTTGTCCCAAGCCACCATAAAACTTTTAACAGCATCCGTCTTGTTGACAAGGGCATCATTGGTAAAGGTGATCACGCTGCCGCTGACACTTCTAAGAGCTGTATCGTTGACTATTTCCACCGCCCCCGCTTTTATGGCACTTGCCGCCAAGGGATCCGGCAGCGTCACCGCCATGAGTTGCCCCGACAGCAGCAACTGCAAGCGCTCCGGCAATACCGGAACCGATCTGTAACTGATAGCCTCTGGTGCTACGCCACCTGCTTCGAGCAGTCGGGTACTTACGTATTCTATTATGGTATTCTTGGAAATTCCGATGGGAACACCGGCAAGATCGGCAACGTTTTTTAACTTGCTGCCCGGTGCGGCAAGGATCCTGAATAATGGCGACGCACCTATCGGCGAACGGGCAATGGAGATAATTTTCACGGTGGCCTGGTCTCTGTTGAAGTTGGCCGCGCCGGAAATTTCATTAATCATGCCATCAATTCTGCCGGCCTGCATCAACTGATCCCGCGCAACAGCACTGCCGACCGAAAGAGACTCAACTGAAATACCCAGGTCGGCGAAATAGCCTTTTTCTTCTGCAACATAGATCGGCAGTACATCGGGTATCGGCAGCAGGGCAAGTCGAAGGACCTTACTCTCCTCCGCGCCAAATAAAACAACCGGAACGATCATACACAATGTCAAAATACTGATTATAAATACTGACAGTTTTCTATACAAAGGATTCACTCCCATTAATAATTGAATAGTTTTCATCCTGATTCAGGGAAACAGCGTTTATATGTTATAATTGTTGATTATCCGTTTGGCCATGGTATTTCCACCCTGTTTGCGGTATATGGTCAAAACAAATGCCCCTCTCTTCATAATGGTAAACAGAACAGACTTGCAACCTAAAAACATGGAAAAATATATTATAGGAATCGATACCGGCGGTACATACACCGATGCGGTATTGCTCGAAAAGAAATCTGGAAAGATTATTGCTGTGGCCAAAAGACCAACCAGCCACTATCAACTGGCCAAAGGCACCGGCGAGGTGCTCAGCGATCTTTTTATGCAAAACGCCATTGCTCCCGAACAAATTGACATGGTTGTTGTCTCCTCTACCCTTGCCACCAACAGCGTGGTTGAAAACAAAGGGGCACGAGTCGCAGTTATCGTCATTGGTTTTGTCAAACACTTCAAGCTACCGGTCAAAGCGGTTATCTTTGTCAAGGGTGGACACACCATTCAGGGCAATGAAGAAGAACCTCTTGATGTTGATTATCTGGTGCAGATAGTCAACGGTTTAAAAGCTGAGGTTGATGCCTATGGAGTCTGTTCGGCCATGTCCATGAAGAATTCGACCCATGAACTAGTTGCCGAAAAAGCCATCAGTATGATCGACCCCAAACCGGTTTTTTGCTCGCATCGAATAAGCGACCTGGTGGGCATGGAGGAGAGGGCCGCTACAGCCGGACTCCACGCCAAACTGATGCCTGTTATGCAGGAATTTATCGGCGGAGTGCAAGAGGCGATGGCTGACCAACACCTTGATTGCCAATTACTCGTTGTCAGTGGTAACGGCAAAGCAATTGCGGCAGAAAAAGTCATCAAAGAGGCCGGCTTGACCGTTGCCAGCGGCCCGGCCTGTACCGCTCATTTCGGTGCATCTAAAAGTGACAGCGATTGTCTGGTAATCGATGTCGGTGGAACCACCACTGATATCGCCATGATCGAAGCGGGTCATCCTTTGCTGGCTCCGGATGGTTGCCAAATTGGTCGATGGAAAACCCATGTCGAGGCGATAGACATGCATACCGGTGGAATCGGTGGTGACAGCTACGTGCATATTGACAAAAAAGGACGGCTGACTATCGGCCCTGCTAGGGTCACACCGCTTGCTATGGCCCCAAATATGCCCCCTGTAAGCGAGTGGCTGGGCACTGAGAACTCTTCAAAGCTGATTGTCCTTCGGCCGGAAGCAAGGGATGAAGTTCCGGACAATGAACTGACCAGGCTTCTGCGCGAAAAAAGTCAATTGACACCAGCCACCATCCGCAAGCATACCGGACTCGGCGGTATCCCACTCGATGTGCAGCTCGAACACCTCGCCCGGAAGCAACAGATCTTTGAATGCGGTTTCACCCCGACTGACGCCCTTCATACTCTGGGCATAATTGATATAGGTGATAGAGATGTAGCCAAAGCCGGAGCGGAACTACTCGGAGAGGCTTTAAACATGAGCGGAGAAGAATTTTCCCAGCTGGTTGTGCAAAGCACCGGGGAACTCATTGAAAACCTCATTATCGAGTATGTTACTCAGCGGTACTGGCAAAATTCGCTGACCAACTTCATTTCCACCCGCAACGATCATCCGGTCCTTGGAGTTGATTTTTCGATAAAACTTCCGCTGATCGGCATCGGCGCAGCGGCCCGTTACTTTCTCCCCGAAGTGGCGAAAAATCTGCGGACCACGGTCAGTTTCCCGACGCATTGTGAGGTCGGTAATGCCATTGGTGCCGCGATCATCGGTATGGCAAATATTTCGTAATTTTATGACGCCGAAATCTCTGCAATCAACAAAAGAAGCAACGTTATGAAAATACTCAGTGTCTCAGATACCGTCACCAAATCCCTGCTTGAACCAGTAGGTGGTGGTCCGGCCATTTCAGGCATTGAACTGGTTTTGGCCTGCGGTGATCTTCCTCCGGAATACCTTACTGCCCTAAAGAATCGCTATGATGTACCGCTTCTCTATGTACTTGGCAACCATGATCTCCGTTATTCTGAATCCCCGCCGGTGGGCTGCCTCAATATCCACCGGCAGATTGTGAGAATCGGCAAGATCAGGATAGCCGGTTTTTCCGGTTCAAGATGGTATAATGGCAATATTAATCAATATACCGAAAAGGAGATGAGTAGGTTTATTCGGAAAATGCGTTTTTCTCTCTGGCGAAGCCGCGGAGTGGATCTGGTTCTCAGTCACGCCCCGCCAAGATTTATTCAAGACGCTGAAGATCCCTGCCATCGCGGCTTTCGTGTTTTTCTGGAGTTCATCGAAAAATACCAGCCCTCCCACTTTATTCATGGTCATATCCACACCCTGTTTGCGGACGATTCAGAAAGGTTAACCAGGGTACAATCAACCTCGGTGATAAATAGCTATGGTTACCATGTTCTCGAAATATAATCCGTTCAGAGCTTTTAAAAAGGCGGCTTTAAGCCAGACCCTTGCGACAAAGGACGATAACCCGAGCAACTTCAATGTCCGGCAGGAAAAAGAAGCCGCTTACGAGGCTGTTGAACGGGGAACCTTAATGATTCCTCTCAACAAAATTGTCGGCAGCGTCGGCCGATATCACGACTTCGACAACCAGTTCAAAACCCAGTCCAGCACTATGGATGAACGGCTGAAAGGGATTATGACTGCCATGAGGGAAGGCAAGAACATGCCCCCCATTGCCCTGTATCAGATCAAAGAAGATTTTTTCATTCTCGACGGCCACCACCGGTTCCGGGCTGCTGTGGAATTGGGCTGGTCGGAAATCCGCTCGCGAATTGTCGAACTTCTGCCATCAAAGAACACCCTGGAAAACAACCTCTATATCGAAAAGATACACTTTCGCGATAAGGCTGGGTTGACCAACAGTATCGACCTGACGGAGCCTGGCCAGATTGTTCATCTCGAGTGGCAGGTCAGAGAACATCGCAAGTTTCTGCAGAACCAGAAAAAGCAGGATGTCTCCTTTAAACAGGCTGCCGCCGACTGGTACCGAACCATCTATCGGCCCCTGGCGACCCTTATTGCGAACAGTAAACTGGTTAATTCTTTTCCGGGACGGACGGTTGATGACCTTTTTCTCTATATTGCCATACATCAATGGGAAATAGGCAGCAAACGAACATACGGTATAGGTGTCGATAAATTGATTCCCACAGATATGGAGGCCTTTCGGCAAAAAATGGCTGAACACGAAGAGCAGGAATACCCGGAGATGAAACGGGAAATCACCGTCTTTATTCTCCTTAATGTTGAAGGGAAATATGAGCAGCAGATCTTCGATAAACTGCTGGCCCTGGATGAAGTCCGAGAGGTTCACTCAGTGCATGGATCTATAGACATGGTTGCCAAAATCACCCTGATGCGCGACCTCCTCTCCTCAGATGCGGAGATTCTCTCCAATTTCATTCAGTATACTATCAGACAGTGGAGAGGGGTGGTCTCCACCCAAACCCTCATACCCGGTATGTCGAGAATAAAGGAGCAGGACCGGTGTCATCTCTGATAGAGATAGGTCTCTATTTTTATAACACCTGATTATTCTCTGATACACCCCAAAGGCACCATACTGGACAAAAGCACCAACGGCCACTAAGGTAAGTGAACGACTGTTTTTATTATGTTTCTACCCTGGTGAGTTGGAACAAAGCCAGGATTCAGTTTATTGCCAACAACCCCTACTTGCATATGGATATCTGGATAATTTCAGCGATACTATTAATTACTGTCTTTCTGCTCATAACTGAAAAAATCTCCGTTGACCTGACCGCCATCGGGATCATGGTCCTTCTTGTGGTCAGCCGCATTCTAACCCCGAAAGAAGCCGTCGGTGGCTTTGCCAACCCTGCGGTGATAACTGTCGGCGCCATGTTTGTTGTATCAAAAGGGATGATGCGCACCGGAGGCGTCGAATTCCTGGGCAGAAAGATCATCAACATGGCCCAGGGAAATTACAAACTTGCCCTGATTATCATTTTACTTTCTGTGGCCGTTGCCTCTGCCTTTATCAATAACACCCCGGTTGTCATCCTGTTCATCCCGGTTGTTATGGCCATGTGCTGTGAATTCGGCCTCAGCCCTTCTAAATTTCTCATTCCGGTATCTTACGCCTCTATCCTGGCCGGAACATGCACACTTATCGGCACTTCGACAAATATCATTATCAGCGATCTCAGTATCAGTTTCGGCTACGATGGTCTGACCATGTTTGAACTCGGCACCCTTGGAGTTCCACTCGCCATTGCCGGTATTATTTTCCTTTATTTCCTCGCCCCGAAAGTACTTCCGGGCCTTGCCAATCCCACCTGCCAACTGAAAGACAGTGCGCACCGCCTGTATCTGGCCGAGCTGAAAATCCCGGAAAAAAGTGATCTCATCGGCAAGAATCCAGACGAAATCTTTGAGGAAAAATACCCTAGTATCAAGGTTCTTGAACTGATCAAAAAATCCTACATTTACCACCCAAAGCGAATCAAAATGGTCACCTCAGCGGATGATGTTCTGCTGGTAAAGGGCTCGCTCAATGATCTGGTGGCTATTCTGCACAATGAAGACGTTGAACTGCCGATGTCGGAAAATGGGTTGGTGCTGGGCGCACAAAAAGACGCCCCCATCGTTGTGGAACTGATTATATCTCCGCACTCGTCTCTGCGCGGCCAACAACTCCAGCACACCAACATAGCAAAGGATGCCGATGTTAATATCATCGCCGTCAAGCGGACCAATCTCCACTTAACAGAAAGGCAGATCCTCGATATCCGCCTGCAAACCGGCGACATTCTCCTTATTTGGTGTGACGAAAAAAAGCTCGAATCGATCCGCTCCGGCACGGACTATATTGTCATTGAAGACGTCTACGAAGAACTGATCCACAAGCGGAAGGCCTGGTGGTCAATCATCAATTTTATCTGCATGATTGGCACCGCCACTCTGGGGGTTGCCGACATCATGACCTGCGCACTCACCGCAGCCTTTCTTATGATCATCACCGGCTGCCTGCAGATGCGTGATGCCTATCGGGCACTCCAGGGCGATGTGCTGCTCCTCATTGCCGGGACCATTGCCCTGGGAACCGCTATGCAGAAGACCGGTGCCAGCCAGCTGTATGCTGAGACCTTTCTCGGCCTCTTCACCGGTTTGTCACCTGCCATAATACTCGGCGCCGTCATCCTTCTGACCAGTATCTGCACCCAGATACTCAGCAACAACGCCACGGCGGTACTGTTGCTGCCCATTGCCATCTCCACCGCACTTGCCATAGGTGTTGACCCCAAGCCCTTCATCGTCGGCATCTGCTTTGGAGCCAGTGCCTGTTTTGCCACGCCGATGGGCTATCAGACCAACCTCATGGTCTACGGCCCCGGTGGATACAGCTTCATGGACTATATGAAGCTGGGAATTCCACTCAACATCTTCGTGGTCGTGGCCTCTACCCTGTTTATTCCTATGATCTGGCCATTTTAAGTGCAGACCTGTGGCCTTCTTTTTTGTAATATAATCATATGGAAAAATTGATACCAACCGACCCCCATGCCGTTATCGAAACAGCATATAACAGAGCAGTTCGAAAGTATATCGACTCCAGGAGAAAGAAGATCCCTGAATTCGTGCACACCAATTTCTCACTTGCTGGCGCGGTAAAAATCAACAAAAAGGCCTTTGGTAAAGATCTTATAAAAGCTCCTGTGAATTTAGCCTGGGCACTGCCCTACACAGCAATTCAGGTCACATCTCTACTGCTGACAAAGGTCGGATTCAAAAAGATCGATAAACTGATGCAAAGAGTGCCGGCTGGCTTGAAGACATCGGTCCAGGAGGAAATTAACGCCCTGATCTTTCGGCAGTTACTGGAACTGCCCTGTGAAAAAGACCAGGAAAGCAAGGTTACCGACGCCCTGCTTGCTGAAATTCTCGACCAACCGGAGGTAAAGACTCTTTTTCAGGATCAGCTCAGCCTGATAATGAGCCAGACGCAGCAGGAAGGATTCAGGGCGTCTCTTGAAAAACGACTCCAGGAATACTCCCTTAGCCGAAACGCCGTGTCCGAGCTTGCCGCAAATATTATTACCCTGGCCACCGGCGCAGGTATGATGGGTAAAATGACACCTGGGGGTATCAGTTTCGGTACGCTTCTGGCTGCAACCATTGCCCAACAGAGTGCCATTGCCGGTTTTTTCATGGGTCCTACTCTGGGAGGATTATACTATGGATTGTTCCCGGCCTCGGCTTCAATGGGCTTGGCGGTGGCATCCACCACGACAGTAATGGCGACTCTGGCTATTTTTTCTGCCTTTTCAGGTATAATAACCGACCCTATTCAAGCTCGTTTGGGGATACATGAGAAACGGCTCAATCGGCTGATAGACAGCCTGGAAAAAACTCTCATGGACAAAGGCGATTCCGATTTAAAACTGAGAGGAAAATACCTGGCAAGGGTCTTTGACCTTCTCGATCTGCTCAAAACCGCCGCACACACCATCATTTAACCACATACTAATAATCCCATAACTTCTGTTGGAGTATGTTTTTCTCAAACGATTTTTTTATAAAAAAAATGGAGTTATAGATGGATATCTACCCTTTTCAACCACCTCACCAACCAGAATACCCTTTGACAGGGATATCATCCTGAATTTGACAAATCTTGCTGCACATTACTGTCTTGTAATGTTTCGGCAAGATCACCGTAATGATGGTTGTGTATATTTGAGCTTGTCAATTGCGATTCATTTGACAAGCTCCCAACTCGGTTTCAACGTACGAAAATGTTCTGAGTGAGGGATGGGGTCTTTAATCCGAACAAAGTGAGGAAAAAATGAGCAAACAAAGTCAGCAAAGCGTTGAAGGACAGAATCTCGTTGCCTGCCTATCAGACGGCGTTAATTCCTTCTCAGTAACCGTCAGCAACGTTTCCCGCCTCGGCATGGTCTTGAATGATATCCCTCAAAGACTCAAGAATCAGGTGAAGAAGTTATCATTAATCGTTTTTACAAAGAGCAGAAATTTCAAATTAAAAGTCGAACCCAAATGGTTTAGTGGAGATAACTCCGAAATACAAATGGGTGTGACAATTCTCGATCCTCCTATAGACTGGACTGTCTTTGCTATGATCTGTGAACCATCAGACAAAGATATCTTTGCTATGACAGCACATTCACCGGTATTTTAGAGGCGCGCGCCCTTGCCGAAGCTGGAAACAAGCGCATTGAGCGACAACATCGGCGGGCAAAACTGACGGCAAGGGAGCGGATTCGTCTGCTCCTGGATGAAAGATCGTCTGAAGAAATAGACACCCTCAAAGTCCGTCGTGGCTATTCGGCCGGAAGAGGCGCGAGTGTTTTTATATCTTCGAAGATGTCATTGATGGTATTGATATTTTCATCGAGCAGGCAACCTCGGTGAAGGAGAAAATTCAAATCACACTGTCCATCACGCTTTCCATCCATAATGTATAAATGGATTTTCACATTTATGTCACATCATGCCAGGAAAGATTGTCTATAATTTCCTCTTTGGTATTATTTTTCCGATTGAAGATCTGTCCACTTTTTAACGACCATTTCACTAATAATATTCCAGTAAACCTTCCGGTGTTTTTTCAAAAACCAGTAGTTCATCCCAGAGGTCAAGCTGTGGTAGTTCATAGGAGGATTGCATTTTCAGCAGGAAAACCCTGGAAAACAGTTCCGCCTGGTCTTGATCAAGCTCAAAGTCTGCATGGTGTTTTTCCCGTTCGAGTACCATTTTTTTAGTTGGACTCAGATCAATCGTGGTGAAGGGGTTACGGTAAGTTAGTGACGACCTTTGGTAGGCGGCACTATGGACAACCAGTAGTCGTAAACCGTCGGGTTCAACCAGTGGCCAGAGACTCGGATGTAAAGTCACTCGGTCTTTGGCACCGTTCAGACTCCAGAGGGAATCATTTTTGCTGTGCTGGCGGAAGATACTGATGAGGTGTGCCACTTTCGCCGGTTCACCCAGCAAGGTCATGGTGCGGATAAAGCCGTTCTCGGTCAGGGCTTCAAATCCTTTGATCAGAAAGGAAGCATTGCGCTGCCGCGAAGCTCGGGCCTGAAAGCGGTTTTTATAGGGAAAGGTGCAGTAATTAATGGGTAGATCGATATTCTCCCGAATGCTATGGAGAAGAATCTCCATAGCCGCCAGTTCGGAATCAAGTGCAGTGACCTTTTCACCATGAATATAGCGATAATTTCGGGCCTGCAGCTTGTCATAATTAAACGGAGTCAGACGAAGCTGATGCAGATTGAGATGCTGCACACCTGTATCCCGCAACTCGCCAAGCAAGCCTTTCATTCGTTCTTTTTCCTCAGGAATAGCAGGAATTTCCACCGTTATCGTCGGGATCAGCCCGACCGCTCGTTGCAGTGCATGCAGATTATAGTCGGTGGCGCCGATATCAATGCGAATCTCGTCAAGCCCCGCATCACGCAATTGCGTTAGGATGTCAACTGTGGCCAGTGTGCCGTTAGTGTAGAGCCATACATGTATGGCCGAGCCGAAATGATCTTTGATCGCCCTGACAAAGGCCAGTGAACGCTCCGGGGTTAAAAGGGGTTCCCCACCACTGATACTCGCCCCGGTAAAACCAAATCGTTCGAGGTAGGCCACATATTCGGCGGGATGGGCAAACTCAACCGAGTTGCTGGTCGGTTCTCCGACCTCGTCCTGGGCGGTTGGACAATAGAAGCAATGACAATTACATTTGCCGCTGATGAAAAGACATGACCAACCTCCTTCCGTGCAGATCCGGCATCCAGGCGATAACCTGCGCGTATCGAATTTGGTGCCGAGGGAGCCGCTGACTACTGTTTCTTGCAATTCCGCCAGATATTCCGACCGCTTCTGGTCCGCTACCCGCATTGCAAGACTATCTGGAAAATTAAGGCTCTGGTATTGCTCTTTAAATTCACTCTGATTGGCGGCAACTATTTTTTGGCGTTGCGTTGCTGATAATGTCATGGTCCTCTCTCAGGAGAGTGAAAAGGGACAGCGAATAGCAGTCAAGACGAACTGCCGAGAGATAATCTTGTTGAAATCAAAAAACCATATTTGATAAAGTTGTAAAAAGTCCTAATTCAAAACCTAACAGCAGAGAACCGGTTTATTATCTTTTGCTGAATTTGACACAACATTCATGCTTGTTTTTATATTCGGTGAACAATTTTCTTCAGCCCTAGATATGCTGGTGGTAACTTTGATAGCTAGAGATTCAAATATCCCCTTGGCAACAGAATCTCCTTCCATGAACATTAAGGGTAAGCCTGAATCTGCCGCACTGCATATCTCTTTTGAGAGAGGTATGGAACAAAGAATTTCAATGTTAGTGAGCGGGTCGTCATCACCACCTGGTGTCGCTTTAGGGAAGTAATGATTTTGATGACCACAACAGCTACACACTGCATAGCTCATATTTTCGACAATGCCAATAATTGGAATTTCACATTGCTGAAACATGCTAACAGCTCTTCGCACATCATCAAGAGCTATGTTTTGTGGTGTGGTGACCAAAACAACTCCATCACATTTAATTTTATGGGCTAACGTGAGTGGGATATCGCCTGTTCCTGGGGGTAAATCTATAATCAGATAGTCAAGAGATCCCCAGAATGTTTTTTGAATAAACTGCAGTACAGTCCCACTGGTGAGATTCCCGCGCCAGGTAAGAGCTTTCCCTTGCTCCACCAGATAACCGATAGACATTGTTTTTATACCATGACTTTCTATTGGCATAAGGTATTCTTCTGTAAGGACTTCAGGTCTTTCAGTGATTCCAAGCATTGTTGGGAATGATGGACCGTAAATATCACCGTCCATAAGGCCCGTTTTGAATCCAAGTTTGCTTATAGCCGCTGCAAGGTTGACAGCAGTGTTTGATTTACCGACGCCACCTTTGCCGGAACCGACCAATATAATGTGCTTGACTCCACTAACCCCTTCGGTGGCAACATTTACTTTACCTAGGTGAATTGTAACTTTATCAAAGCCGACATTTTCCAGTGCCTTCTCTGCTTTTTGTATAAAATTTTTTTTTTGATCAGTATCGTCCGATAGCAAGTTGACATCAATAACAATACGATCGTTCTTTTTTTCTATTTTCTTGAGTAAATTAAGTGCATTGATAGACCATTTCAATGTTGGTTCAAGGAGAGAGTCAAAAACTGCAGTTATGGTCTGAATGTCTTTATTTGTCATGCGCTGTGCTCTCGTGTGTTAGGATACTGTTTAGAAAACCATGATCCATTTCAGCGGATTCGGCCCATTGGTTGATTAAGGTCGAAAGTACTTCGTGAAGATCAGGAAATGTCAAAAGAAGGCGATTTGAGGCAGTTACCGCATCTGAGTCGGCATCGATATAGACCAGTCCTTCTTGGGCAGCATATTCCAGGCTAGCCCAAACGGAGGGGTTTTTAATTTTGATATAATCAATAAATCCGCGCGACTTGGTCATATTCTATTCCTGTGATATTTTGCACCTATTTCACCCCCTCAAGGGTATTCATGTTCCCTTGAGGGGTGACAACAAGACCTTTTCCAGACTGACTGTAACTCACCTGGATAATTCAGGCTTGACCAAGAACGATTACATCGTTACATCATTCCGCCCATTCCACCTGCTGCATCTTTATCCTCAGGGAGATTTGCAATGATGCACTCTGTGGTGAGCAACATGCCGGACACGGATGCCGCATTCTGGAGCGCAATGCGCGTTACTTTTGCAGGGTCTATAATACCGGCGACAATCAGGTCCTCGTATTCTTCCGTAGCAGCGTTGAAACCGTAAGCACCTTCAAGTGTTTTAACCTTCGCAACGATAACGGAACCTTCACGGCCAGCATTGGTGGCGATTTGACGAATTGGCTCTTCGAGGGCTCGCATAATGATGTTTTTGCCCAGTGCCTGCTCACCTTCAACCTCAAGAGCTGCAAGCGACTTAAGGCAGCGGATATAGGCAACACCACCACCCGGAACAACACCTTCTTCAACCGCTGCGCGGGTTGCGTTCAGTGCATCTTCAACACGAGCTTTCTTTTCTTTCATCTCAATCTCGGTTGCAGCACCTACATTAATAACTGCCACCCCACCGATTAATTTTGCAAGGCGTTCCTGGAGTTTTTCACGATCGTAATCTGATGTTGTATCTTCGATTTGCGTGCGAATCTGCTTAACACGAGCAGAAATATTAGCTTTGTCTCCAGCGCCATCAATGATGGTTGTTGTATCCTTGTCGACTACAATGCGCTTTGCTGTACCGAGATCTTCGATGGTAACGTTCTCAAGCTTGATTCCAAGATCTTCGGTAATTACTTTGCCACCGGTGAGGGTTGCGAGATCTTCAAGCATAGCCTTTCTGCGATCACCAAAGCCTGGAGCTTTAACTGCAGCCACTTGCAGATTTCCGCGCAGTTTATTAACAACGAGGGTTGCAAGGGCATCGCCACCAACATCTTCAGCAATGATGAAGAGGCTTTTCCCCATCTTGACAACTGACTCAAGAATCGGCAGCAAATCCTTCATGCTGGAGACTTTCTTCTCAACGAGCAGCAGATAAGGCTCGTCCATTCTAACTTCCATGCGATCCGGATCAGTAACAAAGTAGGGAGAAAGGTAGCCGCGTTCGAACTGCATACCTTCAACGACATCAAGGGTGGTATCCATTGATTTTGCTTCCTCAACAGTTATAACACCTTCTTTACCAACCTTATCCATGGCTTCAGCAATAATGTTACCAATGGTTTCGTCATTGTTCGCGGAGATTGTTCCAACTTGGGCGATTTCTTTCTGCTCTTTGGTCGGAGTAGCAATTTCTTTTAGCTTGTTGACGACAACTTCTACTGATTTATCAATTCCGCGCTTGAGCTCCATTGGATTGGCACCAGCGGCCACAAGCTTGACACCTTCAGTGTAGATTGCCTGAGCAAGAACGGTTGCAGTGGTAGTGCCGTCACCAGCTACGTCGGAGGTCTTGGAAGCAACTTCCCTGACCATCTGGGCACCCATATTCTCAATCTTGTTTTTGATTTCGATCTCTTTGGCAACAGTGACGCCATCTTTGGTGATAGTCGGTGCGCCATAAGATTTATCAATCAAGACGTTACGACCCTTCGGACCGAGAGTTACTTTTACTGCATTTGCAAGAGTGTTTACTCCAGCAAGAATTGCCTCGCGGCCTTTCGCACCATATCTGATATCTTTTCCAGCCATGTGGTTATTTTCCTTTATTTTTTAAGACAATTTATTGCAGATTGAAACAGTGGTTGCTACAAGCGTTATGCCACGATTACTCCAAGAACATCATCTTCACGCATGATCAGATAATTTTCTCCGTCTATCTTAACCTCTGTTCCGCCATATTTGGAAAAGAGAACGGCATCACCCTTTTTTACCTGTAGTGCAACGCGCTCCCCACCATCGTTCAGCTTGCCGGGACCAACCGCGACTATTTTACCTTCCACCGGTTTCTCCTTGACACTGTCAGGGATAATAATACCACCCGCTGTTTTCTTTGCCCCTTCTACCCTCTGAACGAGAATGCGATCATTCAATGGACGGATTTTCATCATTTTACTCCAATATGTTGATGTCAAAAAACAAGCATAAACACTGCTTCATTCATGCAATTACTGTATTGCAAAAATCAAATATAGTTATTATTTATCTTTAGTCAATTTATATTCATTTATTAAATTTTTTCTATTTATTACTTTTTTTATTATTCATCGTAAGGTAACTTACCCTGTACATAATCATGATTTTTTTTGCGAGGAGACTATGAATAAGAAAAATATCGAACAGGACATAAATCTGGAAATTGATGCAGATGAACTCAGAAAACGACAATCGGTAAGGACAACTTTCAAGCTGCCTGAGAAAACCATTAATTTGCTCAAAATCTCTGCAAAACACTTGGATATTAAACAGAAAACACTGCTTGATCAGTTAATTGAAGACGAGACGGTTCTCAATGTACTAGCTAAAGAGGCACAAAATCACTGTCGAAATGATGATAACTGTAGGCCGAAAACATTTGTTCTAAGCAGGAAGGCCTTAGATCTAATCGATGTCATGTTGAATCGATATGGAATAGCACGGGACATCCTTGTGGATTTATCTATTAGTAGACTTGCTTCGTACATTGAGTCATTGTCTGAAAAACATGACCAAAGAAGATCGCTAATGGAGGAAATAGACAAATATCAGCAGCTTTTAGAGAAAATATCAAGTGAGGCCAAAGCAACACTGAGCCAAGAGGACCCATTTCGGATGAAACTTGAGACACTAACCCAAACAACACAAAAAAGTATTGGGGAGATAAGAAAGATAGTCAAAGATAAGAGCGATTTTATTTACTGAAAAACAAAACCACCAGCGACGAGAACCTGTTGGTTGTTTCGTTGAGTATTACACAAAGAGGATTCTCAATAAAATATTTAGAGCTCCTGATTTCTAAAGAGAGGTGAAGTATGCAAAGAAGTATTATTCATCAATGGCGAGATTGGCTCCTTGAATATATTGGCGGCGATAATTACGAATTAACAAACAAAGACACTCTTGAGGTTTTTGCGATTGTGGCCAATACCCTCTGTGTCAATGTAAGTGAGACACCTACCCCTTGAAAAATTAGTGTAGGGCGGGTAGGAAATTCTCCATGCAATTTAAAACAAAATCCATACACAGCGCAAAACATTCACATCCAGCATCAATGACCGACAAAGAGCCAAAACGACCTGATCCAGAAGTGCTGGAAACGAAACCCCGGCGGCGTTTTACGGCAAAATACAAGCTCAGCGTTCTGGCAGAAGTTGATGCTTGTAGCAAGTCCGGCGAAATTGGTGCGCTTCTGCGAAGGGAAGGTCTGTATTATTCAAACATCCGCACCTGGCAACGGCAATTACAGGAAGGCGCACTCAAAGGACTTTCTCCCAAAAAGAGAGGGAGAAAAAAACATGAGGTTAATCCCTTGGCAAAACGTGTTGCCGAATTGGAGCGGGACAATACCAAATTGGCCAAAAAGCTCAAACAAGCTGAAACTATAATCGAAGTTCAAAAAAAAATATCAGAAATCCTGGGGATCTCACAGCCCAACAGCAACGAGGAGAACTCATGACCACTGTTGCTGAACTCAGTCGTCAGACCAACACCAAGGCTGCCTGCGCTGCTTTTAACATCCCCAGAGCCACCTATTATCGCCAGACTGCAAACCTGACAGTGGCCAAGCCCAAGGTCCGTCTGGCGTCACCACCATTGGCGCTCACCAGTGCGGAGGAGCAAAAAGTTCTAGATGTTCTGCACGAACCGAGATTCCGTGATCTTGCGCCTTCTCAGGTGTATGCCACCTTGTTGGACGAAGGAATATATCACTGCTCCATCCGCACCATGTATCGAATCCTGACAAAACATGACGAGGTTCGTGAACGGCGGCGGCAGGTAACTCGATCCCATTATGAAAAACCAGAACTTCTAGCCACCGGCCCCAATCAGGTATGGTCTTGGGATATTACCAAGTTGAAAGGACCGGCCAAATGGACGTATTTCCACCTCTATGTCATTCTGGACATCTTCAGCCGGTATGTGGTCGGCTGGATGGTCGCGCACCGTGAACAGGCTGTTCTGGCTAAGCGTCTCATCAAGGACTCCTGTGAAAAACAGCAAATCAAACCGGACCAGCTGACGCTCCATGCCGATCGGGGCAGCAGTATGAAATCAAAAAACGTTGCCTTTCTCTTGGCCGATCTGGGCGTAACGAAGACCCATAATCGCCCCTATGTGAGTAATGACAATCCCTTTTCGGAAGCGCAGTTCAAGACGCTGAAATATTGCCCGGAATTTCCTGGAACATTCGGCTCAATACAGGATGCCCGTCACTTTTGCCATGATTTTTTCACCTGGTATAATGGTGAACATATGCATTCAGGCATTGGTTTACTGACTCCCGAGCAGGTCCATTACTGTCTGGACAAAGAGGTCATACAAAAACGTGCCGAGGTTCTTAAAGTTGCTTTCAGAAAACACCCAAACCGTTTTAAGGGCAAGGTCCCACAACCGTTGCCAGCACCACAGGAGGTCTGGATTAATCCGCCGAAAGAGTTGTCTCTTGCTGAGAAAACAAAATAACATTTTGTTTTCTTAAAGATAATAACAGGTTCAGCATATTGGATGGGTTTGTCAAGATTAACGGAGCGTAGCGGAGTTACCCGCAGGGCACGATCTTGATAAAGCTATCCAATAGGCTATTCCCGGTAACTGTGATCGAGTGAGTCTAATTTACGCACAAAGGTGTCTCATTTTCATTGACATGTTCCGATAATAGTATGGATTCAGAAAATCAAAGTCAACAAATCATTAAAGGCACTAAAACAGGGCGGGCTTGAACCACCACTCTATGTTAGTAGCTTAAAAATTCATTTCTTGAAGGTAGATGAAATAGTTCAGTTCTGGCGGGCAAACACGGCAACAATTTCACCCCGGTATAGCTAAATGAAAAATGGTACTCGACAGGCACAGAAGTGGACTTTGTTGTTTCTGTTGGTAGCTGGAATCACTTTTCTTCACTACAGTACGGATCAAGGTCGATATTACTTCGATATTTTCTACGGGGAACTCTACTATCTACCAATTGCACTGGCAGCTTTCTGGTTCGGTCTTCGTGGAGCTTTGCTTGCCTCCGGCACGATTACCGTATGCTACCTGCCCTATATTTTCCTACACTGGCAGGACTCTTCCACGGGCATAGCTGATATGGATAGACTTTTATCTCTTCTGCTTTACAACAGCCTGGCTGTATTCTCCGGTATTTTGAAAGATCGTGACACGGCAAGCCGGGAAAAATCTTTGCAAGCTGAAAACCTGGCGGTCATGGGCAGATCCATCGCCGCTGTTGCCCACGACATGAAAACCCCCTTAACAGTTATCGGCGGGCTTTCCAGGCTTATATTAAAGAAGATGGATCATACAGATCCAGCTCGTGCAAAAATGGCCCTTATTATAAAAGAAACAGATAAAATGGAGAGTATGGCTAAGGACATGCTCGATTTTTCCAAACCTTTAACTCTGAATATGATTCAAGGAAATTTTGACACCATCGTGCGGGATTGCTTGGCTAAACTCGAAGAAGCAACTTTAAGGCACAATGTTACGATTGAGTACAAGTCGCATCCTGACGTGGACAATATCAGCGTTGATACCTTGCGGTTGGAACAGGTTATTATCAACCTGGTGCTCAATGCTATTGAATCGTCTTCAAAGGGAGGTACAGTGGCGGTAACTCTTTCCCCGTCAGCAGAAGGCCTCATTTTTGATGTGTCGGACAATGGTTGCGGCATACCGTTTGCTGAGAGACAAAAGGTCTTCGACCTCTTCTTTACGACTAAAAAGGAAGGGACTGGTCTTGGTCTGCCGATAGTGAAAAAGATTGTCGAGGCGCACGGCTGGTCATTGCAAATCCTGGACAATGACTATGGTGGCACTACTTTCAGAATCAAGTTGACGGCAACGCAGCAACCATAAGATGCAGAGAGCTCTCAGCCAGGGAAGACAGTTATGCCTCCTCCACCTTTTCTGGAAAACGGTTTGCAGCTTGCAGCTTGAGCATCCAGGCCGGATATTCTGCAGGTAGTTCACTCACCTCATTCAACCGCGCCAGTTCTTCGACCGAGAGTTTTACCTCGGGGGCAGCAAGGTTATCAGCCAGTTGCTCCGGGGTATTGGCACCAATGATTACACTGGTAACTACCGGTTGGTGTAGCAGCCAGCTCAGAGCGATCTGGGCCACGGAAACATTTTTGTCCTGAGCAATTTCCCGCATGACGTCCACCACAATAAAGGCACGCTCCCGGTCAACCGGTGGAAAATCGAAATTTACCCGGCGACCGTCACTTGTCCCTTTGCCATCACGATCATATTTGCCGGATAAAAGTCCACCGGCCAGCGGACTCCAGACCATCAAGCCCAGTTTCTGATCCAAGAGAGTCGGAACGATTTCCCGCTCAAGATCACGACCGGCAATGGTGTAGTAGGCCTGGAGGCTTTCGAAGCGATGCAGATTATATTTATCGGCAACCCAGATCGATTTCATCAATTGCCAGGCGGCCTGATTGGAACAACCGATATAGCGAACCTTACCGGCATGTACAAGGTCGTCCAAGGCCCGCAGGGTCTCTTCAATGGGGGTGAGTGCATCAAAGCCGTGGATCTGGTAGAGATCGATATAGTCGGTTCCCAGACGAACCAGGCTCTCTTCAATGGCCTGCATGATATGGCCTCTGGACAATCCAACTTCATTGGGGCCCTGCCCCATACGCCCGAATACTTTGGTGGCCAGTACCACATCCTTGCGGCGCTTTCCAAGAGCCTTGCCAAGTATTTTTTCGGATTCCCCTTCGGAATAGACATCGGCCGTATCGATAAAATTGATACCTGCGTCCAGCACGCGGTCGACCAGATTGTCTGCGGCCTGTTGCGGCAATTGACCAATCGCACTCCAGAAGCCCTTTCCGCCAAATGTCATGGTGCCGAAACACAACTCCGAGACGAGCAAACCTGTTCTGCCAAGCTGTTTATAATTCATATCTCAATTCCTCCACTGTTAAGTGTAATAGGGAACAACTGATTTACCTGCCCATTTGATTGGGCAATATGGCTAATTATAAACTTTGTTGATCGAATTTAAAGTCATCCAGACTCTTTTCATGCCTAAAACTGCACTGGTAAAGAATGATCGAAGATAGATATCTTACCTTCTTCCTGTCAATCTTTTTCGGCAAGCCGCGCACAAGGATCCTGATGGTAATACTCTTCCAACACACGATAAAGGTCAGGTGCATGTTCTTTCATTACTCTCGGCTGATCAAAAAATTGCTCGGTGGCGACGGCGAAAAATTCGGCTTCATTCGTGGCACCGTAAGCATCGAGAAAAGATTTCCTGCCCTGTATTGCCTCCTGTTTAAGGCGCAGATATTCACGCGAACATATCTCGACCCAGTCACGATATTCGTTGCGATTGCGCAGAGGGGGCGTGCCGTCGGCAGTGCCGTCGAGCATATCCAGTTTATGGGCAAATTCATGGTAAATAACATTGTGGCCAAGCTCCGGATGGCGACCACCACGGAGCGCAGCATCCCAAATAATAATGACCGGTCCCCGCAAAAAAGCCTGCCCGATAATAGGTTGCTGCGGATTTACCGGTGCCTGAATATTTTCAAAAAATCCCGGTCGACGTTGAGGTGGAACAACGGTTGAGGGATAGACGATGATGGATTCAACATTTTTATAATAGTTGTGATGCAGGCCGAGAAGAAGCAGGCAGGCCTGAGCGGAGATCGTGACCCGGATTTCATCGGTAAGTTCCAGTCCACCGGCGCCTTCCCAATATTTTTCAGCGATGAACACCTGAATCATTGCCCGCAGACAAGCTTGCTCACCTGCTTCCAGCATGTGGTAGTGCGCGACATTTTTCCAAATTATATCCTCCCATGCTGCAGGGAACGGAACCTCGGTGAGTTTTTTTCGACGCCTCTTCGTCCACCAATCAAACATTTATAATCCTCTTATTTGTTACTTGGGTCCTAAAAAAACAGCTCGTCTACCGCAATGTAAAATTCTGTGCATGTTTTTCCCATAACCGACCAGCGTTGTGGCACTATAGCTGCTGCCGCTTGTTTTAACAAAGGTGCGGTTCGGCACTGCGGTCATGGATCCTATTTTAGGATTATAGGTTGTGAATTCATTCAAAAGATAAATGGCTTCGCCGCTTGTGTTCCACACCACATCACCTGGTTGCATGAGAACAGGCGTGGACTGATGCCAGTGGTTGCCGTCATAGTATGGCATCGTCAATATCAAAGGACGATAATCCTCATGAAAAACCGAAATAACACCTGCCTCGGCTTCGATTGTGCGCCGTGCCTGGGACAATTCGCCGACGAAATCCAGATTGAAGGAATTGCTTTCACCAAACCTATTAAAGGTTTTAGCCATCTCAATAAATGTCCCGAGAAGCATGACATCTCCAACAAAATGCGTACGCTCACTTGAAACAATAACATCATCGCCATAGCCTTGAAGCACGCGGAAAGCTGCTGGTGAATGACCGCCATTTTGATAAAATCGTTTGGATTGCTCACTCGATTCAGGTTCATGCCCGGCAAGCAACTCTTTGGTAACAGCCACAAAATCAAGCAAAGGGGGAGCAGAGAAAGGACGTGTGGCAAAGCGAGTCAACCGCTCACCCAGCGAATGCATATTCATTTCATGTGGCGTCATGGTCTGAAATAACAATCCACCACCAAAAATGATGTTGCAGACATCGGCAAAAGGAACCACCTTCTCTTTCGACTTCTTGATAGTGGTACTGTCATTGCCAATAAGGTCCTCTTTTTTCGCCACAAGCACTGTAAATGGATCGTTCTCACGCGGTCTGAAAGCCTGAAGATAATGCGTCATGATTTCTCCTGCCTGTTTTGTTTGAGATATGCAAACATCCGGCGCCCCACAAGGGCATAAGTGCCATTTATTCAGTTTATTTTTTATGTACCCCCCAAGGTCTCAAGGCAGAATTAACAGA
The DNA here is from genome assembly GCA_963677465.1 of uncultured Desulforhopalus sp. Taxonomy (GTDB): domain Bacteria; phylum Desulfobacterota; class Desulfobulbia; order Desulfobulbales; family Desulfocapsaceae; genus Desulforhopalus_A. Next base: position 5,693,440 of record OY781976.1, on the reverse strand, counting down.
GAATGAACAACAATTCTCTGTAAGGCACTGATACGCTTGAATCGGTTTTCATCCTAACGTTTGCGAGCTTCCTGCCCCCCGGTTGGGACATATCTGATTCTATGCCACGAGGCTACTCGTTTACGGTAGGTTTTGCTACTAAACAACCAACAATTACTTAAAGGTATTACACTGACGAATATCTCCGCCATCCAAACCCTCACGAAACCAGCGGACCCGCTGCTTCGAGCTGCCGTGGGTGAAGGAATCGGGCACAACATAGCCTTTGGATTTTTTCTGCAGAGTATCATCACCGATCATACTTGCCGCATTGAGGGCCTCTTCAACATCCCCAGGTTCCAGGATATTACGGACCCGATTGGCATGGTTTGCCCAGACTCCGGCAAAGCAGTCGGCCTGCAGTTCTAATTTAACGGACAGTTTATTGTAGTCTGTCGTTGACAGGCTGGCCCTTTTGGCCTGAACCTTACCATTTATGCCGAGGAGATTTTGGACGTGATGACCAATTTCATGGGAGATAACGTAGGCCTGAGCAAAATCTCCCGGCGCATTGAGTTTATCTTTCAACTCACGGTAGAAGCCTAAATCAATATAAACCTTTCTATCAGCCGGACAGTAAAATGGTCCGGTTGCAGACTTCGCGTAGCCGCAAGCCGACTGTACCGCCCCAGTAAAGAGCACCAATTTTGGCTTCTCGTAGGTACCACCCGCTTCCCGAAAAATCACCTCCCAGGTGTCCTCGGTGTCGGCCAGTACCACCGAGACAAAGTCGGCAAGGCGATCCTCTTCCGGGCTGATCCGGGTTGACGACTGCTGCCCTCCTCCATCAACCAGATTCGAGTTGAGAATCACCGAAGGATCAATGCCAAAGTACATCCCCACCAGAGCCAGCAGGATAATGCCAATGCCACCGCCTTTAAGCTTGCGCCCTGTCATGCGGACGCTTCTTCTGTCTTCAACGTTACTGCTTCTTCGCCCTGTTTTCCAACGCATCGGTTTCACCCTCCTGCCTGTCCAAAAGAGGCAAAGCCTCTTTGAGTCGAAGCTATTTTAGTTTTCATCCTGAAACGGCCCTTTTATCCTAACTCTTCGTTGTTCTCAAAATTTAATCCTCGGAATATCGAATATATGCCTGTGGTTAAATTTATCGAACGCCTCAATTTAAAATAAAATGCCACGTTTCAGGATGAAAACTATTTTATATCGGCGATGAATGAATTAGATGACTTAATGGCAGCATTCATCTCTCGTATAAGTACATCGATCTCGCCCTTAAGATTGGCAAATTCAGACTGCAGAGAGCCAATCGCCTGGGCATTGAGATTGTGTTTCAAGAACAGGACATTATCTCTGAATATTTTCAAAACCGGATCCATACTGGCCTCTGCCCGGTGCATACTGGCCAGCATCTCTTTATATCGCTTCTGGGTCTGTTTTAGTTTTTGTTCGCTGGATTTGCGCAGTTGTTTATTCTGATACTCTGTCAGTTCCTGTTGCCATTCGTCAAAAAGATCGTCGGCCACTGACTCGACTTTTTCAATGCGGACTGAAACCTCCCTGGCAGCCTCTGAACTCTCTTCATATTCATTATTGAGTTTTTCATAGGCCTTTTTCAGGTCTGTCTCTTGCAGTTTCACCACCGAATCAAATTGCTCAAGCGCGGATTTAAATTGCTCCTGGGCATCCGCCTGAGAATCCCGTGCAGCTTCAACCCGGTCCACCATAATGTCCCGTTTGTGTATGCCCACTTTTTCCATAGCACTGTAATAAGTGCTGGAACAACCGCTGAAAAACAACATTGAAAAAACCAATATCAACGTTATATAATGTTGTTTTTCTTTTGCTATTTTAACCATCCGCTATTTCCTCCCGTTCTTATAATAAAAAGATCAACAATTGAACAAAGATGCACTTGCTCCATCATACTCACAAGGCTTCATTCCTGCAAAACTCTTCTTAAATCTTCATCACATTGCTGGTTTGAAAAGAAACACCATGGTATAGTCAATCGTCGTCCATATCCTTGACCATTAGGTGGTCCTCGTAAACCAGCAAAGAAAACGTACACAACACAATCGGACTGATGACAATGACCGAAGACAAAGAATCGTCCCCCAAAAAACAACACACACCCTGCCCCGGTTGCGGTGGCTCTGGCCAAACCTCCTATTTTGGAGGGGCCAGCAGATTTATGCTCACCTGGGAAGACTGTCCCGACTGCTGTGGCACCGGCGTAGTGTTGGATGAAACCGATATCGATCCGAAGAAAACCCCAGAAACGAAAAACAATTGTTGAAGAGACCGCAACAAATCATAAACTGCACTTACATCAGAACCATGACACCAGCTATCAACGCAGCAAAAAAGAAAAAAATCTCCTACAAAATTCACCAATACAGCCATGATCCCAGCAATGATTCTTATGGCAAAGAAGCGGCCGAAAAACTTGGTATTGCCGAAGAAAGAGTCTACAAAACCCTGGTCGTTCAGCTTGATTCCGGTAGCCTGGCGGTGGCCGTCATCCCGGTATCGTCGATGCTCAGTATGAAGCTCATTGCCAAAGAGGTAGGCGCAAAAAAATCGGCAATGGCCGACAAAGACCAGGTGGAACGGACTACCGGTTATGTCCTTGGAGGCGTCAGCCCGCTGGGCCAGAAAAAAAGATTATTGACTGTGATCGACAGTTCGGCTAATGATTTCCCCACTATCTTTGTCAGTGCAGGTCGCAGAGGACTTGAAATAGAACTCAACCCCGCCGACCTTGCGGCTCTCACAACTGCTTCTTTTGCCGAAATCCGTCAGTAAGCCTAGTAAACAATTAGGCTACTGCTGGTTCAATTCACCATTGTAATATATCTATGGAAATCCTGATCTACGGAACGACAGAAATGAGCTATCTGGTGGCCTCACGGCTTCATCAGCAGCATAATATCACCATCCTTCATGAACCTGGCGAGCTGGGAGAGAAGTTTGGTAACCTTGATGTAAGAATCGTCGAGGGAAGTGGTGGTGACCTGGCTATTCTGGAGAAAATCGAGGCAAAAAAATCCGACCTCTTTATTGCCTGTTCTCTCCTCGATGAAGCAAATATTGTCGCCTGCTGGACAATCAAAAAAGTTGCCGACACTGAAACAATCTGCTTTATAAATAAGGCTTCTCTCTATAAAAACTTTTCCTCTCCCACTCATGATCGCTATCATGTAAAGTATGATATAGATTCCATTATCTGGCCGGAAAAACTACTCACCCAGGATATTTTTCGTATTATTTCAGTGCCGGAAGCACTTGATGTTGAATATCTGGCCGGTGGCAAAGCGAAACTCTTTGAATATCGGATCAAAGAGGGTTCCAGTTTGATCAATACCTCAATCATGGACTGCGGTTTCCCAAAAGACGTGCTCATCCCCGGCATAACCCGGGAGAGTAAACTCTTTATACCTAACGGTTCCACCGTTATCCAACTTGATGACAAGGTGTTTTTTATTGGTCTCAGCCCGGCCCTCGATATCCTGGCAGCGGATTTTTTCAAACATGACAAACACGTAAAGAGCGTTTCGATTATCGGAGGCGGCAGCGTTGGTTTCATGCTGGCTGAAAAACTTGAGCGAACCGACAAAAAGATAAAGCTCATCGAACAGAGCCCGGAACGATGTGCCATGCTTGCCAATTCACTTAAAAAAACCCTGGTTCTACAGGGCAATGGTACTGATCTCGAACTGTTGCAAAGTGAGTCCATTGCCGAAGCTGATGTCTGTATCTGCACAACAGACAATGACGAGAAGAACCTCCTTTGTTCCCTTTTAATGAAGCAACTAGGCTCAAAAAGGATTGTAACAAGGGTCGGAAACATTCAGAATTACCAGCTTTTTGAACATGTGGGGATTGATGTCGTCGTCTCGCCCAAGGCATCCGCCCTGACAGAGGTGTTAAACCGTTTAAAGGTCCATGATGTGGATGTCCTCGCCCTCATTGAAGGTGGTAAGGGCGAAGTTTTGCGGCTTACCCTGCCCGACACCTTCAAGGAAATACAAATCAGAAACCTCAAGCTCTCAGCCAATGCAATTATCGGTGTCATCATTAGAGGGCATGAGGTTCTCATCCCCAACGGCATGACCTCACTTCTGCCGAAGGACCTGTTAAAAATCTTTGCCATGAAAGAAGATTCTGACAAAATAAAGGAATTCTTTTTCCGATGAAACTCCCTCTAATCGCCAGCGCTCTCGGCATAATTCTTCTTGCCTTCGGAGGCGTTATTCTCCTCCCGGCCGCTTTTGCCGGTATAGAAAAGGAATATTTCGCCGCCTATGCTTTTATTTTCGCCTCGGTCTGTTCCCTGACTCTCGGCTTTCTCTGCCGCTGGTATGGCCGACTCTATCGAAATTTTGACCTGCTCAGGCGCACCGATGGCCTCTTGATCGTCACCCTGACCTGGGTCGTCGTGGCCGCCATTGGTGCACTTCCTTACCTGTTTTTTGGCCTGCATCCTCTTGATGCCTACTTTGAAGCCGTCTCCGGCTTTACCACAACGGGAGCGACGATTCTTACTGATTTTTCCCTCTACCCAAAAGCCTTTTTTTTCTGGCGCAGCCTCACCCAATGGCTTGGCGGCATGGGCATCATCGTCTTGTTTGTCGCTATTTTGCCCCAGTTCGGGGTTGCCGGCCGACAAATTTTTTTCGCCGAGGCACCAGGCCCCAGTGAAGAAAAAATTACCCCGCGTATTGCGCATACGGCCAAGGCACTTTGGCTTATTTACCTGCTTCTCACCGTTCTCCAGATACTTCTCTTAACCCTGGCTGGCATGCCTTTCTTTGATGCAATCTGCAACTCACTGACAACCATGGCCGCAGGTGGATTTTCCCCCCACCCTCAATCCATCATGGGCTACCAAAATAATAGTGTCACCTGGATTATCAGCCTTTTCATGCTCCTTGCCGGTGCGAACTTTGCCCTGCAATATAAATTTTTTATCAAAGGGAAATTCAAGGCACTGTTTGGTAACGAAGAATTCCGGTTTTATCTGACCATCATAAGTTTCTCTTCTCTTCTGCTTTGCTTTTTCCTTTTTTACCACGAAGCCAGCACATTTTCCGACAGTCTTCGGGACAGTATTTTCCAGATTCTTTCCATTGTAACCACAACCGGCTTTTCCTCGGCCGACTTCGCCCTCTGGGCGGTGCCGGCCCAGGCGACACTCTTTGCCATGATGCTGATCGGTGGATGTGCCGGCTCGGCAGGTGGGGGTATCAAGGTCGTTCGAGTCTATTTTGCCGGCAAATTTCTCAAACGAGAAATCGATCAACTCGTTCACCCGAGAGCAATATTGCCAATTAAATTGGGTGGAGTGACGGTCCAGGACGATATCCAGCGGCAGATGATCAGTTTCCTGCTTTTCTATATCTTTTTTATGATTTTTTCCGGGCTGGTGGTGACCATGATTGAACATGATGCAGCTATTGGCCTCGCTGGAACAGCAGCGACTTTAGGCAATGTCGGCCCCGGCTTTGGTGAAATCGGACCAATGGGTTCGTTTGGCTTTCTCCATCCGGCAACCAAGATTATCTTTATTCTTGATATGCTTATCGGACGACTGGAACTCATTCCCTTTCTCGCCATGTTTTGTCCTGATTTCTGGTCTTTTAACAAAAATTAACGAGCTTTCGATGAGTCGATGTCCGCTTCGGCGTCGGGGCTTAAATGGCGTTTTTTTTTCAGCCCAGCCACCGAAGCGCGAAGCGCTTTTACTCCCGGCTAATACATTCCGCAGGACAGGAAGCAATTGCTTCCTCAACGCAGTCAACAGACTCATCGGCCCCATCAATTACGCTGGCCTTTTCCGCCTCACTATCAAAAGCAAACACTGTAGGACAGGCCTCTACACAAGCCTCACAGCCGATACACTCATCTTGATCGATCACAACTTTTCCTGACATGGTATTTTCTCCAGACTCCAGCTTATCGCTCTAACGGTTTAATGTAACTACTGCATTTATTGATCGCTTCCCTCATTTAAAAACGCTCATAGAGGAACCTTAGCAACGAAGTAACCCACTGTAAACAAAATAAAAAGAGAGGGGACTCTATAGAAGAACAGCAACCTGATTCTGGCGTGGCTTATCGGCAGTAAGTGCCTTTGGTTAATTACTTTGGTTACACTCTGAGACCAGACAAATTTGTGTAATATTTGTCTGGTCACGACACTATTGTCGCTTACTCCAACAGCCATTCAGTCGATCATTGCCTTTGCAAGAGGACTATTCGTTGTCCGTCCGTTCCTCCAGTCGTTTTACATATTCCAATATTTGCAAATATATTCAATCTATTAGCAGATCATATCCGGCCTTGAAATTATAAATTTCAACATTTGGCCTGTATTTTGCGTTGCAGTCAGTAACAGTTTTTGTTATTCGTTGTGTCAAATCAACATAACGTGATCGCTCTCTGAAACAATTTCATTTTTTTTACAGGTGGAAGAAAGATGACAAAACAAACAACGACATCACAAAACATTATTCATGAATTAATGGGTTGGTCCGTCGACAAGCCAGCAATTTTGCTTTTGAAAGCGCTTGAGCGAACAGGCTCAATTAACAGTGCAGCCCAATCTTTAGGCATCCAATATAAATCTGCCTGGCAGAAACTGGATCAGATCAATAATCTGTTGCCCTATCCCTTGGTGGAAAAGCGCACAGGAGGAAGTGGCGGTGGTGGATCAGTCCTGACGGAAGAAGGGAAAAATTTATTGAAACAGGCAGATGCACTGCAAAAAGAATTTGCTCAGTTTATGGAATTTTTTGCCAATGGCCCCAAAGAAGCTCTACAAGCCCTAAAAACACTCAGGAGAATAGAAATGAACTTAAGTGCTCGTAATGTATGGCTCGGACAAATACAGAGTATTGAGAAAGGCGTCGTCAACAGTGTGGTTACGATTCAACTCAAAGGAGGAGATATGGTCAATTCGGTCATTACCGACAACTCAGTAAAGCGACTGGGACTTGAAGTGGGCAAGGAAGTGATGGCCATCGTCAAAGCATCAAACGTACTTCTCGGCAGCAAGATAGATCCTGCGGCTATATCGGCCCGCAATATACTTACCGGCATTGTCAAAAGTGTGGTGTCGGGTGCAGTCAATGACGAAATAACTATCGCTCTGCCAGGTGGCAGCACAGTTACTTCGATCATCACCTCAGCCAGCGTCAAACGGATGGCAATTGTCGTTGATCAAGAAATGTCAGCGATCATTAAAGCATCCGATGTCCTCCTGGCTACTGCGTGAGAGCAATCTAATAAACTATTAAATCAATCATATTAAACAAGGGAGTCACTCATGAAATTGAAAATATTGTTCACTGTTCTGCTCTTGCAGATCTGCGCCGTTGTCACCGTTCAGGCGCAAACCATTAACCTGTCAGTTGCCGCCAGTATGACTGATGTCTTCAACCAGCTGGTGGCCGATTTTTCGGCGAAACATGCCGATGCTGCATTCTTGCCAAACTATGCATCTTCCGGCAGTCTGGCAAAACAAATTGAGCAAGGAGCGCCAACAGATATCTATGTTTCAGCAAATCCCAAGTGGATGAAATACCTGCTCGAAAAAAATCTGATCGCCACAGGCACCGATCGTATTTTTGCCTTTAACCAGTTGGTGTTTGTCGGCGAAACAAAAGCAACCGATCTTGACCTGAAAAAACTCATCGGTCTTGACCGTATAGCTCTCGGCACGCCACAGAGCGTCCCCGCTGGTCAGTATGCCAAACAGGCCATGGTGGCCGCTGGGGTATATGCAGAATTGGAACAGGCCAAGAAACTGGTCATGGCCAAGGATGTCCGTCAGGCTCTAATCTATGCTGACCGCGGCGAAGTAGACGGTGCTTTCGTCTATAAGACCGATGCGCTTCTGGCCAAACAGGCGAAAATCCTCTTTACCGTACCTCAGGATCTCTATAATCGTGTCTCTTACCCGATTGCCCTGACGACGACTGGTGCAAAAAATGATTTGGCGAAAGCTTTTTATGACTACATCAAGACTCCGGAAGCAAAAGCTATTTTGACACAATACGGTTTTGAACCGAACAATTAATTAACCTCCATCTACAAAGGAGCAGGAAGAGGATATGTTGTCCCTTACCCCAAATGATTATATGGCAATTAAGTTGTCTCTACAGGTGGCTGTAACCGCTACGGTAGTTACCTTGCCTCTGGGTTTTGCCGTTGCCTATGCGCTGGCTATGACAGAAATGCGCGGCAAGGCGGTCCTTGAAGGGCTCGTCAACCTGCCGCTCGTTCTACCACCAGTTGTTACCGGCTATCTCCTGCTCCTGCTCTTAGGTCGACACGGCTGGCTTGGCCAATTCCTCGATTCCTTTGGTATCAGTATTATTTTCACCCTGCGGGGTGCCGTGATCGCCTCAGCCGTTGTCGGTTTTCCGCTTCTTGTCCGGTCTATCCGTATCGGCCTGGAAGGTATTGAAAAACAGTATCTCCAGGCGTCCAGGACTCTCGGAGCAAAATGGTGGGACACCGTCTTCACCATCACCATCCCACTCTGCAGCCGGGCCATCCTGGCCGGCATGTCCCTGATGTTTGCCCGAAGCCTTGGCGAGTTCGGGGCGACCATTGTTTTGGCCGGCAATATTCCCGGGGTGACCCAAACCATTCCGCTGTCCATATATCAATACACCAGTACCCCTGGCGGCGACAGCATGGCCCTGTCGCTCTGTATGGTCTCCATCCTTCTCTCTTTTGTCGTGCTGTTCGTCGGCGAAGCGGCTAATCGAACCTTGGCGAGGAGATAGGGTATGTTTTTGGAAGTTGATGTAAAAAAGAGTTTTTCTGAATTTCAATGCCGGGTCCAATTTTCTCTCGACTCCAAGAAATGCGGCGTCTTCGGCCCATCGGGGAGTGGCAAGTCAACACTAATGTATATGCTAGCCGGCCTGCTGCAGCCCGACGAAGGACGTATTACCCTCAATGGACTGACGCTTTTTGACCATAAAGCAAGGATCAACCTCCCGCCGGAAAAAAGAAGAGTTGGCGTGGTTTTTCAACACTCCCATCTTTTTCCACATATGAGTGTCAAGAAAAACCTGTTTTACGGCTTGAACAGAATACCGGTGAAGGAAAGAACCATCGATCCCGACCAGCTATTGAAGGTGCTCCAGATTGATCAACTCCTTGATCGCCATGTGACAAAACTGTCCGGCGGGGAACGTCAGCGGGTGGCGCTGGGCAGAACCATCCTTGCCTGCCCCCATCTTATTTTGCTCGATGAACCGCTTTCCGGCCTGGATGGCACGCTGAAATACCAGATCATTCCATACCTGCAGCGGGTTTTTGCCGAATTTTCCATCCCCATGCTCTTTATCAGCCACAGCCTGCATGAAATGCGCATGATGACGGAAGAGGTCATCATCATGAAACAGGGGCGTGTGGACCAACAGCTGTCGACCGAAGAGTTGGCTCGCACCAGCCTCGGCAGCGGCGGGCGAGGCTATACCAACCTGTTGCAGCTGGAATCACCGAAGGATCTCGGCAAGCTCATGAGCTATAGCTGGGGCGGCATTACCCTGATGCTGGTCAAGACTGAAAATCGCGGCGCAGGTCAATTCGCCTTGAACAGCCGGGATATTTTGATGTTCAAAAAGCATCCCGAGGCGACAAGCGCCCGCAATATGCTGCCCTGCATCGTTCGCAAAACTTATGAAATCGATTGGCTGGTCGGCGTCGAGCTTGATTGCGGTGGCAATACCCTTATTGCTGAAATCGTCCCCCAGTCAATGGAGGAAATGGATATCCGACTAGGCCGGGAACTCATTGCTGTCTTTAAAGCATCGGCATTCCAGCGGCTCTATGATGTCGGTGAGACATAACCCCCTCACCAAACGCAGTGTCTAATCCAAATAAATATAAGATGCTAAAACATCGTGAAGGAGGAAATTATTATGAGAAAGGGTTGCATGAGACCACCTGATTGCTGTGTCATCATAGAAATGGAACCCGGGGCTTACTTGGGCTACCGAAAGGCGGTTTTACTTAATGAAATTAAAGCGCTGGGATCCGTGGAATTGGCTGCCAAGACATCTCGATTAGATGCAGCACATGCCCGTGATCTTATCGCAGAGATGAATCACAATTTCACTCAGCCCCTTATCTTCTTTCGCGGTAATTCCAAAAATTGCGACAAAGTACAACTCACTGAAAAAGGCGAGAAGGTTGCTCAGTCATACTGGCGCCAATTTGAGCCCGTGTGGTTATCCATTATTGATGAGCGGAGCAGGCATTATTGAAATTGCTTCTTTTTATGGATTAGCGTTTGCGCAATATTGCTATAAGCTACAACAAGAACAAAGTGATTAATTTTAAAAGGAATTTTAGTTATGGACATTACCTATTCACCAATTGGCTATTTCAGAACGCCCTATAAAGAAGTCAAAGGAATGCCGATTCAACCAATCGGCGGCAAAGATGTTGAAGGCTACATCGAGGTATTACCCGAGTTCAGTGCAGGGCTGAAAGATCTTGAGGGATTCTCCCATGTCATTGTTCTCTCCCACCTGCATAAAATTGTTGGCCATGACCTGATAGTCAAACCGTTTCTCGATACCAAACTGCATGGCATCTTCGCCACCCGCTCGCCAAAACGACCCAATCCTGTTGGTCTCTCCATTATGCGGCTGAAGGCAATATCGGGTTCCAGAGTGATTCTTCAGGGAATCGATATTCTCGACCAGACACCAGTGATCGATATTAAGCCATATGTCGCTGATTTTGACCAGTGCAATGCCGATCGCTTCGGCTGGTTTGAAGGAAAATCCAGCAATGCCACCCATCATCGCAGTGACGAGCGATTCGCTGTTGAAGCAGCCTTGATGGAAGGTTAAATATTGTCACATCTATACGTTTTAACACCAGTTTTTTTCTTTTTAACAAATAGCGGCCCCAAACAAAGTACAAAAAAAAAGATGCACCCTTACGGGCACATCTTTTTGTACTTCAGAGTATCAAGATATTATGAAAACGTGTGGCACTTGATACATGCTATGTGTTTATCAACGACATGCTTTTTATGTCCTTCGCTGTACCATGATTTTCTTTCATGACAGCTGCTGCACAATGAACTCTGTGCTTTAACCAGGCCTGTTGGCTCTGATGTATGACAACTGCTGCAGGAGACATTTCTGCTCCGATGGGTTTGATGCATGCTTTCAAAGGATGCACTTTTCTTTTCATGACAAAGGGTACATGAGCGAACCGCTGCCGGTACATTATGATATCCCAGCGAATCAAAAGGAACTATACCAGCTCCATCAGGAGTTGCTCCAGTGCCATTATGGCACTCGGTACAGGAAGGTGCTTTCTCTTTCGGATCAACACCATGGGTGATGAGCATCTCGGCATCGGCTTCGACGATCGAGTAATTGCCGGACATACCCTGCTCTTGCATTCCTTTTTGCACAGCAATATCAAAATCACCGGTCATAAACATCCACATAATTGCCGGTGGAATGATCTTACCACTCTCATGCAACGGCATGGATGAGAAATGTCTTTTAATCGGTACGATATACGATTTGCCGTCAAAAGGTTTGCCGTTTGCTTTGGCCATGTGATAGACACCAGTCTGCGGATCGGGAGAGATGGTTTCACCAACATTGTAAACATAAGATGTACCATCAAACCAAACATACTCAGGCTTGACATTCACTTGTTTTATTTCTTCGCCAACAAAGCCGCCCTGACCGGAACAAAAGCCTGCGTTCCAAACCGGATTACTCCAGTCTCTGGACATCTCCGTTGCACCACCCTTACCAAACTCACGGATATGACAAACCTGGCAACTTACCTGGCCCTGGGCATGTCTGTTCAAAGTAGCACTTGAATGGGGTGCAGTGGTGTGACAAGCCTGGCAGGTAGGAGCCGCAGCCTCTGTCGCTCGCAGGTCAATACCTCGTCCAGCAATCTTATGGTTGAGGGCAGAGTGACAGCTGGTGCAGGAAAGGTCAGCGCCATCTTTTGCCAGATGGACATCCTGAGCAACGGTCGCATTGGCTGAGTTCATCCCCATATCACCACGCTTGGTCCAATCCCCACCGCCAGCTTTGGCATGACAGCGCAGACAGGATTGTTTGGTCGGCAGATGGACTGTTCGGGCAATATTAACCATATTGGTGCCTTCAGGCATTTTTGCATAATCAGGAACGGTTGTATAGTTACCCTGACCATCGACCTTGCCAAAAACATAGGTTTTGACTTCGCCGAGAACGTTCGTTACGGTTTCGGTATTGTTCGGGTCGGTGACAAATGTGCGCTGATAGGTATCATTATGGCACATTAAACAATCGACATCCTTAGCCTGCACTGGATCCGGCGCGTTACCGTCAGCACGGACATGACAGGAGAAGCAAGCCGCTTTGGAAGACATGGCATAGGTACAGAAGGTGTTGATTCCGCCGACACCTTTGCCCAAGGCCTCGCCATTGGTATTGGTCAGATCAGGAGTTGGCCCGGACCATTGCATATGCAGGCTTTGCAGCATCTCTGTTGCCTCAGTTTGGTGACAACCAATACAGGTTTCGGGTCCATTGTACTCAGTTATGGCGTTGTGGGCAGCAATTGGTCCTTCCACCGGTGGATCAACTACAGGCGGTGGATCGACAACGGGTGGCGGGTCGACTACCGGCGGTGGGTCGACTACTGGTGGCGGGTCGACATCCGGTGGATCAACAACCGGAGGCGGATCAACAACAGGAGAATCTATAACAGCAAACGTGGAGGTACTTCTGGCTCGATGAGACCAATCCTTAATTTCGCAATTGAATTTCCAATTACCAAATTCTTCACCTTCAGGGATGATGTAATCGTAACTGGCGGTCATGCCATCAATCGCCATCCTAGCACCTGTTACGACTCTGCTTCCCCCCGCATTATTGATTTCGATTGTTGCTGAAACCAAACGAGATCGCCAATCTCCTTTGGCAACACACTGCAATTTCACTGATTCTCCAAGCACCGATGGTGCCGGATTAGCTGACATTTGGATATACCGATCAGCGCTATAATCACGATGATGACGGTCATCATGATCGTCAGCAAAACAACTGCTGCTCATCAGGATGCCTAAACTTACTGCAATTACAACTGTTTTCATACTACCCTCCTGGGTTTTTAGTTAGTGAAGCCGGCTTTTCTTGAACGCCGGGGCTCCCCTTGGACGTACACCACTCTGTAGGAGGTCATGTGCAAACTGAGTGCCACATTGTATCTTTTAAGCAATTCAGTATATTCTTTTTTGCTTTCCTAGCACAGTCCAATTCTGGCGACCGCCAGGTTAAATTTTACGAGCACAGCATAAGTCGAAAAAATTAAACCTTGGCAAACGGCAAAAGACGGGTGGTAAGTATTTTGAAACAAATTGTTTTTTCCAAAACAAAAAAAGTAGCCGGAAAGAGGCTAAAGATAATGATGAAAATTCTTGCTGCAGGTTTTGCTAGTCTTTCCTGCTCCTATTACTTTTATAAGCAGGGAAGACTAGCAAATTTTGGTGAAAGGATGGAGAACTTATTTTTGCAGGATGTAGTACCAAGGTTTGCGCACATCGCATCAACAGCGACGATATTTGCACATGATCGTAAGTCAACCGGCCATTTCATCGGCCCCCTAAGGAGCTTGTCCGAGAATAGGCATTTATTTGCGCAAGGCTTGAAGAAGTTGCTGCGATGGAACACCATCCTCAGGCAACCCGGCCTGGATCTGAAACAGCCTGATGGCATCTTTTGTACCATCGCCCAGACGACCATCAATTTCTCCGGAATAAAACCCGAGCCGTTGCAGCCGTTCCTGTAGTTCGATCTTTTCTTCAATACCAAGGGAACCTGGAGGTCTTGGCCATGGTTGAACTAAACCGCTGTCCCAGCCTGCCAGCCGATCGGCGAGGAGCCCCACGGCCAGGGCATAGGAATCGGAATTATTATAGCGTTTGATGACATAAAAATTCTTCATCATCAGAAAGGTAGGCCCTGTTGTTCCAGCGAGAATTTTAAGCACAGCATTATCATCCGGCCAGGGGTAGCTCTGGCCGGATGGTCGTTTAAAGCCAAGTTTTTGCCACTCGGCGAGAGTCTTCGTCTGCCCCTCAAATTGTTCTCCTTTTGCGGGGAGAACGACTTCGTAGCCCCAGGTTTTACCTGTTCGCCAACCATTCTTATGCAAAAGGTTAGCTGCAGTGGCCAGGGCATCAGGGATGGAATTCCAGATATCTCGACGACCATTGCCATCCATATCGACGCCATAGGCCAGATAGCTGGTGGGAATAAACTGCGTGTGGCCCATGGCTCCAGCCCATGATCCGTTCAGCTGCTCCCTCGCAATGTCCCCGGCCTGGAGAATTTTCAGTGCGGCAATCAACTGGGCACGAGCAAATTTTTGTCTTTTTGGATCGCCGAAAGCAAGCGTGGCAAGGGCCCGGGGGACATAATGCAGTCGGTCCTGGTTTTCGAGGATAGCGCCATAATTCGATTCCATCGACCAGATGGCCAGCAACACCGATTGTTCGACGCCAAATTTCTTTTCAACGTCGGCAAGAGTCTGGGCATAATACCTCCCCTTTTTCTCACCCTTATTGATGGATAAGGGATTAACCCGGGCATCCAAATAATCCCATATTTCGGTGGTAAACTCCGGCTGGTAATTCGCTTTTTCAAGGACCTCGGCATCAGGTTCCGTCACCCCGGCGAAAGCCTTCTCTAAAGTAGCTCGGCTAACCCCTTCTCTTTGTGCCTCGGGATAGAAACCCTCAATCCATTGCACAAAAGCCTTGTTTTCTCCTCCCTCAGCCAAACAACACATCAATCCATTGAGCAGAACCAACGGAAGAAAAAACAATATCAATTTCGCTGGTAACCTTGTCAAGTTAACCTCGTATATAATCAATTTTATCTTGAAAACTAATTGGATAAGCATAATCAGTTTTCAAGCCCCCTGCAATCGGCAATAGCTGCCAAAGAGCTTCTCCGAAGGTATTCTTGCCATCTGATTTCTTTTCGAATACTCTCTGTCTCAAGGATGAGTCTGTTGATTTAGTAGGATTTTTGTTCAAGATCGAGACATGGGTAAAAAATAACCGGAGTCATATATTCGATATTACGAGGATTATTTTTTATATATAACGAAGATATAGGGCAAAAAGACACTCAATAAACAGGCTCATGGATATATTCCCCTCCCTCTTCACCACATTCACCACCCCCAGCCTGTCGCTGCTTTTTCTTCTCAGCTTCCTTGCGTCAACAATTCTGCCCATCGGTTCCGAGTGGTTGCTGATTGTCATGGTCCTTCAGGGATTTTCTCTCCCAGATGTTGTCATTACTGCAACATTTGGCAATTTTCTTGGTGCCTGCACAACCTATCTGATCGGCATCTGGGGCGCTGATTTTTTCATTAAAACCATCCTTCGCATCAGTGATGGGCAGCTGGCGAAAGCGCAAAAGATGTATGGAAAATATGGCACATGGTCGCTGCTTTTAAGTTGGCTGCCGGTGATCGGTGACCCCTTATGTCTTATTGCCGGCATTTTCCGGGTCAGCTTTTTCCGTTTCTCAATTCTTGTTTTTGTTGGCAAATTTTTTCGATATGCTATCCTTGCTCTTCTCGCACAACAAGGCACAGGAGGCTAAGCGATAATGAAACAACAGATTTTAACATCTATATATGATGTCTTCGACCAGTGGAGCAGGGACCTGGACAAGGCCTGCCAGAAGGGATGCAGTGGTTGCTGCACACAAAATGTGACCATCACAGCTCTGGAAGGAGAGGCAATACTACGCTTTATTATAGCGGAAGACATGGCCCTCTGGATGGCGGAAAAACTCGCCTCGCCACGACCCCACACCCCGCCGAAGATGACCACCAACGATTTTGCCTCAGCCTGCCTTGAGGGCAAAGATGCCGATCCTGCCGACCAGCACAATTCTGCTATCTGCCCCTTTCTCGACAAGGGCCTCTGCAGTATCTATTCTGTCCGCCCCTTTGGTTGCCGGCTCTTCGTCTCCCAAAAAACGTGCTCGGCCATTCAACCCGCCCTGGTCGACGATTTTTATTTCGAGGCGGCAACAGCCGTAACCCAGCTCATCGAGCATCTTGGTCAAAAGGAATATTGGGGAAATATGCTGGACGTACTCCCGGCCCTCCTCGACATCAGTGAATTTCGAGAGATCGCAGACCATCTGAGTTCCACCCAGATCATGCAGGCCCGGATGCAAACCCTCACGGCAAAACCATTGCCGGGTTTTCTCCTCAGCGAAGAACATGCCAAGCAGGTAACGCCCCTTCTTGAAAAGATCTTCGCCACCAAGGTCGAAGGAAAAAGGGTGGAAGATATCCTCAATGGAAAATGAGCCTCCACCCTGCGTCCGTTAAATACTCCTTGAACAATTATTGAAACAACGGGAGAAACTCTCCATAGCCTTTGGCCTTAAGCTCCTCTACCGGGATAAACTTGAGTGCCGCAGAATTCAGGCAATACCGCAAACCGGTAGGGGGAGGACCATCATCAAAGACATGGCCGAGATGTGAATCTGCAGCTGCGCTTCTCACCTCGGTACGCACCATCAGAAACTGTATATCTTTTTTTTCAACCACGTTTTCTGCCACCAGGGGTTTACTAAAACTTGGCCATCCTGTTCCCGAATCAAACTTATCAAGAGAGCTGAAAAGCGGCTCACCGGAAACGATGTCGACATAAATACCGGCCTTCTTGTTGGCTTCGTAGATATTCTCAAAAGGACGCTCGGTCCCATTTTTCTGGGTCACCTCATATTGTATTGGGGTTAACTGTAAACGCAATTCTTCGTCTGAAGGCTTGACGAACTTTTTCTTCTTGGGTTGCTCTTTCCAGGTTCTTTCCAGAAACCCGGCTCTACCGGAGCCAACCTTATATGCCTCGTAATGACTGACATTTTTCTTGTAATAATCCTGATGGTACTCTTCAGCGGGGTAAAAAGGTTTGGCAGGGACAATCGCTGTTGCAATCGGCCTGTTGAAAACGCCTGAGGCTGCCAGTTCGGCCCGGGATTGCTCGGCGATCTTTTTTTCCTCCGGATCGCTGTAAAAAATTGCCGTTTTATAATGATCGCCACGATCGGCAAACTGCCCCCCTGGATCGGTGGGGTCAATATAGCGCCAAAAGGTATCGAGCAATTCTTTAAAGGTTATCTTTTCGGGATCATAGACAACCCGAACAGATTCAATATGTCCGGTCCGACCACTGGATACCTGTTCGTAAGTGGGGTTTTTTTCATCGCCGCCACTGTATCCGGCCTTCACATCGATCACCCCTTCCAGTTGTTCAAAGGGTGGCTCCATACACCAGAAACAGCCGCCACCAAAGACAGCACTTTTCTGTGATTTATCTTGTGCTACAGGTTGGTCGTCGGCTGCAAAAGCGGTCACAGCCAAAACAGAAAAAGCAGCCACGAGTATTATATATTGCATAGGTTTCTCCTTTTTTATCTTGCTTTCATTGTACTCTCCCAGCAGACAGTATGCACTGGCGCCATCTCGATCAAGATTCCTCTGATTTTCGCTTTTTATCAGGGCAAAAATGCTTTTTCCCTTGCTTTTTTTTTACATATCCAAATAAGTTTTCTGTTTCAAAAATAAGGTTCGATTGCTATAGTGGCGGACATGAAAAAGCCAAATAATACCAAACGAACCAAGTTTATTTTTGTTACCGGCGGCGTCCTTTCTTCTCTTGGAAAAGGTCTGGCCTCGGCAGCCATAGGGGCATTGCTCGAAAGTCGTGGGCTGACAGTAACTTTCCAGAAATTGGACCCTTACATTAACGTCGATCCGGGCACCATGAATCCTTTCCAGCACGGTGAGGTCTATGTCACCGACGATGGGGCCGAGACAGATCTGGATATGGGCCATTACGAGCGCTATACCAGTGCGGTCATGGGTCAGAAGAATAATTACACCTCCGGTCGTATTTACTATTCCGTTATCACCAAAGAACGGCGTGGTGAATATCTCGGCGGCACCGTGCAGGTTATTCCCCATATTACCGACGAGATTAAAGCCGCAGTGCGTCAGCTTGATGGCAGCGTGGATGTGGCCATAATCGAAATCGGCGGCACGGTCGGCGACATCGAAGGACTACCTTTTATTGAAGCGATTCGACAATTGCGTGGCGATCTTGGCCGGGAATACACTCTTTTCATTCATTTGACCCTGGTTCCCTATATCAAGACCGCTGGGGAAGTAAAAACCAAGCCAACCCAGCATTCGGTGCGTGAACTCCGGGCCGATGGTATCCAGCCTGATATCCTGCTTTGCCGAACCGAAGTCCCCTTAGATGATAGTCTGAAGGCCAAGCTCGCCCTGTTTTGTAATGTTCCCCAGGACGCCGTTATCACAGCGATTGACGTCGATACTATTTACGAGCTTCCCCTGCATCTGCATAAGGAAGGTCTCGACACGAAGATTCTGGAGCTGCTCAACATCTGGACCGGCCAGCCGAACATTAAGCCGTGGGAAGATCTGGTGCACAATATCCAGAACCCACTGAACCAGGTGACCATTGCCATAACCGGCAAGTACGTAGATCTGACGGAATCTTACAAAAGTCTCCACGAGGCTCTGGTTCATGGCGGTCTTGCCAACGGTACTAAAGTCAATCTGGAATATATCAGCGCCGAGTGCCTCGAATCGAAGAATGTTGCCAGTCTTCTCGACGGCTGTGATGGCATTCTTGTTCCCGGCGGTTTCGGCAAACGCGGCGTTGAAGGAAAAATTAAAGCTATCAATTACGCCCGTAAAAACAAGATTCCTTTTTTTGGCATTTGCCTTGGTATGCAGCTGGCTGTTGTTGAATTTGCAAGGGATGTCCTGGGCCTTCCTTTAGCCAATTCCACCGAACTGGATGAGGCCACTCCTGATCCGGTTATCTATCTGATCAAGGAATGGTTTGACTACCGAACCAACCAGAAGCAGGTCCGCGACGAAGAATCAGATCTCGGCGGCACCCTGCGACTTGGTGCCTATCCTTGTGTTTTAAAAGAAGACTCCAATGCACACCGGGCCTACGCCATGGATGAGATTTCCGAGCGTCACCGACACCGGTTTGAGTTTAACAATGATTACCGGCAAAAACTGGAAGACAACGGCCTGGTGGTATCGGGAACTTCGCCGGACAACAATCTCGTTGAAATTGTCGAGCTTGCCGATCATCCCTGGTTTCTTGGCTGCCAATTTCATCCAGAGTTTAAATCCAAACCGATGAAGCCCCATCCACTGTTTAAAGACTTTATCAGCGCAGCTCTAGCCCACAAACAACGAGGCTAAGTCGATGACGGCAGGTATTTCCGTTACAATCGACACCCCCTCGGGTACGCCGCTTGTTATCGGCACGGGGCAGCCGTTATTACTTATTGGCGGCCCCTGCGCCCTGGAATCTGAGGACCTGGCGAGAAACGTTGCCAAAACAATGCAGGAGATCTGCCAGCGACTGGGCATTTCTTACATTTTCAAAGCCTCCTTTGATAAAGCCAACCGAACCTCACTGACATCCTATCGGGGTCCCGGCCTGGAAAAAGGCCTGGCAACTCTGGCTAAAATCCGTAAGGAAATTGGCGTACCGGTCATTTCCGATATCCATGACGTAAGCCAGGTTGATGCCGCCGCCGAAGTACTCGATATTCTGCAAATTCCCGCTTTTCTCTGTCGTCAGACTGATCTTCTCACTGCAGCCGCCAAAACAGGCAAAACCGTTAATGTCAAAAAAGGTCAGTTTGTCTCCCCCTGGGATATGGAAAACGCAGTCAATAAAATGCGTGGCGTTGGTGGCCAAAAAATCATGCTTGTCGAACGTGGCGCAAGTTTTGGCTACAACAATCTGGTGGTCGATATGCGCTCACTGCCGGTCATGCGGTCTTTTGGCTGTCCGGTTATTTTTGACGCCACCCACTCTGTGCAACTGCCGGGTGGCGCAGGTGGTTCTTCCAGCGGACAGCGACAATTTATCAGTACCCTCAGTAAAGCTGCTATGGCCGCAGGTATTGACGGCCTGTTTATGGAAATTCATCCTGACCCGGACCAGGCGCTTTGCGATGGACCGAATTCCATGCCGCTTGATCAAGTAGAAGCACTTCTCGTGCAGCTCCTCAGGGTACGCAACGCAGTGTCTTAATTATGGTTGACCAGTGCTCTCAATCACCGACCGCTTATCCTTCCGATTGCGAAATTCTTGAAGGATACCGAACCAAGGCACGGGAACGAGGCAGCCAGGCAAGCAGTCCCCAACGCCTGCGAGCCCTCGCCAAGGCGAAAGAGATCAAACTCCTGTTGCTTGACGTCGACGGTGTTCTCACCGACGGCAAGCTACTCTATTCCGGCAGCGGCGAGGAGAGCAAGTCCTTTAACACCCAGGACGGTTTTGGCCTTCGACTCCTCTCTGAGGCGGGTGTTGCTGTGGGCGTTATCACAGCCAGAAAATCAGAGGTTGTGGCCAGGCGGGCGGGCGAGCTGAAAATGCGCTATATCTACCAAGGAATGTCAAATAAAAATGAGGCATTCAAGGAAATACGGAAAGAATCAGGACTGAAGCCATTTGAAATTGCCTATATGGGAGACGATTGGTTGGATCTGGTGCTCCTCCAACAGGTTGGCCTGGCCATTTCTCCTGCCAATGGCGTGCGGGAAGTACAGGAGGTTGCCCATTTTATAACCGAAAGAGCTGGCGGTGCCGGAGCTGTTCGTGACGCCTGCGACCTCATCATCGAATCCAAAAATCTGCTTACGGAACTGTTGCAAAAATACAAAACCCGATGAAATTCCATCGCAACACAGTCTGGCTTATTCCTCTGCTCGTCATCGTTACCTTTCCCCTCTGGTCCATACCGGTGGGGAACTTCCTCACCCCTCGGGGCAGTTTTGATCCCGAACCACAAAATCAGCAGCCAGATAACCATAACTTCACCATGGATACGGTGAAGATTCTGCAAAACCAGAATGGTAAAAAAACAGCCCTCATACGAGCCCATAAAGCTCACACCGGCAAGGATTCCAACCACCTCATCCTGGAACTTGTCAATGCCGATCTTTTTGATGAAGAGGGGTATATCACCAAGGTTATTGCCAACACAGGTGAATACAATACGATCAGTAAACTTTTGACCCTCACTGGTGATGTGGTGGTCAACAAGACCCGGGACAAGCAATTTCTCTACACCGACCTGCTCTACTACGACAGCGACAAACGCACTGTCAAGTGTCCCGGTAAAACTCGACTGGAGGGAGAAAAAATTACCATCGACGGCGGGAGTCTGGATTACGACATTAAAAGTGCCACCTATGTAATCAACAAAAGGGTCCACTGTACCATCAATGG
The DNA here is from genome assembly GCA_963677465.1 of uncultured Desulforhopalus sp. Taxonomy (GTDB): domain Bacteria; phylum Desulfobacterota; class Desulfobulbia; order Desulfobulbales; family Desulfocapsaceae; genus Desulforhopalus_A. The sequence continues at coordinate 5,672,058 of OY781976.1, read as the reverse complement.
CTTCACGAGGCCGTAACCTCTTCACAGCTCTCAATAAAAAAACTGTCTCCTTTGACCCGCCAACGGATATTTACCTGCCAAAGGAGCATCCCGAAGCTGCTTCTGTTACCCTTCTGACTGGCTGGTCTCGGATCGTGACGAATCATTTCTTCTATCAGTTGACGAATATTTCTTGCTGTTTTTTCTCGATAGTTTCTGCAGAAGATCTCGGCATCTTCACTGAAGTCAACCTTCACCGCAGGTTGTTCTCCGTGGGCATAACCCACAGATGCTGACTGAATACAATCGCTGTAAGGAATATACGGTTTAATATCAAAAACAGGCGTTTGATCGAGAAAATCGATGCCGGAGAGTTCGAGAAAAAGTTTTTTCTTCTCCCAGACTACTGACTCAAGCCGGACAGCCGATAAGCCCAGATGATTCGGCCGGTGGGGGCTACGACTGGCAAAAACACCAACTCTCTTTTGCCCACCCAACCAGGGTGGACGAACAGTGGCTTTCCAGCCCTCTGCAACCGTATCATGAAAATAAAATTGCACCCAGATATGGGAAAATTGTTCCAGGCCACGCACCATCTCTTCTCTGTTAAAGGGCGGCAGCAATTCCAGGCGAGCGGTGGCTGATTGCACCATTCCCGGTTGCCGGGGAATGCCGAATTTTTCGGTAAAACAGGAATGAATAATACCAATAGGCTCAAGCTGCAGATTTTCCTTAGAAACTTCTATTTTTCTCTCCACCAACAGTCTCCAACTCTCATCTCTGCATTTGCCCCAAACATGTCCAGTAACACTTTTTAATTATTAGTGTTTAAAAACGATTGACACACTCTACCGACCACAGTATTATCTCGTAACACAATATATTTAATCGTGTGTGGTATAGATAAGTTCAGTATAACACGAAGACTTTTCTATGCCAATGTTCAGTAGTCGTTTTAGGGAGATCTAGCCCCATGCATATATCGGAAGGCGTCTTAAGCCCCCCCGTCCTCCTTATAGGAGCTGCGGTAACGGTGGTCGGCACAGCAGTCGGACTCAAAAAAATCGATTACGACCGGATTATGACCGTGTCTCTGTTAACCGCGACTTTTTTCGTCGCTTCGCTGATTCACGTTCCCCTCGGCCCCGGCAACGTTCACCTCATTCTGGGAGGCCTCATGGGTATCGTTCTTGGCTGGAGTTGCTTTCCGGCCATACTGGTTGCCCTCTTCCTCCAAACTCTGTTCTTTAATTACGGTGGTCTTGTGGTCTTGGGAGTTAATACCGCCAACATGGCCCTGCCGGCCCTTGTTTGTTTTTATCTTTTCCGGCCATGGGTGGAACAAGATGGCATTAAAAGAAAAATTGGTTCCTTCGCTGCTGGATTTCTGTCAATCTTCTTTTCGGCAATACTCATGGCTTCGGCCCTCGGTTTCTCGGATAAAGGCTTCATCCATGCAGCCCAACTGGTCGTTCTTGCTCATATTCCAGTGATGATCATCGAGGGTCTTATCACCATGTTCACTGTCACTTTTCTTGCAAAAGTCCAACCGGAATTCCTCAACCTCGGAAAATCATGAAACGAATATCTCTCTTACAAACATTTTTCGCCCTGATCCTGATCTCTGCCCTTAGTACCGCTGCTTTGGCCCATAAAGTACGCATCTTTGCCTGGGAAGATAGCGGCAATATTATCACCGAATCAAAGTTCAGCGGCGGCAATCCGGCTAAAAATGCCACGGTTTCTGTTGTTGATTCTGCCACCGGCCAGGAGCTGCTTTCGGGCACCACCGATATGGAGGGCATCTTTAGCTTTCCGCTCCCCAAGACTGACACAAAAGAACTGGAAATCATCATAGATGGTGGTGACGGCCATAAAAACAGCTGGCACTATGTCATCGAAGAGCCCAACCAAGGCACCACCCAGGTCCCTGTGCCGGTGGCAGAAAAACAGCAAACGCAAGCTGCAAAGGTAGCGGATACAGTAACAGATGCAACACTTTCTAACGTTACTCTGGACGAACTCAACCAGCTCCTTGCCACAACCATCGATAAAAAACTCGCGCCAATAAAAAGAACACTCGCCGAAAATTCAGAAAAAGGTCCTACCCTGCAAGATATTCTAGGCGGCATCGGCTATATTTTTGGCCTTGCCGGAATCGCAGCTTATATGCAATCACGCAAAAACCGAAAGGAGTAAAATTGTGAATCGAATCGTAACAGCTGGTTTTCTTACGGCCCTGCTTTGTTGTACAGCAGGGCAAGCTCTGGCCCACTTCGGCATGATCATTCCTGAACAGTCAATCATCACTCAGGATCAAAAAAGCACAGGCATGACGCTTTCTTTTTCGCATCCTTTTGAAAATATCGGCATGGATCTTGTTCAGCCGAAACAGTTCACCGTCACCGCCAACGGCAAGACCACTGACCTGTTGCCAACCTTGCAACCAACCACCTTTATGGGACATAATGGCTGGAAATGTGACTACAAATTTACCCGTCCCGGTATTTATCAGTTTGTCATGGAACCAACACCCTATTGGGAACCCGCAGAAGATCTCAGCATAATTCACTATACCAAAACAATTATTCCTGCCTATGGCGACGATCAAGGCTGGGATGAACCTGTCGGCCTGCCCACCGAGATTGTTGCCCTCCAGAGGCCATTTGGTAACTACGCTGGCAATAGCTTCACCGGCCAGGTGCTCCTCAAAGGTGCACCCGTCGCCGGTGCTGAGGTGGAAGTAGAATACTATAACGAAGGCAACAAATTGAAGGCTCCAAGTGACTACCATATAACTCAAGTTATTAAAGCCGACGGCAACGGCGTCTTTACCTTTACCTGCCCTTTGGCCGGATGGTGGGGTTTTGCTGCACTGAACGAGGCGGATTACACTATTAAAGACCCGGAGGGCAATGAGAAACCTGTTGAAATTGGGGCTGTTCTCTGGACTTACCTGGATAAACTGCCGGAGGCACAGCAATAGTATATGATGGAGGAACGCTTCGCACGTGGCAACTCACTGTTGCACAGAAGAGATCCCAAGGTCAAGGTCATCCTTGTCACTACCTTTATTGCTGTTGTCGCCATGTCCAACAGTTTTACCGTGACAGCCATAGCCCTTGCCTTGGCCTCCACTCTTACCCTGGTCTCCCGGCTGGATATCGTTGCCATTGTTAAACGGCTTCTGGCCGCCAACAGCTTTACTATTTTTCTCTGGCTCACTCTGCCACTCACCTATGGCGGAGACGAATTTATTAAACTTGGCCCCTTAGCATTAAGTGTTGAAGGGCTGCGCCTGGCGGCCCTCATTACCCTAAAAACCAATGCCATTGTTCTCAGCCTACTCTCTCTCCTCGGCACCTCAAGGATAGCCAATATCGGTCACGCCCTGGAGGGACTGCATCTGCCCAAACGTCTTTGTTTTCTGCTGCTTTTCTCTTACCGCTATGTCTTTGTCATCTATCACGAATATCAGAAACTTAACAGGGCGGCACGGATGCGTTGTTTTGTTCCGACAACCAACATCCACACCTATCGGACCTATGGTTATATGTTCGGTATGACCCTGGTAAGAAGCTGGAACAGAGCTACCCGTGTTCACCAGGCGATGTTACTGCGGGGTTTCAATGGCCGCCTGATACCGCTGGCACAACAGACCACCTGCAAAAATGATATCTTTTTTCTTGTTACCGGCCTCCTTCTCACAGCAGCAATGGCGACAATCCCTCTTTGGTGACAGCTTTGGTGCCAACTACCAAGTAACGGCCGTCTGCCCTGATTCTCCTTAATCAGGGCAGCTCCAGTTTGGACTTGATACTCTGCTTTAACCTCGTATTCCCTTGCCGAAGGCGTCACTCCTGTGGTATCTCTGACAATCAAACAGTTTTTATAAGTTGTCTGCATCAATCTTGACAAAATTCTCTTCCACCGAAAATCATGGAGGAGATGATTTTCTCAGATAAGGGGCGCACTATACTATGAAAGTTGGAATAATTGGCCTGCCGCAAACGGGCAAAAAAACCCTGTTTCAGGTTCTCACCGGCAACGAACTCAAAGAACAGGCCGGTCCCGCAAAACCGATTCCGGGTACCGCCGAAATACTCGACCCACGCTTTGACCGCCTGGTCTCCATGTACTGTCCCAAAAAGCAGGCCAGAGCCCGAATTGATCTGGTTCTGTTGCCAAAGATGGAACAGGAAAACATTGCCAAGGGAAACATCTTTCAGGAAATCGACGATGTCGACGCTCTTTGCCATGTAGTTCGTGCCTTTGACGATGATTCCGTGTATCACGCTGAAGGCTCCGTCGACCCCATCAGAGATGCGGAAATGGTCAACGGCGAACTGATCATGCACGATCAGATCTTTGTGGAAAAACGCATTGGCCGTCTTGAAATATCCCTGAAAAAAATCAAGGACGAAGCACAAGCCATCGAGCTGGAGCTGATGCAAAAGATGCTCGCCCATCTGGAAGAGGAAAAACCGCTTCGATTGATGGAATTCAGTGATGATGAAGAGTTTCTCATTCGCAGTTACCCACTTATTACCAGAAAAGAACTCATCCTCGCCTTCAATGTTTCCGAGGATCAATTAAGCGACAGCACCCTGCTTGAAAAAATTTCCGACCAATGCAACCGAAATAAGATAGAAGCGATGCTTGTTTCCGCCCAGGTTGAGTCAGAAATTGTTCTCCTTGATTCTGAAGAAGAAAAGGCCGAATTCCTCCAGGATTTGGGGATTGACACCCCGGCGCTCAGTATCATGACGAACCTCTGTCTCAAAGCGCTTGGTCTTATTTCTTTTTTTACCGTCGGTACCGATGAAGTGCGGCAATGGCTGGTTCGAAGAAACTCGCCCGCCCCAGTTGCGGCAGGGGTGATTCATTCCGACCTGCAGCGGGGCTTTATCCGGGCAGAGGTAATAAAATATGATGAACTGATTGAATATGGCAGCGAGGCAGAGTTGAAAAAGAACGGTAAGATGTACCTGCAGGGGAAAGATTATATTGTCACCGACGGCGATATTCTAAATATCCGCTTCAAGGTGTGAGCAAGAAAAATGATAGAACTCCGCGATATAAGTTATACCTTTAATCAGGCAAAATCTCCTGTGCTGCACAACCTCTCTTTTGCCACCCAAGACAAACGGCTTGGCATTATCGGCCCCAACGGCTGTGGCAAGACGACTCTGCTCCACCTTATGGTTGGTTTACTGACCCCTGATAAAGGTGAAGTCCTGTTTCATGGCAAACCGGTGGTTACCAAAGACGATTTACGGGCGCTACGCAAAGAAGTAGGTTTTTTGTTCCAGAATTCCGATGACCAGCTTTTTTCTCCCACGGTCATCGAAGATGTCGCCTTTGGGCCACTAAACCTCGGTTTTTCGCCAGATGAAGCAAAGGACATCGCTCTCACAACCCTCGCTTGTCTTGGACTTGCCGGTTTTGAAGATCGGATAACCCATCGACTCTCCGGCGGAGAAAAAAAGCTGGTCGCTCTGGCCACCATTCTGGCGATGAAACCCAAGATGCTCCTGCTCGACGAGCCGACCAACAACCTCGACCCAAAAACCAGAAGCCATCTTATCGAAATCCTCCAGGGGCTGGATCTTTACCAGATCATCATCTCCCACGACTGGGATTTTCTCAGCCATACTACTTCAATCTTATATAAGATTGATCATGGCCACATCCATAGGTGTAAGGAAGACCACGTCCATATCCATCGCCATCTGCATGTGGCTGGAGACCATCCGCACCAGCACGATCCATTATAGCATGAGAATTTAGTGCGCGAAATTGCCTGTTTCATCAGTCCCCATGGTTTTGGCCATGCCACCCGGTCAATCGCAGTTGTAGAAGCCCTCCAACGCATCCGGACCGATATTCACTTCCATTTTTTCACCACCGTTCCCCGGTCTCTTTTTGAGCAAACTCTTACCAATTTCAGCTATCATCCGATGCTGGTCGACGTCGGACTGGAACAGAGTTCGGCGCTGGATGCTGACATTCCGGCCACCATTCGGCGACTGGACGATTTACTCCCCTATGACGAAAGGCTACTGGAAGATCTTGCCGCTCTTTGCTTTCACTGCTCCCTGATTCTTTGTGATATTGCCCCTTTGGGGATTGCTGTCGCCCAATATGCCGGCATTCCTTCGATTTTGGTGGAAAACTTCACATGGGACTGGATCTATCAGCCATATCTGAAAAAGTATCCAAAACTACAACCCCACGCGCTGTTTCTTCAAAAACAATTTGAGCGGGCAAAATACCATATCCAGACGGAACCTCTCTGTTTTCCAGCGCCTAGGGATCTTCTTTGCGAGCCAATTTTTAGACGAACACAAGGAAGTCAAGCAACACTCCGGGAACAACTCGGTTGCGGCGATAAGAACCTTGTCATTATCACGATGGGTGGTTTTTTTCAGCAGGTACCCGCTTACCATAACACGGCAGCGTTCCCTGACATTCATTTTGTTTTTACTGGTCAAAAAGAAACAGCACAGCAAGGGGAGAATGTTACCCTATTGTCCAGAGATAGTGCTATCTACCATCCTGACTTACTGAGTGTTGCTGATGTTGTTGTCTGCAAGGTCGGTTATTCAACTGTTGCAGAATGTTGCCAGGCGGGAGCGAGAGTCATCTCGGTTGGAAGAGCCGAATTTCCCGAAGCTGAGATCCTGCAAAGCTATGCTGAGGATCGGCTGGAAGGGATTTCTATCAGTTCTGAAATATATAAAAATGGAAGTTGGTTAGAGCTTGCTGCTGGTCTGCTCTCTCAACCTAAACCTGCTGCTGCCTCAATAAATGGTGCCGATGAGGTCGCCGATTTTCTCTGCAAAATCATCCCCAAAGGTTGATATTCACAATTCCTCAAATTTTTTCTCAAAAACCAGCTGTTCTTTGGAAACAGAAAAGCCCATATTTAAATAGAATTGTTTAGCATTCGTTCTTTCAATTCTGCTTCGAACTCTCAAAGTATTGATACCTCTCTGCTCTGTCCATTGCTGGGCTGCCAGCAATAATTTTGAGCCAATGCCCTGGCCTCTTGATGATTCCGCTACTATCAAGCCACCAATTTCACAGAAAGAATCAGACTCAACCCGGAGAGTACTAAAAACGTGTATCCAGCCGACAATTTGACCATTGATGTGGTCGGCAATAAAAATGGCATGCTCTTTTGACTTTAAAATATTTTTCAGGCGCTTTGCGGTCTGTACCAAAGACGATTGATAACCAAGTTGATCAGAAAGAAAAGCGATACTCTGAGCATCTTCTATTTCCGCATGTCTGATTTCAAATTGTAGTTTGTCCATTTATTTAACGTTCGAACTTCAAAAGACACAAATTCAAGCTACCGTATTTTAATCGTTTTTTGTGGTTACTTTCCCTGTTTGTCAATATTTCATTGCCATAACTATATTTTTATTCATTAGTTTTTTGTATGGGAATTTTTTCAATTATAAGATTTGCAACAAGCGTAATGCTGTGAATAATTCCATTGACGGTCAAGGTTTCGCACAAATGAGGGGGATTCTCTGGCTTGAACCCCTCAGGCCTCAGAATTTTACATCCTAAACTCGTAAATTCAGCTTCAAAACTTTGAGCAAACTTTTTACAAAATGAAACAATTTCAGGATCTGGGATTGATTGAGCTCGGCCAAGTATGCCTATGAACATCAAAGTACCCTCAACAATTCCACATTGCGCTTGATAACCACCCGCCCCATGCATCCCAATTGCAGAGTCAATGACTTGTTTTTCAACGACAAAGTCAAAATATTCAGACAGAACTTGCAAGGTCGTTGAAGCACAATTCAGGTCCTGCTCCCAATAAAGGGTGTGTACATGTTCTTTCACAAACTTCATCATTTCAATTTTCATCTTTTTATATCGTTGATTGTCTCTGCAATTCACCCAAGGCATTGAAACTTTAGACTTTTACATACACCCCATGCGACAGATTTTTTATTACCCCTCGCTGTTTCAACCTGTGTATGATGCCATATAACTTGGTCTTTGGATAACCGGTTTTCTGAACCAGTTTGGCAATGGTAACCCCAGCTGAAGCGGTGGTAATTATTACTTCAACACGACCAGCGGCGGTCTTCGGAAGTTGGGGCTTTTTCAGTTGTTTCTGTTGTTTCGGTTGCTTTTTGGGCAGCGGCTCTATTGCACTCCCAGAGAAATCTGGTTTGCTATCCATATCGATGCCGAAAATATCCGAAAGATCAGCATCGGCAATAACCTTAGAACTCTGCAGTTTTGTTCTACTCAAGAGATCCTCTGCTCTGTCTTTTACCGCCTCGGCGACAAGATCTCCAGCCTCCACCCCTCGCAGGGTAAAAAACAGGCTTGGATCTTCGTCAAATCTTGCACCAATACCGTAGAGAACAGCAGCCACATGTTTACACATCACAGCCCAGTCGGGACAGCTGCATCGAAATTTCAGTGTCTGGGGCTCGGGGAACAATCCTGTCTTCTCGGAAAAGAACAGTTCCGACAAGGTCTCGGAAAACTTACCGGCAAGCAGCTCCTGCATCGACTTAAGATGGCTTTCGCATTGCTTTTTAATAGCCTGCAAGTGGGCCTTGCCAATGGGCTGTATGTCGATTACCACTTCATAAGGTTTGGCAGCCGAGCCCATAACCAGGGCTCTCACGCATCCGGGTGTGATTTTCAGGTCAAGGACTGCCCCGTGCCGAAGATAGCTCCTGCCCCGGCCGATGCGGTTGGCATAATCGGCATAGCGTTCAAGATTTTTGTTCCAGCTTTTCGCCCACCACGAACGAGCGAGGCTGTTACCTTGCAGAATGACCGGTCGAATGTCCGGCATCTTTTTTTGCAGTTGCTTGAGTTTCTTTTCCGCCTTGGCCTTCTTTTGGGCAACGGAAACATACGGTGCATATCCCCAGTGACTCATATTCTTACCTGCCAGTGACTAAAAAGTTATTTCCTGATGACTATAATGTCTGGGTAAAGAGATCCAACAATTCCGCATTGCTCATTTCGGTTATCCAGTTCTCACCGGACGCGGCAACGACCTCGCTGGCCATTCTTGCCTTGACCGTCAGCATTTCGTCTATTTTTTCTTCTACAGTTCCCTTGGTCAAAAATTTATGAACCATGACACTCTTTTTCTGACCTATGCGATAAGCTCGGTCTGTCGCCTGATTTTCCACCGCAGGATTCCACCACCTATCAAAATGAATAACATGGTTCGCAGCAGTGAGATTTAAACCGACACCACCTGCCTTCAGTGACAGCACGAAATACGGAACATACTCATGACTTTGAAATTTCTCCACCAGTTCCTTTCGCTTGCCGACAGCAACACTGCCATGCAGAACCAGGCCCTGCCGTTTAAAGATGGTCGCCAAAAACCGTGATAAGGGTGCCGTCATCTCCTTGAATTGGGTAAAGACCAAGACCTTTTCCCGTTTTTCGTAGATCGTTTCGCAGATCTCCCGCAGGCGTTCGAACTTTCCGCTCTCCTGTTCCTGAAATTCCTCCTGGCCCAGATACTGCGACGGATGGTTACAAAGCTGCTTGAACTTCATAAGAGCCGAAAGAATGAGCCCTTTTCGCTGAATGCCATCGGCATGTTCGATGACCTCCCTCAGTCCTTCAACCATTTCCCCGTAAAGCACGGTCTGTTTCTTGGTCATTGCCGCCCAGGTCTTCACCTCAACCTTATCGGGAAGATCGGAGATTATTGTCTTGTCGGTTTTCAGCCGCCGCAGAATAAAGGGACTAACGACCTTACGTAAGCTGGCGTAACCTTTGGGATCAGTTGCCAACCCTTTACTGAAACTACCAAACTCCTTGGCGTTGCCGAGCAGACCAGGGTTAAGAAAGTCGAAAAGGCTCCACAAATCAGACAGCCTGTTTTCCACCGGGGTGCCGGTCATGACAATTCTATTATTAGCCGACAGCTTTTTAATCACCTTGGTCTGCTTTGTTCCAGGATTCTTGATGGCCTGTGCCTCATCAAGGATAATATAGTTCCAGTTATAATCCTGAATCCATTGATATCTTAGGGCCAGAGCATAGGTCGTGATAACCAGATCAAACTGCGCCAGCTGCTCCGGGCCGAAAGCAGGAACCTTGCCTGGTTTGTGGAGATCGGGATGGGCGGCAAAATATTTGAGACTCGGATAAAATTTTTCAATTTCTCCAATCCAGTTTGCCAGCAGCGATGCTGGAATGACCAGAAGTGATGATTGAAATGGACGCGATGGGCCGGAATCGACCTTTTTTTCTGCTCTTTTGTCCGTGAGCATTGCATCCAGAAAGGCCAGAAGTTGCACCGTTTTTCCCAGCCCCATATCATCAGCCAGACAGGCACCAAGCTGTAATCTATGCAGATAATGAAGCCATTTCAAACCATCCTGCTGATAGCCGCGAAGTTTTGCCGTAAATGTTTCCCCGGTCGTTACCTCACCAATCTCTGCCGGACAACTCAGTTTTGCCAAAACCGATTGTAGCCACTGGCCGTTGGCTACTCCGGAGATCATTTTATCGGCTTCGCCACCAAGCAAGAGCTGTGGGTTGATGGAGAAACGCATGGCATCCCGAAAACTGATGCCCTCTTCGGTCTTCAGTGCCCTGGCCTTATCGTAGGCAGCTAGGGTCTGTTTGAGTTTTTCCGGATCGACCGCAACCCATTTATTTTTGAGGAGGGCCAATCCCTCGGATTGCTGCAGCAGACGACGGGCTTCCTCTTCTGATATTTCCAAATCACCAAGCATCAGCCGAGGGTGAAAGTCGAGCAAGGCCGCCATCCCGACCACGGCTGGTGGCTTTTCCCCGATATTGATCTGCACAGAGATATTGGTGCCCTTTGCCTTCCACCAGTTGGGGATACGGCAAAGAATACCGGACTGCTCGTAAAGCGGTATCTCTTGCAAAAAGACAAAAGCTTCTTTGGTGGACCAGGCGAGGGGATAAAATAATTCCTTGGAATCGAGCAGTTCCTTCACCAGTTCGCTCTGCCCTGCTGCCTCGTAGATGGGAACGAGAAGTTCCAGAAGTTTATTGCTGTCGTCACGGTATTCTTCCAGAGCATACTTAAGTGGCAGATGCCTGGATTCTCCCGCATCGTTGAGCCGCGTGGAATAGGTGGCAAGAAAAGCAAAAGGAGCATCCCCTTTGGTATTTTCAACCAGATGGAAATAAATTCGACCAACAAGATGGATTTCCTGACTGTATTCCCGTACATACTCAGCCACAGAGCCCGCAAAAGCCGCAATCTCCCCGGCAAATATCTGATGCAGTGCTCCCCATAAGCTCAGCAGCACCTCATCGTTGAGATACTCACCGCCAGACATCAGAGGTCGGGTTTCCTGCAGCGAGACAAGATCTTCCACAGTCAAGGGAATATCGATCCTATCACGTTGTTCTTCGATATCAGGGGTGAGGCTAAGCCTGCGGACGAAAAGATTTGAGAAACTGCGGCAAAAATTAAGGGAAGGCGATAGCTCTATTTTTTTACTGCAAAAACCAAGGAAAAATAACCAAGTTTCAGAATTCGAACTATATCGCTCATATATTTCTTGTTGTAACGACCTGCTCTGCGGGTTGATCCTGCCGACAGCATCCAGCCATTCCAACTGGATTGAGCCATTCGGCATTACCACCGCATGAAGTTGCTGGTCAGTCATGAAATCGTTGATGTCGTTTTTAGGGGCATGTTACTGTCGTTTCTATATCTACAAATTCCGGGTCGTCCGGCAAATCAAGAACCCGCCACTCCTCACCTTCATGGTCAAAGTCGGCAATTTTATCAATATCCATTTTGATATATTTTCCTTTTCCCTCGATGGCAACCTGACCATCTGCGAGGATAATCTCCCCCTCTCCCAGAAAAGATCGACTGCTTTCCTTGACAATTCTGGCCAGCACCCTGATCTCACCGTCGATTGGCACAGGTTTTCTGAGTTTCATAGAAAAATCAACCGTTACGCCCCAGATGTTATCCGAATGGGCAAGCATTATCGCCCGGCCAATGGTTTCATCCAGGATTGTTGCAGCAATACCACCATGCAAACGGCCGGGATATCCCTGATGCTCTTCGGCTGGCTGGAAAACAGCCATGAGCTGACCATCTTCCAGTTCGTAAAATTTGGCTTTCAGTCCGAAACTGTTGCTCATCCCGCAGACAAAGCACATTTTAGAATTTGGTTGTTTTTTGGTTACGTTAACACGCATTCCACTCATCTCCTGTTGAGATTACACGCTGCTGTCTGAATAAGGGCGATATCCAGATTTCTAAAAAAGTTCAATGCTTCCTGGTCCTCTGGATTATTGGCCAGGAGCTGTTCGTACGTTACAAAAAGTTTGGTGAGAACATGGCCGGTTTCTTCGTCATTAACAGCCCCCATGGCCTCCCATAGCTCGTTGAGATTTCTCATTTTTTTCTCCTACATGAAAACCAGTTTATTTTTCACAGTGAGGCTTGGCAATCGTCGGTGGACCTTTGACCAACATCTCAGCGATGGTGATTTTAACCTTTGGCAGCAGATGCCGTTTATTATCCAGCAGTTGGTTTTCGAGCAGAGCCAGTCTTTTTAAAAGCGCTGTTCTTTCGACATGGGCTGACCGCTCCGGTTCGTCCCTGGCATCGACGATTTCCTGACAGCGGAAACAACCGGGGAAACGCAGCGTCTGACCATCGGGTCTGGTCATTGTCGCCGGCACACCGTGGGTGCGGCAGACCAGTAAGCGATGTTGGTATAAGGCACAGAGCCCGTTTTCATTTAAGGGACACATAATTTGCGGCCGCCTTCCCGCCGCAAGTTCCTGTTCACACTGTTCGAGATAGGACTTGGCCCTGGCAATGAGTGTCTGCTGCCTGGCAGGTTCCAGTTGCCTGATGCCCAGCCAAAGGTGGGCCCACTCGGCGTAGGTATGATGGAGAAAATAAGAGTCGCAGCAGTTGTCCGGGCAGCCTTCGCAGGAAAAATTCAAAATCTCCGCCACCCTCTCATACTCCTGCTGAAGCTTTTGGTAGATATCTTCAAGCTCCCCAACCGTTTGCTCTGAAAGAATAATTTCCTTCATTCTTTGTCCTCCTCAAAACACTGCACCTGATAAGTGTCAATCTCAAGCTTTCTCTCTTTCCAGGCCTCCTCAGCTAAGCCGGCTTTTCGGCAGAGATAGCCTAAAAATTGCTCAGTCGTGGTGAGCTGTTGCCAGACCTGGGGCAGAAAGGTGGCACTGCGCGAACCATCCCGCAGGATAACCCCGTCGATTCCCGGCCTCAATTTCGACAGCAGATCCTCTGCATCCTCATATTCCAGGGGATGTGGTGGTGACAAAATGGAAATATCCAAATGCACCTTCGACAACTCTTCCTCGGTGAGGGGCGAAAAACGATGATCATGAAAGGCCGCGTTAATGGCGTTATTTCTTATTCCCTGCCAAAGAGGACCAACCGGTTCGAGGTTACCGATGCAGCCCCTGAGCGCACCATTAATTTTCAGAGTAACAAAGGTTGCCGCATTTACCGATAGGGCTGGATCCGTTGGACTATCTATACCCGGCCCATTCTTCATCTTCTCTTCAAGGCTCTTTCTTGCTAGCTCGAGCAAGATTTGACCTTGTTTGTCATTTAACAAATCCGCCATTTTACCACTCTACTCCCAACATTAAACAGTTGATGCCACTCCCTATACCAAGCAGGGCTCCTTTTTGACCTGGCTGAAAAACCTTTTGTTCGATTGCCATGGCCATGGTGATCGGTGCTGATACAGAACCCACATTGCCAAGAGTTGCCAGGGTTTCAAAATTTTTATCCGGTTCCAGGCCAAGCTTTTCAAAGAGTAACTTGGCATGGGCCGAGCCCACCTGGTGACAGAAAAACCGGTCAATATTTTCCGCCTCCCAGCCGGGTTTGGCAGAAAACCGGTTCCATGTCATCTCTGCTGTCTCAACCCCCCGGTGCAATAATTCCTCGGAGTTGGTTGCCATCAGGATGGTATTTGCCCCACTCTGACCGCCATGACAAAGGTCTGAATGTTCGGTGTTTGCCCGCCAGGCACCATGTACCAGGCGAGGTCTCTCTTCATTCTCCCTTGCTTTTCGCATATAGAGCGCAATGGAGCCGGAACCAATGGTAAGCGAAGCAAAGGCCGGTTTAATGCTCTTGCGACTAAGAGTTGTATCTTTGAGCAGACCCAGCAAGGTCGATTCCAATAAATCTTCGGCCGTCTCTCCAGAGACCACCAAACCATTTTCCACCTGACCAAGCTCGATCATATTGGCCAACATAACCATCCCATCCAAAAACCCCAGACAGGCATTGGAAATATCAAAGATCAGAGCGGAGGGCGATAAACCAAGTTTGTCATGGACAAAAGAAGCAGTCGCCGGTTCCATCATATCCCTGGAAACGGAGGTGAAAATAAGACATTCAATAGCTTTGGGATCTATATCTGCTGACGCAATTACACGCTTTCCGGCAAGGGCCGCCGCCTCACTTGGCCTTGTCCCTTCTGGCCAAAGACGCCGTTCACGGATACCGCTCATCAACTCCAGTCTGCCGGTGGGCAAATGTAATCGCTCGTAAACAGAGGATAATCTATTTTCAATATCTTCAGAAGTGAGGACCCTTGGCGGCAATTCGTAGCCAAAGGTATCAAGGCAGACCTGGGAAAAATGTATCATAAACCTGTGTGAATAATTATTAACGGGTGAAGCCTATCGACCGCTACCTTCAGCATGGGTCTATAGGTTGATGGCTCTATGGAAAACGTATGAGATATCTACCAAGAACTCAGATTCCTCAAATACCTGTGTACTTGAGACTTTTGAGAGTATCAGCTCTATCCGGCTCTATCGAAAACCTCCAACTCCTGCAGGATCTGCTCTTTGCTGACCGGCCGTTGAATATATGCGTCAAAACCTTTCTGTTTGAAATCGGACTTGTCTTTTTCTTCTCCCAGACCAAAAATCTGGGTCCGTTGCCCGGAAAAATCTTCCAGCTGCCTGATTATTTTTACCGTCTCCTCTCCCTCGAGCAGCGGAGTCGAAAGGTCAAAAATAATGAGATCAAAATGCGACAGGGCAGCCTCATACGTTGCTGATCGTTTGGTCTCGGCTATGGTAACCTGCCAGCCAGCTTCAACGAGGGTACGGACAAAGACATTCTGGCTTGCCGGATCACCATCCACCACCAAAACTCTTTTCGTTAAATATTGCGCCAACACTGCAACCAATTCATTTCTTTGCACCGGTTTGGGCAGATAGTCATCCATACCAGCCTGAAGACATTTTTCCCTGTCGGCGGCCATTGCTAAAGCGGTAAGGGCGATGATACTCACATGCCCACCGTGCTTGCCCTCCTGTTGTCTGATAAGCTTGGTGGCCTCCAAACCATCCATACCGTCCATTTGAACATCCATCAGGATAAGCTGGAACTTGCCTTCGTGAGCCTTCGCTACAGCCTCCTTGCCATTGGTTACGGAGGTTACGTCGACTCCCAGTTGTTTAAGAATGGTTTCCGTCAGCACCCTGTTGATATATTCATCTTCAGCAAGAAGCACCTTGGCACCTCTCAGTGCATAGGTGACTTCCTCTTCAATGCCTTCCAGCGTTGCGTTGGCTTTTTCTTCAATAGCGGAAAGATCAGCAACTTCTTTGAATGGGAGGGTAAACCAAAACGTCGTCTCCGCGGGAGTACTTTCTACGCCAATTTCTCCGCCGAGAAGCTTGACCAGTTGGGACGCGACTGTCAACCCCAGGCCCGTTGTCCCCACAGATAAAGGCAGGGGAACCTTTGGTGTGATCTTTTCTTTGAAATATTGGTTGATCAGCTCGAGTTTGTCGCCGGCAATGCCGCAGCCGGTGTCACGTATGCTGAATCGAAGGATGATATTATTGCCGGCATCAAAACCGGCATTTTCAATCTTTATGAAAACCCCACCAGTGGTGGTAAATTTGATACTATTATTCACCAGGCTTGTGACAATCTGAACCAGTCGAGCCGAATCGCCGTGAACATAGGCGGGAACATCCGGTTCAATAGTACAGACCAGATCGATTTCTTTTTTTCGAGCGGACAGGTTGAGGAGATAGAGATCGTGATCGAGACTCTCTTTGAGATTGAAATCATCCAGATCAAATTCCAGCTCGCCGGTCTCTATTCTGGAGAAATCGAGGACCTCATTGACAACGACCATTAAACGATCAACGGATGTGCCAACCATTTCCAGATACTGCCGCTGTTCGGCGGTGATTTCTGTTTCAAGAACGAGTTCGGTCATGCCAATGATGCCGTTCATCGAGGAACGGATCTCGTGGCTGACATTTTCCAAAAAGATGCTTTTCACACGGCTGGAATGCTCTGCTCTGGCCAAATCCACTTCACAACTGCCCTGATTCACCGCACTGTTGCCAGCACCGTTTGAACCAAGAATAGCCTGTACCGCTCTTTTTTTAAGCAGTTGGTTGGTTTTTTTTTCTTTTGCCAGTTGCTCTTTAAGTTTTTCTATCTGTTTTTGAAAACTTGTGATTCCAGTCACCATGTCCCCTCCGGTTGGTGTTTCAAGACACACTTCTCCTCTGAATCAGGAGTTTTCCTTCCCTTTGTCCCTGTTATAAACAAGTATATCCGCCATCCCGACCTGCATCTCTGCAACAATCCTGTTGTAATCAGCCCCAACCCCCTGTTCCAGCTTTTGCTCAACCTCCCGGGCAAAAGCGGCCCAATCGTCTTCTCCCATATTCAGAAGCAGCCCTTTCAAACCATGAAAAACCGGAGCTAAGTGTTCCTTGAGGTTCTCTTGCTTTAAAGCCTCAAAAGCATTTTCAAAAACCTGAACAAGAGACATTGCTGAACTCTCCACCATGATCTCTGTCTGAGAAGGACTAAACCCGTATTTTTCTTTAAAATGTCTTTGCAGATTCCCCAAACTAACCGGTATTGGCGGCAGAAGATTAACGTCCGGGCTGACCATTTTATTTATCGAAAGTGACATAAAATCCTCTGAAAATATTAATGAATCAGGCCAAGGTCCTTGAGGTGACCTAAGAGTTTGTTTCTGTCTAAGGGCTTATTAAGATACGCCTCGCATTGCCCCTGCCGGAATGCTTTTATGATATTTTTTGAATCATCGATAGCGGTGATCATTATGACTTTGGTGGATTTTGCGCCCTTGATGCCTCTTTCCTTCTCCAGCTTCCTTAACTCTAACAAGGCTTCCTGGCCGTTCATAACTGGCATCATAATATCCAGGCAGATAAGATCGTAGGGTTCATTTTCATCAAAAGCACTTTTTATGGCATCCAGGGCCTCTTGGCCATTCACGGCAACATGACAGCTACCATGTTCCGACAAAAGGGTAGAGAGTAACGCCCGTGCTAAAAAATCATCTTCAACAATTAAGGTCTTCATCCTTTTTCCTGTTTTATCAAAAAGCCAGTTGTGTGTTAGAGTTTTAGTATAATAGCTTTATTATACAGAGAGTAGCATATTTTGCACGATTCCGTTAACCGTGATCTTCCCTCAGTGCCGCCATGGATTATCCTCTAGCCATTTTTTAACATTTTGTGTTTGCCCGGTTTTTCTGACTTCCCAGCAGCTATGAATTTTCTCGTTCCTGGAAAAATCAACAGGAACCGACTCTTGGGAAATATCCTTAATTTCATAGAGCTTTGTCAGTCTCTCATCCAGCTGAAAACGTCGAAAATTTGTTGAAAAGATGAGCAGACCGGCAGGATCCAGATGTCCCATCGCCAATTCGATCAAACGGGTATGGTCCCGCTGAACATCAAAAACCCGGTGTTCTTTTTTGGTATTGGAAAAAGTCGGAGGGTCAATAAAAATCAGATCAAAAGTGCCCTTTGACTCCTCAAGCCATTGCAAACAATCAGCTTTTTCAACTTTATTCCTATGCTCGGTGAGGCCGTTTAAGGCCAGATTCATTTTCGCCCAGTGCAGATAGGTTGCCGAAAGATCGACAGTGGTGGTACTTGCAGCACCACCCATGGCCGCATGAACCGTTGCCGTCCCGGTATACCCATAAAGGTTGAGAAACCGTTTTCCCTGAGCCTCACTGTGTATTTTGGCGCGAATTGGCCGATGATCAATGAACAAGCCTGTGTCGAGATAATCAGTGAAATTTACCAGAAAAGAGCAATCCCCTTCCCTTACCTCATACATCTTGCCGTTACTTCCCTTCTTTTCATACTGCTTTCTGCCTTTCTGACGCTCCCGGGCTTTAATAAAAATACGGTTTGACCGGACCCCAAGGATATCCCTGACGCATTTCGTCGCAATTGCCATTCTTGAGGCGGCAAGCTCCGGATCAATAGTCTTTGGCGGTGCATATTCGTGAATATGTACCCACTTGGAAAAGAGATCGATGCTCAGATTATAATCCGGCAAATCCCGGTCATATATCCTGAAACAGGAAATATTTTCCCTGGCAGCCCACTTGAGGGTTTTTTTGAGGTTTTTTCTCAGCCTGTTGCCAAATTCACTTTCAGGTTCTTCGCTGTTCTGCTCAGCCGGGAACCAGGTGAACCCCGTTTCCTCACCGGTAACAGTGCAGGTAAGCAGCCGGCAAGGTATTGAACCATTAAATAATTTATACTTATTCTCCCAGGCCAGAGTAAAGCTATCGGTCAGTGTCGGGTTGGAGATAAACACCGCAGTTTTCCAACCAAAAAACCGCTCTTTCAAAATACGGCCATAGGCTCTATAGAGTCGACTCACCTGTTCCGTCTCGGAAAGCCGTTCGCCATAAGGAAGATTTGACAGCAACATCCCATGTTTATCCGGCGAACGGAGGGTTGCAAGTTCCGCCTGTTTGATCTGAATAAAATCAGATAAACCGGCCGTCTCAATATTTTTTCGCGCGGCACTTACGGCCACAGGGTCACAATCATAACCAAGCATCAGCGGCCAGCTCTTTTCCAACCCTTTTTCTTCTCGCTCCAACGCTTCTGTAACCAGACTATTCCAAAGCTTGGCATCATGCCCCAACCACCCGAAAAAACCAAAATGATTGCGGGCCAAACCTGGAGCAGAATCGCCAAACATCAAAGCAGCCTCTATCAAAAGGGTGCCGGTGCCGCACATGGGGTCAATTAAAGTACCGGTATCTGCCAGCCAACCACTGAGAGCTACAATCCCGGCGCCGAGGGTTTCCTTGAGCGGCGCCTTGACAGCCGCCCCCCGATATCCCCGCCGATGGAGACTCTCACCCGATAAATCAAGAGATAGAGAAGCCGTTGTTCCGTCTATATGAAGATGAACCTGGACATCCGGTCGACTGGTTTTGACTGATGGCCGCTTTCCGGTCCTGTTTCTAAACGAATCAACCAGTCCATCCTTTATTTTAAGAGCAGCGTAACGACTATGGGTAATCGGCGATTCTCCTGAGATGGTACAACTCACTGCAAAACTTGTCTCTTCATTGAGATGCTGTTGCCAATCCACTTCCATGCATTCTTTATACAAGGTCTCCTCATCGACGATGGGAAACTGGGCCAACTTTAAATAGACACGGGAGGCAAAACGGGACCAGAGACAGCAACGATAGCCGGACTCGAGGGATCCTTTCCAGGTAACAACACCGCCGGTACAGCACACATCCAGCCCGCCAAACTGCATAACTTCTTCTTCCACCAGCTTTTCCAGCCCACTGGCACAACTGGCAATCAAATCAAACGTTTTCATTATCTATAATTTATCCCTGGCCTGCCGAAAATAATAGGCCTGCCTGTCCTTTCTCTTGTCTTCGCGTCGTTCACATCGATCAGCAAATAAGGTCATCCTGTTCGTCTCCCATCGATTACCATTATAGCACCCCGCTGGGCAACAGGAAATGAATAGTGTTTTCCTGATAATTTGTTCTTGACCTCTTTTGCAATACGACTAAAGTAGAGTTTTATTTAGTTAATTTTCTCACCATGCAAAATCTTTTATACTACGTTTTAATATCTAAGTGCTTTCTACAATTGGAGTATTTTATGAAAAAAAGGCTCAGTAAGACTCTCGCTCTTTCAGTTATTATAGGATCACTTATTGTTTTTGGTGCGGGCTGTGCCAAGAAAAACGTTTTTCCACCGAACACTGAAGGTTCTGCCGGCTCGGAGCTTTCCGGAGGAAAAGATATTAATTATCCCCCGGCAAATGGTGGATATTCTGAAGAGAATCTGCCGGTGGAAGGAACCCTGGATGATTCGACTGGTGCCAACAGCCTCGCCCTGGCCGATCAGCAGTCGGATGAATATAAGAGGATACATGGCAGATGTTCTGCTGATCTTTTCCCGATCTACTTTGATTTTGACCAGGCTGGCATTAGTCCGGCCATGACGGAAGTACTCATTGGTAATGCTGAGCATCTCAAGGCAAATGCTGGAACAATGGTAGTCATTGAAGGTAATTCGGATGAAAGAGGCACCAATGAATACAACCTTGCCTTAGGAGAAAGAAGAGCAATCAACACCCGACAATATCTCATTAATCTGGGCGTAGCCGCAGACAGGATGCGAACGCTGTCCTACGGTGAAGAACGACCTTTATTTTTAAATCAGGACGAAGACGCTTATAGTATGAACAGAAGAGTTGATTTTGTCGTGCAATAACAAAGATATTCGATTCTGGTTGTTTCGTTGGGTGAGATTGTTGAAAAGATCTCACCCACGTTTGCTGTTAATGATTTGCAGAATTTGGTTGACCACTTCCGCAACACTAAGATCGGTCGTGTCTATCAAATCAGCATCTTGAGCCATTTTTAGAGGGGCAATTGCCCGTTCACTATCGTTTTTGTCCCGTTCAATAGTCATCTTCAGGATCTCTTGTAAATCTGCCTCAACACCTCTGGCCTGTAACTGTAAAAGACGTCTTTTCGCCCTCTCTTCGGGTTGTGCATCGAGAAAAAACTTATAGGCAGCCCTCGGGAAAACGACGGTGCCGGTATCTCTGCCTTCTGCAACTATATTTCCCTTATCTCCATAACTTCTCTGTATCTGTGTCAATATTTCTCTGACTACAGGAACTGCCGATACCTTGGAAGCGACCATGGCCATCTCAGGGGTACGAATAGCCTCAGTGACATTTTCGCCGTTTACCAGAACCCCCACGTCACTTTCTTCATCTGCTGCAGGAAGCAATTGCAATTTCAGCTTCGCCAGTTTTTCGGCAATAACCCCGGTATCATCGAGGTCCACACCCTGTTGTAAAAAATACCATCCCACCCCTCTGTACATCGCCCCTGTATCCAGATAGGTAAAACCGGTAGCAGCAGCAATTTTCCGGCTTACCGAGGATTTTCCAACACCGGCAGGACCGTCAATAGTGACGATATTCTGCATCTCAGACATACCCAAGTTCCCCAAGGCAATCGGATAAACTACTCAAAAACCTGCTGTTTTCCTCTTCAGTTCCAACCGTCACCCGAATGAAAGTGCTAAAGCCATAGGCGCTCATGGAGCGAATTATAACGCCTTTGTAGAGCATGGCCTGGTACAGTTTGTCGGCATCGCCCTGCACATCAATCAGGAAAAAGTTGGCATGAGAGGGGTAACTTTTGCAGCCCATCTTGTCTACTTCCTGACTCAGGTAAGCAAGACCATTGACTGTGCGATCAAGCGTGAGCTGGTAATGTCCCTCATCTTCCAGGGCAGCCAGAGCGCCTACCTGGGCCAGCTGGTTAATATTAAAAGGCTGACGGACCTTTTGCAGACAGTCGGCAACTTCTTTTGGCATCAAACCATATCCAATGCGCAGACCCGATAGACCATATGCCTTTGAGAAGGTCCTTAAAAAAACGACAGGACACCGCTTCTCAACATTTCTAATAAGAGAATATGCATCGACATGGAATTTCTTATCCATAAAATCGACATAGGCCTCATCCAAAACAACAACGACAGATTCCGGAATGTCGCTTAAAAACTGATAAATATCCACTGGAGCGAGGATGGTACCAGTAGGGTTGTTTGGATTATCCAGAAAAATAAGCCGCGTTTTCTCCGACACCTTGTTTTTGATCGTGTCGAGATCATGGCGCATGTCTTTCAGCGGCACCACATGGTTTATCCCACCTCTTACCTGAACAATTTTCTGGTACATAAGAAAGGATGGATGACTGGTAATAACCTCATCACCCTCTTGAACAAAAGCCTTTATAAGAAACTCAATAACCTCACTCGACCCGTTTCCCACAACAATTTCAGCAGGTGTAAGCCCAAATTTATCAGCGAGGGCCTGTACCAGGTAATGACAAGAACCATCAGGGTACCTGTGCAGGTTCAACAATTCGTCTCGAAGAGCGCACATCGCCTTCGGCGACGGCCCCCAGGCATTTTCATTAGAGGCAAGTTTAATGGAGTTTGTTATCCCATACTCGCGCTCAAGTTCATCAAGGGGTTTGCCGGGGGGATAGGGGGTTATTGATGCGATGTTTTGGGGAATTTTAATTTTCAAAGGGATCTCCATATCACATTGTTTTTGTTCAAATAAAAGTGCACTAAAACTTAAATATCCAATTGTCTTTTCCGAAGCCCCAGTGCCTGTTCAAGATTGAAACCGGTCTTAAAGAGCGTTTCTTCCTGGAAATGAGCCGCCTGTAGCTGCACGCCAACGGGTAAACCGGCTGCGGTAAAACCTCCGGGCACAGACATCCCTGGAATACCGGCAAGATTTGCCGAAATTGTTAAAATGTCAGACATATATACGGCAAGAGGATCTTCGGTGTTCTCGCCCATTTTCCAGGCTGGAGTCGGAGTTACCGGGGAAATGAGAACATCACAGGAAGCAAAGGCCCTTTTAAAATCATCGAGAATAAGAGTTCGAACCTGAGAGGCCTTTTTGTAATAGGCATCGTAGTAACCAGAAGAAAGAGCATAGGTTCCAATAAGAATACGCCGCTTTACCTCGGCACCAAATCCCTTGGACCGGGTCTCTGTATACATATCCCGAAGAGTGTCGACGTCCATGTCACGATATCCGTACAAAGCCCCATCATATCTGGCCAGATTGGAACTCGCCTCCGACGGAGCAATCAGATAGTAAACCGCCACACAATATTCGGTGTGTGGCAGGGAAATATCTACAATACTCGCCCCTTGTTTCCTGAGTACTTCTATGCAGTTACGGATTATCTTTTCTACTTCAGGATCAAGGCCCTCGGTAAAATATTCCTTGGGTACGCCAACCCTTAAGCCTTTAAGTCCAAGACTTAGAGCCGACGAAAACTCGGGAACATCCTGTTTCACCGAAGTGGAATCCATCTTATCGTACCCACTGATGACATCCATCATCAAGGCACAATCTTCAACAGTTCGGCTCAAAGGGCCAACCTGATCAAGGGAAGAAGCAAAAGCGGTCAGGCCATAGCGGGAAACCCTGCCGTATGTCGGCTTCATTCCGACTATACCACAGAGCGATGCCGGCTGTCGAATCGACCCGCCCGTGTCCGACCCAAGGGATGCCGAACATTCAAAGGAGGCGACAGAAACTGCCGACCCACCAGATGATCCACCGGCCACATAGCCTTTTTTCCAAGGATTTTTTGGGATACCAAAGGCGCAGCTCTCCGAGGTCGACCCCATTGCAAATTCATCCATGGTTGTCTTACCAAGGATAACCGCCCCCGCATCTTTTATTTTTTCAACCACGGTGGCATCATATGGGGGAATATAATTGGCAAGCATCTTTGATCCGCAAGTGGTTCGTAATCCCTTCGTAGAGAGGAGATCCTTGACGGAAAGAGGTATTCCACACAACTTGCCTGCGTTGCCGGCTTTTCTTTGCTTGTCAGCATTTTCAGCCTGAACCAAAGCGCCTTCCCGGTCTATGGTTACAAATGCTGATAGTTCTTTATCTATAGTATCAATTCTAGCCAAACAACTTTTGGTCAGGTCGACAGCGGAAAACTCACCCTGTTTCATTCCTTTTAGCGCCTGGCTTATGGTCAATTCATACGGATTCATCTCAACCTCAAAAAAAGAGGATAGCCTGACTATCCTGCTTGATATGGAAAACTATAAAATACTTATCAGACACTAAATTATTTTTGGCACCTGAAACATCTCACCATTTTGTTGCGGACCGTTGGTTAGCGCTTCTGCCTGGGTCAAAGACTCTTTTTCCACATCCTCACGAAAAGCGTTACTGACCGAGAAAACATGGGTCGTGGGTTCAACCTGACTGGTATCCAACTCGTCAAGTTTTGCAACATATGACAGAATGTTATCCAGCTGTCCGGTCATTTTTACCAGTTCTTCATCCGCCAGATTTAATCTTGCCAGATGTGCGACATGTTCAACTTCTTTTTTGGTTATTTTCATTGGCTTTAATTAATATATTTTATGGTTGTCACTACCATGGAAATGGTTTTCTGGTTTGCAACCTTTAGTTACGCGGTACTACTGAAAATTTTTCCAGGTCTTTCCTAGGAGCTTGTCCGAGAATAGGCTCCTAGCTATCGGAGTTGACTCTTGAGGTAAACGCTCTCCAGATATTCCTGACTAACCTCCCCTTTAGTGGGAGAAAAATCAACAATTCTTTTTGCAAAATAGTCAACAATATTTGGATCAAACTGGGTTCCGCTGCACCGGTAAAGCTCTGCTACGGCTTCTTCCATTGTGAGATTATTTCGATAATTCCGTCTGGAAGTCATGGCATCATAACTGTCTACCACAGCAATTATTTTTGTCAGATCATCCAGTTGGTTCCCGACCAGTCCGTCCGGGTAGCCTTTGCCGTCCATTCTTTCGTGGTGATGACGGATTATGAACTGTTCCCTTTCCATAAATCCAAGCGGCTGGATAATATTGGCCCCGACACTTGGGTGCTTCCTGATTAAAACCCATTCTTCTTCAGTGAGTTTACCGGGTTTTTGGATACAGGAAAGATCTATAACCAGTTTTCCTATGTCATGAAATTGTGCCGCTCTTCTGAGAACAAGGATATCGGCCTCCGAAAGTCCCATAGACATGCCAAGCATCAAAGCATACTCTGTCACACGAATGGTATGACCAGCAGTGTAATAATCCTTTTCTTCCATGGCGTTCTGGAGGCTGGTCATCAGCTGGACAGTGGCTTTCTCTAAACTATTACTATAAGAAATTAAAAGTTTGTTCTGCTCTGCCAGTTGGATCGCTTTTAGTTGAATGTCATCTTCAAGAGATTCCTTGTATTGCCGTTCCTGAAGAACATACATTCTCTTCTCAACAGCCCGGCTAATCTTAACATTAAACAGGTCGAGATCTTCAATAGGCTTGGTCAGAAAATCGTAAGCGCCCAGATTTATTGCCTTAACGGCATAATCCATTGAACCTGCACCTGTGAGAAAAAGTACCGGAATATCATAATTGAGGTCATTGAGTGCATCCATAGTCTCAAAACCATCTTTATCCGGCATGTTTATATCTAGAATGATGACATCAAAAGTATCATCAATCAGATCAAGAACCATTTGACCATCTGACGCCGTTTCAACATGATGGCCAAACATTTCCAATATCTTCGATACGGTAGTGCGCACCATGCCATCGTCGTCTGCAATGAGTATTTTTGTAGGTCTTTTTCTCACAACAATATCTCCCTATCCTCCCTAAAAGTTAGGATTGTGACCGAATCTACATTTTCCAGTACTTTTTTGCAACATCCCTCACCTCACAATTGCCGGATGAAGGTTTTGCTCTACACTTAGTAATTTTTCTGTTTTCTCATCAAGGAAGGTTGGAAAAGGGACTCATCCACATGCAACAAACAGACTATTATACATTACTTTTTTGCAGATCAACAGGACAGGTCGGGAAGCATAAACTAAAAAACGCAATTTCAAGCGAGTGAAATTGCGTTTTAGAATAAAATATTTTTAACTATATCACATAGGTACTATCAGTTTATTGGTTTCTTCATTCCAAGTGACAACCAGATACCAAAGTATCATTGCTCCACCTATTATGAGAAGAGTAGGACCATAACCAAGTGCATCCGGCATATACACATAGGATCCAAGGACTCCATCAGCCTCAAATTCCTGATCCTTAAACCAGGCTGTCATTATTGATGAACTTATGCCAAAAAATGGTACTACCATCATCAGTTTAACCTGACCTTCACCAACGCGCCAAAGGGTACCAGATCCACAACCACCAGCAAACATGGCACCCAGGCCAAAGATAAAACCACCAACGATTCCACCCCAACCAAAAGTGCCTCGAACATAATTACCTGCAGCCAGTACGGCCTCCCCTTCTGCCCGGACAGGAACGGCGTATTTCAATACCGCTGCGCCAATGGCAACAATAACTATCGATAACATGACCGATTTGGCCAGAGTACAATCACCGGTCATATGCGGTTCACGAAAACCCTGCACCATGCACCAACGACCACGCTGCATGGTATATCCAAGACATGCGGCAATAATAATAACACCGCTCAAAGAGGCAATATAGTTACTGTCTTCATTAGCTGAATAAACATATGAGGCCCAAATTATACCGACAATCCCTGCAACTCCCAGCCCATAAACAACCGTAGAGGGAAAGGTAAAGGTTTTCGATCCACCGTCACCCCAGCTTATGTGTTCCATTTCAAGATAGAGGAGTTTCAAACCTAAAATAACACCAAAAACAAGACCAAACATCATGGTAAATCCATTGGCTGCCAGATTGCCAATGGCATTATAAAAACCGCCTACATTACAACCACCGGCCAGAGTTGCTCCGATCCCCATAAGAATACCGGCAATCACCGCTTTTAACATTTCTCTGTAGGGTGGAATTCTCAAGGCAAAATCTTTACCAAGACAAGCTGATATAAAAGCACCAACCACGAATCCTATTCCTATTACCGAACCGGAATTCATAAAAATTGATCGAGGTGCCTCTTCGTAATACTGAAAAACTCCAGCATCCGACCCCAACAGGGTTGCACAACCATACATAATCCAGTCACCCCAATTACGAATAGCACCAACCGCCCCCCAGGGTCTCCACCATGCCATTATCATAACTGAAAAAAAGGCGACCACCACTCCTGTTACATAAGGATTCCATTCTTTCTCACATAACAGATTATAAAGTTCTTTCACTTTATTCTTCAAAACAGATTCTTCACTCATAAGTCTTTTCTCCAGGTTGAATAATCATATATAGAACACTACAATCATATGTGAATTTTCTACACATCCCACATTTTTTTGTCAAGACTATCTGCTTTAACAGTTGTCCATTGCTACAATGTAGGTGTTTATGTTTTCCTTTATTTAACAAATAGTTAAGCATCTCAATTTTTTCATTTCTTGACATAACCACGATGCTACGGTATAGGTCAGGATTGAAATAAGTGATGATTTTACAAAAGAGAGTTTATATATAGTGTTTTAGGCCAATTTAACACTTAATTTTTATTATAGGAGAAGAACCATGAGTGATACTAAAACAGTTGCAGCTGATGTAAAACCAACAAAAGTATTAGATGCCAAAGGACTGAGCTGTCCTATGCCTCTTCTTCGTACCAAAAAAGAAATGGGTAAAATGTCTGCAGGAGAAATTCTCCAGGTAGATGGTACCGATCCTGGTTCAAGAAATGATATACCTGGCTGGTGTGAACGTTCAGGACACGAGTATCTTGGTGAAAAAGAAGAAACTGGTTTTATCAGCTTTTTCATTAAAAAAGGTTGATTAATTATTTAGTGCCTTCAATAAACACAGTCAATCTTTCTCTAATTGGCTGTGTTTTCCAGTAGATAACCCTGTTCTACAATTCAATTTTATAAAAAATAGCCACCATTATTTTTGGAGGAAGTTAACATGGCAAAAAGTTTAGGTATATTTGTAACTTCACCTGACAGCCTTAGACATGCCATAGGTGTTACTAAGGCTGCAAAGGCAAAAGGGTCAAAAGTTAAAGTTTTTTTCACCTGGAAGGCGACTACCCTTTCAAAAGATCCCGCTTTCAAAGGACTTTGCGAAATAGCTGACGATGTTTCCATCTGTGTTGACAGTTATAAAAAACAGGGATTTGCTGTTGATGATGTACCTGCAGGTCTAGAGCCAAAGAAAATGGCTACTCAGGCTCAGCATGGTATTATTATTGAAGATTATGACTGTTATCTTAGTCTGTAAGGAGATATTGGTATGGAATATAAAAAAGTATGTTTAATGTACAGACACAAAGACTATGCTGTAGATGGAATACGTTCAGCACTCGGTCTTGCAGTTGAGAATATGTATGCCTATGGTGTTGTTCTGGATACAGAAATACCAAAGCTTGATGAGCTTAATCAGGAAAGCATTGAGATGCTTCGTGATATGGAAGGAGAGGTTTATTCTACAGTTCCTGCCAATGTGGAAATAAATGGTTTTGAACCAATTACCATCGAAGAACTTGGTGAGAAACTTCGCGAGATGACCCATATCATCCCTTATGGTATCAAATAACCTTTCCAGGAGTATCCCATGAAAATATTAAATGTATATAAAAGCGAACCGGATGAAACTGTTAAAAAACTGGTAGAAATTGTTACCCGTGACAGAGAGAGTGACACCTTTAATCTCAATACAGAAAACCCGGATTACGACGTGCTTGTAGACAAGATTTTTGCCGCTGACCAGACTATCAGTTGGTGGTAATAGTACGTCAAAAAGCGTTTTAAAAAAGCCGACTGAGCCTTGGGTTCATTCGGCTTTTTTCATTAAATCTTCCATTATTACATCATGAAGAAGTGGTCTCAATCTTTTTATCGCAGTTAAATTATCACCACAAACAACGCGATTGGTCAGAAAAACAACTGCAATTCCTCTCTGCAAATCAAGCCAAAACGATGTTCCTGTAAAACCTAAATGCCCGATAGTATTATCTGAAAAATACTTGCCACTACTCGAAAGACCTGAGGTTGGAGTATCAAATCCGAAAACCCAAGGGCCATGTTTGTCACGCAATACTTTTCGGAGATTTTCTGAACTATACGGAGGTGGCTGCCGATCTCCCTGAAACTGCAATAATATATTTTCGCACAAAGAAAGAACAGCCCGACAGGTGCCAAAAAGTCCTGCATGTCCAGCCACTCCTCCCATAGCTCTGCAATTATCGTCATGAACCACTCCACAAAGCTTTTTTTGTGTCCACCCACAGGTTCCTGTGGTTGCACATGACTTATCTGTCATATTCTTTTTACTGGCGAAAAAAAGGCCATTATCAAGCTTCAGAGGTAATTGTATTTTTTGTTGCCAATATTTATCCAGTGTTTGTTTACTTACAATTTCAATTATTTTTCCGAGAAGAATAAAACCAAGATCACTGTAAAGGTACTCCGTACCGGGTTCATAAATGAGATTTTCAGCCAAAATCGAGTTAATAAGCCACTTGTCTCTTTCCTCTTCGGGTAAATCAACCAATTTTTGATAATATGGTCGGTGAGCAGGGAATCCTGATGAATGGGTCAGCAAATGCAAAAGTTGGATTTTTTGATGCCCTGCAACACGTAACTCGAAAAATTCATGCAGTTTATCCTCAGTGTTAATTTTACCCTCTTCCATAAGAGCGAGAAAACAGAGAGACGTTACAAGGGGTTTTGTAAGAGAAGCCAGGTCAAAAAAAGTATCATTATCAGTGGATAAATTGATTTCATTTTCTCCAACTAAACCATAGTTGTAAATATCACTCAGAGGACCGTTTTTCGTTTGGACCAGAAAGCCAACAGAACATGCTGAAAAAACGTTATTTTTCAGTGATTCCTCTATTATCTTATCAATCTTTTTTTTCAAAAAATTGTTTGTCCATTTTTCCATTTGTTATTTTTATTATTATATTGAATTTTTTACCTATTTTTACTAGATTGTAAGGCCTTGGAGACAAAACATATCTCTGTAATTTCGTTAAAATTTGATATTGCCCCCATTAACCGGACAACACTTTTAAACACAGTTATCAACATACCATAAACAGGTTTTTGTTAATTACTTATCAATACCCTGTTAACAATACTGTTGATAACTTTATTTAAACATTTTGGAAGCGTATTTGAATCTCCGCATGTTTAAATAAAAACGTATAATATTATTAAGTTACATTAATTATACACATATTAACCCACCTAATAGTAATAAAAAAACATACATATACTAAGGAAAAGCCAAAAGGAGCTCCTTAATGTCACTTAACTGTACAATAAGTAAAAACGATCTGCTTGAAGGACTTAACAGTCTTCAAAACATAACCAACAAAAAAGGAACTCTGGCTATCCTGTCAAACGTCCTTATCAGCACCACCAATGGCGGCCTTAATCTTACCGGGACTGATCTGGAGGTAGGTTTGCGGCTCTTTGTGCCTGCAGAAATTCACGGAGAAGGCCTTCTGACCTTACCTTCAAAGAAGATTTTTGAAATCGTCAGAGAATCGGGGTCAGAGACGATTAGCATTGAAGAGACTGAAAACAGTTGGGTTGTAATCAAAGCCGGATTAAGTACCTATAATCTCGCTGGAATGGCGAGTGATGAATTCCCTGAATTTCCTGATTATGAGGAAGATACCTTCATCTCCTTTGAGAGTTATATTTTTCTCGAGCTGATAGAAAAAATCATCTATTCAATAGCCAGTGAGCAGGAAAATATTTATTCCCTCACCTCTGTTCTCTTTGAAAAAGAAACAATTGACGACATCAATTATCTCAAGATGGTTTCATCTGATGGACACAGACTTTCCATCATGAAAAAAGATGTGGCGGCAGATCTTGATCAAATGAAACTGAACGATGTTACCCTTATTCCTAAAAAAGGGATTCAGGAGTGGAAGAAATTCTGTGAAGGAAGGGATACTGTTGAGGTCTCCTTTGAACCAAAACAGGTGGTTCTTCGTGATAATAAAGCGGTTATGGTTATTCGATTAAAACATGGTGAATTTCCACAGTATTCTGCTATCATCAACGCTATTGAACTGACTAACTGTTTGAAAATTAATAGAATTCCTTTCCTTGATTCTCTCAAAAGAATTAACCTTTTCACGGAAGATATTTTTCATACTATCCAACTGAATATTGATCACAACAAGATGATACTCTCGTCTCAAAACGCAGATCTGGGAAATGCAAAAGACGAACAAAGTATATCGTATAGCGGAGAACCGCTTATCCTTGGTTTTAACTGCCGATATTTTATTGAAACCCTTCAGGTTATGGAATGTGAAACTGTCGAGGCATACATAAACTCAAATAGTAGTCCATGCCTGATGAAGTCTGAAGAAGATAAAGGGTTTATAAGCATTATCATGCCTATGCAGTTATAGAATTACTGATGAATTTAATTTTTATATAAAAGGAACAAGTGTGACAGAAACAACGAATAGTTACGATGCTGGTCAGATACAGGTTCTTGATGGTCTTGAGGCGGTTAGAAAAAGACCATCGATGTATATTGGTAATACCGGTGAAGAAGGTCTCCACCATCTCATTTGGGAAATTGTTGACAACAGCATTGATGAGGCTTTAGCTGGCTACTGTAGTCGTATAAGGGTAACAATTCATGAAGATAACTCCGTGTCCGTCGAAGATGACGGTCGCGGCATTCCCGTGGATAAACATCCCACTGAGGATATGACTGCCCTTGAATTGGTTATGACCACTTTGCATGCTGGAGGTAAGTTTGATCACTCAAGCTATAAAGTTTCAGGTGGCTTGCATGGTGTTGGTGTATCGGTGGTCAATGCCCTGTCAATCAAGACCATGGCGGAAATTCGCCGTAACGGCAAAATCTATCAACAATCGTACAAGTATGGTGATAGAACAGGTGAATTACTGGTGGTGGGTGACAGTGATAAAACCGGGACCAAAATCACCTTTAGTGCTGATCCTTCTATTTTCACAGAAACAACCAGCTACAATTATGAGGTGGTAAAAAGCAGGCTTCGGGAGTTGAGCTTTCTGAATAAAGGACTGCGTATTTATCTAAAAGATGAGCGTAGTGGTGAAGAAGATAAATTCCATGCGGAAGGTGGTATTGTTTCCTATGTGGAATATCTAAATAGAAAAAGAACTCCTGTTTTTGATCCACCAATATTTATCTCAGCTGCCAAGGATAATGTCGAGGTGGAAATATCCATGCAGCACTATGATGGCTATTCAGAGAGACTTTTTTCCTTTGTAAATAACATAAACACCCGGGAAGGTGGTAGCCATGTTGCCGGATTCAGGGCAGCTTTGACCAGATGCATCAACAAATACGCCAGCGATGATATTATCCCGAAAAACATGCGGGAGAAAATGGGCGGCGACGATGTTCGGGAAGGTCTCACCTGTGTCATTTCTGTCCGGGTACCTAACCCTCAATTTGAGGGACAGACCAAAACCAAACTTGGTAACAGTGAGGTTAAATCCATTGTTGAATCTGTCTGTACAGAAAAATTAACGCTCTTTCTCGAGCAGAATCCTGCGATTGCTAAAAAAATTCTCTCTAAAGTTGTTGATGCTGCAAGGGCGAGAGAAGCAGCTAAACGGGCGAGAGATCTTTCTCGAAAGAAGGGCTCGACAAGTCTCTTAATGGCAGGAAAGCTCGCTGAATGTCAGGAAAAAGATCCGGCCAAGAGAGAGATTTTTATAGTGGAGGGAGATTCGGCCGGCGGCTCTGCAAAACAGGGCAGAGATCGATCTAATCAGGCTATACTTCCACTCCGTGGTAAAATTCTCAATGTTGAAAAGGCCAGGTTTGATCGTATTCTCGGCAGTGAAGAAATAAAACATCTCATCGGCGCACTGGGTTGTGGTATAGGCAAAGATGAATTTGCTATAGAGAAGCTTCGTTATCATAAAATTATCATCATGACGGATGCTGATGTGGACGGTGCTCATATTCGCACCTTGCTGCTCACTTTTTTGTATAGGCAGATGCTTCCTTTGATTGAAGGCGGTTTCGTTTATATTGGTCAACCACCACTTTATCGGCTGGGTCGAGGAAAAAAAGAACAATATTTTCTTGATGAAAATTATCTCAACAGCCATCTTTTTACCCAAGCCAGTGAGAATTTAAAAATTGAGCATCTCGGGCCGGAAAAGAAGATAATAGAAGGACAGCTTTTCGTTGAACTTCTGGAAAAACTGTCCATTTATCAGCGTATAATGCTGTTTATGAATCGCATGAACATTTGGGAAGAGATGCTCTATTTTCTTCTCGACAACGGAATAAAATCCGCGGATCAGTTTAAAGAAGAATCATTTGTCCAGGATCTAAAAAACAAGCTGCCTGAAGATAAACTCATTCTCGGCAATATTCATTCATGTCGATGGCGACCAGATTGTTATGAGATGGATATTGCTGTACGGGGTAAAGTTCAGGTGATGATGACTCTTGGTCCGCAAATACCTCTTATCAATGAATACCGCACTGCACTTAATCTTTTCCCTGCTATCCATTCGTTTATCCAACATGGCTTTAACATTATTTTTACCGGGGCCAATAAACAGGATAAAGAAATTCCAGCTGCTAACTGGAGTGAGATGTTGAAAATAATAAGAGATGAATCCTTCAAGGGAAGTCATCTGCAACGGTACAAAGGTCTTGGTGAAATGAATCCGGAACAGCTTTGGGATACCACTATGAATCCGGAAAACAGGACGCTTATGCAAGTTACAATAGATGATGCTGAGCAGGCTGACGATATATTCACAACGCTCATGGGTGATAAGGTCGAACCGAGGCGGGACTTTATCCAGACCCATGCACTCGAAGTAACTGATCTTGATATATAGTCTTAATATTATTAAATATTTCCGAGACTAGAGACCCATCAACAATCAAGTTAAATATAAAGTAGATATTCTCTTATGAGTACAGATATAGAAAATAGCGGTGAAAAGTTTGAGACAATTTCCATAGAGAAAGAGTTAAAAAAATCCTATCTTGAATATGCCATGAGTGTCATTGTTGGCAGGGCTCTGCCCGATGTTCGCGATGGATTGAAGCCAGTGCATCGAAGAGCTCTTTTTGCCATGCGGGAACTTGGTGTGCATTTTAACAGACCCTACGTCAAATCAGCAAGGATCGTCGGTGATGTTATCGGTAAGTATCATCCTCATGGCGATACTGCTGCTTATGATACCATCGTCCGAATGGCACAACCTTTTTCCCTTCGATATCCACTTGTCGATGGTCAAGGTAACTTCGGTTCAATGGATGGTGATTCTCCTGCCGCCATGCGATACACCGAAGCAAGAATGACTAAAATAGATAGGGAAATTGTCAGCGATCTGGACAAAGAGACTGTTGATTGGATTCCCAACTACGATAACTCTTTGAATGAACCTTCGGTTATGCCGAGTAAGGTTCCAAATTTATTGGTCAACGGATCTTCTGGTATTGCTGTGGGGATGGCGACAAATATCCCACCACATAATCTGACAGAGGTTTTAGATGCACTTATAACTATGGTTGATGATCCGAATATTACGGTTCATCAGCTTATGTCTATAATTACCGGTCCTGATTTTCCGACAGGAGGTCAGATTTGTGGACGGGCCGGAATAAGGGAAGCCTACGAGACCGGTAGAGGCATAGTTGTTATACGTGCACTGAATCATATAGAAAAGATAAAAGATGGCAAGAGAGAGGCTATTATCATCACGGAAATACCTTATCAGGTTAATAAGGCAAGTCTTGTTGAAAAAATAGCTGAACTGGTCAAAGATAAAAAAATTAATTCTATATCTGAGGTTCGGGACGAATCTGACAGGCACGGTCTTCGCGTAGTCATTGAACTTAAAAAAGATGAGATTGCCGAGATAGTCATTAATCAGCTCTATAGTATGACCCAGATGCAGAAATCATTTGGGATTATTTTGCTGGCAATTGTTAACAACAAACCTGAAATTCTCAATATTAAACAGATACTTGAGCATTTCATTGTTCATAGAAAGGTCATAATTTACCGACGGACTGCATTCGAACTGCGCAAAGCCGAAGAAAAAGCCCATATCCTTGAGGGCCTTAAAATTGCGCTCGATAATCTTGACGATGTCGTTGCCCTTATTAGAGCTTCAAATAGCCCTCAGGAAGCAAAAGAAGAATTGATCCGCCGTTATGAGCTCAGTGAAATTCAGGCTCAGACAATTCTTGATATGAGGCTACAGAGATTAACCGGACTTGAACGAGAAAAAATAGTTAACGATTACCTGGAAATAATGCAGGAAATCAAAAAATTAAAAGAAATTCTTGCCAATGAATCTTTGGTTTTGAAGATAATCAAGGAAGAATTTAATGATTTAAAAGAACAATATGGTGATGATAGAAGAACTGAAATAATTGATGCAACTGATGAAATTCTTCCTGAAGATATGATTGCACCGGAAGATATGGCGGTTACAGTAACTCACTCCGGGTATATAAAAAGAAATCCAGTTTCTCTGTATAGATCACAGAACAGAGGTGGCAAAGGGGTAACAGCTGTTAAAAATATTGAGGAGGATTTTGTTTCCGATCTCTATGTTGCCTCAACGCTTGATATTTTCTTATTTTTTACCAATCAAGGCAAGGTTTTCTGGAGAAAAGTCTATCAATTACCTCTTGCCGGCAGAACAGCCAGAGGAAAGGCCATTGTTAACCTGCTAAATCTGGCCGAAGATGAAAAAATTGCCGCTATTCTGCCTATTGCCAGCTTTGATGATGAGTCTAACGAAAAGACCATACTGATGGTCACCAAATTCGGTCGTATCAAGAAAAGCAGCCTACAGGAATTTAGCAGGCCTTTACGCAAAGGAAAGCGGGCATTGACCATCAATGAAGGTGATGAAATCATCGCCGCCCATGTGCTGAATGGTGATGACACTGTCCTGTTGGTCACGAAAAAAGGTATGTGTATCCATTTTGAAGAGACAGATTTACGAACGATGGGGAGAACTGCTGCAGGTGTTCGGGGTATCAGATTAGGAGCAGATGACGTCGTTGTTAGTGCTATCGTAATAAATTCAAATAACTCAATTCTGATCGCCACCGAGAATGGATTTGGTAAAAGAAGTCCAATTGAGGAATATCGCCTGCAAAAACGTGGTGGAAAAGGTGTTCGAGGTATTAAGAGAAGCCTGAGAAATGGTGATGTTATTGCTGTCAAGCAGGTCGATGATGATGAAGAAGTTATTTTGATTGCCGATTCCGGTAAAATCATACGCATGGATTTATCTTCCATTAGAATTATCGGACGAAGCACTCAAGGTGTAAAACTGATAAATCTTGATGAAAACGAAAGAGTGGTGAGCTTAGATAGCCTTGCCAAAGATAACAGTCAAGAAGATGAAGATTTTGTCGAAGGTGAAAATGAGATAGTATCCGGCCAAATTGACGATACAGAGCTTGATTCAGAAAATGATGAAGAGCAATCTTAAAATAGCTGTAGTCGGGGCAGGTTCCTGGGGAACTGCCCTGGCAGTCCTTTTAGCGGGTAAAGGCTATTCTGTTGATTTGTGGGGTCACAGAACGGAACATGTTGCCACCCTTAAAAGAGATAGGCAAAACGGTAAATTCCTACCTGGTATTGATTTTCCTTTAGAACTTCAGCCTGTTGATAATTTACAAAAAGCGATTGAAGGGACAGCCATTATCGTAATGGCTGTCCCTTCTCACTCTTATCGCCAGGTCTTTATTGAAATGCTCCCCTTTCTCTCGGCTCATTGTCGCATAATATCGGCCGTTAAAGGTATTGAAAATAAGACGCTTATGACCATGACCCAGATTATGGGTCAAGTACTTAAAATCAATAACTTAGAATATAAAAACATTGAGTTAGGTGTTTTATCAGGTCCTTCCTTTGCCAAAGAAGTCGCCAAAAAAGTACCAACGGCTGTAACTATAGGCTTTGAAAATTTACAAACTGCAAAAGATATTCAGCAGGTATTTGTAACCGATTTTTTCCGGGTTTACGCAAGTCGTGATATTATTGGCCTCGAGATAAGCGCCGCCTTAAAAAATATTATAGCGATTGGTGCCGGAGTATGCGATGGGCTTGGTTATGGCTTAAATACCAGAGCAGCTCTTATAACCCGTGGACTTGCTGAAATACAAAGACTTGGAACTGCATTAAATGCCGAACCTGCTACCTTTTCCGGCCTCAGTGGATTGGGTGATCTTTTACTGACTTGTACGGGAGATCTCAGTAGAAATAGAACCGTCGGTTTAAGACTCGGTGAGGGAAAAAGCCTGGACGAGATCAAAAGTGAAATGAACATGGTGGCAGAAGGTATTAAAACCACACAATCTGTTTATGATCTGGCCAAAAAGCTACAAATTGAAATGCCTATACTTGAGCAGGTTTACAATATAATCTATCTAGGAAAAAACTGCGCAGAAGCTGTGAGAGATTTGCTGAGTAGAGAATTAAAAGTCGAGTAATATTAAAATAATAGCCTCTTCTTCAACAATACGTAGAAGAAATAGGAGGCTATTATTCTGGTTACTCAATTGAGGTATCACTAAGTTTTTAATCAATCAGACCAGTCGTTATTTTCAAATTCTGTGTGATCAGGTTTAGGTGGTTTTTCTTCACGCAGCCTTTGCTCAAGCCATTTTTTAACCATAGCCGCTTCGGCTTTAAGATCAGCTAAAGCTTTGCCGCGATGGCTCACTTTATTCTTTTCTTCCATGGAAAGTTCGGCAAAAGTTTTCCCGAACTCCTCAAAATAAAAGATTGGATCATAACCAAAGCCGTTCTCCCCTCTTTTCTCGTCAATGATGATGCCGTCGCATCTGCCTTCATAGGTAAGAGCAGGTCCAGATGGAACTGCGATTGAAAGTACGCATTGAAAATGGGCTCGCCTGTCTTCAATTCCCTGAAGTGCATTTATCAATTTAGCACAGTTTTTTTCGTCCGTGGCGTCTTCACCGGCATAACGGGCTGAGTATACCCCAGGTGCACCGTTTAAGGCATCAACGACAAGTCCTGAGTCGTCTGATAATGCAGGAAGACCTAAAATTTTGGCGGTATGAATGGCTTTTTTATAGGCATTTTCATCAAAGGTATCGCCATCCTCAATTGCTTCAGGAATCGGTCCAAAATCATCGAGAGAGCGGATTTCAATTTGTAAATCTTTGAGTACTTCGCGAAATTCGCGAAGCTTGTTTTTGTTTCGGGTGGCAATAACCAAAATAGAAAGCATAGGGATACCTTTAATGCAGATAGGGAAAATTATTGTTTTCGAAGACTTTTATCATAACGTTCTTGTTCGCTATAAATACAACCGCAATAGGGTTGGCGATACATTTCTAATTCTTTTGAAGCATCAATACCTGACTGCCAGCCTTCTCTAAAGTCCTGGTAATAAAAAGAAACGGCGTAATTATATGACAGTCTTTGACATAATGATATTAAATGGGAATGACGTTGAAATTTGCTATAGAGCAGAGTTGTTGAGAATGCGTCAAAGCCCATTTCTTTTGCCAGAGAAGCTGTTTTTTCAAGACGCATAAGATAGCAGATATTGCACCGTTCGGCTTCATGAAAAACAACCTTACGAACAAAATCAGTGAGCCCATATTTAATATCCACAACCAAAGGAAGTTTTGTATCTTTGGCGTAATCTTGAAGAGTTGCTAGCCTTTTCTTGAATTCCTTAAAAGGATGAATGTTTGGGTTGAAAAAATGACCTGTTACCTCTGCACCTTTTTGTCGCAATGTTGTGAGCGGGTATATAGTGCAGGGACCGCAACAAACATGTAACAATATCTTCATGTTATTAAATTTTGTAATTCTTCGGGTCTATATTATACTGATGTATTTTGTAATTAATTATACGAAGGCTGGTGTCCAGGTCTTTGGCTGCCCTGGTTTGATTACCATTATTACGCTTCAATCCCTCTACAATGAGTTCCTTTTCAAAATTTTCCACGGCCACGGATAACGAGTATGGATTATCCCTTTTAGATGATTCAGCGGTCTGTAGGGTAGGTGGCAGATGAATTCCTTTGATAGTGTCACCGTCACAAATGATAACAGCTCTCTCCATACAGTTTTGCAATTCTCTGACATTGCCCGGCCAGTGATACTGAATGAGCATATCAATTGCCGAAGTTGAAATTCTTCTAATGTTTTTATTATTTTCTTTGGAATATTTCTCCAGAAAAAATTCAGCAATAAGGAGGATATCAGTCCTTCTCTCACGAAGTGGAGGCATATAGACAGGAAAAACATTGAGTCTGTAATAGAGGTCTTCCCGAAAAATTTTCTCAGCTACCGCATTCTCAAGGTCTCTATTTGTGGCTGCCACAAGACGTACATCACAAGTGAGCTGTTTGGTTGAACCAAGACGTTGGAATGTTCGTTCTTGTACAACATTAAGTAATTTAACCTGTACTGAGTTACTGATTTCACCTATCTCATCGAGGAAAAGTGTTCCTCCTTCAGCCTGTTCAAATCTACCGATTTTACGATCAGTTGCACCGGTAAATGCACCTTTTTCATGTCCGAAAAGTTCAGATTCGAGCAGAGTTTCTGGAAGGGCGGAACAATTAACAACAACAAAAGGTTTGCCTCTTCTTTTGCCATTGTAGTGCAGAGCTTTGGCAACGAGGGTTTTTCCTGTTCCTGATTCACCTCGAAGAAGAACAGTAGCATTTGAATCAACGACCCGGTGAATCATCTCGTAGACATCCTGCATTCTGCTGGAATTACCTATGATATCGTTAATTTTATTTTTTTCAGAGAGCTCCCTCTTGAGTTTTAGATTTTCGGTATAGAGTTCTTCTGTTTCTTTATTTACTTTTTGGATACGAACAACGGTTTGGGCGATAATACTTGAAAGCACCGTTAAATACTGGAGGTCAGTGTTTGCTTGCTCGCCTATTCCATCTTTATAGTATCTGTCAATACTGAGAGTTCCTATAACATTGAGTCCATCTTTGATGGGAACACATAAAAAAGACCTTTTTTGTTCGGTCAAATTTCCTCTTGCTCTTGTCCTGTTCAAAAAAAGTGGTTCTTCAGAAATTTGGGGAACAATAATTGGTTCACCAGTTGAAACAACCCGACCGGTAATACCTTCGCCAATTTTATATTTACCCCTTTTTCGGCCTTCTGCAGTTAGGCCATGGGCGACTTCTATTTCAAGTTTTCCTGTTGAGGGATTGACTATGGTGACTGTGCCATTTTCCATATGCTTCATTTCGGAAAGAATTTGCATTGTTTTTTCAAGGCAATCTCGTAACTCCAATGAAGAGGCTAATTGTTTGGTTATCTCGTAGAGGGCAGTTAAATCTTCTAACTGTTGGGAAATATCGCTATTTGCTAACATATCAATAATAAATAATCTGTATAAGAAAGGTTAAGAAACGTTTGTGAAACATAATAACAAAACATTGCTTGAATTTCGATCCATTATTACAAATTTGTGAAAATACATAATGGAATGGAATATTTTCTTTCTCATCTTGTTGACAGAAATTCGTTCAAATGGTACATAGACCTGCACGGAGGAATGGCCGAGTGGTTTAAGGCGGCGGTCTTGAAAACCGTTGTACGAAAGTACCGTGGGTTCGAATCCTACTTCCTCCGCCAAAATTTTTATTGTGCGGAGAGGTGACCGAGAGGCCGATGGTGCTCGCCTGCTAAGCGAGTGTGGGGGTAAGACTCCACCGAGGGTTCGAATCCCTCCCTCTCCGCCATAAATAGAAAAAAGGCCCATGGTTATTCACCATGGGCCTTTTTTTTTGCAGTTATTTTAATTTCCCCAAAGAAGGTTAGAACTCACCCAACCTGTTAATCCTGTTTCGTGTTCAACTTTAACCCAGCCTGATTTGTTGCTTAAAACCTTAAAAACCACACCATAATACGCCATACCAACTATCTTGCTATTTGAACCAGGATCCTCGCGAATATTGATTTTTTTATCGCTATTACGGTTTGCCTTCACAATGGTATGAAGAGTATTAGACAGAAATGATTTGTGAACCCAGCCAGTATCATCTTCAAAATCTTTAACTTTCAGCCAGTTGCCTTTTTTTTCTATGATTTCGACAGGAAATCCGGAACCGTATTCCCATTTTATCTCAAAATCCTTTCCCGGGCCTGTCCTAATGTGAACGTTATCGCCAACGATGCTGAGTTTTTCCGCATGGACAAACGGAACGAAAAAAAAGAGTAGTATAAAGAGTAAAAATAAAGGTACTTTCAGAAATTTTGTTCTGATAAAATTATAATATATTGTTTTCATTTAAAATAATACTAATCTTTTTTTGAAGAAAGTGTTGAAACAGGATACTGATAAAATCCTGATAAGTCCAAACTTGTGATGGCCATGTAAAAAATTCATACGCAAGACGTAGTGATATAAAAATCGCAACAACAAAGCAGTTGAATATTTTTTACAACGCCATCAATATTAATTTTCACCTAATAATAACTCAGTGACTCTGTCAAGATCATCAAGAGAGTAATATTCAATTTCGATTTTCCCGCGGCTACCGTTTGGACAGATCGCGATTTTGGTATTCAATCTATTAGTGAGCTGCGTAACGAGTGCATTTCTATAGGAAGAGGGGATTTCCTCGGAATCCGGCTTGCTTACTCTTTTTACCGGTGAGTTTGTTGAAAATGTCTTTTTGATTAATTTTTCTGTTTGTCTGACAGAAAGACCGCTTTTAATAATCAAATTTCGTATTTCTTGAAGTTTCAAAGGATCATCTATAAGTTTAATCAAGGCACGACCGTGTCCCTCAGATAATAAATTATTCGTTATATCATTTTGTATTAATTCTGGAAGTTTTAATAATCTCAACATGTTAGTAACTGTTGAACGCTGTTTTCCAACCCTTTTGGCGGTTTCTTCCTGGGTATAACCAAATTTATCAATAAGTTTTCTATAAGCCTCCGCCTCTTCTATAGCGTTGAGGTCCGTTCTTTGAACATTTTCTATAAGAGCTAATTCAAGAAGGCTGTCTTCGTTATCTACTTCAAGCAAAATGACAGGGACATGGGAGAGGCCAGCCATTTTTGAGGCTCTGAGCCTTCTTTCACCGGCAATAAGTTCAAAGTTATCATCTGATCCTGCGGTTACGATAAGAGGTTGTATGACCCCTTTTTCTCTTATAGAATCAGCTAACTCCTGAAGATCAATCGGATTAAAGTTTGTTCGAGGCTGATACTTGTTTGGAATAATTTTATTAATATTACATTCAAAGAATTTTTCTTGTTCTTCTTCGAAAAGTAATCCAACTCCCTGGCCTAATCCAATTTTTTTACTCATTTTGTTTCCTTTGATTTTTCAGAAACTCTTTAGCAAGGTTGACATATGCCAACGCACCGGTAGATTGCTTGTCATAATCTAAAATAGTTTTCCCGTGGCTTGGGCATTCACTGAGTCTGACGTTTCTTGGGATTACTGTTTTAAAGAGTTGATCTTTAAAATGGTTTTGTATTTCGGTAGCTACCTGATGAGTAAGTCTGTTTCGCTTGTCAAACATTGTTAGTACTAATCCTTCAATATATAATTGTTTATTATATGATTTTTTAACAGACCGTATAGTATTGACAA
This sequence comes from uncultured Desulforhopalus sp., assembly GCA_963677465.1. GTDB lineage: Bacteria > Desulfobacterota > Desulfobulbia > Desulfobulbales > Desulfocapsaceae > Desulforhopalus_A. The sequence continues at coordinate 5,629,606 of OY781976.1, read as the reverse complement.
GTTGGGCAAGACCTTCCATTGCAAAAAACTCACACTGCATTGGAATCAGAACAGAGTGAGCCGTTGTCAGAGCATTTATAGTTAAGAGACCAAGTGATGGGGGACAGTCGATGATGATATAATCATATGATTGAAGCAATGGTTGTAGTAATAGTTTTAACTTTGTTTCCCTGCTGTCGATATTTATCATTTCTATTTCTGCAGCAACAAGATCAATGCTTGATGGAAGAATATCAAGATTATCTACACCGCTTTTGCGGAGAACGTCAGAGCCGGAGTATCCCCCTGAGTAGGCATGATAGAGATGCATTTTGACCTTTTTCATGTTAACGCCCACGCCACTGGAAGCATTACCCTGTGGATCTGAGTCGACAAGAAGGACTTTTTTTTTCTTTTTGGCAAGAGCAGCCGAGAGATTGATTGAGGTGGTGGTTTTGCCAACACCTCCTTTTTGATTTGCTACGGCAATTATTTTGGCACTTGATTCCATTAACACACCATTAGGGAAAACTTTAGAAAAAATTTTAATATGCGCAAATTAAACGTTATTTGGAAAAATATCTCGTTATTTCTTCGATATTTTGGTTTTTCTTAGTCTTTTTAGCAAAAAATAAACAAATTCTTGCAAAAACAGCCTAAAAGATTTTAGTTTTCTGAGTAATTATAGTTTTCATGTTTCACGTGAAACATTTCTAAAGGAGATAAAAAAGATGAAGTCAGATTTTTTAGTCATTGGTAGTGGTATTGCTGGCTTGTCTTTTGCGCTGAAGGCTTCCAGGTTGGGTTCTGTTAATGTCATCACTAAAAAAGAGGAAGTTGATAGCGCCACAAACCTTGCCCAGGGTGGTGTCGCGGCTGTTCTAGATAAAACTGATAGTTTTAAGGATCATATTAAGGATACCCTTGATGCCGGAGCTGGTATCTGCGATGAGAGGGTTGTTCGTATGGTTGTGGAAAATGGACCAGCGCGAATAAATGAGCTGATAGAAATGGGCGTCAATTTTGTAAAAGAAAAAGATGGGAGTTTAAGTTTGGGGCGAGAGGGTGGTCACTCACAAAGAAGAGTTGCCCACGCCTATGACCTTACCGGAAAAGAAATTGAGCGAGCTTTAATTGAGAATGTTGAAAAAAGGAAGACTATTTCTGTTTTTGAAAACCATATGTGTGTTGATCTAATAATCGAAAAATCTCAACAAAAGGAAGGGGAAAGTGACGGTAAAAGGTGTGTTGGCGCGTATGTGATCGATGAAAATGGAGACATAAGTCCATTTTTAGCCAAAGTAGTGGTCCTTTGTACTGGAGGTGCAGGAAAAGTGTATCTTTATACAAGTAATCCCGATATCGCCACTGGCGATGGGGTTGCTGTTGCCCATAGAGCTGGTGCGGCAATAAGTAATATGGAGTTTGTACAATTTCACCCCACCTGTTTGTACCATCATGAGGCTAAAAATTTTCTAATATCAGAAGCGGTTCGTGGGGAAGGTGCTCTTTTGCTTAATAGAGAAAATAAGCGATTTTTGGAGCAGTATGAGCCAGAAAAAATGGAATTGTCAACTCGTGATAAAGTTGCCAGAGCTATTGATACCGAAATGAAGAAGACTGGAGCCGATTGTGTCTATCTTGATATAAGTCATAAAAGTAGTAGATTTTTACAACAAAGATTTCCGACAATTTACCAAAAGTGCCTGTCGCTTGGTATAGATATTTCAGAAAAGGCCATCCCCGTGGTTCCAGCAGCACATTATTTATGTGGGGGTGTTACTACAGATATTCACGGTCGGACGACTATTGAAAGACTATTTGCTTTAGGTGAGACATCCTGTACTGGATTGCATGGAGGCAATAGGCTGGCGAGCAACAGTCTCCTTGAGGCGGTTGTTTTTGCAGAAAATGTCTTCAAATATTGTGAATCTCATTGGATTTCTATTAAAAAGGATGAAAATTTTGAGCAATACCATTACAACCAAAAAGGTAAAGAACACATTGACGAGGAAATTTTGATTAATCACAATTGGGATGTAATAAGAAGAATAATGTGGAATTATGTTGGTATAGTAAGAAAAGAATCGCGACTACTTCTGGCTAAACAGAAAATTGCAGATGTTAGAAATGAGATTGATAAAATAATTGTGAACTATAAAATCACACCCAATATGTTAGAACTAAGAAATATTTCCTTGGTGGCCTCGTTAATAATTGACGCATCTCTGGAGAGAAAAGAGTCAAAAGGATTACATTATATTCTTGATTACCCGGCAAAAGATAACGCCTGATAGTCTAAGCCAGCGATTGAAAAATTGGATTTTTCACAATAAAACTATGAAAAAAATCACTAAAGTACTCATTGTCGATGATGAGGTCGCAAATGTTCAAGTTATGAAGGAAATATTAAACTTGCATTCGACATATGAATGCAGAAGCGCCGGATCTGGTGAAGAGGCATTAACAATATTGAAGACCTATTTCCCGGAAATAATAGTACTGGATGTCATGATGCCTCCTGGGATTGATGGCTATGAGGTGTGCCGAAGAATTCGGCAACAGCACGAACATAAATTTGCAAAAATTATTATGATTTCGGGGATGTCTATGATCGATGATCGGCTTAAGGGCTACGATGCCGGGGCTGATGATTACCTTACCAAGCCGTATGTCGAAGACGAACTTATTGCTAAACTCAATGTATATTCAAAACTCAACCGGATGGAAGAGGTTGATACATTGAAAACAATTGCGATGAATATCCTGAGTCACGAAACAAGGACGCCATTAAATGGAATAATTTTAGGAAGTGAACTTCTCCGGGAAATTGACAACCTGCCTGAAAAAGCCCAGCATTATGTGGAAATGGTTCACGAATCTGGTTTGAGAATTCAGGAATTGGTAGATAAAATATCGAGGTATTATACTGTAAAAGATGGAATTGAGAAAAATCTCTCTGAGAGTTCTCTTCGCTTTCATCTCGAAAATATAATCAAAATATTGACCAGGGAAGGAAATGATGTTGCTCCTCGGGTTATCTGTGAGTGTGATAAAAACATTAAATTTGAAGCAGACTGGGGCTTGCTAACAGAAGCATTGAGTTATATTATTGAAAATGCAATTAAAATCACCCCGGAGTCGGGGAGAGTAACAATAAATTGCTTCGAGAAAACCTCACATCTTCTTATTCAGGTAGCTGATCAGGGTCCTGGTGTCGATTCGTCTTTGAGTGGTAGAGTTTTTGACGGACTTTTTACATCAGATCTTTTGCATCATGGCAAAGGTACCGGATTAAGTTTGGCGATTGCCAAAGAAATTATAGAAGAACATGGTGGACGAATTTCGTGCAGAAATAGAGAGGGTTGTGGAACTTTGTTTGAAATAACCTTTCCAGAACATGGAATGTAATTATTTATACTGCGCAGAATAGAATAAAACCATAATAAATTAATTATTTTAGCAACTTACCTATAAAAACCTGTCGCTACAATGTTAACTTTCTCTCTACGCTTGGCCATTTATAGGCTGAAGAATTAAACTCTGATTATGACGTATAAGCATTATCATCCTGTTTACGTGAGATAAATGATGAATTGATCCTCTCTTAATGGTAAAAGACACCCCTTTGACTCGAGAATTAAAAGTATGATCTTTCTACTACTCATGGGAATAGTGGAAGTTAAGAGAGTAGATGCCCATCAGATTTTACATTTTATTGCGTAGTTGCAGGAGTTTTTCCGTATGAAAATTGGAATTGTCGGTTTGCCGAATGTTGGTAAATCGACCTTATTTAATGCTCTCACCAAGGCTGGTGCAGAGGCCAGTAATTATCCTTTCTGTACAATTGAACCGAATGTTGGCATTGTCCGTGTCCCAGATGTCCGACTTGATGTTTTAGCAAAACTAGGGACGTCGAATAAAATTATCCCTACTACTATTGAATTTGTTGATATTGCAGGCCTTGTCAAAGGAGCTTCTAAGGGAGAGGGCCTTGGCAACATGTTTTTGGCGCATATCCGCAGTGTAGAGGCTATTGCTCATGTGGTGCGTTGCTTTGAGGACGATAATATCACTCATGTCCATGGCGGAATCGATCCTGTTGGAGATGTAGAGACCATTAACCTTGAATTAATTCTTTCCGACTTGGAATTGGTTGAGAAAAGGATTTTTGCCGAAGAGAAAAAAGCACGTGGCCAGGACAAGGATGCAATAATAAAGCTGAGTGGATTATTAAAGATCAAAGCCGTCCTTGAGGCAGAAAAGCCAGCTAGATTGGCCGAACTGGATAAGCAGGAAAAACTCATAATCGACCGTGAAATGCATCTCCTCACCAGTAAAAAGGTGATCTACGTTGCAAATGTCAGCGAGGACGATCTGGCAACAGGTGGCGCTAATAATCCATATGTTATTAAATTAAAAGCCTTTGCTGATTCCCACGGAGATGGTTTAGTCTGTGTGTCAGCCAAAATTGAGTCTGAACTCTCCGAAATGGATGAGGATGAAGCCGCAATGTTCCTTGCTGATCTCGGCTTAAAAGAGTCGGGCTTTGCCCGTCTCGCCCGTGAAGCGTATTCCTTATTAGACCTTATTTCTTTTCTTACAACCGGCGTACAAGAAACCCGGGCCTGGACTATAAAAAAGGGAACTCGGGCACCACAGGCGGCGGGGGTCATTCATACCGATTTCGAAAAACATTTTATCCGGGCGGAAGTGGTTCCTTACGACGATCTTGTTGCGGCTGGATCCTGGTCTGCTGCCAGAGAGCGCGGTAAATTAAGAACTGAAGGTAAAGATTATGTCTTTCAAGATGGCGAAGTTACGGTGTTTTTAACAAGTGCTTGATTGTCGGAAGAATAATTAAAAGAGCTCCTGGAGTTCAATACAAAATGGGGATTTTCGATTAAATATCGAAAATCCCCATTTTGTTTACTGAAAAAAATCTCTAATTTTACTATCGCCAGGATGAGTATCTCATAATAACAGCATGATAAGCTAAATGTTCTTTCTAATCAGTTCAAAGGAGATTGTAGAGGTGGTAACGGTGCTGCGGCCAAATGTGAAGAAAAATACCAGCCAGAGAAGTTGCAGGCCGAGAATCACAAAAGGGTTCCACAAAACGCCGATGCCGTCGAAAATTTCCGGATCTGAGTAAGGGGCAGCATGGATGAAATAAGTAACGCCTAGGATATATATAACACTCATCATGCCCATTTTCTGATAGGCTGAGATATGCCCAAAACCACGGAAGTCAGCACGTAGGGTTTCTGAGAGGATGCGCCAGAGCTGGGTCAGCGCTATGGTGAATATCAGAGCGGCGGTAAAGAGGCCAATAAGAAAAAGATAGCTGCCTATGAGCGCTCCAAGGGTATAGAGCACACAGGTTATGGCCTGGATAGGAATGAGCTTTTCGCCAGCCAGATGGGCTTCATAGGCGACTTTTTTGGTGGTTCCGTAAAAAATAAAGCTGGCCCTGGCAAACATCCATTGCAGAAGTTTATTACAATCCTTGAGAGGCTTGCCATAACAGCAACCATAACTGATACAGCCGAGTCGGCCTAGACCTTCACCGAGCGTGTAGGCAATTGCCATGGCCGCGAGAACCGGAATTATGGGAAGTTTTGAGTCAGTCGAGGCAAGCATGGTGTTGCTCAGCTGAATGGCCCAGGGGGCAAGCAGAATGCCGATGAATGAGGCCCCGCCAATGGTGAAGGTGTGCCGCTTCTTTTCCACCAGCATGGCCATAATTCGGGCGGCTGGAATACAACAGGCAAGAACGATCAGGATTGCCACCATCGTGCAGGGAATAGAGAGGCCCATAGCTCCAAGCAGGATAAGAAGGAGAGTTAAGGATATAAGTTGACTGGTTGCTATAAAAAAGCCGTAATAGGTCAGGTTGGAGCCCTGCCAATGGTTTTCACCGCCCTTCCTGAGCGGTACCACCGCCAGCATCTGCCAACGTTCACCCGGCAGATGTTTAAAACCCCAACCGAGAAAGTGGGCCAGAATAAAGCCGAGGCCGGACAGGAACAACAGATCGTTCATAAATTTCTCCTTCAATTAAAATTTTTCTGATTGGCGCAAAGGCTCAGCTATTGATGAGCGAACGGCAACATCCGTTTCAACCAGTGGTCGGTTAAAGCCGCTACTAAACCGGCTTTGCACATCCCGGCGTTGTGAGTTTTTGACTAGATCCTCGGCAAAAGCTATCCGACCTGGTTCAAAAATAAGTACATCCGTTGAGCTGCCTGGCCGGAAAAGAGATTTTGGACAGCCACGTTTTACCATTTGTCCTGGGCGAATATCCCGTGGGTTCTCATACCGCTTCTCGCAGTAAGTTTGGACGATATCGCCTATCATCAATGCGACAATTTCCACCATCGCCACCAAGCCGATGGCAGTGCCACCTTCGACATTTGTGTCGATTATGGTCACAACCCTTCGATTTTTCGAATAAAGCGAGGCTGTGGCTATGAGGGCCGAAGGATTACACGAATGATAGCGACCATCAACATGGTACACAGCAACAACACGACCACTGACTGGCATATGATTGTAGTGGTATTTATCAGGAGTGAGACGAAAGACTGCAAAATCGCCGCCCCGAAACTGTGGATGCCAGGTACTGTCTGGCCCGAGCAATTCTTCCAGGTCAAAGAATTTGTCTTTGATAAAAAGGCTTGAGGTTTCTGTAAAACTGCCGATCAGCACCCGCGAGTCGGCGGGGGAGACAATGGTCTTTGGATTCCGGTTCATTGGCCGTGTTTCCCAGTAACGAATCTGTCTTTCGAAAAATTTTCGATGGGAATTATAGAATTCGACAGGTTCCACGCATTCATGGCAGTCAGAGCCTAATTGGCTGAAAAGATCTTTGCCGTTTCTGGTACTTTTTCCGGGCATATCATAGTGGAAGAAGCCAAGCAGACTGGACATTCTTGCAGAAGTAAGTGCCCTGAACATCGAAGGAGTGTTCTCCCTCAGGGTGTTGTAGAGAAATTGTATAGTGCGGTCGCCGATGGGGGTTTCGGTGATAACCCGCAGAGAATTTCTGTCGATATATTGATGAGGCGTCGTTGATAGGTTCATAGGCTTTTAAGATTGTATAAGAAGATTCATTAGTTATTGGTGCGTTGATGGTGAATGATAGCCAGGCCGATATGCAGCATCTGCTGGAGAGTTTCCGGGGCGGCGGTCTCCTGGATAATTGCATCCTGGTGAGTACGCATAAAATCGGCACCGGACATGCCCTGACTAATGGATGCCATGACCTGCTGGTAATGTGAATCTTCCAGCCGGTCCATTCTTTGGCAGTCGTCAATAAAAACAGCTATCGATTCGGTCAGATATTGCTGCTTAAGGGTAGTGCGATAATAGCGCTCGGTGGCTGCATTGAATTCGGGTGCGGAAACATTCAGTGGTTTTCGTTTACGCGGCAGTTCTTCCTGGACTGCGTTTATAATCTTGGCGCTGGTTGTGGCTGTGCTGTCGGTAAGTCGTCTGCGCAACCATTGCATGCGCGGCTGAAGACCGAGCTGTTCGATAAGATCGGCACCATCGGTTTCAAGTATGTGCAGCAGAGCAAGTTTATAATCACCAATTTTCACCCTGATATAGCCTTTGTACCTTCGGCTGTTGCGTTGGGTACGAACATTGGTAAGGATCTTTCGGAGTAATTTATTACCAGTATCGGCCCGAACGTAGAAGGTGGGGATTCCGACAGCGCCGGCAAAAAAAATCTGACGCCTCTCGCTCTCAATGGAGGGTTGGTCGGGGATATCATGATGGTGAACTTTGCCTTCCTGGATATAGCGACAGGCGAGAGCAGTCACAAGATTCTGGAGGTCCACAGCTTCAGCCATATCTTCTTTTAAACTGTGAAAGAGCGAATAACTCCTGCCTTCAAAGCCTGAATAGCCGGCAGATCCAAAAATGCGTTGGCGATAAAGCAGGTAGATGGACATTCTTGGATCAAAAATCCCCATCTCTGAGAGTTCCTGTTTTAATCTATCGTGATTGCCGGGACTGCCGTTAAGGCCAGGACAGGTCTCGGTGGACAGTAGTGTCACCAGATAGTCGATGAGGCGAAAATCAGGTACCAGATCACCCTTCAGGCGCAGCATTTCGGCGATGGTTTTATCCAGCCACCGAGGTCCGAAAGGGGTAATGGTCCTGCCAAGGAAAGTAATGTCTGCCTTTTTCTTCCATCTTCGCCAGAGCATGCGCAGATGGGTGAAATCGAGTTCATGAGGTAAAAATCCAAGGACCTTTTCCGGATGAAAATCAGTAAAATCGATTCGATATGGGGATGCGCTGTAGGTGTTGACGAAGAGTGGCAGAAAATGTTCCACAATCTTAATAGTTAAATCGCCATAGTTCTTTTCAACACCGGGGGTAAACATTGACTCCCGATCGGCAGCAAGCGAAGTAAGCAGTTTGCTTCCCAACGATACATGGGTGCCGTTGTTAGCCAGACAGGTGTTGGACGTATTGGGCAAAACGATGAGATTGTTGGTTATTATGCCGGCATCTTTGAGTTTACTGATAGTGTTGAGCTGACTGCGGGAGAGAGTCTTATGGCAGATCTCCATATATCTGTTTTTTTCTTCGCCCTTGTCCCAACCTGAGAGACATGGGCTCATGAAAAGATGGCGATAAAAACCATCTGGCACAACATCATTGAGCTGTTTTTGCCTGAGTGGGGCATGGGGAGCACAGTAGAGCAGGCATTTCTGCCCGGATTCTTCAAGACCAAAGGTTTTATTGGCGTATTGTATCAGCAACTGGCTAAACAACAGAGTTCGTGCAGTCTCCGCTGCAGCAAGATCACCAATTCTCCCCTGTGAGGCTGTGGGGATATTAAAGCTCAGAACCTCGGGTGAAGTATTATCACTCAGAAAATTGTCCAGTAAACTTTTACCAGTTTTAACCAGGACCGGCGAAAGTGTATCGTCCACACTGATGACATTCGCTAAAGAGAGCTTGAGCAGGTAACTAACAGGCAAGCGCAGTTGCGTCTCACCCTTATGGTTACAGCGAAATCTTTGTACATCGCTTCTTTGTCTGGGATGGAGGATGCTCTTGTCGGCAAGAAAATCCCGGGCCAGCAGTTTTCTGGTCCAGGCGGTCAGTCGATATTCAGGGAACCTTACCCAACTGTTTTCCCAGACTTTTGATTCATTGTCATAAAGAAACTCTTTCAGTGATTCCAGACAGCCCGGCGGTAAATCGCCACGTGAAGTACGCTTAACGATATTTTTAAAATAACTGGAATTGCGAATGGTGGCCGTCAGATCGACATCCTGATGGCCGCCTTCCACCGCAACCTGCAGCTCGTATTCCATACCGACACTGCTATCGTCTCCTGCAAAAGGCTGGAGTCCGCTAGCCGTCAGACCACTGAGAAACAGACTGACATCTGCTTCGGCATTGTAACGTGATTCAAGGTGATATCTTTTAATATTCATACCGGGAGTTATATCCCGAGGATATTAGGCCCGTGCTAAAATACTATGAGAAAATGATTAAAGCCAATGATAGGCTTCATTTTTCTGATGGGCTTCAAAACAGCGTAAATTAAATTCTGGAGAATCGCTTGTTGCGGGCGAGGGGAATGGACGGATCATGCCACCCCAGGAAGGCTCAGGGGCGTTGATTATTGCAATCTTGCTGACCTTATTTTTAGGAAAAAGAGCCTTTAGGCCATTGCGAAAATTGACAATCTGATTGTAGCTGATTTGAAAGGATTTGACTTCACAGAAATCTAAAACAATACAAACCCCTTTCGGCAGGTAAATAGTTAGTAAATCGCTGAGGCTCTTGAGTAGCGTTCGGTAACGCGCGGTATCATAATACTTTATTGTGATGAGATTGTTATGAGCATCAAGCTGAATTTTGAACTTTTTCATAGAGCCCTCTCTTTACTTTCGTCCTTATGCAATCTTTCCGACTGCATCCAAGTCTTTGCAACTCTTCTGGAGAAAATGACACCGGATAATGAGTGACCTAAGCACCATACAAAGATAATGTTAGTTTTCGGTTAAAATATTGTTAGGGAAGTGCCTTTGAGGAAATCCACAAAAAAAAACAGCAACGTACAATAGAATCAACATAAAACTCTAACGCAGGGCTAATAAACATTCAGTATTTGAGGGGAGTTACATTTTTTGCCTCAAAAATTAAATCCTCAAAAGAAAGGAGTATTCGAATGCGTAAAACAATGTCCTTGTGTGGTCTCGCCGTGCTGGCAGGAACTGTCCTTGCCGCTCAGCCGTCTGCTGCCGCTGAAAGTGAAATGCTGGTTTCCCTGAATGATCCAATGGCTGCCTTCCTGGAAACCAGAGCTTACGCTGCTCAAATGGGCGCTAGCGCAGAATTTCGTAAGATGGAAGGGGTTGCATATGATGAGGTCAATAATAAGCTTTACATCGCCATGTCAGCCATTGAAAAGACTATGAGTGATGGCAAGGGTGATATTCAGTTACCGGAAAATAAATGCGGCATCGTCTATGAAGCCCAACTTGATAACAACAACAATATGTCGAAGCTGGTTCCGGCGGTTGTTGGTAAACTCACAAACAAGGAGGCCAAATCTGCGTATGGTTCAGGTTTTGCCGATAAATGTGATGTCAATGGCATCGCTAATCCGGATGGTCTCTATGTTGATACCAAGGGTAATCTGTGGATCTCTGAGGATACCAGCAGCCATACCAACAATGCACTTTGGCGCTGGGATGGCAAAAAGCTCGTTCGTTTTGCCACCGTGCCTACCGGTGCCGAGATCACCGGCGTTCATGTCAATGCCCAGGATGACCTGTTTTTCAATGTCCAACATCCATCGGCCATGAGCAAATTTCCCTATAACCGCGGTGTGGTTGGCGTCGTTAGTGGTTTTAAGGCCACCGACTCTTTCGAACCAGTGCCTGTGCCTAAAGATGATGATATCTTCGATGTAAAGGTGGCAGCAGGGAAATACCAGGTCCTCGCCAGGGTTGGCGAATCCATCCCTAATGACGTTTCCGGTCAGCGCTTCGGTCAGGTTAATACCATGGCTGGTGATCTCAAGGAAATGTGTAACCATCCAGATGGCAATATGTTTTTGCCCATCACTGCATCAGGTGACGAAGCCTATCTTTACACCAATTATGAATGCCGTCCCGGTACCATCGGTAAGATATATATGAAACGTGACGGTGATCAGTGGCAGGTGCTCGATGGAGAGAATGTCAATCTGGATGCGGTGAAAGGCAGCTGGAACAACTGTAATGCCAGCGTCACCCCATGGAACACCGGCCTCTCCAGTGAAGAGTATGAACCGCTTGCCGCCAAAGCCGGTTGGCAGGAAAACGTCAAAGATATGACCACTTACCTTGGCCAGCAGGCGAATCCTTACGACTATGGTTATCCGATCGAACTCATCCCTGATCAAGAGGGAAACAGTGTAAACACCACGGCAGTGAAGCACTATGCCATGGGACGTTTGAGCTATGAGATGAGCAAGATAATGAAAGACCAAAAAACCGCCTATAGCGGTGATGACGGCACCGGGGTGATTCTCAGTAAATTTGTTGCCGACGAACCGGGCAACCTGTCGGCAGGAACCATTTATGCTGGTAAGGTTACCCAGCAACCTGACCAGAGTCTGGACGTCAAATGGCTGGAATTGGGCCGCAGTACCGACGCCAAGGTGTATGAAGCAATCAGGGCCGTGAAATTCAAATAACAGCGGATTTCTGAATGGTCACGAAAGTCCGCACTTCTCTCCGGGCTTTCGTGATTTCTCTTATAACACACCTCTTGTAACCAAATGAATACGTCCAACATGCGTAAGGCGTCACACACCGGTTCTTTTATTCGCCGCCGTCAATTTTTGAAATGGCTGTGGTCTGTTCCATTGGTTGCTGCAGCGCTGCAGCTGGTTTCTATGATGACGGCTTTTAGTCTGCCCCGAAAAAAAGCCGGGAGCTTTGGAACTGTTATCGATATTGGTCCGCTGGCAGAAATTCCTGGTCCAACCGATGCTCCCCGTCACCATAGCCGCGGTAAATTCTGGTTGATCAATAATGATGACGGCCTGCTCGCCCTCTCCAACACCTGTACCCATCTCGATTGCCTGTTTAGTTGGGATCCAGACGCGAACGTGTTTGTTTGTCCTTGTCACGGTACACATTTTGACCGAACCGGAAGGGTTGTTGCCGGACCCGCACCCCGAGCCCTTGATCGCTTTCCTTTACGTATTATCGCAGCAGATGGAACCATCAGCGCAGAAACAGATGCGTTTGGCAACGCTCTTACCTGCACAGAGTTGATCGCCGAGTCAAAACCTGCTGTCACAGCAGATGAATCGAACAATACTGCAGGCGGTGCACCGCATGTGCTGGTTGATACCAGCCGCAAGCTTGTGGTATCACCACTTGCCCTTTCTGTCGGATAACCCGCGATGTTACAGAATTACCTAAAGAGTTACCAACAGGCGAAGACTTTGGCAGCCGAACCGCCAAATAGTCGAATGAAAGAGATGTCTCTTGCCCGACAGAGCTTTCTTTGCCATTTACGGCCTAAACAATACCCCGCCAGCAGTCTAAGCTTCCGCCACATTTTTTATCTTGGTTTTATTGCCTGCTTCCTGCTTGTTGTTGAATGTATCACCGGTGCCCTGTTGATGCTCTACTACACGCCTACACCAGAGGATGCCTACAACTCTATCCTCCGACTGGGTAGTGAAATACCCTTCGGCCAGCTGATTCGCAACCTCCATAGACTCGCCGGTGATCTGCTGATAATCGCGTCATTTCTTCATCTTCTTCGCACAGTCCTGACCGGCTCGTACCGGCGGCAACGTCGTTTTACCTGGGTCACCGGCGTTATTCTTTTTCTCTCGCTCATCGCCCTTGCTTTCAGTGGCTATCTGCTGCCATGGGATCAGCTTTCCTACTGGGCGGTTACGGTGGGCACCAGTCTGTTTGGCTATATCCCGCTTATCGGTGAAACACTACAAGAGTTGCTTCGTGGTGGTTCGGATATTGGTGCCGCTGGCCTCCTTCGCTTTTATGTTCTGCATGTTGTGCTATTACCTGCTTTAGCCCTGTTCTTTTTAGCCATCCACTATTACCGGATCGTCCGTCTGCATGGGATCTCTCTTCCAATAAATAAAAATGGGCAAGCTGATGGAACGGCAGCCAGGCCGGTGCCTTTTCTTCCCTTTGTGCTATTAAATGAACTTCGCCTCATCCTGATCGGTCTCATCGTTCTGATTTTTATATGCGGCTTCCTTTATAATGCTCCTCTCGGACCACCGGCGGATTCCCTGCATACCCCTGTACATATACAGTCCCCATGGTTTTTTCTCTCCATCCAGGGATTGCTTAGCCTTGGTCTTCCTTCACAGGTCAGTCTCGGCCTGTCGGTTGTTCTTGCCCTGCTGGTTGTGGCTTTTCCTTACCTGGACCAGGGCAGACGGCAAAATTTAACGCAGCGGCCAAAGATGGCTGTTTTGCTCACAATATCGCTTGGCTCGTTGATTTTTCTTGGCTATGTCGGTGCTCACGAAAATCAGCTGGACCAGCAGTCACCTACAGCGATTCTCGATCGTTTTGCCCCACAGGATCAATCTGAGATCTGGCAAACACTGCCGGACAGTGGCATCGTGCCGGGCGTTTATCCTCTCGGCCGTAAAGTCAAGCCGAACAATAAAGAACTTGGCCAACTGATCACAGCCCTGCACGAGGCGTTACTGCTGGGGATGGAGCAAAACCTGTTCAGAGAAGCAGATGGTGTTCTCCTTATTGAACCATGGCAGGTTCGTCTTACGCGTATAACCCTGCGGTTTACTAGCTATCTGCCTGGGAAAAACGAACGACAAACGTTTGAGCGAATGGTGTATCGCCCTCGCCTGAACGAGTCAGTTCAGCCACCCCAACTCGAAACGGCGGTGCAATGAACAGTGCTGTTAACCGTTATCATCTCTCCGTGCTCGGCTTGATTCTTTGCTGCCTGCTGGTGGCTCTCTGGCTCACAGAAGACGACAGGATGCAGGCCGCAGCAGCTGTCCAGGAAAGCCAAACCATTATTATCGGCGCCGCTTTGTATGAAAATAATTGCCGAACATGCCACGGTGCCAGGGGGGAAGGGGTCGGCCAGCTTGGCCCTGCTTTAGCCGACAAACATTTCTTTACCGAGCGAAAGAGTGAGGTAGGCTGGCTTGATACCTTAGAAGGATATATTGCAAGCACCATCGGCGAGGGGAGATTGATGGCAACCCGCCCGCTCTATGCCGGCAACAGACGGACAGCGGTCATGCCCCCATGGCTCCAGAAAAATGGCGGACCTTTGCGGCGAGATGAAATTGAGGCCATTGCCCATTATGTCATGAACTGGCAGGCAACGGCCCTCGGTCAGGTGCAACTTGAAGAGATTACCGTCCCACCCATGGATCTGGCCGATCCTGTTGCCGTGAAAGCCGGGCAAGAGGCTTTTCGTCAATATTGTCAATCCTGTCATAGCTTAAAAAAACAAGCAAAAGAAGCAATTGGCGGACCATCACTCAGCAATATCGGCGAACTGGCCGGAATTCGGATTCCAGAGCTTAGCGCAGCCGACTATATTAGACAATCAGTACTCATACCATCGGCCTTTAATGTTGAAGGTTTCGCTGAGCAGGCCGATAAAAATGGCTGTGGCGCGGTTCTCAGCGAGCAGCATCTGCAAAGCATCATTGCCTTTTTGCTCCAGCAACATAACTGATGGCTATATCACGCAGAGTAATGATCCTCAGGATTTGCCTGATTATTGTCTGGTTCCTTGTCGTGCAGACAGCAACCGTAACCACGGTATCTGCTGTTGACCTCGCTGATATCGTCGATAATCCTCTGGGCCATGGTGCCTGGCTTTACAAGACGAACTGCACTCGCTGCCATGGCCCCTATGAAAAGGAGCATCCCGGCGAGAGTTACAGTACGGAGGAGAGTCTGGCGGACGCTTTAGCCAAAGGTGGTTGTCGGGTTTCCTGGGGACATAATGGTGACAAGACTTTAAATCAGGAGGAATTAGCCGCCGTAAGCCACTACATCAGAACCTGGGAAAAGTTGGGGCAAGAACCTGACTTGCCGGATTTACCGGCTCTTGCTCCACCAAAAGCTCAAGCGCCAGCGATAATTGAAACACTTCAGACGAAGCCAACACCGATTCCCGTCAGAAACGAAGAGCTTAGTCCCGCGCTCAGAAAACTTATTGAGGCCAAACCAATTGCCAAGGGAGCATGGCTCTATACCCGCAATTGCTATCGTTGTCATCTCTCCTATGAGAGATCGCGTCAGGCCCGGAATATTTCGCTTGAAGCTTTGAAAAAAATAATAGAAAACGGCAAGACCTCAACTCAGATGACCGGCTTTGGCCTCTTGGCCGGTGGCAAATTGAAAAGCTCCGAGATCGATGCCATCGCCGGTTATATCACCGTCTTTGAAAGTTTTGACGGTTCTCCGGCTATTGCCGCCGAACTGCTTAAACCGCCGGCCATCGAACCGACCGACCTGCAACCCATCGGTTTGCCCCGATTTCCGCCGGTGGATGGTAATGTTAAAGAGGGCAGACGACTCTTTATGGAACATTGCAGCCGCTGCCATAACAGCGACAGGAGCGGCTATATCGGTCGTCGGCTCCTCCCCCCTTGGAATAGCATGCGTCCTGATCTTTTTCTTAAATCAACGTTGAAACGGGGCATTCCCGGTTCTCTCATGCAAGGATTTACCGAGAATGCAGAAATCATCCTGGGTTCAAAGCAGATAGATGATCTTGTTGCCTTTCTTCTTGGCCAATAGCCGCCCAATAGCAGAACCTGCTTCCCATTTCCGATCAGGCTCTGCTATTGTTGCAAGCTACAAAATATTACTCGCCAGTTCGGCCAGTTCCGAACGCTCGCCTTTTTGCAGGTCAATATGGGCATAGAGTTTCTGCCCCTGCATTTTGTCAATCAGGGTGCTGAGGCCGTTTGAGTGTATACCCAGATAAGGATGATCTATCTGGTTAATATCACCGGTAAAAACTATTTTTGTTCCTTCGCCCGCCCGGGTTATGATGGTTTTAACCTCGTGGGGCGTCAGGTTCTGGGCTTCATCGACTATCATAAACATCTTGACCAGGCTCCTGCCTCTTATATAGGCAAGTGGTTCAATGGCCAGTTTCCCATCTTCCTGCATGGTCTGTAACCGTTGAAACATATCGCTCTTTTCTGAGAACTGGCCTCTGATGACGCTCAGATTATCGAAAAGCGGTTGCATATATGGTTTGATTTTTGACTGAATATCTCCCGGCAGATATCCGATATCCTTGTTGGACAGCGGTATTATTGGTCGAGTCAGCAATATCTGCCGATAGTGGGTCCGGGTTTCAAGTGCCGCCGCCAGAGCGAGAAGGGTTTTGCCGGTGCCGGCTTTTCCTGAGATGGTCACCAGTTTGACACTCGAGTTCAGCAGGGCATGAACCGCAAAAGATTGCTCGGCGTTACGGGGCATGATGCCATAAACGGTCTCTTTATTTACCCTCCTGAGGACAAATTCATTGTCGGTATCGCGGGGCACACAGGTTGCAAGGATCGACTTTTTGCCGTTGCGCAGAACCATGTACTCGTTAGGGTGTATTTTGGCGGCTGGTGTGTAGTCTTCGCCGGTGATCTCTCCCTTTTGTTCGTAGAGTTTTTCGATGACCAGAGAATCAATATTTTCTTCATAACGGCAGCCGGAATAGAGATACGCCGAATCGCGTACATAATCCGTCGTGTAATCTTCTGCCACCAGCTTGACGGAGCGGGCCTTCATGCGAAGGTTGACATCTTTACTGACCAGGATAACGATATGATCTTTTTTGGTCTGGGCGATATGGTAGGCAATGTTAATGATGCGATGATCTTTCTTGTCTCTATTGGAAAACGTTCTCCTCAGGTCAGGATGCAAATCCATATCCAGTCGGAGAGCTATCTTCCCTTTGCCCTCGCCAAGTGAAATACCGCCGTTGAAGAGTTTGTCGGTGCTGAGTTTGTCAAGTTCCCTGACAAATTGGCGGGCATTGTCGTTGATGATCTGGCTCCCTTTTTTGAACTGATCCAGTTCTTCCAATACCGGGATTGGAATGATTATATCGTGTTCATCAAAACAATGGATACAGGAGCTGTCGTGCAGGATAACGTTGGTGTCGAGGATAAAAACTTTCTTCTGATTTGGCATGATTCTCCAGGGAAACTCATTATTAATCTATGAGACGAGAAGAGTCTCTTCCATGTAACGCTTACGTTTGCGTTCTTTAAGTTTGTAGGTATCAACAATGACCAGGCCATCGACACAATTGTTGAAAGCCGGATCTATATTAAAATCGAGAAAGACCACACCGCCGGGTTCGCAAAGTTCGGTGTATTGTTTATAGAGTGGCGGTATCGCCGTGCCGAGATTGTTGAGCAATGACTTCAATTTGGTGAAATCGGCACGGTAATTCTCGCCGGAAAATTCTTTTTTAAGTGTTTCAAGAGGCTGTGAGAAGCTGAAAGGGTTGCGGGAACAGCTGATGTCGTTTTTGCCGGTAAAGTAGAGTTTGTAAAAATAGATAAGCAGTTCTCTGGCCATCAGGGGCATGGCGTTGCTGATACTGACTGGACCGAAGAGATATCGGTACTGCCGGTTTTTGGCAAGAAAGGCACCGATACCATACCAGAGGTAGTCGAGACTGCGTTTTCCCCAGTATCGCGGCTGGACGAAACTGCGGCCGAGTTCCAGGCCGTCTTTTAGAAAATAACATTTTTGCTCATTCAGCTTAAAGAGGCTGCCCGAATAGAGACTCTTTGTTTTGTTGTTCTGGATCGTTTTGCCCGCATCAACAAACCGGTAGGCCCCGGCAATTTCCAGTTCTTCATCGTCCCAGAGAATGAGGTGCTGGTAGTACCAGTCGAACGGATCAAGATCCCGGCGTTTGCCGGTCCCCTCTCCTACTGCTCGAAAAGCAAGCTCACGCAGTCTGCCGATCTCCCGCATAACGATGGAGGAATTCACCGGTTCAAAGAGGTAAATTATTTTTCCATCAGGTGTTTTGCCGAGTCTTTCATCCTGTTGCACAGCTTTTTTCAATTCTGATTTTCGTTCAGGAGAGGCAATGGCCGATTCTGTGGCGAAAAGCGGCTTCTTGCCTTGACCAAGTCGATAGACGTGTTTTTTGAACAGCTTGGTCTTTTCTTTCTTGGGGATAGAGAGGCTCGAATATGCAAGGTAAGGGATGATAGAACCAATGGTCAGCTTGAGCTGTTTCTCTCGTTGCCGAAACATTTCACCGACCAGCATAACTGTCGACAATGGTTTTATGAGAAGGGAGGTCAGATAGAAGGGAATCGAGTTGTGACCGTCGATATAAATCGGTAGAACAGGGGCTTTGGCGCGCTCGGCGATCTTTAAAAAACCTTTATGCCACTGTCCGTCTTTTACGCCGCAAAGTCCGAACCGGGAAACTTCACCAGCTGGAAATATGATCACCGCCTCCTCCTTGGCAAGAGCCTTGTGGATTCGCTGAATATGCCGTTTTTTGCTCATCCCGGTCATGTTCCTGACTGGGAGCAGACAGCCTCGCAGGGGAGGAACAGCCATCAGCAGATCATTAGCGATGATTCTAACATCCGAGCGTACTTCATGCACAAGTTTTAACAACGCGAGGCCGTCGAGGGAGCCAATCGGATGGTTGGCGATGATTATCACCCTGCCGGATATCGGAATGTTTTCCCGCTGCCGGTCATTTACCGCATAGCTGAAATGGAAATATTCGAGAACCTGCTCAATAAACTCGATGCCGTGCAGGTGTGGATACTCTCTGGCAAAGTCGAGAAAAGCCTGTTCATGGACCAGGCGCCGCAGGAGTGACTTGATGACAGGACCACTGAAGCTACGTTGATTAAGGGTTGGATAGTGTTCTGCAATCACCTGATCAATAGTAAACATGGGTGTGCTCTTAGCTGTTAATTTTGGTGGTCGGTTGATGGGGGGATAACAAACATCTCATCACCACTCTCCTGAAATTAATATAAGAGATAAATATTAGGGAAATAATAGAATCGGTATAAAGCTTGGTTTAGAGGCGGTTGTATGCCGGGCATATCATACCGTGCCATCAGCAGGCAGAGCCGACGGCGGTTGGTCGGCTTGGCGGGAAACAGCAAAAAATTTCATATAGAAATACTAATAAAATCATAACAAACAGTAGGTATGTTGGCATTGCCTGTGAAAGTTATTTCCAGGTCGAGAAGGCGATAACAGGATTTAGCAAACCTTTCATAGTAGGGAATAACACACCCAAAACTTTCAAGGAGAAAGACAATGCAAACGAATCTTTTAACAACCTTACCAAACTATTATAGGCCGACGCCCGATGAGGAGTATATGTGCTCTAATCATCTTCAGTATTTTAAAGAGAAACTCCTGGTTTGGCGTAAGGAACTGCTGGCAAAATCAGAAATATTTTTTGAAGAACTTAAAGGTAATGAGACAAGAATGGCGGATATCCTCGATCAAAGTGCACAGCAAACTGAGATTGTAGTTGATTTCAGTACCATGGAGAGGCAGGGCCAGATGTTGCAGGAAATCGAGCTTGCCCTGGATAGGATTGAGGCGGGCGAATATGGCTATTGTGAGATAACAGGAGAGGATATCGGCCTGAAAAGGCTTGAAGCACAGCCTGTTGCAACGCGCTGTGTTGAAGCCCAGGAACAATTTGAACGAATGGTGAATGCAAGAGGGCGGTCGGTATCGTTCTGACACGTCCAGTTCGAGGAACAGCCGGCTTGCACAGGAGACGGGCATGACTTTTGTTTCTGTCATGCCTGTCAGTAGTTAAACTTTTTTCCCAGCTGAAACGGATACTCATCTGTCGCTGTATCGTATGATTTTCTTACCTGAATCCAGGACCAAATTCAACCACCCTCTTGCGCTGATAACAGACCCATTGTGTATGAATCAGACAACTTTAGCTCACCATTGTTTTTTTGATTATTCCTTAACACAAAGCTAATATAAGGCTGTTATCAAAACATGAATGTTGAAGAAAATTGGATTTTCACAATTGGAGTTTGAATTTTGATATTTCAGCACATCAGCGCATCGTTTCAAAAAACCAGTCAGGATTTGATTTGCTGTGTCAAGCAAATTACAACAGATGTCCAACCTGTTGCCAGCGATGAGAGGGTCATAGTTGCTCTGGATCGGTTTCTGGAAAACCCAGAAAGGCTGTGTCTTCCAGTTCTCAAGGGGAATAAAATAGGTGGTTTGTTAAATCGTCACCGGTTTATGGAAAACCACATGGTAGGCAGGCATGGATTCGGTCATAGCCTCAATTACTATAAAACAATCGATTCCATCCTCGAGGAGAGTTTTTTACAGGTGGACCAACAGACGACGATTGAGGAAGTTGCTAAATTGGTCCGTACTCGTCACCATGAGAAACTCTACGATGATATTATCGTGACCTCAGAGGGATGCTATCTTGGCATTGTCTCGGTGAGTGAGGTGTTAAATGCAATAATGGAAAACAACCTCGTCCTGGCAATTGGTGCTAATCCTCTCTCTGGTTTACCCGGCAATGACTTCATTCAAAGAAAGATCAGACAGCTGCTGGAACAGGAAGCCGAGTTCGATATATGTTATATCGATATTGATTACTTCAAACCCTTTAACGATAAACATGGATTTGCCAAGGGGGATGACGTGATCAAACTGGTGGCAGAACTTCTGGTTAAGGAACTGGAAGAACAGGACCCCGATTCCATCGGTTTTGCAGGACATATCGGTGGTGACGATTTTATCCTGATCGCGCCCATAGAAATGTCCGTCTTGATCTGTGAGGCCATCATCAAAAATTTTGAAAGCAACCTGGTCCACTTACATGACAGCGAGGAATACCAGGCAGGTCACTACTGCAGCGTAGACCGGAAGGGGAGAGTGAGTGAGTTTCCTTTGCTTTCCCTGTCAATAGCCATTGTAAGCAGTCTGAACAGGAAATATCGCACCTATGCGGAGCTTGCTTCAGTGGCCACTGAAGTCAAAAAGAAAGCCAAAAAATCCCCAGGTTCGATAATTATAAAAGATCAAAGGCTCTTTTGATCTACAGAAAAAGATGGGGTAAATACGGCTTTCTTCCATTTTTATCTCAACACCCATCCGGGTGATGACACCTTGAATATATAAACAATATTTACATGCTCTTCAGGGCTGGCACTTTTTTTTAACATCAATAAAAACTGCTTGGCTGTCGTATGCATGGTTTTGGCCGGTTTTAAGAAATTTGATGAAATCGTCAAAATCGCCATAACGAAGTAGGAGAAGAGTTTTTACGATGCCATCAATTTTTATAAGGAAGAGTAAATGAAAAGTAATATCTTGGTACGTTTTGTTGTTCTGGCCTTAATTATCACTGCGTTGCTCGCAGAATCCGCGGTTGCCAGGTTAAATGTTGCCGGGTCGGGGGCCAGTTTTCCCTATGAAATCTATTCGCTCTGGTTCATGCTGGCCAATCGGGACAATAAAGATATACAAATCGACTACATTGCTAAAGGTTCGGGGGCGGGGATCAAGGATTTCCAAAAGCATGCTGTGGATTTCGCGGCCAGTGACGCGGCCATGAACGACAAAGAAATACAAGAGGTCAAAGAGGGTGTACAACTTCTGCCAATGACTGCCGGTGAGGTTGTACTTATCTATAATCTCGAAGGGATCAAGAACCTGAAGCTGCCCCGGCAAGTGTATCCGAAGATTTTTCTCGGTGAAATTAAGAAGTGGAATAACCCGGCCATTGCCAGCGCCAACCCAGGGATCGATCTGCCTGATCGTGATATTACCGTGGTCAGTCGATCCGACAGCTCAGGGACAAATTTCGTTTTTACCAAACACCTGAGTGCGATCTCCGAAGATTTCAGCAAGGGACCGGGCTATGGCAAAAAAGTCAAGTGGCCGGCCGAGGTAAAAATGGAAAAAGCCTCGCTAAATCTTGGTGTTTCTGCGGCTGTTAATCAAATTCCAGGGGCAATCGGCTATGTCGATTTTGGCTTTGCCAGCTTAGCAAAACATGAAATGGCTAGCCTGCAGAATAAGGAAGGCAAGTTTATCGCCCCGGGGCTTGAAGGTGGGCAGGCCGCTCTCGCCAGTGGCAAAATACCGGAGAATATGATCGTTTGGCTATCGGATCCAGCCGGCGAAGAATCGTACCCCATCACCACCTATACCTGGATGATGTTCTATAAAAAATATGATGATCCGAAAAAAGCCGAGGCCTTGCGCAGGATGATTACGTTTTGCCTGGATGAGGGACAAAAAATCTCTGATAGATTTGGATATATTCCCTTGCCTGCAAATGTTGTCGAAATTGTGCGGACAGCCTCTGCCAATATCAGATAAGCATCTCGCGGCTCACAACCTAACAGTGTAGTTTGAGGGGGAATGGTCAGCGAGAAATCCGGGTGCTTCAAACCAGCAACGTTCCGAGTTGGTGTTTTTTGTTGTGGCCAGGTAATGTGCTTCACCGATATGCATAATATCAGGATTTGAGATAACACCGGCGACAATGTCTCTTGGGTTAACCACCCGGTAAATATCTATTTCTTTCGTTGCGTTGACGAAATCGAGATTGCCTATTCTTGGTGAACCAAAGGTATATACCGCTTGGGGTTTACTGAGTGATGCAGCAAGGACGGCCAGTGCACCGCCCAGGCTATGACCGGTATAATATATGGGCTCGGATATGCTCTTGAGCTGTTGTTGTATTTCCTCCCAGACCTCCATCAGCAGTAGCTTAAAGCCCTTGTGAACTTTGCCGCCAGAGGGCCAGGGAGAAAGGGATGTGTTTAAATTAAACAACCAGTTGGATAGTCGTCCACGCGTTCCTCTGAAAACCAAAACTGAAAAACGCTTTCCGCGGCCTGGCAATGACTTTACAATGGCACACTGAATATGCTGACCGTTATAGAACCAGCTCTCTTCCAACCCAATCTTGTGTAAGAAAAGGTTGCGTGATGCCGTTTGGCCTGGGATATCGGCCTCATTGTCACCCCTTACGTAAATCAACCGGGAAAACTCAGACAACCACCATGCATTGGTTCGGCAGAATTGAGTCTTATGTATATCGAATGGCTGTGGGGTGCTTACCTGAAAAAAGTCCATCGCTTTTCCAGGACTAAAAACTGCATTCCATGCGTACGTGTAAGCCATAGCGACTCTGATATATTTTTGGGGGTACTCGCTGAATAGATAAAGCAAGAAGACAAAGGGTTAAATTTCTCTACAACTTTAAACAAGGCTTCCTGCGGTAGCAAGCATATATCAGGGAAATATTAAAATTATGTTATTTTTTCTGTGAAGTGTTGACAATGAAGTTCAAGGTTTTGTCCTAAAAATTCCGAAAATTTATTGAACGCCATTGGTCGTGCATGAAAATAACCTTGAAGGAGATCACATCCTTCTCCTATCAGAAAATCATTTTGTTGTTTTGTCTCAACCCCTTCTGCTATAACACTTAACTTCAATGCCTTCGCCATTGCCACGGCAGCCATGACTATGGCTTCGTCACGACTATCAACTCCAATGCCATGGACAAGGGTCATATCAACCTTAAGAGTGTTGAGAGGCAGATTTTTTAGAGAGGTTAATGAAGAATAACCAGTGCCAAAGTCATCAAGTTCAATATGCAGGCCCATTGATCGCAGCGCCTCCAGTATACGCTGAGCCCGGCCAAGATCCTTGACCAGGCAGCTTTCGGTTAATTCCAACTTTAAGTATTTGGTGTCTATATTATACCGGGCAATGGTTTCCTGGATCTTTGTCAGGAAATCATCATCGGAGAATTGGCGTGCACTTATATTGACTGCAATTGCGAAGTCATCGGCGAGTTTTTCGAGCGGAAGTTCGAGAATATGCTGGCAGGCGGTATTAAGAACCCATTCACCAATAGGAATAATCAAATCGGTTTCTTCGGCAATTGGGATAAAAATGCCTGGGGATATAGGATCTTTCCCCTCTGGAAACCATCGTAAAAGTGCTTCGGCCCCGCACACTTTTCCAACATTGTTTACCTGAGGTTGATAGTAGAGCGAAAGCTCTTCGTTGGCCAGTGCTCGTCGGAGATTACCAGCAATTGCGGTTCGGGAACTAATGAGTTCCTGCCGTTTTTTATTGTAGAGACAGACACAGTTTCGGCCTAGTTCCTTTGCCTCAAACAGCGCCACATCAGCTCTTTGGAGTAACTCTCCGACAGACTGTTGTTTTCCCTTAAACAGCGTGACACCAACACTGGCACTGGCATGATGCACCTGTTTTTTGACACCTAGCAGATAGGGTGATGCTAAGGAGAGACGAATTTTTTCAGCGATTGCCATTGAGACCTGAAGGGCTTTTGTTTCACTTGCTCCAATCCACTCCAGCAAAACAACAAATTCATCTCCACCGATTCGGGCAATCGTATCGGTTTCTCTTATACAACCCTGCAATCGTTTGCCAACCTCCATGAGCAGTTCATCACCGAAAGTATGACCTTCTGTGTCATTTAATATTTTGAAGTTATCTATATCGATCATTAGCAAAGCACCCAGATCGTGATGTCGCTGAGCTGCGACCATAGCATGTTGCAAGCGATCTTTTAAAAGACGTCTATTGGCAAGTCCTGTGAGCGGATCATAAAGCGCCAACTGCCTGATTTGATCCTCCTGGGCTT
Organism: uncultured Desulforhopalus sp.; assembly: GCA_963677465.1. Lineage (GTDB taxonomy): Bacteria > Desulfobacterota > Desulfobulbia > Desulfobulbales > Desulfocapsaceae > Desulforhopalus_A. The sequence continues at coordinate 5,604,913 of OY781976.1, read as the reverse complement.
TTCTTTCCGTTACATCCCAGAGATATCCATACCATTCTGTGCTGCCATTTTGGAGCCTCTCTGGGGTCGCGTGGCCTTCCACCCAGATTTCCCCCTTCTCCGGATGAAGTACCCGAAACTGATCTCGCCAGGTTTTCAATGTTACACTCGATACCCTGACTTTTTTACGTACTCTGAGTCTATCGTCGGCATGGACAAGTCCGGCAATTTCGCTCGAATCATTCATTATATCAGTCGGAGAAATGCCATAGATATCATTGACACCTTTGCTTGCATAAGCGAACTGGCTGGTGCCTTCAGAACTCAAGTGAAATTGAAAGATAAACCCTGGAATATTTTCAGCCTGTTTTTCCAGACGGAGCGATAATTCTTTTCGTTCGGTAATGTCCTGAATTGTGCCCTGTAAAAGGTGCACCTTTCCTGTGGAATTGACCACAGGGACAGTTTGTTGAAATACCAGACGTTCCGACCCGTCCGGCCGAACAAATCGGTATTCCATTGAGATCGTTTCGTTGTTTTTTATAGCCCTCAGTAAAGCAACTTTTACCGCATTCCGATCATCCGGATGAATAAGCTGATTCGATGACTGCCGACTGACGGTAAAATCGTTGGGTGAAACGCCGCAGATAAGATATACCTGATCGGACCAGGTTAATTCTCCGGTCTCAATTTCAAGCTGCCAGTCCCCAACAGAGGCCAGTTTTTGGGCATCCAACAACCTTTGCCTTGTGGAGGTGAGATTGGCAATGGACTGTTCAAGTGAAATGAGTGTCTGCCTCATGCGACCTTCAAAGGGGCGAAAAATAAATATCAGTTCGCAAAGAAGGGTAAATATTGTCGCTAACCAGATAAACCATTCCAGCCTTTCTATACGGGCAATCGCATTGCGAGCGATCTTCTTGTACTCATCAACCGCGGCATCCAGCATCGGTTCAAGGGCGTGCGGACCGTATGTGGTGAGGTAGATATAGTCAATGGAGTGGATGCCCAATTCGGCGGGGGTACTGTTATGAACAGACTCCGCACGGCTCAGAAAACGATGCAGAGCAATCTCAAGTCCCACCGCCGGATCTTCATAAATACTCTCTAGAGTTTTGTTGGTCAGCTTTGGAAAATTCGGATCATTTGAGCTATTCCGCAGAGTCTGGTGGGCTTTTTTGAGTTTATTTATTGTCATGCCGACCTGCGCATGAGCCATGGCAAACTCAGTAGGATTGTCTGAGATTGCCATAAGACTGCTGAAATAGGCAATTCTGTTAACCAGGCCCGCCTGATGGCCGGCAAGGCTGATAATATTTGAGTAATTGACCTGATCAGATATTACTTTCTGCATCATCACAAACGATGACGTAAGCAGCAGCGCAATGATGCTCAATCCAGCAATATATCTGAACCGGAAGTTCTCAATTGTTTTGTTGGTTAACATAAAGGACAATCCTGTAGGTGTGACGAGTGAAACAACAGGGATATAAAATTCAGTAATTACAGAACGCAAGAGGTACTAAGAAAAGTACTCTTCGGGTTATTGCCATTTATTGGCTATTGGCATTAGGCTGCTTTTGCCAGCTGCTCTGGATCCTGCAATCGTTCGGTGGCATCGCTCAGAAGAATGGTCAATTGTTTGGAAATAACCTCGGCTTCTTCACTTACTCTGGCGGAAATGCCCATCGTTTGGGATGCTTCTTGCCGGACCTGTTGAATATGCTCTGAAACATCCTGAGTATCCTGTGAGGTCTTGCTTACAAGCTGGGCGATTGTCTCCGTGTCGCGTTGTTGTTTCTGAAGGGCGTTTTCAATGGCGGCTGAGATATCATGCAAGAAAATTGTCTGTTGATTGATAGCATGAATAATTGTCGCCATTTGTTCACAGACCTTTTCTATTGTCATTATTTTATCACTGATATTGCTGGTGGCTTTTTCTGTCTGAGAAGAAAGTTCTTTAACCTCCCGGGCGACCACGGCAAAGCCATGGCCATATTCGCCAGCCCGAGCCGCTTCAATAGTTGCGTTGAGGGCCAGGAGTTTGGTTTGATCACTTATATCCCGAACTATTGTGATAATGGTGTTGATATCGTTTGCGGCAAGATCAAGCTCATCGATGACGAGTTGAGATTTCTGTGTATGGGCGTCAAGATCGATAACGACCAAATTCTGTTTTTGTACCTCTTTCTGAATACCGCAGACAGACTCTCGTAATTTATCGGTTGAATCGGCTACCTTCTGGGTCATTGCCGCAGTATTTTCAGCGCGCTTTGCAACGAAGGCAGATTTGGAACTGGTAGTGCTGGCGATTGTTTCCATTTCCTCTGACATGCTGTTCAAATTGCGTGCTTTGCTCTCAAGTGCATTGATGGTCACCGACATAAGCCCCAAGGTTTCATCGATGACAGCTTTTTCCTTTTGCTTCCGTTTATCCTCAAACTTTATTTTTATGAGAGCTTCTTTGAAATTATTGATGGCACCGGCCAGCACCCCAATTTGATCGGTTCGTTTGAGCCATGGTATTTCGGGTAATTTGCCGGAGCGTAATTGATCGAATGTTGTAATTAAGGTTCGCAAAGGGCGTTCCACAATAACCCTCGTCAAAAAAAAGAGTACCAGGAGATTAACGACACAGACAATCCCGCTGATCCCTAGTATGAACCTTTTATTCTGCCGTTTGGTCTCGAAAAGTTCCTTTTCTTTTTTGTTTATTATCTCAGTAAAATTTAAAATCTCTGTTCTGATGAGTTCGGCTTTCAGTGCTTCATCGGCGATAACGGCGCTCAGTTGGGCCAGATTTTTTTTCAATGCCTCACCGTCGGATGTTTGGTGGGATATTTCATTAAATTGCTTTTTAATCGTGGCAAAATCGGTATTTTCCGGCAGAGTAAATATCTGCTGCTCAACTTTATTGGCAAACGTACCATCTTCTTTGAATACACCAAATGAAACAGAAAAAGTTTCCCCGTCGCTCGTGATGACCGCTTTCTGCTTGGTTAAATCACGGCGTTGGCTGCGATCAAACTGAGTTCGCCAATCGTCGCTGCCTTCAAGGTCAACCGTCTTTACCATGTCAAAGTTGGATTTAAGCCAGGTTCTGAGTTCATTTTCCGGGTTAACTTTTAAGTACTGGCGGAAAGATAGCATTTTGTCCTGAATAGCAACAATCGTATCCCGTAGATGCGCGCTGTCCTGTTGCCTGATGGTGAGAAGGCCATTGACGTTTGATTCGACTTTTTCATTCGCCTGCCAGACGGTATAAACCAAACCACCTATACAGAGAGTTGATGTCAGGGCAACTCCCATGAGGATTTTCATTCCAACCGTTAACATTCTCTTACTCATGCTACGTTTCATGCCTGTTCCTTCTGATCGATGGTTATTATGATAAAGGGTGATGTGTTACATTGTGAACAATCTCAATGTAGATCAGCATCTAAACAGGCAAATGTTATTATTGTGTTAAGAATGGATTAGGCTTGTCAGCAAAGGTTCTGTATTATGTACTGCTTCAGCGGAAAAGAATGAGAGGAAAACAGATTATTCAGGAGATATCATTATTTCAATCAGGTTTGGTTTGTTGGTGGCGATCGCCTGATGTACTGTTTTTGCTATGTCACCGGCTTTGGTGATTTTTTGCGCAGGCATTCCCATGGATTGTGCCAGAGCCTGGAAGTCGATTGCCGGGCTGTTGATGTCCATGGCGATAAATTTGCCGGTTTTGGCTGAGGTGTAATGGGATTGGCTCCGCATAAAATTTTTCAGGATATTGTATTCAAGATTATTCATCACAATAAAGGTGACGGGCAGGTCTTCATGAACCGCTGTCCACAAGGACTGTGGTGAATACATCGCTGCGCCATCTCCGACAATTGAAACCACTGGCTTTCGGCCGATGCCGAGAGAAAAGCCAACGGCAGCAGGCATTCCCCAACCGAGTGCGCCACCGCGTAAAAATGAATATTGTCGGGTCGAATTATTATGGAGAAATTTACGAAGATGGGCTGCTGTGGCGATGGCTTCATCAACTATGGGGGTATTGGGGCCAATACCTTCGGCAAGTGCCCGTGCTGCCACGAGCGGGTGAATGGTCGGGTGGTTCAGAACTGCATCGGCCTGCCGGTGCAGTTCTCTTTTTCGTCGCTCAAAGGATTTGACTGCTGCCTGTCGTTGCGCCTCGTATACATCGGCGTTTTCAGCCACTTTCTCAGAAAGCAAGCCGTTGAGTTTCTGGAGGGAAAATTGAATATCGCCAACCACTGACAGCTTCGTCGGGTAGGTCCTGCCCAGATCTCCGCCATCGACGGAGAGTTGAAAGAGCTCACAGCCTTCAGGCAGAGCAGAGGCCTTTGAATAAAGAATGGTGATAAAGGATTTACCACCAAGCGCCAAGACACAGTCGAAAACCTTCATTTCTTCGGCGATGGCGGATGCTTTGGTCGGCAGGTTCCCCCGCCATAAATAATGGCTGGTGGGATACGGTATATGGGCCGGCCAGGATGAACCGAAAACGGGTGCGGCTAATATTTCGGCCAGCTCGACAACTTCTTTATAGGCGTCATTGAGGGAAATCTCATCTCCGGCAATAATAGCAATTTTACCGGGCGAATAGCGACTCAGCTCTGTAGCCAGTTCGGGCAGTGAGCTGGCTACAGGACGTCGATCGACATGTGAGATTTCGGGAATTTTCACATCACTTATGGCCTCCATCACATCCATTGGCAACGAGAGGAAAACCGGCCCAGGCGGTGGTGCAAGGCTATCCTGAAAAGCACGACGAATGAGAACGGGAATCTGTTCCGGGGTGGTAATTTCCCGCGCCCATTTAACGGCAGGGGTGGCAATGGCAACAAGATCACCCTGAAGTAGCGGGTCGGTAATGGCGTGGCGGGAATCCTGCTGGCCGGCCGTCACCACAAGCGGTGTGCTGGATGTATAGGCATTCAGAAGATTTCCCAGCCCATGGCCCAAACCTCCGGCGGTATGTAAATTGACGAAGCCGGGCTTGCCTGATGCCTGGGCGTAGCCATCGGCCATGGCGACAACACTTGCTTCCTGCAAGGCCCATATATATTTGATATTGGGGGCATCGATCAGGGCATCGATAAGTGGTAATTCGGTGGTGCCTGGGTTGCCAAAGATATATTCGACGCCCTCAGCTTCGAGTGATTCCAATAGTATTTTTGCGCCGTTGCGGTTTTTTTGGGATTTCATATTGGAAGTCCTCATCGTGTTCTATTATACTTGTTTAGTATGCAGCAGCAAAATCATTGTCAATATTCAACGCTCATGATTATGTTGCTTGGGAGGTTGCGGGGTACTGTGCTAGTTCGAGCAGGATTCCTTCAGGTCCGTAAAAGTAGATCAGCTGTTTTCCGGTGGCTTCATAGGTCTGGATTTCACTGAGAAATTTGACTCCTGATTGCTTCAGACGCTGGACTTCTTCATGAATATCGTCGACCTCAAAGGCCATGTGGCGAAAGCCTTTATCGTTGGCCTTGCTGGAACGATTCGTTTCGTCGGCCTTGGGAGATTTGGGAGATTCAAACTGGATGAGTTCCAGAGTTGTCCGGTTTTTCGGCAGGGAAAGTGCGACATAGCGGGCCTTAACGTTGTCGAGGCCGACTATTTCAGAGATCCAATTGCCCGACAGATCTCCTTCATGGTGCTTTTTAAATCCGAGCATGCGGAAAAAAGCCTCGGCCTCCGCAAGATTTTCAACCACGATATTTATGTGGTCCATGTGGGTGATCATGGTTTCTCCTGTTTAGAATTTGAAAGTTAATGGCTAAAGATATCGTTACCAAAGGTCGAAACCTTGTAACTCTCTCTTAGCGAGAGCAGTTCATTTGAGGCTATGCAAATAGCTTTGAAAAAGCAACAAATGATATAAAAACCCTCCAATTAAATCACCCATCTAAAAACAGATCTGTCTTTTATTTCAGGGCTAAATAATTGATATGCAATAGTTTATTGAATACACTCAAAGAAAGTACTTATCTCGTCTTTGGTCTTCTACGAAGAAAAAATTTAAAAGTGACACGTAATTACCATGACTACTGAGGATGACCCAACCACACCTATTCGCGATTTTTCCAATGAGTTTTTGGAAAGCCTCAAACAACAGACGCGCAGCGGTAAGGATGCGCTCGTGCAAGCCAATAATCAGCTGAAACGCGAGATTGGTGAGCGGAAGCGTGCAGAGCAGATAAACCAGGTACTTTTTCGTATTTCCAATGCGGTCAATGTCACCAAGGATCTTGGTGAACTGTATGGAGCAATACATCGCATCCTCGGTGAGGTTATCGATCTCACAAATTTTTATATCGCTATTTATCATAAACAATCCAGCAGAGTGTCGTTCCCGTATTTTGTTGATCAGTTTGATTCTGGTGATGTTTATGCCGATCAGATGATAGACGTCGAAAAGTCTCTCACCGGCGAAGTACTGATTAACCAAAAAGCCGTATTGCATAAAAAAGTCGATATGTTGCGCCGGGTTGCCGAAAACAAGGTGATTGGCACTGCTCCTGAAACCTGGATAGGTGTCCCCTTGAACCTTAGGGGGGAAGTTATTGGTATCATGTCGACCCAATCTTATCAGGATGAAAACCGTTTTGATCTGATCGATCTGGAAATCCTTAATGCCGTATCCGATCAGGTTGCTCTGGCCATTGAGCGCAAGAGAAACGAACAGGCTCTTGTTGCAAGCGAGAAGAAGTACCGAACTATCATCGAAAGTATTGAAGATGGATATTATGAGATAGACCTTGAAGGAAATCTTACTCTTGCCAATCTGGCCCTGGGGAAAATGCTTGGTTACTCTCACCATGATCTGCTGGGTATGAAAACAGCCGGCTACATGAGCGAAGATTCAGTGCAGCAAATCAGTGAATCATTTTCTTCTGTACTGGCCACAAATAAGCCCGGAAAAACACTTGAACTTGAACTCATCCGCTCTGATGGAGAGAGCCGTTACGCCGAAACAGTGGTTTCAGTCGTTTGTAATGATGATGGTGAGCCTATTGGTTTCAGGGGCATAGCTCGGGATATTACTGAGCGCAAGATTGCTGAACAGTCCAGAAAACTTCTGGAGGCACAACTTCAGCAGGCGCAACGTCTTGAGTCTCTTGGTACTCTTGCGGGTGGTATTGCGCATGATTTCAATAACCTGCTTATGGGGATTCAGGGACGGGTGGAGTTAATGCTTGAAGATCTCCCGCCTGAACACCCACACGTCGGGCAGTTTACAACCGTCAAGGAATACCTCGAAAGTGCCGCAAACTTGACCAACAGATTGCTTGGTTTTGCCAGAGGGGGAAAATACGAAGTTCAGCCGATGCTGCTCAATTCACTGGTTGAAAAAAGCATTCAATTGTTTGGCCGTACCAAAAAAGAAATCACCATACGCTGCAATCTGGCGCATGACTTGCGACCTGTGGACGTTGACGCTAATCAGATTGAGCAGGTCATGATTAACCTGCTTGTTAATGCAGCGCAGGCAATGCCGGGGGGAGGGGATATCACAATTGCCACCAGCGAGGAATTCATTGATCAGAAAAATGCCCGAATTTACGATATCCCCACTGGCCGCTATGTGAAACTTGTTTTTTCTGATACCGGAAAAGGCATGGACAAAGAAACGATGGGCAAGATTTTTGAGCCTTTTTTCACGACAAAAGATATCGGACACGGAACAGGTCTGGGATTGGCCATGGTTTATGGCATTATCCGTAACCACTCTGGTGCCATTTCTGTTAAAAGTGAACTGGACAAAGGAACTACTTTCACCCTTCTTTTGCCAGCCTCGAATAAAACAGTTACAACAAAGACTAAAAAGGTCGCTACAGTGACCAAGGGTTCCGAATGTATTCTTTTTGTTGATGATGAGTCGATGATCCTTGAAGTCGGTCAGGCAATTCTTGCCGTTCTTGGCTATGATGTCCTGACTGCGGCCTCGGGTCAGGAAGCCCTGGAAATTTACCAAAACAATATCGACAAAATTGACCTCATCATTGTTGATATGATCATGCCTCATTTGAGCGGTGGCGCACTCTTTGACAAACTGAAAGCCATCAACCCGGCGGTAAATGTGCTGCTGGCCAGTGGCTATAGTGTTGAGGGGGAGGCTCGTGAGATACTGGAAAGAGGTTGCCGGGGTTTCATTAAAAAACCGTTTACTATCTCTGAGATATCGACAAAACTGAGGGATATACTGGGGTAAATTTCACGGTTTTCTGCATACGCATTGGCTCTGGCCACCCCAAATAAGCCCCTCAATAGACCGCAGATCCTGAACTTCGTTCAATCCGCCTGACCCTCTACAGAAGTCTTCTGTATCGCGCTGCCATACTCTTCCTTCTTACAGACCATCTTTCTGTCAATTCCCTCTCAACGTTATATTATTGATAGTTTTTACTACCATCTCCCTGTTGTTTTGTACTTATTGATCTCTGTGGCAAGGTCCTTAATTTCTTACTCATGATAAAAATTCATGTTCAAAGGAAATTACAGCGATGAAACATATACTTGCCTTTCTCGTACTGATCCTTCTGTCAGGCTGCTCTGCGGTGGATATAAAGCAGTACAGCGCCAATAGTCCTCAACTGAATCTATTTGACTACTTTCTCGGTGAGACCAGGGGCTACGGAATAGTCCAGGATCGAAAGGGAACTCTTACGCGCCAGTTTACCGTTGATATCACTGGCTCAATACAGACGGACGGCAGCCTGAAACTCTATGAAAGATTTGACTGGAGTGATGGTGAGAAGTCCACCAGGACCTGGATAATCGGTAAAAACAGTGATCATTCCTACTCAGGGACGGCGGAAGATGTCGTCAACAGTGCAGACGGCTCGGCTTATGGCAATGTGCTCAACTGGCAATATCTGCTCAAGCTCAAAGTGGATGATTCCACGTGGAACATTAACTTTGACGACTGGATGTTTCTGGTGACAGATCAAATTCTTATCAACAGGGCAAAGATGTCCAAGTTTGGTCTGACTGTTGGTGAAGTGACAATTGTTTTTCAGAAATAATAAACCCGCAGGTGGATGCCATGTTCACGAAAACAACTCTAACAACAATAGTTTTACTGCTCACTCTCGCAACTGCCCATAGCAGTGCCATTCAAAACATGCAGCTTCGCGGCACGGGTGAAGCCTATTACCTGAAATTTATAAAGGTGTATGAGGCAGCACTCTACACTGAGCCGTCAAGCACCGAAGAACAGATTACTGAAGGTACTGTATCGAAATGTCTGCTGCTGCAATATGACGTCTCCATACAACAGAAGGATTTTGTCAAAGCGGCCAACACTGTACTTGATCGCCAATTCTCAGCGGAGCAGTTAGACAAGGTGCGCGATGAAATTGACCTGCTCCACGCCGGTTATAGAGATGTAAAAGCTGGAGACCAATACACCCTCTGTTACGACAGGCAGGAGGGCAGTACAGCACTGGCCTACAACAGTAATGAACTTGTCAGGATAATATCTAAACCTTTCGCTGAAGTGTATTTCAGCATCTGGCTCGGCAAAGAATATCCTCTAGATGACAGCTTACGAGACAACTTACTTGGCCGAAACTAGTTACCTGTAATTACAGGTAACTCTTACGGAGTGCTCAGAACATGGAAAAATTTCTGCAACTGTACAAGACGCTTAGCTCAGAGAATCTTCACTTGCTGGAGGACGTCTACAGCTCTGACATACAATTCATAGACCCTGCCCATGAAATTAAGGGTCTGAAGAGCCTGACCGATTATTTTTCAGCTCTCTATCAAAATGTTCACTCGATAAATTTTGAGTTTAAAGACGTCCTGCAACAAGAGAGCTCATGCTACCTGCAATGGGATATGGCCTTTCGCCACAAAAGATTTGCCGGGGGCAGGACGATTGCGGTGAGCGGAACAACCTTTCTAAAATTCAATGATAACGGCAAGATTTGTTACCATCGGGACTATTTTGATCTTGGCGCCATGCTCTATGAACACCTTCCGCTGCTTGGCCGTTTACTGACAAATATTAAAGCGAGGCTTGGAAAATGAATATTCTCATAACCGGAGCAACATCAGGAATAGGTAAACAGTTAGCGTTGGATTATCAGGCTGAGGGACACCTAGTCTTTGCGGTGGGTAGAAATGAAAAGGCCCTGGACGATCTGCGCAGCAGAGGTATGGAGGTAGGTCAGCTCGATCTTACCGACAGGGAGCGTAGCTTAGAATGGTTTAGATCGCTGGACAAGATAGACCTGGCCATACTCAACGCAGGGAGTTGTGAATATATCGATCTCCCGGATTTTGACAGCCATTTAGTCCAGAGGGTCATGCGGGCAAATGTTGAGTCGCTTGCCATCTCAATTGAAGGCGTTCTGCCGTTGTTGCGCAAAAGCAGCGGTGGGCATCATAGACAACTGGGGCACCTGGCCATCGTTGGCAGTTCCGCCGCCTACATTCCTCTACCAAGGGCCGAAGCCTACGGCGCTTCAAAGGCTGCGGTCGCCTATATGGCCAATAGCCTAAGGGTCGATCTGAAGAAAGAAGGGATTCCGGTCAGCCTTATTTGCCCTGGCTTTGTCAAAACTCCCCTTACTGATCAGAACGATTTCGACATGCCGTTTCGAATTACGACCGAAGAGGCAAGCATAGCCATCCGGGATGGACTTAAAAAGAAAAAGTCAGAGATCCACTTTCCCAAAAAATTCACTTGGCTGATGAAGCTTCTTTCATGGTTGCCGAATCCCGTTTGGACGAAACTTGCGCAAAAAATGGTGAAATGATGACACGACAGTCTATTGCAATTATCGGTACCGGCATCTCGGGACTTACCTGCGCTCACCATCTTGCGCCCAACCATGACCTGACAATCTTTGAGGCTGAGAACTATGTTGGTGGGCACACCCATACAGTGCAGGTTGAAAAGGATGGTGAAGTCTCTGACATCGATACCGGATTTATTGTCTTTAACGATCATACCTACCCAGAATTTATAAAAATACTGGATAGTATTAAGGTTGCCTACCAGCCTACAGAAATGAGTTTTTCTGTTCGAAATGATGCCATTGATCTTGAATATAACGGCAATACCCTCAACAGTCTATTCGCTCAACGACGAAACATCATTCGGCCGGAATTTCTGGCCATGGTGCGGGACATTGTCGGTTTCAATAAAGAGGTTAGGCGAGCAGCGGGCGATGAAACACTCAGCATAGGAGATTTCCTGCAAGGCCAAAACTATGGCTCTCTTTTTAAGGACAATTACCTTCTCCCGATGATTTCTGCAATCTGGTCTATGGGGCTGGATAGCTGCAAAGACTTTCCATTGCAGTTCTTCGTCCGCTTTTTTGACAACCACGGCCTGCTCAATATTGTCAATCGGCCCCAGTGGTACACCATTATCGGTGGATCAAGCAGTTATATCGAGCCAATGACAGCGCCATTTAAGGATCGTATACAGTGCGGTACGCCAGTTGTCAGCGTTGCAAGAAATGATGCTTCGGTGCAGGTTATTACCGCATCCGGCAGCCAGAACTTTGATCAGGTCATCTTTGCCTGCCATGGCAATCAAGCGCTTTCCCTGCTCGATTCACCAACAAGCGATGAAGAAACGATACTCGGCCAGTTTCAAACCTCCCGTAACTCTGTGGTCCTTCACACCGATACCTCGTTGCTCCCTAAACGTCCTCTTGGCTGGGCAAGCTGGAATTACAATATGGTGGATAGTGCAAAAGAACAGATGACATTGACCTACAATATGAATATTCTCCAGCGGTTAACGAAGAAACATAACTATCTGGTAAGCCTTAACCAGGAAATTGCCAGAGAGCATGTTCTTCAGGAGTTCACCTATCACCATCCCATTTTTTCCCTTGCAGCAATTAAGGCACAGGCCGGCTGGGAAAAAATATCAGGTAAAAACAGAAGTCATTACTGCGGGGCCTACTGGTTTAACGGCTTTCATGAAGACGGAGTGAAAAGTGGCCTGAGGGTTAAAAATGCCATAGAGGAGATACTATGAAATCGGCACTCTATATCGGTACTATAGCCCACCAACGAAATATTCCTGTGGTCCATAAGTTCCAATATCCATTTTTCATGTGGTTTTTAAATTTGGATACACTCGATAAACTGCCATCCCTTGGCAAATGGTTTTCCACTAAAGGGTGGGCATTAAGCCGATTTAACCGCCCGGACTACTATGGCGATGCGGATGTTCCACTGGCGGATGCGATCAGAAGCCGCATGGAGGAGTTGACAGGAGAACCTGTGACTGGGCAGGTGTGTGGTCTGATGAACATGCGTACCCTCGGTGTCTACTTTAGTCCAGTCAATTTTTACTATGGCTACGATCATAATGGGAACTTCAGCCATTTTCTTGCTGAAGTGTCAAATATTCCATGGAACGAGAGACACCAGTACGCGCACTTTGTTGGCAACGGTATACTCACTCCTGATCATCCCAAAGAATTTCATGTATCGCCGTTTAACTCACGAAACCAGCACTATCGCTGGAAACTCATGGCTCCCGGCTCAACCGTCCGTGTTCAGCTGGACGTAAGTGATGAGCGAGGGCATATCTTTACAGCACAACTCGGTCTTAACAGACATCCACTCAATCTGAAGTCGGTGAGGGCAAGGCTCCTAAGAAAACCAGCTATGACGATGTCAATTATTGCAGGTATCTATTGGCAGGCATTCAAGCTGTTTTGTAAAGGTGTTCCTTTCATTCCATATACTAAGGAGACAACATGAACAGCATAACCAACACTTCCACATACGATACCAGATCCTCTAAAAGCAGGAGTTCCGGCAGCTGGCTGACGAGTCTCCTGTTTAATATGCTCGAAAAACTTAAATATGGTCAGCTTATCATTCAGGAAGGGGACAATATTCGGACCTTTGGCAATGACAACTCACTTCGGGCTCATGTCACCATTAATGATAAGAGGGTTTATCGAAAAATAATTTTTGGCGGCTCCATTGGCGCAGGCGAAGCGTACATCGACAAGCTCTGGGATGTCGATAATCTCACTGTCCTGGTACGCATTATGGTTCTCAATATGTCACTTCTTGATCGGATGGAGCGTGGGCTTGCCTGGCTGAACCGTCCCGTTGATCTTTTCAAACATTTACTGAACGCCAATAATAAAAAGGGGGCAAAGCGCAATATGCTTGCTCATTATGATTTGGGCAATGATATGTACAGTGCCTTTCTTGACCCGACAATGATGTATTCATCGGCCATATATCCAAGCAAGGAGAGCAGCCTTTTGGATGCGCAACGCAATAAGCTTGATGTTATCTGCAAAAAACTTGGCCTGAAACCATCCGATACGGTGGTGGAAATTGGCTCCGGCTGGGGTGGTTTTGCCATATATGCTGCGCAAAATTATGGCTGCCATGTAACCACCACCACCATTTCCGATGCCCAATATTCAGAGGCGAGCAAAAGAATCGCCGCCCTCGGCCTCACCAATAAAATCACCCTCATCCAAAAAGATTACCGCGACCTGACCGGCAAATTTGACAAACTGGTCAGTATCGAAATGATCGAAGCCGTTGGCCACCAGTATTTACCGGAGTTCTTTAAGCAGTGCCAACGTCTGTTAAAACCGGACGGAAAAATGCTCATCCAGGCAATAACCATCACCGACCAGAAATACGCAAAGTATGCCCGCTCGGTTGACTTTATCCAGCGCTATATTTTTCCTGGCGGCTGTATCCCGTCAAATGCCAGGATGCTGCAGGTGATCTCTGAAAAAACTGACATGGTGGTACGTCAGATAGATGATTTTGGTTTTGATTATGCCCGCACCATTAAGGACTGGCGCAACCGTTTTAACAGCAGCTATGAATATCTCCTGAAAAAAGGCTACGACGAGACGTTTAAACGGCTATGGGAATTCTATCTCTGCTATTGTGAGGGTGGTTTTCTGGAGCGATCAATAAGCGTTGTCCATCTGGTGGCAACACGCCCCGAGAATCGTGACCGTTTAGAACAATGAAACTCGTCGCCAATGCTCTAGCATATCAGGCTATCTGGTTTTCTGCGATCCTCTGGGGAACCCCCGGTGCTGCTGCCGGCTGTGTTATCATACTTATCCTCTTGCTGACCTCTGAATGCAGGGCTGACGATCTGAAAATGATCGGATTTCTGATGTTTTTTGGTTTGCTTGTGGATGGCACGCTGCAGCAGGTTGGATTTTTCACCTTCAGAAATCCCAGCTTCCCCATCCCTTTCTGGTTGTTTGTTATCTGGCTCGGTCTTGCCATGACAATCCACCACAGTCTTGCCTGGCTGAAAGACAAATTACTGCTTGCCGCACTTTTTGGCGGCCTGGGCGGACCTGCCGCATATTGGGCGGGAACTCGTCTTGGGGCCGCCTCCTTTAACTGGCCGTTGCCTGTATCGCTGCTTGTATTGGCGATAATCTGGTCCCTTATATTTCCGACGATCATGCTTTTTAGCCGAAAAAAGTTCGGTAAGTGCTAAAGCTGCTCCCTGCGTTGGCCCAAACCTAAATATTTTTAATGATCGGCCGATAATATTAAGGAGTTTTTGAGGCTGATAGAGACTATTTAGCAAGACGTATTTCCTCTGGACGATTCAAAGCAATCATTCAAAAATAGGAGCGAAAAATGGCCATTTCCGGCATAGAAATCATGCATCCAGATTTTTCAAACAAAGTCTCTGGAAAATCAAAAAGTTATCCCGCTAAAAATGCAAAGGAAGATTCATTTAAGGCTGTCTTCGAAGAAATAAAGAAAAAAGGGCTGGTAAAGTATGTTGAAGATAAAAGAACAGAAGAACTGAGGGAGAAGATTCTTGGGGCAATGGGTTTGTCTGAAGAGGCACTCAAAGAAATGCCGCCTGAACAAAGAATGAAAGTTGAGCAAAGAATTAGCGAAGAAATGATGAAAAGACTTGCCGCTGAAAAGGAAATGAACAAAGGCGGAGATAAGTCGGGCGGAGGTCTAAGGCAACCGTTTTCCTGTCCCTCCTTCTTTTTGACGTAATTGGCACAAAGCTGCGTACGAATTTCATTAAGAAATTAATCTGTTACACCCCTTGGTGAGGTGCTGAAAAGGACCTTTGCTTTCTGCCTGTTCACCGGGGTTAGATTTCTACACCTGTTGTACGTTTTGAGGCGATTCGTTGAAAAATCGTTTTGATAACAGGGAGTTTATCAAATTCTTCTCCAGAAATTCTGCGCAACACTACATCGCTATTGGCAATGATGGTTGCGTTTCTCTTGCGTTGAGGGGAAAAATAGGCCATTTCTCCAAAGACATTACCAGCGGCAAGAGTTGTAATGAGATTATTATCTTTATCGATGGCGTTAACACTGCCATTGTCGATATAATAAATGCCATCTGGCGCATCATTTATCTTAACTATAACCTCACCCTTCTTTTTCCACACAAGCTTGAAAAGGCGTTCCCATTCAGTATCAACTATGAGAGTGTGATAAAAGTCTACATCCATGGCCTTGAGCAGCTCGTTCGAGAGATGTAATAACCGAATCCCAATTGATTCACCTGTGGTTTCCCTTATTTTCATGCCAGCAATTAGAAAATCAGCGCTCGGATAGGGATAATTACGGATATATTCCAGCAATCTTTCCGTAGGTACATCTTTTTTACCGGACATGGATACGAAAAGCTTTTGCAGTCTGTTGAGCATGTCTCGTGTCAAAGGGAAATCCGGCTGTATTCCTTGTAATTTATTGCCACAGAAGAATTCTACAGCCCGGTTTTTCTGTTCTATAAATTCTGAAAGCAAGTCTGGATCAACCCCATCTGGGCAGTTGTTTAAGCCTGGCTTATAGATTGAGAACAAATGGACAGGATGAGTAAAGTTTTTTGGAGTTATTTTGCCAATGCTCACCAGATATTTCTTCTCTTTTGTCTGCCAGAAGGCAACCTCCCTATCCATCAAAAAGCTCACACCAAAAAAACCACAGAGTTCTTCCAAACGACTGGCAACCGCAAAACTTGCTCCAAATTGCATGGTTTTGCCACCAATACTGGCTTCAATAATATCTCCGGCAAAAATCCCCATTCGTGTCGGTGGAATAGTTCCATCCTCGATAGCGTAGCTCATATTTATGGCAGCCTGGAGAGCTCGATCGCATACAGCTGTCATCGTCTCGCCATTTTGTTTTTCGAAAACGGCTATGGCACCATCTCCGGCAGATGGCTCGATCTCCTGGTAAATATCACTGTTTATATTGATGATTTTTTGAAGATTTCGATGGTACTCGACAATAAAATCTCTGATTTCACCTGGCCTCATATCCTCAGTTTTTTGCGAATATCGCACCATGTCACAGAGAAGAATGACTACCTTCTTTTCGGTATTCTCCATCGCAGAACTTTCATTGTCCTCTGGGTGTTCTATCAGGTGGTTGTCATTTTCCATAATTTCACCTTTCCGGTGTTGTAGGTGTAGTAGCACAGCTTAACGCATAAACCCATTATAAGACGCCGAAACTTTAACTAAAATATCTAAATCCTCATGATTAATGATAAGTAGAGAGGGCGTTTCATTTAATTATATATTCTACTGTTTAGAATTATAAGAATTATTATAACGATTGTGATGGTACCGTAAAATCAGGTGAGAAACTGATCTGCATTTTCACTCCGTAATCTTCTTCGGTGGAGATAATGTCAGCAAACTAGAAAAAAATTAAGGGGGGAAGTATCTATGGTCGGCAGCATGTCACGAATCTGAAAATTCGAATTTCCAATAACATGCCCCAACTCAGCAAAGCTTCTGGTGGAGACAACAGCTGGAAAAGGTGTGAGTTCCGGTAATCAGTTCTTGGGATATTCAGGATTGAAGGGTCGTAAGTACTCTAGATGAAATAATAACTACTTCTTATGGTACTATTTTTTAGTCCTGAGTTCCGCGAAATTTATGGCTTTACATAGGCAAATCCAGCAAGTTGCTTTTCAATAATTTCTTTAACGCCAGCAGGTACAATTTCAACAGCCTCAAATAATTCATCTGGTTGAATCTCTAAGGCATTTAAAGCATTTCTACAGGCACACAATCGAATTCCAATGTTTGATAATTCGTTGAGTTCAGATGAGAAAATGCTGCTTTTCTTCTTGTACTCAGAGACTGCAACAGAATTTGCAACAATCTCGATTTCAAATGGCGTATCAGTTAACGCCTTAATCAAGTTCTTTATGTTTCCTATCACTAATTTCCATTTTTCAGTTTCATCGATATGAAACACTGCTTTAATCTGCATTTTTATCTCCAAAATTTTTCCATTTATTTCTTCAATTTTTGAGCTCGAGTTAACGTCGTGTTGCTATGCTATGTTTTCTTAGTATCTGTTTATCTGTCTTTTCAATTACAGCCTTCATATATTTCTAAATAAATTAAGTATCTTAGCACTTAAAAAAGTAACCGTATCAGATACGGTATTACGTGTAACGTGGTGCGTCAAGATTCTGTTCATGAAGGTGACAAAATTAATGGCGAAGGGGATTATATCAGAAAATCGAACTGCAGGAGAGAGTCAAAAGCACTACCGTCGATGGTGCTCAGCAACGTATATTTTGTCGGGAGTTTACGCCCTGGGGTTGTGCTCAACGGCAAGTACATAACCAGCCTGCAGCTCAAAGAACATTTTATGGTGGAGACATGCGAGAAGCAGTTAAGTGTATAGTGCTGAGGATGTTTCCGGAACTTGCCGGAGGCTATCACCTGGACCGGTATGCGCGGATCATAAAAATTTCAGACCCACCGACAGCCGGTGCAAAGTGTGATCGCTTTCGGCCGTACTTCGCCGCGGATATCTAGATTCTTACGCCTGAAGGAGATCCGGTACCGGACTTCCCAAAATTTGAAGCGGTTCCTCTGCCGGTTCCTGCAGGCGGCAACAAAAGGACGGTGTGCATCAAACCATAGACCCTTCAGGCAACTGGGAAAGAAAGACCGGTCAAAACATTTCCGACATTGCAAAGGAAATTCACGAAACAGCGTCCGGTGACAGAAGTGAAACCATAGGTGGAAAGTCCACCGAAGAAGTCACCGGTCCTAAAAGAACCACTGCAGCCGTTTGTTATGTGACCTCCCCGACAAGCGTGATAGGTGCTCCGAATGGTGGGCCAAGCCTATTGCCGCTTATCACAAATGCTTTGAATGATATCAGGTCTGCCCTGGATATCATCGCTGACCACGTTCACCCTTCCGAAGGTTCGATAAGTTCGTCATCGGGGGCAATCCATGCAAAAGCCACCGGTGTTGGTACAACAAATACTTCTCTCCAAACCTTGCAATAAATTGTGGGAATCAAGGTTCAATCTGACGTTTAGCATTTCCACATCTTGATCCTACTTGGCAGTAACACCTTGTATTCGCCATTGAGGTCTTGAAACAATTTTAGATCGACAGGAGAGCCAAAAAACAGGCGGAATTCCGGGCCATTGATTTATCATTTCCTGTGCATTAGGGTGTTTGCAAGTGTCGTTGCACCAAGGCACATTCGCCTTTTTATCCAAAAAGTTGGCATGTATTTTTTCACTTGATGCGGCACTTTTTTGAAGCATCCCTGTAAAAAATACAACGTAATAACGACACATTTCGGAGGTGGAAAATGAAAGCAAATTTGATGGTTTTTTTTCTTTTTTTATTTTTAGAGGTCTCAGTTTCTGCAGTAGTGGCAGCGGAAACTACAGTAGTTATGTATGGATTGACAGATGAAGGTACTGGGCCAGAGATAGGCTCCATTTTAATCAGTGAACAGGCAGATGGCACCCTTTTCACGCCGAAATTATCCGGGTTATCACCTGGCCTACATGGATTTCATGTTCATGCTAACGGTAGTTGCGGAGCGGCCGAGAAAGATGGAAAAATGGTTCCGGGGCTTGCAGCTGGTGGGCATTATGATCCGGAACAAACTAACAGCCATAAAGGGCCTTATGGCGATGGCCATTTAGGAGATTTACCTACCCTAAATGTCGATACAACCGGTTCTGCCCAGCAGTCCGTGCTGGCACCCAGAATTGTCCTGAGTGATCTGAAAGGTCATGCTTTAATGATCCATCAAGGTGGCGATAACTATTCAGATATACCTAAAGCACTGGGGGGCGGAGGTGCCCGCGTAGCCTGTGGAGTAGTCGAGTAGAAAAACGATTAAAATCCTGCCACCTCCCCAATGGCGCTCTATATCAAAAACGGTCAAGAATTGAAACTCTAGCTACTGGGGAGGTGGCAACAAAAGGACGGTGTGCATCAAACAATCAATCCAGCCCCCAACTTGGAACGAAAAATCCGGGAAACCGCCTAGAGTTAATCGTTTTGCAATCAATTCCGCCTCTTTTTTCCGAGTTTCTGGAAGCCCAAAACGGATAGCCGGAAATTCTTGTCACTAACAATCAGCTCAGTTAAAGAAACTACCACAGACTAAGCCTTTTCTGAAAATCCGACAATGTGGTGAATCTGGGAATGATTCTTGCTTTTTAGGTATAAACGCCCTCTACTAAATACTGTGTCGCTTCTATTGAAGAGAATAGGGAGAGGGGTAGAAATAAGGGCAATATGATTATTTCCACTTTGACTCTGTACTTCCGCTGTATTGTTCGCTGCATCTTTGTTTTTCGCTATTTGTTTGCTGGTAAAGATTAATTTCTGGCGGAAGAAGATGCAGATATGCAGAGATAGAATAATGGAGGATTCAAATGCAGAACTTTTCTGGAGCAAATACGCACTCCCAAATGATTGACAACAATAGCAAGAGTAAAAATGGGTTACAACAGTTGGTAGTTCATTATCAAATGATGTTCGATATTGAAGAAAACTACAATTATTACAGCAGTGATGAATATCAGAATGCAAAACGAAAATTTGTGAAGTATTCAATGGATAACCGAGTCTTTTGAAAGTATTTCATCGAATTTTCAATTAGATCTCAACCTGGAAGAGTAGGGATTTTTTGTTATAGTCGTTGAAGCTAAAAAAACAAAAACCGCAGAAAGCCTTTATCATCAGGCTTTCTGCGGTTTTTCACTTTTAGACGAAAAATCTAAGATTTTGCAAAACTCTGCAAAATCTTACAATCGCTGCAATGGGCATTCCTCTTACAATCCCCAACAACAGCAAGGGTTAGAATAAGCCATTAGGCAATCTCAGGTAATGTCTATCACATAATTGAGTCAATTGTCATCCTTAAAGGGGTTGTGTGAAGATGCCGGAGTTAAGCAATTCGGGTTCTATGGCATTCGCCATCTCTGTGCATCAATATTGGCAGCGGAAAACGTGCCACTGGTGAAGATACAGTATCATTTAAGGCACAGATACTTGACCACAACCCAAAGATATATTCACAATATGGATAAAAAAGAAAACATGGAAGTGCTGAGAGCGCTCCCTGATTTGGAAGAGAATTTGAAGAAAAGGCCCATTAATGGGCCCTTCAAACAAAAACAGGCACTTAACGATATGCGCTAAGTGCCTGTTCTATATATGGCGTCCCCAACCGGATTCGAACCGGTGTTGTCGGCGTGAAAGGCCGATGTCCTGGACCTGACTAGACGATGGGGACAAAATTCATGGTGGGTCGTGCGCGATTCGAACGCGCGACTCTCTGATTAAAAGTCAGATACTCTACCGGCTGAGTTAACGACCCATGGAGGAAGTGTTTATACATGGTCGACTAAGATGTGTCAATATATTTTTTCCTCTTTTTTTCTTTTATCATTTGTGGAGGAAGACGTCAAGGAAGGGGGAACGTATTGGTCGCTTGTGTTAAAGCCGCTCAGTATAAAAAAGTTGAGACACTGAGCAAGGAATGCTATATGAAAGAGCAGAGTCGCATTCAATTTCGGTCAGTGGTTTGTCTGTTTGTTTTTCTCACGGAAGACGTTTTATCGCAAAAGACAGCTGTTGGCCGATATTTAAAAAAATTTCATCAATCTTTACCAATTGGTTTTATATGGGTTTATTGAAAGGTTCTGCAAGTTTTGTGAGATTTTCGGTGCTGGGCGAATTACCGGAAAACACCCTGGACTTCATCGCAGACAAGATCATGGCTTTTTCCTTTCAAGATATTGATGACACCTATGATGAATATTCCATAGGTTGGGTCTCAATTCTTAATATGTTTGATTCCCAGTTTCAGTATGCATCGTATGCCGCCGGTGATTATATCACCCTGACAATGCGTATTGATGAGAGGAAGGTTTCTTCGGCAATACTGAAAAAGGTTGTCCAGAAGGAAGAGGAGAGGGTTCGGCTGGAGCGCCAGTTGCCGAAGCTGAGTCGGCCAATGAAGGTCGAGATAAAAGAGCGGGTGCGCGTTGATCTTATGCGCAAAGCGATTCCGATCCCTTCCACTTTTGAGCTTTGCTGGAGTCTTTCCGATGCAACAATGCTCTTTTTTTCAACGAACAAAAAGGTGCATGCCGTCCTTGAAGATTTCTTCAAAGACAGTTTTGGTCTGCTCATTCGTCAGCAGATTCCCTACACAACCGCAGAGCATCTGGTTGATGAAGAACAGTTGGCTGTGCTGGAGCGGATTTCTCCAGATATATTTGTGTGAAGTAGAGACAAGACATTTTCCAGCGAGACATATTATAAGGCGGCAAAATAGCGATGGATTTAGTTGATCTGATAGTTGAAAAACGATTTCTTGGTCAGGAGTTTCTCACCTGGCTCTGGTGGAAGAGTGAAGAGCGTGGCGGCAGTGTCGAGCTTCCCGGTGAAGGAGATGTCACTGTTGTCTTTGAAAAGCATATGCTTCTCGAGTCGGGTGAAGGGGAGTCGATGGAAAAATGTGTCTGTACCGGTTTGCAGGCTGAGCTGCAGGAAGCCAGAACCGGCCTGCGGATGGGCAAAAAACTTGAGCAGGCACGTATTATTATCGGCCACAGAGATTACGAATACAGTTTTACCCTGGCGGCGGCACTGATGGAATTTAGAAATGTGCGCCTGCCGAAAACAGAAACCACCGAGCAGGACAAGAGTGACAGCCCGGAAGAGATTGAGGGTATGACGCTTGAGCGAATATATCTGTTTGAGGAGCTCATCAAGTTGGTCAATGGGTTGTTCAAAATGTTTCTCGACGTGAGATTGAGTGGTGCATGGCGCGACGAGTTACAGAAGATCAGAGGTTGGGTTGCGAAGTCAACCGTAATAGACCGAGAGCAAGTTGAAATGTAAAGTAATCTCGCTGAACATAAGCGGGATTTTTACTGCCCCTCAAGGGGTTAAGTTCTTTCACGAAACAAGTATTCAGGGAAGCCATGGAGTTTGAAACGGTAATAGGGCTGGAGATTCATGCTCAGCTGAAAACAGTAACGAAGATTTTTTGTGGGTGTTCAACAAAATTTGGTGCTCCGCCAAACAGTAACACCTGTCCGATTTGTCTGGGGATGCCCGGTGTTCTGCCGGTGTTGAATAAAAAGGTCGTTGAGTTTGCCATAAAACTCGGCCTGGCCACCAATTCGACAATCAATCGTTTCAGTCAGTTCGCCCGGAAAAATTATTTTTATCCGGACCTGCCAAAGGGCTATCAGACCTCGCAGTTTGATCTGCCTATTATTGGCCGTGGAGAGATTGAAATTGAGGTTGATGGTCAGAAGAAGGCCATTGGCATCACCCGTATACATATGGAAGAGGACGCGGGCAAGTTGATCCACGATGAGGTGGAGCCGGTCTCCCATGTCGATCTGAACCGCACCGGAACACCGTTGCTGGAAATTGTCTCGGAGCCGGACATTCGAAGTCCTGCGGAGGCTGCCGCCTACCTCAAAAAAATCCATTCGATTCTTCGTTATCTGGATATTTGTGATGGTAATATGCAGGAGGGGAGTTTTCGTTGTGATGCCAATATTTCCCTTCGCCCCGTTGGTCAGGAAGAGCTGGGTACCCGGACGGAACTGAAAAATATGAACTCGTTCCGTAACGTTCAGAGCGCTTTGGAATATGAGGTTCGCCGGCAGAGAGATATTCTGCTTGACGGTGGGAGCATCATCCAGGAGACTCTGCTTTGGGACCCCGATAAAAACTGCTCGGAATCAATGCGTGGTAAGGAAGATGCCCACGATTACCGCTACTTTCCCTGCCCCGATCTGGTCCCCATTGAGATCAGCGATGAATGGATTGAAGAAGTTCGCAGCTCACTGCCGGAACTCGCCGATCAGCGTAAAACCCGGTTTGTCGAGCAATATGAACTGCCGGAGTACGATGCCGTATTGCTCACCGCTGACCGTGAAGTAGCCGACTATTTCGAGGCAACGGTTAAGGGCGGAGCCCAGGCCAAAAAGGCTTCCAACTGGATCATGACTGAATTGATGCGGGAGTTGAAAGGAGAAGAAATATCTTCTTGCCGGGTAAGCCCGGCTCAACTGTCGGCACTGCTGTTGATGGTCGATAAAAACACTATCAGTGGTAAAATTGCCAAGACGGTTTTCCTCGATATGATGGAAAGTGGCAAAGGTCCGGAAACGATTGTTAAAGAGAAAAACCTGGGGCAGGTTTCCGATGTGGGGGAACTGCTGGCGATGGTCAAAGAGATTGTTGCTGCCAATCCTACGCAGGCTGAGGATTTTCGAGCTGGAAAGACAAAGTTAATGGGCTTTTTTGTCGGCCAGCTTATGCAAAAGACCAAGGGACAGGCCAACCCGAAACTGGCAAATGACTTGTTTGCCAAAGAACTTGGCAATTAAAACACGGTAAAATGTGGTGGAAAAAGAGCTTTGGCAGAAAAAAGGCGAAGGCCATCGGGCTCGACTGCGCGATCGATTTCTGAGCAAAGGTCTTGACGGCTTTAGTGATGCCGAGATCCTTGAACTGCTGTTATCTTTTGGCACACCGCGAACCGATTGCAAAGAACCGGCCCGCAGGCTTCTGGAAAAATATGGTTCTTTTGCCAAGGTGTTTGAAGCGCCAATAACGTCGCTTCAGGAGGTCAAGGGGGTGGGGCCGAAGAACGGTTTTGCCCTCCATTTTGTCCATGCGGTGGCGAGTTATTATCTCAAACAACGACTCCACGGCAAACGCTTTCTCCATTCATCAAAGGAGGTGGCGGACTATCTGATTCATTCGATGCGCGGCTTGAAAAAGGAAGTTTTAACCGTCATCTTTCTCGACTCCTCACATGCTATAATCGATTCGGAGATTGTGGCGGAAGGCACCTTAAACGTCAATACCATCTATCCCAGGGAAATTATTAAGCGGGCCCTGGAATATCATGCGGCGGCTCTGATAATTTCCCATAATCATCCCTCTGGCAGTCTCAAGCCATCGGCTCAGGATATCAAACTGACCAAGACACTGGTTTTGCTCTGTAGGTATATGCAGCTCCAGCTTTTGGACCATCTGATAATCGGCGACGGGTCGTATAGTTTTGCCGATAATGGATTGATGGACTCCGTGAGGATGGAATGTCAGGCCGCGATGGAATCTTTTGGCAAAGCATGACCTCCCTTTATCTTCATATTCCTTTTTGTCGCAGTAAATGCCACTATTGTTCTTTTAATTCCTTTGCCGGTGGTAAGGAGCTTTATGGTTCCTATGGTGCTGCTCTCACCTTGGAACTGACGCGTCTTGCTGAAACTTTTGCCGAAACGATTGGCAAAAAAGAAGGTCACCCTGGTCTCTCGACTCTGTTTGTCGGCGGGGGTACGCCGACCTGTCTGCCGAGTGACCTTCTTTCGGCAATTATTCACTTGTCTCTCAATCTCTTTAGTGCAGCACCTGGTGCCGAGGTTAGCATTGAGGCTAATCCCGGCACGGTGGACGTCAGGTATTTTACAAAGCTTCTTCAAGCTGGAGTAAACCGGCTCTCACTTGGTGTACAGTCTTTTGATGACCGCGAACTGCAATTAATCGGACGAATCCATAATAAGCAAGGCGCATATTCGGCGATCAAAGCAGCCAGAACTGCCGGATTTGACAATATTAATCTGGACTTAATGTATGGTTTGCCCGGTCAGACTCCGGCCTCCTGGCGAAAATCCCTGGAAAAAGGCCTCTCCTTTCGGCCTGAACATCTCTCTTTATATCAGTTGACGATTGAGTCTGATACACCGTTTCATGCTCTTCTGGCCAGCAAGACCTTACGTCTTCCGGTGGAAGATGAAATCCTTGAGATGGACGAAATTACCAGCGAGCTTTGTGGTTCTGCCGGACTCGAGCAATATGAAATTTCAAATTATGCGACCAAAGGACATCAATGCCGGCACAATATCAACTATTGGCGCAATGCGGAGTATTTGGCTGCCGGAGCATCGGCGGTGAGCTGCCTGTCCGGGGTACGGGAGCGGAGGATTGCCGATCCCGCCGAGTATATTCGCCGGATTGATCATAACGAATCGATTGTGATCGAAAAAGAAATTCTGTCCCCGGAAGATTCTTTCAGGGAGACGGTGATAATGGGACTGCGAATGGTCTGCGGGGTATCACGAAAAGCCCTGGCTGAAAGGTATTCCATAGATATTGAAAAATACTATGGATCGACCCTGAAAAAACTCCAGGCTTTGGGCTTTCTGGACCTGACCGAAAGCCACCTCCGAATTACCGCCAAGGGCTGGCCTCTCTCCAATCAAATTATGGCCGAGCTTGTTTGATGGCAGTAAAAGTGATGGGATGATGAAAAAAAAGGTCAGCAAGTTCGAGAGTAATGAACGTTCTTTTTTGCAGGCTTTTGGCATAGCGCGGGGAGATGTCGTTTGCCTTATTGGGGCCGGTGGTAAGACCTCGCTTATGTTTCGTCTGGCAGAAGAAGCAAGAGGGCAGGGGTTTAAGGTACTGGTTACCACCAGCACCAAAATTTTTGTGCCAGGTGCCGAACAGTACGATGCACTCGATCTGAGCGGGGATTTATTTGGGCGAGATGGTGTTGCTGGCCCCGGTGTTTATGTCGGGGGGCTGCCAACCTCTGTTGCCGGAAAAATGACTGGAGTAGACACTGATTTGCTCTCTCGTCAGCAAAAACTCTTCGACCTGGTATTGATTGAAGCCGATGGTGCCGACAGAAAACCACTCAAGGGATGGAAAACCACAGAACCGGTTATTCCCGAATTTACCAGTAAAACCATTGGTATTGTTGATATTCAGACCATCGGCAGCATTATTTGTGAGGCCTTGGTCCACCGCTTAGAGATTTTTTCTGAGATAACTGGTGGTAAGGCTGGTGAAGCCGTTTCCCCTCACCATCTCTATCGCATGATTCTCCACGACAGGGGTCTGTTTGCTCAGGCCCGGGGCAGAGAAATCCTTTATATCAATAAGGTTGAGTCAGAAGCAGATTGCGACAATGTTAAGGTCTTGGGTGCATTGCTTATCAATCAGCAGATTGTCGCGGGGAGTGTCCGGTTGGGGACGATCTATGACTAAGGTGGATGCTATCATCCTGGCGTCAGGTCTTTCTACACGCATGGGGTGTAACAAACTGCTCCTGCCCCTGGGCGATTCCACCGTTATCGGCCAGTTTCTTGGCCGGTTTCCCTTTGCACTCTTTCAAGAAGTGATTGTGGTCTATGGCGATCCTCAGGTTGGGGCTATTGCTCGGGAGTATCCGGTGCAATCCTGCCATAATAAAAATCCAGAGGCCGGTAAAAGCCATTCTATCCAACTCGGACTGGCGATGAGCACGGCGGAAGGCGGCGTGATGTTTGCCGTGGCCGATCAGCCACTTTTGACCAGTGGCTCTATCAAGATCTTGCTGGAGAAATTTTATAAGGAAAATGCAAAAAAAATTATTGTGCCCAATGTCGCTGGCAAACCGGCCAATCCGGTGATTTTTCCAGCCAGCTGTCGAGCTGAATTTGCCGAGCTGCATGGTGACAGAGGTGGCCGGCAACTGCTTATAAAGCAACCTGACCGAGTATGCTACCTGCCATTTGCCGCGAGGGACGAGTTTTGTGATGTTGATACCCCTGAGAAGTATCAACACGTTCTGGCAAAGTGGCTGGTTCTCAATGGATGAAAACTAAATAGAAAGATAATCCTCAGGCAACTGTCCGGCAGATTCAAGCCCATTGATGGAGCTGTTGATATGTTCTTGCACCGCTGCACAGGCCCGGTCGGGATCGTGGCTGGCAATGGCTTCCACAATAGTCTCATGTTCTTTTGTTGGACAGTATTCTATCTTATAAAAAGGATCGTAGAGGATGAGGAAAATCCTTGTTCGATCAAGGAGCTCGTGAATATAGGAAGAGAGTACCCGGTTGCCGGAAATTTCCGCAATTTTCAAGTGCAATGCATCGTTGACTGCGAAGTACTCGTCGAGATTATTTTTATCAAAGATCGTCGTCTCCAGCCGGTTGAGGGCGCGGAGTTCCTCGATCTCTTTTGGGGTGATCTTGAGTATGGTGAGTTTGGTCGCCATGATTTCCAGTTGGGCTCGGACCAAAAAGGTTTCTTCAATTTCCTTCTGAGTTGGGGTGATAACAAAGGCCCCTCTGTTGGGAATACTGTTGACCAGACCTTCCGCTTCGAGTCGCCTGATGGCACTCCGTACCGGTGTGCGGCTCACCCCTAATTGTTGAGCCAGGGCAACTTCCACCAATTGACTACCCTGCCTGATATATCTTTTCCGTATTGCTGTTTTCAGTTTTTGGTAAACAGAATCTTCAGAATTAATTTTTTTTGTTTGTACCATTTTTTTCCTGTTTGTTTTAACGTTAGGTTTCTCTGTCAGGTAAATCACCAAAGCACAACATTAAATCCACCAATTATCAACTGACCCGGTGGACAAATGCACCGAGAACCCTTATTGCAGCAAAAGTAAACTATTTTTGCCATATCGACAAAAAAAGTTGACATAGGTGCAGTAAATATCGTACTAATTTGTATGTGTACATATATTGTATACAATTATTTAATTCAAAGACAGGTATATATTATACGAGATGTCGAAAATATTTAAGAATTTAATCTCAACGGGGTCACTATGTTTAACGAAATGATTGCCAGCGTTCTTCCATACATGCCAAAAAAATTAGTGTGGATATTTTCTAAACAATACATAGCCGGTGAGACGCTGGATGAGGCACTTGCCAATGCCAAGCAATTGAATGCTGAAGGGGTTCTCACCACGATTGATATTCTGGGTGAGTTTATAACCACTCTTGATGAGGCCCAGGCCAATAAAGAGGAATACCTTCACGTCATCGAAGAGGCTGAGAAAGCCGGGATCCAGGGAAATTACTCTGTAAAGCCTACTTTCTTTGGCTTGCTTCTTGATAAAGACGTTGCTTACAAGCATATCAGGGAGGTTGTTGCCAAGGCTGCATCGTATAATAACTTTATCAGGATTGACATGGAGGATTCTCCCTGCACGGACAGAGAGATCGAAATGTTCAGAAAACTGAAAGAGGAATTCCCCGCTAATGTCGGTCTTGTTGTCCAGGCATGTTTGAGAAGGACTCGCAAAGATATCGAAGAGTTAAAGGATATCAATGATCCTGCACATCCCGTCAATTTGCGTGTCTGCAAGGGGATCTACGTTGAACCGGAATCAATTGCTTATAAAAAGTACAGTGAAGTCAATGCGCACTTTTTGGACGATGTTGAATATATGTTCCAGGAAGGGATGTACCCAGCCATAGCAACACATGATGTACCTTTGGTTGAAGGTGCTTATAAGCTTATCGAAAAATATAAAGTTCCAAAAGAAAAATATGAATTTCAGATGCTTTATGGCGTAACCCCTGCCCTGAGAAAGTCTATCATGGATAAAGGGCATCGTATGCGGGTCTATGTACCGTTTGGCAAACAATGGTTCGGCTATAGTACCAGAAGGTTGAAAGAGAACCCGAAGATGGCTGGAGTGATTATTAAAGCCCTGTTTAGAAAGGGATAAGTGGAGAAAGATGATGAATCTTATGAATAATGCAGTAATCAGTGTTCCGAAACCGACAAATGAACCCATCCTGAACTATGCACCAGGCAGCCTGGAAAAGGTGGAGCTAAAGAAAGCTTTAGCTGAGATGGCTTCCAAACAGTTGGACATTCCGCTTATCATTGGTGGTAAAGAAGTAAGAACTGGAAATCTTGGCAAGGTTGTTATGCCCCATGATCACCAACATGTCCTTGCAACGTATCATAAAGCTGGTCCAAAAGAGGTGCAGCAGGCCATAGACGCGGCAGTGGCTGCCCAGCCCATGTGGCAATCTTTTCGTTGGGAAGAGCGTTGTGCAATATTCCTCAAAGTTGCAGAGCTTCTTTCCGGAAAATATCGCGCCTTGATAAATAGTGGTGCCATGCTGGCCGGTGGCAAAACTGCATATCAGGCAGAGATTGATTCTGCTTGTGAATTTATCGATTTTCTGCGTTTTAATGTGCAGTACGCCCAGGAAATTTACCATAAGCAACCGGTATCATCCACCGGCGTTTGGAATTTTGTCCAGCATCGCCCGCTTGAGGGATTTGTTTTTGCCGTTACACCTTTCAACTTTACCGCCATTGCCGGGAATCTTCCCACTGCACCGGCTATCATGGGTAACACGGTGGTTTGGAAACCGGCCTCTTCTTTGGTCTATACACCGTATTTGATCATGCAGATTCTTGAAGAAGCTGGACTCCCGGCTGGAGTTATTAACTTTGTTCCCGGTTCCGGAGCCAGCGTTGGTGATATCTGCCTGGCCGATCCGAATCTCTCAGGGATTCACTTTACCGGTTCTACCAGAGTATTCCAGCAGATGTGGAAAACCATCGGCGAAAACATCAGTAAATATAAATCCTATCCGCGAATAGTTGGAGAAACTGGTGGTAAAGACTTTGTTTTCGCTCATAAAAGTGCAGAAATAAAACCTCTGGTGACCGGTCTTGTGCGGGGTTCTTTTGAGTATCAGGGCCAGAAATGCTCTGCCGCCAGCCGTGCCTACATCCCCCGTTCACTCTGGCCGGCAGTTGAAGAAGAACTGAAGGCGCAGATCAGCAAAATCAAAATGGGTCCTCCAACTGATTTCCGCAATTTCTGTGGTGCGGTCATTGATAAAGCTGCCTTTGATTCCATTGCAGCCTACATTGATTACGCCAAGGAAAATAAAGGCGGGGACGTTATCATCGGTGGAAAGTGTGACGATAGCGTCGGATATTTTGTCGAACCAACAGTGATTTTAACCACTGATCCCAAATTTAAGACCCTGGTTGAAGAGATTTTCGGACCTGTCCTCACTATCTATGTTTATGAAGATGATACGTATGAGGAAACTCTGGAACTCTGTAACACCTCTTCAATGTATGCACTCACCGGCGCAATTTTCGCCAAGGAGCGGGCTGCGGTGAGCACAGCGCTTTCTCTGCTGGAACATGCGGCGGGTAATTTCTATATCAACGACAAACCTACCGGTGCGGTCGTTGGCCAGCAGCCTTTTGGCGGAGGTAGAGCTTCGGGAACAAATGATAAAGCCGGCTCCCAGGCGAACCTTATGCGTTGGGTGTCCACCAGAACAATCAAAGAAACATTTGTACCTGCTACTGATTTTCGGTATCCTTTCATGGAAGCTGAGTAGGAGCGGATGGCAAGAAAGAGTGGTTGAGGGAGGCAAACATTGGTTTGGCTCCCTCTAAACGCTTTCTAAGAGCGGTGGGCTGGTGCACTCGCGGGACGAGAATCCTGGCATGAGTTTACTGCAAACAGTAAAAGTTGGTTGCTGATGAACAACAATCAACAGTCAAGAGGATGCTATGGCCAGGCAGAAACTGAAGGAAATTGTGATTAACCGAGACTGGTGCAAAGGGTGCGGTGTTTGCGTCAAGTTTTGTCCAACCAAGGTGCTGGAACTGGACGAACGGGATAAATCCACGGTGGTTCGACCGGAAGATTGTATCTGCTGTAAAATGTGTGAACTACGGTGTCCGGATCTGGCAATCGAAGTATTGACAGAGGAAGGTGAAAAAGATGAGTAAAAATATACGATTTGTTCAAGGAAACGAAGCTTGTGTGGAAGGGGCGATCTATGCAGGTATCGATTTTTTTGCCGGCTATCCGATAACCCCGTCAACTGAGATCGCCGAACTTCTGTCAGCGCGCCTGCCGGAGAAAGGTGGCAAATTTATCCAGATGGAAGATGAGATTGCCTCCATGTGTGCCATCATCGGCGCCTCACTTACCGGCAAGAAGGTCATGACAGCGACCAGCGGACCGGGATTTTCCCTCAAACAGGAGGCTATTGGCTATGCCTGCATGACGGAAATTCCCTGCGTTATTGCCAATGTTCAGCGAGGCGGCCCATCCACCGGTAATCCGACCCATGTCAGCCAGGGGGACATCAATCAGGCTCGTTGGGGTACCCATGGCGATCACTCCATTATAGCTCTCACCGCCTCCAACAATCAGGACGTTTTTGCCATGACGGTGGACGCATTCAATATGGCTGAGACCTATCGAACCCCTGTTGTCCTGCTCTTTGATGAGGCTGTCGGCCATATGCGGGAGAAGTTGGTTATCCCGGAAGCTGGAGAGATGGATATTGTCAGTCGCTTGAGGACTTCCGTTGGCAAGGGTGTTGATTATCATCCCTATCTGCCAAGAGAAGACGGACGGTTACCGATGTCTGATTTTGGTGCTGAGCATAGATATAATGTCACCGGTTTGTTCCATGATATGTGGGGCTTTCCTTCTAACAACCCCAAAGTCGTCAACGAACTGCTCAGGCATCTGATCGACAAGATTGATAACAATGTCGACACCATTACCCGCTATAAAGAATATTTTATGGAAGGCGCGGAATATGTAATGATTTCCTATGGCTCTTCGGCTCGGTCGGCCATCCATCTGGCGAAAAGCAGGCGGGCGAAAGGTGAAAAGATCGGAGTTCTGGAGTTGCAGTCGATCTGGCCTTTCCCGACACAGCTTGTTCGGGAAAAATGTGAACATGCAAAAGCTGTCCTGGTGGTGGAAATGAATATGGGACAGGTCATGGCTCAGGTCAAAGCCGCAGTGAGAAAGCCCAATCGGGTCTTCCTGGCCAATCGGATTGACGGTCAGCTTATCACACCTTCAGATATTAAAAGACTTCTTCGGGTTATCCAGGGGAGGGGAGTATAATATGGCTGTCAAAGATTATTTACGAGAAAGGTTTTTCCCTCATATGTGGTGCCCTGGCTGCGGTCACGGTACTATTCTCAATGCGCTCATTCATGCTGTTGAAGAGTTGCAGTTGAATAAAAATGAGATTGTCATGACCTCCGGAATCGGATGTTCAGCAAGGATCTCCGGTTATGTCGATTTCCACTCTCTGCACACCCTGCATGGTCGGGCCCTGGCCTTTGCCACAGGGGTCAAACTCAGTAAGCCGAACCTGAAGGTTATAGTGCCAATGGGCGATGGCGATGCTCTGGCAATTGGTGGTAATCACTTCATCCATGCGGCGCGTCGTAATATTGATATGACCGCCATCGTTATGAATAACCGGATCTATGGAATGACCGGCGGCCAGTTTTCACCGCTGTCAGGGCCCGGTGTTAAGGCCACTACGGCACCATACTTAACCATTGACAGTAATTTCGATGTGGTTGAATTGGCCAAGGCGGCTGGTGCCACCTTTGTTGCCCGCTCCACCGCTTTTCATGTCAAAGAAAGTACGGAACTGCTGAAAAAGGCCATTTTGCATAAAGGCTTTTCTGTGGTGGAGATACTCTCCCAGTGCCCCACCCATTACGGTAGAAAGAACAAGGAAGGTGATGCCGTCAGCATGCTGGAACTGCATAAGACCAACACCGCGAAAATCGGTTCTAAAGCCCTTGAAGAGAATCCGGGCCTCGTTCCCCGAGGTATTTTTGTGGAAACAGAACGGCCGGAATACTGTGAGGAGTATGACAAGATAATCGCCTATGCAAGCAGGGAGAAGGTATCATGAGTAGAGTAAGACTTGTATTCTCAGGCTCCGGAGGTCAGGGAGTGATAACCGCGGCCATTATTCTGGCTGAGGCTGCAGTTATCCATGAAGGTATGAATGCCACACAATCACAGAGTTATGGTGCTGCCGCCCGTGGCGGATCTACCAGAAGCGATATAATTATTTCAGACACTGAAATTGATTTCCCGGAAGTGACCCAGCCTAATATCCTGGTCTGTCTGACTCAGGATGCATATAACAGCTATTCCTCAATTATTCGACCCGGAGGAATTCTACTGACCGACAGCCGCTTTGTGCAGACTACCCGCAAGGTTGATGCCAAGCAGGTGGAGTTGCCGATGTATGAGCGTGTCATGGAGAAAATTGGCAAACCGGTGGTCTTTAACATCTGTGTGCTCGGTGCCCTCATCGGTATTACCGAGGTAATCAAGCCGAAATCGGTCATGGAGGCGGTTGCCGACAAGGTTCCCAAGGATTTTGTTGATCTGAATTACAGGGCCTTTGACCTCGGTCTGGTGCTTGGAGCACAGTATAGCTGGTAGTTTTCATAACGCCCTGTTGGATATAAAGCCAACAGGGCGTTTTTTTGTCTGGCCATAAATGAGAAAAACAGGAAAAACTTAGGGAGACGTGATGGAAACCTTGCCAAACAGCTATTCCTCAAGTACCAGAGGCGCGGATATTATAGCAAAAGCAGAAAGCGTCGGGCTTGATCCAAGAGTTTTGTATGAAGCGGTCATTGATTTATCTTCGGAAGGATTGCTTACCGCAAACTGCATCAATATGGCAGCCGGTATCCTTCTTGAGGATATAGGATTACCCCGGTATTTTTTTGAACATATCCGGAAAACTGCCCTGGCTCACTTGCTGCAGTCCATTGCAACCTCCATCAAGGTGGTTGATGGTAAAGTGATTCTATATGGCCGGGTGGCCCAGATCGATTTCGATGCAACTGAGGCAAGCGTTGCCCAACGGGTCAGAATAGCTACAGAAGAAACCCGTGACAGCATGGAAGCGGTGCTGGAAGATTTGCTGGCCGGTCATCGACGGGAGTATTACTACAGTCCACAAAGCAAGTATTATACTTATATTATACGGCCGGAGACGGTGGCGGATTTCCCGCCGGAAGCCTTTAGCGACTCTCGGTTTCTCTTTACCCAGGCCGGGGATTACACGGCCACCCCGGAACCAACCAGAAGACGATATGAAAAGGTTTTAAAGGAGAGCGAAGAGTCGATCATTCCGCTCATTGCCGTCTTTAATCTGCCGGAAACCGGTGAGACGCGGTTGATGTTCAACTCTGACTTCGAGTCACCACAACTACCAATACTCCGCAAAATATTGGCAGACCATGATCTTATTCTGGTGCGTGCCTATTGGGAACCCTACCGGGGTCAATCGTCCGTACCATCATCTATCTGTACTCTCTACGTCAGTGGCGAATTGACCCGCAAGCAGGAGGAAGGGGTCCTCACCGATCTTCGATCCTATCTCTCTTTTGCGGTAAACCCCATCAAAGGGCTTTATCTGCAGGACCAGATTTCCTTCCAGGAAATGCTCTTTGCCGGCAATGCCATTGATTTTACCCATTTGTTCATCTTCAAAGAGAGTGAGAACATTACCGATCGGGAAATCCTTGACAGCCTGACCAGTAAAGACCAGCGGGAGGCCTTTGCCAAACGTATCCAGAGCTCTAATAAGTCCATCTATAGCGCTCGTGTTATTCAAGATACAGTTGCCAGGCATCCGGATCTGATAAAATTTCTGCACGCTATATTTCGCCAGCGCTTTGCACCGGAACGGGTGGCAGGAGAAAAAAGGATTACCGAGGATGAGCTGCAGTTGAAGTGGCTGGAGTTTGAAAAAATCATTGCCGGCAGATTTATAGACTTTGCCCTGGGCTATGAGATCTTCAAATTCATGTTCAAGATCATCAGCTGCACTCTCAAAACCAACTTTTATAAGCCGGAAAAACGATCTTTTTCCTTCCGCTTTGACAACAGCATTCTCGACCCTCTCGTTTTCAACAGTTTTATCTTCGGGGTCTTTTTTATCAACGGTCACTATTCCTGTGGTACCCATTTGCGGGCAGCCGATATTGCCCGCGGTGGTCTTCGGTTGATTCGTGTCTCACGGTCCAATTATGACAGTGAGCTGGATAATGCGGTGCTTTTGAACTATGCCCTCGGTCCAAAAGCCCAGCGGTTAAAGCATAAAGATATCTGTGAAAGTGGTTCGAAAGGGGTGGTCGTTCCCCTGCCGGAGTATGCCACCTACAGAAAAGAGGCGCTCAACGATTATACCGAGGGGATCATGGACCTGATGCTCCCGGACAGCTCCATTGTTGATTATTACGGCAAATCGGAAATGGTCTTTTTTGGCCCGGATGAGGGTACTGCACCGCTCATGGATGATGTCGCCTACCACGCAAGAGACAAAGGCTACCAGTACTGGCGGACCATTACTACCGGTAAGAGCTTTGGTATTCCCCATGATACTTATGGCCTGCTTTCCTCAGGAGAGGTGTTTGGCCTCTACGAGCAGGGGAAGAAGGGTGTTGAGCTGCAGGTGGATGGCCGCTCGGTCATGGTGACCGATAATATGGACAAGATTTTTGCAGAAGTTGGTGAAAATATAGCAGTTTCAGGGATGACCACAACGTCAATCATGGGCTCTTTCAGAACGCTGATTAACCATTATAAGGCCAAGGAAGAAGAGCTGAACCTGATGATTACCGGGGGGCCGGATGGTGATCTCGGGGCCAACCAGATACAATGCTACCAAGGCAAAATCTGTCTGTTAGTTGACGGAGGTTCGGTTCTTTTTGACCCGGAGGGGCTCGATAAAAAAGAATTGATGAAACTTGCCTTTATGCGCAACTCATCGCCAAGGGCAAATTCCCTCCTTTTCCCTGTGGCAAAATTGAGTAAGAAAGGTTTTATGGTGCCGCTCGGAGCGAGCAATGTCACCCTGCCGGATGGTACAATCGTAGAGGATGGCGCTCTTTTTCACAGAAAATTTCTCAGTAATACCGCTCTTCGGAAATGTATCAGTGAAGCCAATATTCGCGCCTTTATCCCCTGTGGCGGCTTTAAAGATACGATTAATCAGGGCAACGTCCACCAGTTTCTCGATCTCTTTAAGGAATTGGAATTTATTGTTGAAGGCGCCAACGTTTTCTTTGATGATGCGGCCAGGCGATATATTGCGACCCAGACCAGTATCAAACAAATTAAGGATACCACCGCCAATAAAGGCGGCGTTTTCAGCAGTTCCATTGCGGAAGTTCTTACCGGCTTTCTTCTGCAGGATGACTACGAAGATAAACTGCTTAACGATAGTGCAACAAGGCTTGCTTTAACCAAGGATATTCTACAGTTGGTTGATCGTTATGCTCGGTTGGAAACCGGCTTGCTCTTACGTCTCTATGATGCTGATCCGACGATACCTCTTTTTGAACTGTCGGAGATAACCAGCGAGCAGATATTTGCACTGCAGGATCGGCTGGAACTCAGTATTGCTGAAATTCTTGAGGATGGCAAACTCCTCTGGAAGGTGATGGAGCATTACATCCCATCGGTGCTGAGAGAAAAACTCGGCGAAAAGGCTATAATGGCTCTTCTGAACGTCGAACAACTCCAACCTTACCGGAATGCCATTATCACCAAAAAACTGGCGTCAATGGCATTCTATCGTTTTGGTGAACGATGGGAGGAGTACCTCGGCGAGCTTGAGACCAAATTGCTGCCTTCCTTGCATAAAATATTTGCAGAATAATTCTCCGAAATTAAAAGAGTATTTTGATTTCTTTACATCAGAAGTAACCGGATAAATCTGTTTTTCGGGTCAGGGAACTGAGAGGTTGTTGTCACTCAGTTCCCTGGCGCGGGCTGTTGCTTCATCGACTTTAGCCTGTTCCCGCGCTACTTTTCGAGACGCTTTTTCCACCTCTGCTTCAGCTTCCAAACGTTGTTTGTTACGTTTTTCAACATCATCTTTGGAATCGGCTGCTGTTTCCATCTGTTTTTGCAGCGCCAGGAGTTGTTTGTTGCTTTTCTGTTGCTGCTCCAGGGCATTGGCATATCGTCTTTCCGCATCGTGCAGTTTGTCCATGGCTTCAGCGATTTGTCCTGCTGTGCCCTCTTCTGGTTCAGCATCAAGATCTATATCTCTTGCGGCCATGACGAGAGCCACCGGCGGCAACCTGTTTAAAACCCTCTCAAGACTAAAGCCGCTGGCATCGGTGAGCATTGATTGTCTGATCCGAAAAGGCAGAAAAACCAAATCGGAGCCAGCTGATTTTTCGATGACTGTTTCGGGTTCTATGTTCGGAATCAGAATCGGTTGCGCCGGGATTCTGGCATCATCGAGCTGATGCTCAAGGAGTTCGATACTCTCGTTTAAATTGTTGGCCTCGCCGACGGTCAATACTCTGATTGTGGCATGTGCCCAGAGTTCATTCCGGGTCATAAGGTAGGCAAAAAGAAGCATTAACCTGCTGCTTGCGTCATTGTTCCACCAGACATCAATAATTCGTTCTTCTTTCTCTCTGTCAAAAAGATGATCAGTGCGCAGTGGATCGCCATGGAAAACCACCAGATTGAATCCGCTGCGAAAGGCCAGTCGCAGGGTCTTGCCAAACTTCATGGCAGTGAGTCCGGGGAACGAGGTCATGGTTTCGCCATACCAGTTGCAGAGCATGGTGTTGCCTTTCAACGGGCCTATTCCGTAACTTTGCAGAAGGGTTTCCAGGGTTTTAGAGATCTCCTGTCCAGAAACGACCAGTGGGAAAATCTTCAGCCCTGCCTCCCGAATAGAGGTATTCAGCTCGATGAGCGCAGCTTCTTTCTGTTTTGTTGCCTGTCGTCCAACACCATCAATAAGTTTAATCGCGCTAATCAGGCCGGTTGATCCCCCGATCCAATCAGCAAACTTTAACAACAGTTCTCTCCGTCCGGAGTCATTGGTAAACGCAAGGATATGAGGTCGCCAGTCCCGGTCATGTTCCGGTGTTGTGAGTGTTGTCAGCAGTTGACGTCGAATGACCTGCATGGCATGGGAGCGTCCACTGTCGGCCCATCTGGCCGGTCCCGCCTTGCGTTTGATATATTGATAGATGGCGGCAAGAATAGCGAGGGCCGCCAGACCGTATTCAAGGTCGAGAGCAAAGATAACTCCAACGCAGACTAAACAACCGAGGAGACTGAGATATTTGTTGAACCATCTGAAGCGGGGACGAAAGGAAGGACTTTCAGAATGGGCTTCATACCAGGTTGCATAATTAAGCAGGCCATAGGAAATCAGAAAGAACATCGAGACGATTCTGGCCACCAGATTTAATTGGCCGAGCATGATCACTCCAAGGGCCAAAGCGCAGGTAAGGAGCACCGCCCGGCGTGGATTGTTCGTTGTTCCGGAACCTTTGGCAAAGGAGTTGAACAGTGGAAAAACTTTATCTGCTGCCAGGGACTGCAAGATGCGCGGTCCACCGAGAAAAGAGGCCATGGCGGAAGAAAGGGTGGCGGCGATGACACCTGCATCGATCAGAAAATCGTAACGGGCCACCTGCTTGATAGCCTGGTAATCCTCTACCATAACCCTGTTGGGCAGTACCCCGGCAAAGACGATGACCACCGCAAGATAGATCAGAATAGAGATGCCAACGGCCATAAATGTACCTAATGGCAAGCTTTTGCCAGGATCTCTCAGGTCTCCTGACATACTCACCCCTTGCGTAAATCCCGTTACCGCCGGGAAAAAAATGGCAAAGATAATCCAGAATGGTCGGGGGGGACCGGCAGGCGACCAGTTTGCCAGGAAGGTTTCTCCATGCCACTGGGGAATCCCGCCAATGAAAAAAGACAATAAAGCGGCCACGAGGAGCCCCATGACGACATATTGAAACTTGGTTGCCCAGTCCGCGCCCAGCCAGGCAAGTATAAAGATACATCCCACCGCCAACATGGCAAGAACCTGAGGTGAGAGAAGAAAGTCCGGTCCAAGGATGGCGGTCAGTGCTTCGGCAAAACCGATACAGTAAAAGGCAACAGAAACTGACTGGGCCAGGTAGAGAACGATGCCGATTGCCCCGCCAAACTCCATGCCAAGAGTTCTGGAGATAAGGTAGTAGTCGCCGCCGCCCTTGACCTTGAGATTGGTGGCAATCGCCGCAAGTGATTGACTGGTAAGGATGGTTATCAGATTGGCTATGGCAATGATGAGCAGTGCTCGTCCTACTCCGGCGCTTCCGGTGACGTAGCCCAGTCGCAGAAACAGGATGATACCAAGAATGGTCAGGATACTGGGAGTAAAGACTCCGGAAAAGGTGCCGAGTTTTCCACCACTTTCCTGGTTTGTTTTTAGAGCAAGGGACTCTTTATCATGTTGAAATGTTGGGCTCATTGTATATCCGGTTGCTGGAAGGAAGCTGCGGAACGAGAGATTTGTTTGAAAGGTACTAATGTAATGGTGAAAAGAGACGTTGTCATCTGCTTATTCAATTGCCCCGGCCGGTTACAGTCGGTAGTATGATAAGATGTGAACAGATGAAATTATGAGGGAGGGCGATACTATGAAGGAAGAATACAATTATACTTTGACTGTCCCTTTAAAGGACCTCGACGAGGCGACGGTACTCCTGGAAGAAGCCCAGGCAAATAATCCGCAGATGAGACTCAGCAGAAAACCAGACAGAAAAGATACCGCTCGGTTTTATCTCTGTTTTCCTTACGCTGGCACCCGTACCGATCTTCGTTTTCAGGAATGGTTTTCCGCCAGGAACAGCAAAAAGTGGGACCTTTTCGGGCCTAATTATGGTGTTTGGGGATTATCCTGATTGTTAGCTGTGAAGAACAGTTTCAATTTCATGACGAAGGATTTCAGGGCGTATCGGTTTGGAGATATAGCCATCCATTCCTGCAACCAAACATTTTTCCCGATCACCTTGAACCACACAGGCAGTCATGGCAATGATAGGCAGATGTTGTGTATCATCCTTTTCTTGAAGCCGAATGGCTTTAGTTGTTTCATAACCGTTGAGTTCGGGCATCTGGATGTCCATGAGGATAAGGTCAAAAACGGTACTTTTTAACATATTCAAGGCCTGGACACCGTTTTCTGCCATACTGACCTTACAACCCATCCGTTCCAGCAAGGTAAATGCCACGGTTCGGTTAATCTCTTCATCCTCCACCAGGAGAATGTGCAGTGGTCTTTCACTGAGTTGGGTACTGGATGAATGTGGAGAGATTGTATCTGTTTTTTCCTGAACAGGACTACCAGCATTTTCGGCTAAAAATCGAATTGTAAAAGAGAAGGTGGTGCCAATCCCCGGTGTACTCTCGACACAAATTTTACTGCCCATCATTTCCACAAGTTCGCCGGCTATAACCAGGCCGAGTCCTGTTCCCCGCTGGTTGTTGTTTTGACCTGTACTGATCTGACTGAATGCCTTGAAAATATTATTAATTTTACTTTCTGGGATTCCTATGCCGGTATCTCGTATCTGGAAATGAAGATTGATGGGATCTTTTTCGTTTCTCTTGTGGTTCAGCTGTTTGATGGAAAGCGCCACCTGACCTTTATCTGTGAATTTCACTGCATTTCCAACCAGATTGATGAGAATCTGGCTGAGCTTACCGGCATCTCCCAGCAATATATCCGGAATATGCTCATGACAGTCAACGGTGAGGCCTATATTCTTTTTGGCCGCACTAAGGGCGAGAATTTCAAGAGAGTCTGAGATGGTGGCGCGCAGACTAAACGGTGCAACGTCGAGCTCCAGTTTTCCGGCCTCAATCTTCGAGAAATCAAGAATATCATTGATAAGCTTTAATAATCTCTCAGCGGAGGAGTGGATCATTTCCAGGTAAGTTCTTTTTTTGCCGGAAAAATCGGACTGTAGCACCAGCTCTGTCAAGCCCAGAATGCCGTTCATCGGGGTCCGTATCTCGTGGCTCATGTTGGCCAGGAAGGTGCTCTTATTTTTTTCCGCTTTCTCCGCCCGTTCCTTGGCGCTTTTGAGTTCGTCGACGGCATGTTTGCGGTTTAAGGCATCACCGATATGGCGAGCGACAAAGGCCATAAGTTCTTTATCTTTTTCGGTATATATGACATTGCTGTAACTTTGTATCGCCACGACTCCGGTGATATGATCGGCAAAAAAAGGCGCTCCCAACCAGGAATGGGGCCTTGTGCCGACACATTCGATGTCATGGTCCTGGCAGATTTGGTTGAAATTTGTCGGTGTGAGAAGAAGTGGTTTCCGGGTTTTGAGTAAGTAGCCAGTGATAGAAGGTTTGTGCTGGTCCATCTTCAATTCCATGCCTTGGAAATGGGTGTCATTTTCGTCGATAAAATATGGGAATTTTATAAATTTCCCATCCGGACGATTTTCAACGAGGGCGATGAAAAAGTTTCGGGCATGGATCAAGCGACCCACCGTTTGATGGAGCTTGGTGTACAGGCCATCGATATTTTCCGAAGAATGAGCCTGTGCACTTATTTCATAGAGGGCTGTTCTCAACAGGTCGGAATACTTCAGAGCAAGCATGGATTCTTTTAATTGCTGAATCGTATCCATGCTTTTTAAGCGAGACCCTATCACAGCGGCGAAGGTTTGGATGGAATTGAGAAAGTCAGGAGAAAATGAACAAGGCTCCCGAATGCCGAGGTAGAGAAGACCAAGGAGTACCGAATCATCCAGAATGGGGATCAGCAGGTGGTTACCGTCATCAATGTTTTCTGTACAAAATTCTGTGAGTTGTTGGGCACTTACTTCGGTTGCCAGACCGGTTGTCGTGAGCTCCCTGATGATTGAATGATCTCCCTGGATTAGGCTAGGGGCAATACTTTTTATGTTGTTTGCGTATATGCCCTGACGCTTTGGCGGCTGAAAGCTGCCGGACAGTTTGTTCGGGAAATATATTTCTATGGAAAACGGTTTGAATTTTGGAAAAATCTTTTCATGCAGAAATAATGACAGCAATTCAACGGAGTCGGTTGCGCGTTGGCCTATGGTCAGTTCTCTGACCAGCTCAAGAATAGGCAGGATTGGAGCAGTGGGCAGGTTCTTCGTGAAATCTCGCATGAATCTACAGCTATTCTAGTTAATGTTGTCGTAGAAATCTCGGCCAGACAGGAAAGTTTTTCTGATAAGTTTTATTACTAATGAATCATATCAGAAAAGACTTAAGAGATGAAGGACGCCAGGCCACTTTCTTTTAAATAGTTCCAAACTATGTAAGTAATATAAGCATATTCAAACAAATAAGGGACTATTGCAGGTTATTATTTATTTATAATAATCAAGAAACAATCTGCAAGGTACCAGAGGGCCATCCGAGAATAGGCTTTTTGTTCAAAATCGAAACATTCTCGAACAGGCTCTTATTAATGTTTTCGCTCAGTTTGAACCGGATTTGTCAGAATGCCGATGTTTTGTATCTCTACCTCAACCACATCGCCGTCCTGCAGTGGCCCAACGCCGCTTGGCGTGCCGGTGATAATAATATCGCCGGCTTCCAGAGTGAAATTCTTGGAGACAAAGGCAAGTATTTCCGGAATTTTAAAAATCATATGTCGAGTGTTGGAACTCTGTACTACCTGGCCGTTGAGACGACAGATTATATTAAGATCCTGCGGATCGCCGATATCTTCAGATGTGACAATGACCGGACCGATGGGGCCGAAAGTGTCTAGAGATTTTCCACGGTACCAGCCGGATTTATCGCCTTTTTGCAGATTGCGTTGGCTGATGTCGTTAAAACAGGTAAAGCCGAGGATATGGTCCATGGCGGTGTCGACGGAGAGGTTTTTCACCCGGTCTTTGATAATGATCGCCAGCTCCGCCTCATGGTCGGTTCGGCAATTGGCAAAGCCGTATTCTTCGACAAATGCAGGTAAAATAATCGGTTCGCCAGGCCCGATTAATACATTGGGGGTTTTTGGGAAAAGGACCGGTTCGGTGGGAATTGCATCGGTAAAATTTTGCACGTTCACCGACTGGCTTTCCTTGATATGTTCCAGGTAGTTCAGGCCCAGGGCCACAATCTTGCTCGGATGAACCACATAGTCGCCACCGCTTGACATGGGCAGAGTTATTTTCATCTTCATCCCCTTGCTGGTTTGTGTTGTTACCGATAGAAAATTGTTGCCGAAAAATTTTACAAGCCAAGGTACAATATTTCCCGGCAACAACGCATCTCCTTTTTATGGAGTGCCGCTTTTTTTCCGACCGTCCATAATCTTGTAGGCACAAAATTCGCCACACATGGTGCATGCTCCGTGGGCATCGGCAACATCTGTTGTCGCTCCTCGTCGCTTGCGGGCCAGGGCTGGATCGAGGGCGAGTTCGTACTGTTTCTCCCAATCAAGTGCTTTCCGTGCTTTCGATATAGCGATATCCCTGTCGATTGCCCCTGGAATACCTTTGACGATATCCGCGGCATGGCCTGCCAGTCGTGTGGCCATTACTCCGTCGTGGACATCCTGAGAGGTGGGGAGACAGAGGTGCTCGCTGGGCGTGACATAACAGAGAAAATCAGCGCCGGCACTGGCCGCGATGGCCCCACCGATTGCACAGGTGATATGATCGTAACCCGGAGCAATGTCGGTCACCAGTGGGCCAAGCACGTAAAAAGGAGCTCCGTGGCAAATGCGTTTCTGGAGTTTTATAT
Organism: uncultured Desulforhopalus sp.; assembly: GCA_963677465.1. Lineage (GTDB taxonomy): Bacteria > Desulfobacterota > Desulfobulbia > Desulfobulbales > Desulfocapsaceae > Desulforhopalus_A. The sequence goes on along the minus strand of OY781976.1, from coordinate 5,561,426 downwards.
TGGCTTCAATTTGATTGAGCGGCACATGGCCGGGGCCTTCGATCATCACCTGAACACCCTGGTCCCAGGCTCTTTGGGTGAGTTCACCAAGGAGGAGCAGCTCGTGGATCTGGGCCCTGTCTGTGGCATCAGCAATGCAACCGGGGCGAAAGCCGTCTCCTAAAGAGAGGGTTGCATCGTAGGGTTTCACCAGCTCGAGCAGACGGTCATAATGCTCATAGAGCGGATTTTCCGCCTGGTTATGGGCCATCCAGGCACAGGTGAAGGAACCGCCTCGGGAGACGACATCCATCAGCCGGCCCTCCCGGTCCATAAATTCCAGTGTTCGTTGGGTTACGCCACAGTGAACGGTGATAAAATCAATGCCGTCGTCGAGGTGTTTTTTGATTCCGGCGAAGATGTCGTCGACGGTCATATCGACAATGGCCATGCCTTTTTTTACCACGGTGTCACAGGCGGCCTGGTAGAGGGGGACGGAACCGATGCAGATATCGGTTTCGGCGATTATGGCCGCGCGGATTTCATCAATTGGTCCTCCGGTGGAGAGATCCATGATGGCATCGGCACCTGCATTTACCGCAACCCGCGCCTTTTCCAATTCCCGGTCAATGCTGGTATCGTCCTTACTCGTGCCAATATTGGCATTGACCCGGGTCCGTATTCCCTCTCCTACGGCAAGTGGTCGGCCGCCCAAATGGCGATTGTTATGACAGACGATGGCGGTTCCTTTGGCTATATTGTCCCGCAGGGTCTCAGGGGAAATGGAGGCTTCCCCGGCAGCGTCCTTCATCTTTTCGGTAATTTTCCCTTCACGGGCATATTCCATCTGGGTTTTCATATCGCTTCTCCTCTTATTTTTGACAAAAAAAAGACCGCAGGAAGCGGTTTTTAGAGGAGCAGGATCAGTGCTCGAATTGGTCCGTTCCCTACGCCGGTATCAACCGGATCAGGTTCAAAGGGTCACTCCGCTGTGTGCGGAATTCTCAGTCCGTGGACTCCCCCAGGCTTTGTTGTTGAATTGTGCAAAAGAAGTTACCTTGTCTGGGGAGTGTCGTCAAGTCATTAGCCCTGTTGTCAGGGAAAGCTTGCTTCCACAATTGGCGATGCATACATATTTTTTATAGAGAATGGTTTAAAATGCAGGTAAATCTAAAAAAATAAGGAGAATGTTATGGTATTGACACCTTCAACTATGCAGGAACTGGGTATAAAGGCTCCTGGTTTCACTCTTCCCGATCCCGCCGGCAAAAGCTACTCACTCGCATCGTCATCTGTCGACAAAGGCTTGCTGGTCATTTTCATGTGCAATCATTGTCCATACGTCATTCATATCCGTCAGAAACTGGTGGAGAAGGTTCGGGCGTATCAGGAACAGGGCATTACGGTTTTTGCAATTAACAGTAACGATTACAATGCCCATCCTGATGACAGCCCTAAAAATATGGAAATCGATGCTCAAAAGTACGGCTATACCTTTCCATATCTGGTCGATGAGCAGCAAAAGGTAGCCAAAGCCTACGGCGCGGCGTGTACACCGGATTTTTTTCTTTTTGATAGTGAACAAAAACTTGTTTATCGTGGACAGTTCGATAGTGCAAGACCCGGCAACAGCGAACCGGTCACCGGTGCAGACCTCTCGGCCGCAATTGAACAATTAATTGCTGGAAAACAGATTTCTGTAGAGCAGAGAGCCAGTATGGGCTGCAATATTAAATGGAAACCGAAAAATGAGCCGGAATATTTCAGACAGGGTTAACAGGTACAAACGAATTCAGGAAGTCACTCATCGACAATCTTGCTCACCATGGAACAGATAAAATGGATCAAAACCCAGCCGCCCACCTGTATGTAAAAACAAAGACCTGGATCGAAAATGATCGGCATGATTTGCTTTTTGGTAAAGGAAAAGTGGAGATTCTCGAACTCATTGAACAGGAAGGTTCCATTGTCAAAGCGGCGGAAAAAATGGGCATGAATTATAAAAAGGCCTGGACCCATGTTAAAATCCTCCGGGAAAATATTGCGGATGAGTTGGTCGTGCCGCAAAAGGGAGGGAGCGGAGCTGGTGGTACGGTCCTTACCCCAAAAGCGGGTGAGATGATAAAAAACTACCGGCAATTGCAGGAAGAAATAGAAATCTTTGCCAATAAACGCTTTAAAGAACTGTTTTTTCCCGATGAAAAATCTGCCAAATAAGCTGCTTTTCAGGCTGCTTTTCTGACAGGGAAAGGTGTTTTCCGGTAGTCGGTAACTGTTTCAATCTTCGATAAAAAATTAATATGCAGTAATTGCATAATTGTTTTTCTACTGGTATATTATCTCTCGATATTTCGTTTGTAAACTGAGTCTGGTGGATGAGGTGACAACGTCTGTCGCTGTAAAATCGGTGCTCAGCTACCATCAATATATTTTGGAGATCACGCTTATGAAGCAGATGCTCACGATGAAAATTAATGGCAGAGACGTCGATTTTGAACAGGGAAAGACTGTTCTCGAAGTCTGTCAGGATAAAGGCGTTTATATCCCGACCATGTGCCACGACCCACGCCTGAAGCCGTATGGCGGTTGCCGTCTCTGCCTGGTAGAGGTTGCCGGAGCCCCCAAACCTCTGACCTCCTGCACAACTCCGGCCACCGACGGTATGCAGGTAACCACAGAAAGTCCACGTCTTTCCAGACTGCGAAAGACCATCATTGAACTTCTGCTGTCCAATCATCCCAATGACTGCATGTGTTGTGAAGCGACAGGTGACTGCGTTTTACAGGAGCTGGCATATCAGTATGACGCTGATTTAAAGAGATTTCCTGGCGAACAGTGGGCTCTGCCGATAAGGGAAGACAATCCCTTTATCACCTTTGAGGCAAATAAATGTATCGTTTGCGGCCGCTGCACAAGAATATGTAATGAAGTGGTTATGGCCGGAACCATCGATATGACCGCTCGGGGTTTCAATGCCATTCCTGATACCGCTTTTTCCAAGCCCCGCAGTCTGCAAAATTGTGAATTCTGTGGCCAGTGTGTGTCTGCTTGTCCGACTGGAGCCTTAACCGACCGGAAGAGCAGGGGACTCGGCAGGGCCGCGGAGGTGACAAAGGTAAAAACAACCTGTTCCTATTGTGGTACCGGATGTAACTTTTTCCTCAAAGTTCGAAACGATAAGGTTATAGGTGTGGAGTCCGATTATGATGCTCCTGTCAATAAGGGCAATCTCTGTATCAAAGGACGCTACGGCTACGACTTTATTCATCATAAGGACCGGATAACGACCCCGCTCATCAAGGAAGGGGATGGTTTTCGGGAGGCTTCCTGGGATGAAGCACTTGAGCTGGTCGCCAGCAAATTCAATCAAATTATAAAAGAATACGGAGAGGATACGGTTGGTGGTTTTTCTTCGTCAAGGTGTACCAACGAGGAAAATTATCTTCTGGCCAAATGGGTTCGTACGGCGGTGGGGTCGAACAACGTCGATAACTGCGCACGAGTCTGACACGCTCCTACCGTGGCCGGTCTGGCCACAAGCCTTGGTGCAGGTGCTGCAACGAATTCTCTTGCGCAGATGCCCGATATGGATGTCTTGTTTTTGTTTGGCTCCAACCCGACGGAGGCCCACCCTATTGTCGGACTTTATTTGAAAGAAGCCCTCAGTAACGGAGCGAAGCTCATCGTCAGCGACCCCCGGAAAACATGGATGGCGGAGAGAGCTGATGTCTGGATGAATTTGAAACCGGGCAGTAACATTGCTCTCTTAAATGGATTAATTAACGTTATTATCTCAAATGGTTGGGAGAATAAAGAGTTTATCGCCACTAGGACAGAGGCGATTGATGAACTGAAAGCAAAGGTCGCTGAATATGATCTAGACCGGGTCGAAAAACTGACCGGCGTCGCTCAGGATAAAATCATTGAGGCCGCACGAGCCTATTCCCATGCAGATAAGGCGATGATCGTTTACGGCCTTGGGGTAACTGAGCATAGGACCGGCACGGAAAACGCCATGGCTATTGCTAATTTAGCCTTGGTCTGTGGCCAGATTGGGCGGCCATCCACCGGCATTATGGCTCTTCGGGGACAGAACAATGTACAGGGTGCTTCTGATCTTGGTCCACTGCCAGCCACTCTGCCTGGATATCAGTCGGTGGCTGATGAGAAGATCCGCGATAAATTTGAAAAGGCCTGGGGCAGAAAGATTAAAAAAGAACCGGGATTGAAGTCTGTTGAGATGCTCGATGAATGTGTTCGCGGCAATTTCAAAGGCATCTATATCCTCGGCGAAGATCCGGCTCAGACTGATCCAGATTTGGCCCATGTACGCAAGGCCCTTGAATCGGTGGACTTCCTGGTTGTCCAGGATATATTCCACACCGAGACGACCCGTTTTGCCGATGTTATCCTGCCTGGCGCAAGTTTTGCCGAAAAGGATGGCACCTTCACCAATGGTGAAAGGCGGATTCAACGGGTACGAAAGGCTGTAACGCCTGCTGCTGGACTGGCGGAATGGGAGGTTATCTGTAAGATCTCAACCCTGATGGGGTATCCGATGTCCTATGACAGTCCTGCAGATATTATGGATGAGATCGCCTCTCTTGTTCCCATCTATGGCGGGATTAGTTACGATCGGCTGGAAGAACGGGGAATTCAATGGCCCTGCCCGACGAAAGATCATCCGGGCACAACCACCCTCTATACCGATCTTTTTGCCAGGGCAAATGGACTGGCCACCTTCCTTCCCCTTGACCACCAGGGTTCAGGGGAAGTGACGGATGAAGAATATCCTTTGGTGCTGATTACTGGTCGAATTCGTGAGCATTATAATAATGGCTCGATGACCAGACGGTCCCATGGTATTGCCCAAATAGTACCAGCCGAGCGGGTGGAAATCAGTCTTGCAGATGCTGAAGCCCTTGGTATCCAAGACAGAAACTGGGTGAAGGTTTCATCCCGAAGGGGTGAGGTGAAAGTTCGGGCCAAGGTATCTGACCGGTCTCAGCCGGGAAGTGTTTTTATGACCTTCCATCATCAGGACGCTTTAACCAATGACCTCACTTCGGAACACCGGGATCCGATATCAGGAACACCCGAGTATAAATCCTGCGCGGTGCGTATTGATAAGCTTGAGGAGACAGCGAACAGCTAGCAGTTGATAATAATGTAGAACAAAAAAGAATCTGTTTTTTGACAAGGCCCTGATCTTCGCGTAGATCAGGGCTTTTGTTGTTACAGAGGTAATGGTCGTGGAACTTATTCATTTCGCAGGTTAATAGTTGCGTATATGTTTTGACAACAGGTTTCCCGCAACCTCATGTCCCTTTTGGAGACGAAAACCGCTTAAACACCAAGGCCAGCTATAAAACGTCCAACAGATACCACCGCAAAACTCCCCGCCATACCTAAGACATTTCCAATTATAAACAAAACTATGACTCATCCAAGAATAGATGAGTCTCGTTAATACTAACCTCACGTTTTATTAACACAACTCCAACTTTTGCAGAGTAATTATTTGACCGTAGCTATCAGCGACATAACAGACACATACGGTTGACGATATTCGTCTCCGCAACGGGAAGAAAATGAATATTCAACAGCTGAAAGCATTAGACGCGCTGGCAAGCCATGGTTCATGCCTTCAGGCTGCAAAAGCACTGGGGGTAACCCAACCTGCTGTTTCCGTTCAGCTGCGGAAATTGCAGGACGAATACGGTGTTAAACTCTTCAATCGTTTGGGGAAGCAGGCTCACTTTAGCCTGCTTGGCGAGACCTTGGTGCTAAAAGCCCGAAAAATCCTCAGACTGCTTGATGATTTTGAGTCTACCATTGGAGCAGCCAGCCAGCTGAATACAGGTTGTCTGGAAATTGGGTTGTCGTGTCATTATTTCGTGATGGATATGCTGGCGGTGTTTATGGACCGTTATCCCGGTGTGGATATCAGGGCCCAGATTGGAGATTCGCGGAATCTGATTGAAGATATTTTTTCCTGTCGTCTGGATCTGGCCGAAGTTACCGCCGCAAGCCCGGACGAAAGATTGTTCAACCTTGCCTACAGCGATCAGTCCATCGTGCTCTTTGTCGCCAAAAACCACGCCTGGGCAGATTTGGAGAGTTTGCCGGTCGAGCATCTCAACGGTAAGCCCATGGTCGCTCGGCATGCTACTTCAATGACCAGGGAGATCTTCGAACAACGCTTATCTGTAATGAGCATCGAGCCGCAGGTTGTGATTGAAATTGATTCCTGGGAAACAGTCAAGGAGGCGGTGGCAGCCGGAATCGGTTTTGGCATTGCTCTGCAGGATGAATTTTCTCACGATGAAAGGCTGGTCACCATTCCTGTCTCCGGAACGGATTTATCAGCAAAACAATATTTTGTCTGTCTGCCCGAATTCAAACATTTGCGAACAGTGCAGGCATTTCTCGATTTGGTCTTGGAAATTAAACATTTACGAGAATGACGGACAAAAAATAACAACGCAATATGCAGCACAGGAGGCCGGAAAACCTTACGCCCCGGCCAATCTTTTACTCAATGAAAAGGAGAAGGAGTCATGTGGACAGGATGGTCAAAGAAAAAAGTCAATTTCGTTTTGTTGTTTTCGATGCTTTTGAATATTGCAGCTATGCAGGCTAGGGCGGAAGAAATACTTGTGTATACCGCTCTGGAAGATGACGAGATTCCTGGATATCTGGAATTGTTCAAACAGGATCATCCGGATATCGAAGTCAAAATCATTCGTGATTCAACCGGTATTATTACCGCCAAGCTGTTGGCAGAAAAAGACAATCCCCAGGCTGATCTGGTTTGGGGCACCGCAGCTACCAGCCTGATGCTGGCGGATCAGGCCGGAATGATTGAACCCTACGCCCCAAAAGGCCTGGACAAGGTTCGCCCGGTTATGCGCGACAGCAACCAGATTCCTCATTGGGTCGGCATCAAAGCATGGATGACTGGTTTCTGTGTCAATACCATTGAAGTGGAAGCAAAAAAACTGCCAATCCCCAAAGGCTTTGCCGATCTGGTTGATCCGATCTATCGCGGGCATCTGGTTATGCCAAATCCGGCCTCATCCGGAACCGGCTTTCTCACCGTATCCGCCATCCTGCAATTGATGGGTGAAGAGAAAGGTTGGCAGTATCTCGACAAACTCAACGATAATATTTCCACCTACACCCATTCAGGCTCCAAGCCTTGCAAAATGGCCGGATCGGGTGAAACCGAGATTGGTATCTCTTTTGGTTACCGGGGCTTTATGCAGCAGAAAAAAGGCGAACCGGTGGTAACTGTCTTCCCAAGTGAAGGTTCCGGATGGGATGTCGAGGCCAACGGCCTGATTAAGAAAGCTCAGATAAAAGACGCGGCTAAGGTCTTTCTCGATTGGGCAATAAGCCCAGGCGTAATGTCCGCTTATGCCAAAGTCTATCCGGTAACAGCCTATGCAACCGGCGCGCCGATTCCTGAAGGATACCCGGCTAAGCCCGAGCAACAGCTGATTAAAAACGATTTTCAATGGGCTGCCAGCAATCGGGCCCGAATTCTTGAAGAATGGAACAAGCGTTACGACGGCAAGAGCGAGCCCAAAAAATAATAAGGATCTTGCGAATGAGGCGCGCCCGAAGGGGCGTGCCAAGAGATGATAGAGAGTCGGGGAAGAGGAGCCAGGTAGAATGGATAAGCAGGACAGTTATCTTCAGGTGGAGAGGGTGAGTAAAAGTTTTGGTCAGTTTATTGCTTTAAAAGATGTCTCATTTACCGCCAAATCCGGTGAATTTCTCTGTATCCTTGGACCCAGCGGTTGTGGCAAGACCACTCTCCTGAGAATAATTGCCGGTCTGGAAGCCGAGAGTGACGGTCGAGTGATGATCGAGAATCGGGATGTATCGAAGCTGCCGGTATCCAAAAGAAATGTCGGTATCGTTTTTCAGTCCTATGCCCTTTTCCCCAATCTTAATGCCAAAAATAATATTGCCTACGGTTTAAAGAGTCAGGGCAAAAGCCGCCAGGACATCAACCGACGGGTGGAAGAATTGCTCAATCTGGTAGGACTGCAGACCATGGGACGGAAGTTTCCAGCCCAGCTGTCGGGTGGTCAGCAGCAACGGGTGGCTCTTGCCCGGGCCCTGGCCGTGTCGCCGGGCCTGTTGTTGCTCGACGAGCCATTATCGGCCCTTGACGCTAAAGTCCGGCTGATGCTGCGTAGTGAGATTCGACAGCTCCAAAAAAGGCTGGGCGTGACCACGGTTATGGTTACTCACGATCAGGAAGAAGCCCTAACAATGGCGGATCGGATTCTCATTATCGACCACGGTCGGTTGGTGCAGGACGGTAGCCCGCATGACGTCTACGATCAACCGGCCACACCTTTTGTTGCCTCCTTTATCGGCTCGATGAATTTCATGGCCAATGTGACCAAGGTCAACAATGGTCTTTATGATCTTGGAACCCACAGGTTACAGGTTGGCATGGAAAACGGCACCGCCCGGTTGCCTGTCGGTGCCCAGGTGACCATAGCCATCCGACCGGAGGATGTGATGATTGGCCACGACACCTCCCCGATGAACACGCTGCCCACCAGAGTTGCCGCTATGGAATACCGCGGTGCCCAGTTTCGTCTCAATCTGGTGATCAAAGATGGTACAAAACGTGAGCAGTGCATCGAGGCTGATGTCGCGACGGAAAAAATCCATCGTCTGGATATCCGGCAAGATATGGACTTGCCGGTCCACCTGCCCCTCAACCGATTACGGGTATACGCTTCGGAGGAAGGTAATGCCTGAAAAAAACGGTGGAATGAATTTGTCATGTCTATGATATCAGCAACCCCGGCTGCCACGGCAACCCCGGCGAAATCTTTTTGGGCGAGGCTCGACAAGGAACTGTGGGTTAAAAGGTTGCTCATCCTCATGGTCTGCCTTTGGCTGGTAACGGTGATCGTTCTGCCGGTTTTCCAGCTGCTCGTCAAGAGTTTTACCGACACTGCGGGTAATTACGTCGGCTTGGCAAATTATTTTAAATATTTTCAGACGCCATCACTTTCAGGTTCACTCATTAATAGCCTGACGGTTTCTGGAATCACCACGATTTTGTCGGTGACCCTTGGGTTTGGCTACGCCTATGCCCTCACCAGGACGACAATCAGGTTTCAAGGTGCCTTTAAGAGTATTGCCCTCTTGCCTCTCTTTGCCCCGACACTTTTGAATGGTATAGCCCTGATCTATCTTTTCGGCAGAAAAGGATTGATCACCAACGGATTCTTCGGGCTGATACCCGGCATAGATATCCACATCTACGGTTCGGTGGGGATCGTCATTGCTGAAACGCTTTTCGCCTTTCCCCAGGCGGTATTGATCCTGGCCATTGCCCTGAAAATGACTGACGCGCGACTTCATGAAGCCGCATTGTCGCTGGGCGCTGGGACGGCCAGAATCTTTTTTACAGTCACTCTTCCCGGGGTGAAATTTGGTCTTCTGAGTGCAACTTTCGTCTGCTTCATTTTGTCGTTCACAGACTTCGGAGCACCGAAGGTCGTCGGTGGTAACTATGATATACTGGCTACGGACATCTACAAGCAGGTTATCGGTCAGCAGAATTTTGCCATGGGTGCGGTGGTCAGTGTCATCCTCCTCATTCCAACTGTTCTCGCCTTCATCGCTGACCGTCTTGTCCAGCGACGGCAGGTCGCTTCAATGACCGCCAAGTCGATACCGCTGATCGCCAAGCCGCATCCGCTGCGGGACAGGATGTTCTTTGGATATTGTACTTTCATCGCCTTAATCATTATCGGTTTCTACCTGACGGCACTGTTTGCGTCTTTGGTTAAGGTCTGGCCCTATCAGCTCAGCCTTGGTTTCTGGCATTTCCATTTCTCTGGAACCGGTGGAGGTGGCTATGCGGCCTTTTGGAACAGCCTGCGAATGAGTTTCTATTCGGCAATGTGGGGAACAGCAATAGCCTTCTCCACTGCCTATCTGGTTGAAAAAACCCGTCAGCTCAAGGGAATTCGGCAAGCGACCTATTTCCTTGCCCTAATGCCTCTGGCTCTTCCAGGACTCGTCATTGGTCTGGCCTACATCTTCTTCTTCAACTCCAGGGGCTGGGAGCTTGGCGGTATTTTCATCGCCAATCCCCTTAACGGGCTCTATGCCACCATGGCCATTCTGGTGATCAGCAATATTGTTCATTTCTTCTCAGTGAGTTTCCTGACTGCTATCACTGCCTTGAAACAGATGGACCGGGAATTCGAAACAGTCTCATCTTCAATGGGCGTGCCATTTACCAGGACCTTCATTCGGGTTACTTTGCCGGTGTGTCTGCCGGCAATCCTGGAAATTGGCATGTATTATTTCGTCAATTCGATGGCCACTATTTCCGCCGTTATTTTTCTCTATTCGGCAGACCTGCCGCTTGCATCGGTTGCCGTGGCTAATATGGACGATGCCGGCGATACCGCCCCGGCTTGTGCCATGTCGATCTTGATCATTGTCGCCAATATTCTCATCCGCCTCGTCTATGGCTTGCTCACCAGAGGAATCCGCCGACGTAGTCAGGTCTGGCTCAAGCGTTAGCATTCATTACTACCAATACAAAGGAGATTCGTTTTATGGATATAAAAGGAAACAAGCCTCTGCCAGGAGGACAAGTTCGGGGGCTAGTGCTGGACTGGGCCGGCACTGCTATCGATTATGGCTGTATGGGACCAACAGCGGTGTTCGTTGCGGCCTTCAAACATTTCAATATCGAAATTGACATCAGTCAGGCTCGCCAATTTATGGGCTTGGCCAAGAAAGATCATGTCAGGTCCATCCTGCAACTGCCGGAAATCGCTGACCGGTGGCACAAGAAGTTTGACCGACAACCAACAGAAGAAGATGTTGAAAAGGTTTATGCCGAGACCGAACCGAGAATGCTTTCGGCCATCGCCAATCATTGCCAGCTCATTGACGGTTTGAGCGAGTTCGTTGCTGGAGTTAAAAAAATGGGTATTAAGATCGGGTCAAGCACGGGGTATACCCGGTCAATGATGGATGTCGTTATGCCCATTGCCGCCGATCAGGGGTACCAACCCGACACTGTGCTCTGCTCTTCCGATGTCCCGGCCGGCCGCCCTTTTCCCTGGATGTGTTATCTGAACGCCATCCGTCTGCAGGTCTATCCCATGTCTGCCATGGTAAAAATTGGCGATACCTTAAGCGATATTGAGGAAGGCCGAAATGCCGGTATGTGGACCATCGGTTTAACCCGATCCGGCAATGAACTTGGGCTCTCACGGCAAGAAACAGAAACCATGCCAGCCGACCAGCTGAGAGAACGCTTACAGACTATAGAAAAAAACTACCAGGCCTGCGGCGCTCATTATGTAGCCGCCGGAATCTGGGAATGCCTGCCAATTATTGAAGAAATTAACCAGCGGCTTGCCAACGGAGACACTCCGGACGGAGTAAACCGATGATCGACCCTCGTGTCCAGCCAGCCCAGAGTGAAGGCGACACTAACCTTTCTCCCCAACGTCGGGACTGGCAGAACAATTACTTAGATCAAGCAACAAGAGACTGGCTGGCCCGTGATGAAAAAGCCTTTCTTCATCAGAGTCTTTCGACCCCCTGTCTCAACGTTTTGCAGGAAGTTTCTGGTGTTAGCTGCCGTGATCTCCAGGGGCGTGAATTCCTGGACTTCCATGGTAACAGCGTTCATCAGGTTGGTTACGGTCATCCGCAGGTGGTCGAGGCTATCGAAAGGCAGCTCCGAACCATGTCCTTTTGTCCCCGCCGGTACACCAATATCCCGGCCATCGAATTGGCCGAAAGGCTCGGCACGCTTGCCCCCGGCGGGCTCAGCAAAGTGCTCTTTGCCCCCGGCGGGACAAGTGCCGTGGGCATGGCTGTGAAACTCGCCCGGATGGCGACAGGTCGGTTCAAGACCATATCTATGTGGGAATCGTTCCACGGTGCCTCACTCGATACTATTTCACTCGGGGGAGAGTCACTTTTTCGGCAGAATATCGGACCATTAATGACTGGAACAGAGCATGTTCCCCCCGCCGATCCCTATCGATGCCTTTTTAATCCCGAAGGAAAATGTGACTCCTGCGATCTGCGCTGCGTTCGCTATATTGAATATGTTTTGGAGCAGGAAGGCGATGTTGCTGCCGTGGTCGCCGAACCCATCCGCTGCACCAGTGTCAACCCGCCGCCACCCGGCTACTGGACAAGGGTGCGTCAGGCCTGTGATCGTCATGGCACGTTGCTGATTTTCGATGAAACGGCCGTTTGCCTGGGCCGGACCGGGACGATGTTTGCCTGCGAACAGGAAAATGTGGTGCCAGACATCCTTACCTTAGGTAAAGGCCTTGGCGGTGGCATCTTCCCTCTGGCGGCAATCATCGCCAAAGCTGATCTGGATATCGCTCCCGATCGGGCTCTCGGGCATTATACCCACGAAAAGAATCCGGTTGCCTGCGCCGCAGCTCTGGCGACCATCGAAGTCATCTGTGCAGAAGGCCTGCTGAAACGTTCTGTCGAGTTGGGGGTTCATGCCCTAAAGAGGCTTGATGTCTGTCGCGAGAAATTTCCGATGATCGGCGACGTCCGTGGTCGAGGCCTCTTGTTTGGTGCAGATCTTGTGTTGGACCGAGTCACCAAAGCCCCTGCCGACAAGGCGGCCGATGCTATCCTGTACCATTGTCTTTCCCAAGGATTGAGTTTCAAGGTTTCCCACGGCAGTTTTTTAACCCTGACCCCGCCATTAACAATCAGTTACAGCCAGCTGGATTTAGCCCTCGATATCCTCGACCAGGCCTTTGCCAGCCATCTTAGTCAATAGAGAGAAAATATATGAACGTAGACATGCTGCCGGATAATCCCTACCTGTTGATGACTCCCGGGCCACTTTCCACAACAAAAACCGTCAAGGCTGCAATGCTCAGGGACTGGTGCACATGGGATTCTGACTATAACCAAATCACTCAAAATATACGGCAGCGACTCGTTCAAATGGCTTCCACCAGTTTGGACTATACCGCTGTTCTCTTACAGGGCAGTGGCACCTTTGCGGTTGAGGCGACTATAGCCACCATGATGCCGGCGGACGGCAAGCTCCTGGTGCTGGCCAACGGAGCCTATGGCCAACGCATGGGCTTAATCGCCAAACGGTGCGGTATTTCCTGCCAGGTCAAAGACAGCGGCGAATTGGCCCCACCAGATCGGGGATGGCTGGAAAATGTCCTGATAAAGGATAAAGAGATAAGTCATGTAGCGGTGGTTCACTGCGAGACAACCACCGGTATGCTCAATCCGGTGGCTGATATCGGCAAAATCGTTAAATTTTACGGGCGAACTTTTCTCGTCGATGCCATGAGCAGTTTTGGTGGTATCCCTATGGATATGGAAGAGATCGGCGCGGATTTTCTCGTGAGCAGCGCCAATAAATGTATTCAGGGGGTACCAGGATTCGGTTTTGTTATTGCCAAACGAACGGTACTTGAAGGAACCGCTGGACAGGCGCGTTCTTTGAGCCTCGATCTTTATGACCAATGGCGAACCATGGAGCAGCATGGGGGAAAATGGCGTTTTACATCGCCCACCCACGTGGTTCGTGCCTTTGCCCAGGCCCTAGATGAGTTGGATGAAGAAGGTGGAGTCACCGAACGGTATCGGCGATATAGCAGGAATCAGAGTCTTTTGACCGAGGGTGCCGCCGAGTTGGGGTTCAGGTCTCTTCTGCCAATACATCTCCAATCGCCAATAATCACCGCCTTTCATAGTCCAAAGGCTTCCGGCTATGACTTTACCGATTTTTATCAAAGGTTGAAAGCAGCAGGTTTTGTCATCTACCCCGGCAAGGTCTCTCAACATGACACCTTTAGGATTGGCAATATTGGAGCCGTCGAGGCGGAAGATATTCATGGTCTGTTGCAGGCAATGAAATTGGCAATAAACTGGTAACTGATCAGTTTGATTATTTGAAAAAACAAGGAATTATAACGCCATAATATTGAGAGAGGTTCCACAATTGCTTGTGATTTCGGCAAGCAGCTTGGGAACCTTCTCTTCAGTGCTCTTTTTTTGTGTGGAAATATCGTTTACGCACAGAAAACCGCCTTGAAACTCTTTAAAGCCAAGCTCCTCTGAACATTTTCGCCAAGCAAATTCATTGGCAGCTATATGGTGCTTTTCTGTTGCCCAGCTACTGCAATACCACATCTCTTGTTGCAGATCGTTGAGATTTCATTTGCCTATTCAGTAATAACTGAAATCATCACTTATACATCCATAACATATTGTGTTTTTTAGTAATACAATTCAAATTTGTTTTTAATTTGTACTTAATCCGGGGTCTGTAAATAGGTCATTTATATGTTGGGCGGGTGAGGCAAATGGATATGAAAAAAGGAGACGACCAGAAAATTAAATGAACACCTATGAACTTCCCCCGACCCACCTTTGACATTTCATTTAGTTTTTCCCAGATTATTCCTACAGACAAGGAGCGTTGAAAATGAAATTCGCAAGAAAGACCGTTTTGGGTATTTTTACTTTGTTATTAACATTTCCCTTTATTGCCACATCTGCTACGGCAGCAACTATTTCTTTTGCAACAACAGTATTAGACACTGAAAATGACCTGTGGCAGATCGATTATAAGATCGATGATTTTGATGCTACAATGTCTTCGGGATATGAAATTATTTTCGATTACGGCCTGTATGAAAACATCACCCTCACGGGAAGCTCTGCTGAGTGGGATGCTCTTATATTACAACCGGATCTCATTGAGGGCGTAGGCGATGACGGCATACTGGATGCTCTAGCACCCAGTGGGACCGGTCTGATGTCTGCCAATTTTTCCCTCACTGTCAATTGGCTTGGTGACGGCACTCCTGCCAGCCAGGAATTCAATCTGTATCATATCGATGGCGACGACTATGACAGCTATGAAATAGTCAGCAGCGGAACGACATCACCGGTACCGGAACCAAGTACTCTGATGCTTATGTTTTCAGGACTGGCCTGTACAGTCTTTTTACGAAAAAAATAAGCTAAAAGGAATAGAGCCATGAAAGCCAATAAAATGTTTTTAAGTGTACTTTTATTTGCACTCACTATGATTGTTTCGATATCCCATGCCGCTGTAGACTTTACAATCGGCAATTACAGTCTGCTGAGCAAAAAAAGAGTATCGCGAACCGAATATCTTTATACCTTTAAAGCGGATATCACTAATAACGGAAACGCTGATAGTGTTGTTTCAGCAACCCTGAAAAGCAATTCCTCCTCCACCATAGTAACGGATGGAAATCTTGATTTCGGAATTGTCCCGGCTGGCCAAACTGTTAAAAGCTCAAACGCCTTTTCAATCCGCCAGGACCGAAAGTATTCTTTTGACGAGGATGCCTTGACATGGGATTTTACATTGGCGCAGAGCACTAAAAAAGTACTTCTCATCGGAGTAGATGGCCTGGTGTACCGATATATCGATGCCGTGGATGATGAAGACCTGAATGAGCCGGAAACACCAAATTTTAGTCGTCTGACCCTGTCAAAGGCATTTGTTGGAGGCCTTTTGAACACCGGTAGTGAACAAGTGACCTCTTCAGGTCCGGGCTGGACAAGTATTTTGACCGGCACCTGGACTGACCAGCACGGTGTCACCAGCAATAATAAACAGGCAACAGCAGCTCCCGGCATTTTTTCAAGGTTGTATAACCGCAATAATAACATTCATACAGCCAGTTATGTACACTGGAGGGATATTAATACTGGTCATTTCGGCAATGAATTGCCCTATATGGAAAATCATACCGAAGGTGTCAGTGATGAAAATGTAGCCAATACTGTGGTGACAGAACTTTCAAAAGAAGACAGCAACCTTGATTTTATTTTTGTTCAGCTTGACGATCTTGATCACGCAGGTCATTCCTGCGGATACGCTGAGTGCTATGAGGCCGCAGTGTCAGAAATAGATGTCCTTCTTGGCAAAATGCTGGATGTCGTGGAAAATAGAGAAAGTCTTTATAATGAAAAATGGTTGGTCATGATTGTTGCCGACCACGGTCATAAACCCAAAGGAGGCCATGGCGACCAAACTATTGCCGAACGGACATCAGTTCTCGGCGTAAATCATTCCAGCTTAATGAACTCCCTGTTTTATGCGCCTGCCGCTGCCCTGCCTCTCACAGATGATGAGGAACAAAATGACCTCATGGGGTATCCGGCGGTGACTTCAATTGTGCCAACATTGATGGAATATCTCGGATATCCGGCAAGGCAGGATGACCACTTTGCAGGAACAACACTTTTAAACAGCCTCGGAGCACACAAGATTTATCCCTCTTCCATTACAATCTCGGAAGACAATCTCAGTGCGACTGTGGCATTGAACTGGCAGGTTGGTGATGGGACCTCATCTGTACGCCTTTTCCGTGAAAATACTCAAATTGCTCAGCTGAGTGCCGAGCAAAATACTTATGAAGATACCTTTACTGATGATGAAATCGGTTCGGGGAATTTCGATTTGAGTTATACGGTTATGGCAGATACCGGAAGCCCTGTTTCATGTTATGTCGGCGGTACTATTGGTCCGTTGCCGGATATTGCAGATATCATGGCGGATGCAAGCATGGTCACGAGTTTTGATGATGAGCTGTCGCCTTTCACCTGGGTGGCTGGTAGCCAAAACGATGCAAGCTTTGAAGAAGGTCCGTTCGATGGAACCAAAGTGCTCATAGCTCAACGGGAGCTTGGCTATGCAACCCTTGACAAGGATATCAGGAGCTTAAAGCAGTTTTCTTTTGGTTTCTGGTTCAAGGTGAATGGAGATGTCAGCGATGACCCCAATATCATTTCCAACAAAGACTGGGCTCACGGCTACAACCAAGGCTTTACTGTCGCTGTGAAAAGCAGCGGAATTAAGCTTAATCTGGGTGATGGGAGTAATCGTGCTGATACCGCATGGTTGGCCTACACAAAAAATGAGTGGGTTTATGTGTTTGCCACCATGGATCTAACTGGAAAGACAATGACCCTTTATGTTTCAGATCCAGAGAAGGGTTTTGTCAGTAGCACGGTATCGACAGGGAAGGTAGGCTCCATGGGTTCTAATTACCCGCTGAACATCGGTGAAGGTGGCGACGGCGATTATAATGTCGGCATGACCTTGGATTTTAACATATCTGACCTGATTATGTTCGAGGATAGAACCATGACCTCCTCCGAGGTCATGGCCTTGGCTTGGGCAGAAAAACCATTAAACGAATACTATAACACTACTCCGGATATAGCTGATATTAAAGCGGATGCAAGCACGATAGTCAGCTTTAATAACGAACTGTCCCCCTTTTCATGGGTTGAAGGGACTCAAAACACTGCCAGCTTTGAAAGCGGCCCATTCAACGAGACCAGTGTCCTTCGGACTCAACGAGATCTTGGCTATGCAACTCTTGATAAGGATATCAACAATCTGGCACAATTTTCCTTTGGCTTCTGGCTTAAGGTTAACGGAAATGTCACCAAGGATCCGAACATTATTTCCAACAAAGATTGGACCCACGGTTACTACAAAGGTTTTACACTGGCGGTAAAAAGCAGCGGAATCAAGCTCAATCTGGGTGACGGGATCAACCGCGCCGATACGGCATGGTTGGCCTACACAAAAGATGAGTGGGTTTATGTGTTTGCCACCATGGATCTGACTGGAAAGACAATGACTCTTTATCTTTTAGATCCAGAGAAGGGTTTTGTCAGCAGCACGGTATCGACAGGGAATATCAGCTCCATGGGCTCTAATTACCCATTGAACATCGGTGAAGGTGGCGATGGCGATTACAATGTAGGTAAGATCCTAGATTTCAACATGTCTGATTTAATTATGCTGGAGGACAGACCAGTGACTTCATATGAAGTTCAGGCCCTAGCCAATGCAGAAAAACCATTAGCTCAATATTAAGGCCTAATTCAAGAGCCTTTTCAGCTCATTTTGCTACGATAAAAACGGTCCTATTGGTTCTATTGGTCCTATTACGGGGCCGTTTTTATCGCCAGGCGCTTTTCAATCGACTATTATTCATCTGGAAGGAAATATTCTCCAAGTTTTGTAAGCACTTTGTACACAATATAAAAGCCCAAAATGGCAGCCATAATGCAGCTTGTGGCCTGGATTGGTGTAATATCACGATTGTGGATGAAGGTGATAACTGGTTGGAACAGGTCTGTACATGCCATTGTCAGAAGCGAGGCGATGAGTAGCAGTCCGACGGCTACGGGTATCCAAATATTTTTTTTCATGTGTCTTGACTCAGATGTTGGAATTGGATGGAGACTGGGACGGATAAGGCCTCCTGTTGCGAAAGGGCATTATACCAAAATGAAGTGTAATGTCATGGGGATTTGCAAGAACAGAACGTCTAAGATATATCCCTGTATAGTATGGAAAATATTTAAACCACATTAAACTTACTATATCTGCGCTGCTTTTTTGTCTGAAAATAATTCTTGAATCAGAATCCTACAATGTAGTACGATGTGACGTGATGGATTATTATTTGAGGAAATCAATGAGAAGCAGATTAAGTAAGACTATAATTTTGTTTTTGCTGATCTTGGCTGTGAGCATAGGCACTTCCTTTGCCGGAGGAACTCTATGTTCAACAGATTGCCCGGAATGCAGGGTCGTACCAAGTTGCTGTGCGACTATGGCTGATAGCCCGGAGCACGGAAGCGGTAAGGCCGCTGACCATTTGCCAGGAAAGACTGATTGCAGTCATGATGGAATTTGTCGAAAAAATGTTCAGTCGATCGATATGTCCGTAGCGACTGGCCAGCTTGAATATGATTATGCTCTTGTTCAGTCTCACCTTAGTTCCGAGGTTCAGTTGGACCTTATTTGCAGTAACTTTTCCCCGGTTCCTCCGCAGTTCCCTTTAGAAAAAGTACCACCTCTCTACCTTCGAAACTGTTCCTTTCTGATTTAAATCGACCTGTCCCATTTTTTCATGTGCTTGTTTTGTCGGAAATTTCTTTAAAAACCCTTCTGGGTTACCTGTATTTCTGTGCTTTATACGCAGCAGGTGAATCATATTTTTACAATTATAAATAGTGCGAGGAGTACCATGTATAAAAATAGTCTTATTGCGTTGGTGGCAGTTATCTTGTCGGCGGTCATTTTCACCCCGGTTGATGGATTTACCTTTGGATTTCTTTCCCGCTATTCATCAGTGACGGACATCAATGGTGAAGTGCACATAGGTGTCGGGGATGTAAACGATGGAAAGGCCCATTATTATTCCTATGATAGTGATGGAAAAACGATAAATTTTTTTGTCGTCAAGAGTTCCGATGGGGTAATCCGAGCAGCATTTGATGCCTGTGATGTCTGTTTTTCAGAAAAAAAAGGCTATAGCCAGGAGGGTGACTTCATGATCTGCAATAACTGTGGCCGGAAGTTTCATTCAAGCCGGGTGAATGTTGTCGAGGGAGGTTGTAACCCTGCGCCGCTGAACCGCCAGACAATAGGCGAAGAGCTGGTGATCAAAGTGGCGGATATTCTTTCCGGCGGTCGATTTTTTTAAGGTTCCGGCATGAATATACTCACAATTCCAATCAGGAATATTCGACGTAAACCATCCAAAACCATGCTGCTGTTGCTGGTATTTTCACTGGGGGTAATGTCGATTGTTGTCCTTTATCAGGTCTCGGAAGTGGTGGGGTACAGCCTGGAGAAGAAACTTACCACCTTTGGGGCAAATATTGTTATTTCGCCGTCAACAGAGAAACTGAGCGTCAGTTATGGTGGTTTCCAGATGGGCGAGATGTTTTTCGAGATACAGGACCTGCTGGAAGTAGCAACGGTGCAGGCCATCCATGCTATTAAACTGCAGGATCGTATCAGCGCGGTGGCCCCGAAACTTGTGACCATGGCCAAGATAAACAACACCGCCGTTGCCCTGGTTGGTGTGCGGTGGCAGGAGGAGTTGGCCCTTAAGAGTTATTGGGCAACCGCTGGCAGCTTTCCAAGCCAATCTGATCAAATACTCCTAGGCGATAAAGCGGCGGCAGAGCTGGGTCTGTCCATCGGTGACAAGGTTTCCATCCTGGGAAAAGATTTTTTTGTTTCAGGGACTCTCTTTGAAACCGGAACAGATGATGATACGGTGGTCCTGATGGGCCTTTCAGAATTGCAAAGCCTTATCAATAAGCCGGGGGCAACAAGTTTTATAGAGGTCGCCGCTCTCTGCTCCGGTTGTCCGATCGGCGATATCGTCAGTCAGATTCGTCAGCAATTACCGAACACCGAAGTCAAGGCCCTACAAAATATTGTCAATCAACGGATGGCTTCGGTTCGCTTTGTCCAAAAACTTGCCCTTTCCATCAGCCTGGTCATTCTGGTCACCGCCAGCGCCATGGTTGGCCTCTCTATGCTCTCCGCCGTTAATGAACGAAAGAAAGATATCGGGATTCTGCGTTCGTTAGGTTATGGCAGAGGAAATATCTTTTTTATAATTTGTCTGGAGGCTGGGTTGATTGGTGTGCTTTCGGGAACGGTGGGGTATCTTACAGGGTATATGGCAAGTTTTAAAGTTCTTGAATTCCTCTCTTTGGCCGACGGCGCAACCCCCCATTTTTCCTTTGTTCATCTCTTGCTCGCCGGACTGTTTTTTGGCTTGCTGACGGTGCTTGCTGCTTTATACCCCTCATGGAAAGGTGCTGGTATTGAACCATCGGCAGCCCTCGTTGCATTATAGGTGAAAGAATGCTGACTGCAAAAGATATAACGAAAGACTTCGCTGTAAATGGCACGATGGTGCCGGTGCTGAAAGGAATTTCCCTCACTGTAGCCGAGGGCGAATTTGTTGCAATTGTCGGGAGATCAGGATCAGGCAAAACCACCCTGCTCAACGTTCTCTCTACTCTTGTCAAACCGGATAATGGTGATTTGCATTACCGGGAAAATGATCTTCGTGTTCTTTCCGATGCCCGGTTGAATAAGCTGCGACAGGCTGATTTTTCAGTCATTTTCCAGTTTCACCATCTGCTGCCATATCTGACAGTGCTGGAAAACAGCCTCCTGCCGTTTATGCGATCGATGAAGCCGGTAAAAAAAGAGGCGGTGAACAGAGCCTGGCAATGTCTTGATCGGGTGGGTTTGGCTGACAAAGCTGATCGTCTGCCAGGCAGTCTATCCGGCGGTGAACAACAGCGGGTGGCGATTGCCAGGGCTCTGGTGAAATCTTCGAAAGTGCTCTTTGCCGATGAACCGACCGGAAGCCTTGATAAAGGGACGGGGGAACAGATTATGGAGTTGATGTCGGCCCTGCATAAAGAGGGAATGTCGGTGGTGATGGTCACTCATGAGCCTGAATATGCAAGACTTAGCCAGCGCACAGTGGTGATTGAAGATGGCTTGATGGTCTGCTGATTTGTAGGGAATGGCCGGTGTTCAGGCATGAACGTTCACCGGCCCTTCTGATCCAGGACCTTTCGTACCTGCGTAGATAGCTCGGAAAGATTGAATGGTTTCTGTAGAAAACCGTTGCAGCCCCTTTTCATAATATTATCAGCCTGCCCATTGATGCTGTAACCACTTGAAAGGATAACGGACAGCTCCGGTCGCAGCTCACGTATACAGTCAAAGGCCTTGCCGCCATCCATTTCGGGCATGATAAGGTCAAGGAGCACCAGATCAATTGCCTCTCCCATTGCTTCCACGGTCGCCACGGCCTCCTGACCGCTTGCGCTGACAACAACCCTGTAGCCAAGAGTCTCCAGCATGGCCTTGCCCACGGCACGGATGATCTCTTCATCATCAACAAGCAGGATGGTTTCCGACCCTTTGAGTAATTTTTGAATAACCGAATCTTCCTGCCGGACCTCTTTTTCGGACAAAGGGAGGTAGATATTAAACGTAGTCCCTTTGCCCAGTTCGCTATAGACGGTAATTACCCCATTATGGTTTTTGATGATGCCATGAGCCGATGCCAGGCCAAGTCCCGTACCACGCTGCTTCTCTTTGGTCGTAAAAAATGGATCAAAAACTCGTTGACGGATATCTTCCGTCATGCCAACGCCGGTATCGGTTATGGATAGTCTGGCATATCTGCCGGGAGAAATCTCATAAAAGTTATGACGACCGTCATCGATAACTATTGTATTTGTTTCGAGATAGAGATCCCCACCCTCAGGCATGGCCTGCCAGGCATTGACA
Source organism: uncultured Desulforhopalus sp. (assembly GCA_963677465.1). GTDB lineage: Bacteria > Desulfobacterota > Desulfobulbia > Desulfobulbales > Desulfocapsaceae > Desulforhopalus_A. Next base: position 5,539,243 of record OY781976.1, on the reverse strand, counting down.
AATATATTAAGTAGAACCTGATCAATTTGCATCCGGTCAACGTCGGCCACTATGGGGAAGTCGGCCAGCTTTTTGTGGACACGCAGTTCTTTTTTGGTGCGGATGAACATCTCTGCACTATCAAGCAACAGTGCATTGAGATCGGTTGGTTTCACTTCATATTTTCCACCACGGGCAAAACCGAGTAATTGTTTGGTAAGATTCGTAGCGCTGCGAATATGCTCTTCGATTGCCAAAACATGTTCCATGAGCGGATGAGAATCGACCAAATTAATCGACATCATTGATGTCCGCCCCTGAATTCCCATTAAAAGATTGTTGAAATCATGTGCAATACCGCCCGCCAAAGTCCCAAGTGCATTGAGTCTTTGGGCAACACGGAGTTTTTCTTCCAGCTTTAATCGTTCTTCTTCAGCCCGTTTTTTTTCTGTCAGATCGCGGACCAGAACATAAAAGCCGTCCACCTCCCCGGCACTTCTGATCACAGGTACAAAGCTGAATTCATGCCACTGAGATTCTCGGCCGGTAATGGTGAACTCACATTCAAACTGCACCCTGGCGCCTGAAAGGGCTTTTTGGATATAGTCTTTCATCCGGCAATAATTTTCCTCACCGATAAGGTCAGCAACTTTCTGTCCGATAATCTGTGAGCAGGGAATCTGAAAAAGCGTTTCATATTCGAGATTGACGGTTACATAGCGTTCATCACTATCGACGTACGAAATCTGCGCTGGAAGATTGTCAATTAATAATTGCAATCTTCGTTCATTTTCCTTCGCTGCTTCAAGCTGTTGCTGAAGTTGCGGATAATAGCTTTTACGGGTCGATTCAAGGCTGAATCCAAGAAATTTCTCTCGCGCGGAAATGTATTGACCATCTTTTTTAGGATCTGCCATGGAAATAAATCAGGTATAAACCTGTTGGTAGATATTTTCAATTTCTCCGACGGTGGTTTCCCGTGGATTCGTCGCCAGGCATGGATCCTGAAAGGCAAATTTCGCCAGTTGGCTGAGGTCGGCTGGCGATACTCCCATATCCTTTAGTCGCTGGGTGATGCCGAGTTGTTTACGCAACTGGGTGACCGGTTCAGCAATGTTTTCTGCTCGCGCAGAAGATGGTTCCGTTTTGATTGCAAAGCTGCAATATTTCATCAGTTGTTCATATTTTTCCTGAGCGCTGGGGTAATTATATTGAATCACTTTTTCCAGCAAAATGGCGTTGCAATAACCGTGGGCCAGGCCCATGGCACCGCCAAGACTGTGCGCCATCGCATGTACGAGGCCAAGACTTGCATTAGAGAAGGCCAGGCCCGCCATGAGACTGGCCATCATCATGTTATTGCGATACACCATATTTTCAGGTTCGAGATAGGCGCCAAAAAGATTTTTAAACACCAGATCGGCAGCGGAGCGGGCTGCCATATCAGTGAGTGGCGATGAGGCGGTTGATACATAGGCTTCAAAGGCATGACAAAGAGCATCCATGCCGGTGGCAGCGGTCAGTTCCGGTGACATACTGACCGTTGTTAGCGGATCGACCAGGGCAATGTCTGGGATGACCATTTTGCTGACTATAGCTATCTTCACCTTCCGACTGGTATCGTTGATGATGGCGAACTGGGAAACATCAGCCGAAGTTCCGGCTGTAGTTGGGATAAAAATCAGCGGCGGCACTGGATTGGGGATTTCGTCCACCCCTTCAAATTCTGTAATAAATCCATCATTGGTGACTACTATGCCGATCCCTTTGGCACAATCCATCGGGCTGCCGCCTCCGACAGCGATAATGAGATCGCAACCCTCGCGAAGGTAGTGTTCGGCACCGGCCATTATTTCGTGATCTTTGGGGTTGGGGGAGACATCGGCAAAAGATGTGTAGGCAAGGTCGGCACTTCGCAGACTGTCTTTAACCCGTGATGTCCATCCACTTTCATCCACCCCGGGGTCAGAGACAACAAGAATCTTCGATGCCCCCATATTCCGGGCATGACGACCGGCAAGCTCCAGACAACCTTCCCCGTAAACAATTTCCGGTGCGAGGAATTTTCTCAAATTGAGAAAAAGATCTGTTTCCATGAGGCTGTCTCTCCCGCTAGGTTATTTCTTCTCCCACAAGGTATATTATTCGCTGTGGGCTCCGTTGGCTTATGTGGTAATAAGACCAGTATATGCGATTGGCGGGAGTCTGTCTAGGAATCGTATCAATACTGCTCAGGCAAAGGACAGTAGAGTAAAGATTTAGTCAGGAAGGCCGAGGATGCGCTTTGCGTTGGCGGTGGTGTAGTTTGCTGTAGTTTCCCTTGGCTCTCCGCGAAGAGCCGCAAGTACATCGAGTATTTCTGGAAGATACTGTGGGTGGTTGTTCTCATCCCTGTGATTTGCCAGTGGAATGTCGGGGGCATCGGTTTCCAGGAGAAGTGCTTCTTGTGGCAGTTGCGCAGCAACCTTTCTGATCCTTTTGGCACGGTCATAGGTGATTGTGCCACAAATACCGATTCCGAAACCAAGCTTGATATAGTGGCAGGCCTGTTGAAAACTGCCACTAAAAGCATGGACGATTCCACCATGGGCAAAATGTTTTCTCCGAAGAGTTGCCAATACTTGGTCATGGGCCTTCCGAACATGCAGGAGAATTGGCAGGTGGGCAGCAGCGGCCAGTTGCAGCTGATGTTCAAATAATTGTTGCTGAGCTGCACGGTCAGTGGACTCAAAATAGTAGTCAAGACCTATTTCCCCGATAGCCACCGGTGGTCCATTCGGTCCGCCTCTTGCTATAAAGGCCTCCAGCTCTTCAATGTGTTGGGGTTGGTGGTGAGAAAGGTACAGCGGATGCAGGCCGGGGGCGCCAAATACCCCTTGCCGAGGATCGCATAGATCCATGAGCCGTCGCCAGCCTGCCTGGGTCACACCCGGCAGAATAATTTTGTCAACTCCTGCCGCTTTTGCTCGGGCGAGTGCTGATTCGAATTGTGGGAAATGTTTTTCCAGATCAAGGTGGCAGTGGCTGTCGACGAGTTTCATTGAGGTGTATTGTCTTATTATTTCAATAGATTGTTGGATATTTATGGTAGGCGAGCAATAAAGTCGGACATAAGCTCTAAGACCACCTCTTGCGCTTCTGCATGTGGAACATGGGCACAGTTTTCAATTATCTCCTGTTGAACATCACCTGAAACTTTAGCGGCGATGGTTTTAACTTGATCTATGGTGCCATATTGGTCGTTAGCTCCTTGAATGACGAGCAGGGGGACTTCAATACTTGGCAACAGATATTCAATATTCCAGTGCCTGAACCACTTCGCCAGCCATGTTTCCGACCATGCTTTGAAGAGAGTTTCTGCTTTATCTCCATGATATTTTGTTAAACCTCTGAGTTTGCCTTCAGTCCAAATTGCATTCGTTCTTCTTATTCCGGCAATAGTTTGATCTTCGACATAAACATGCGCTGCCTCAGTAATAATACCGCACAGCAAAGGAGGCTGCTCTGCACCAAAGATTAAAGCGATGCTTGCTCCATCGGAATGGCCGAATAAAATGAAAGGTCTCTCAGGGATAACAACCTCAAGCAATTTTGGCAGCTCCTGGAGCGCATAGCTGTGTAAATAGTGAATCGTACGGGTATGTTCTAAAGGTGCAGATTTGCCGTAGCCAAGGCGATCATAGACCAGTCCGGGGCAAGCCGTCTTTTTGCATAATAAATCCGGAAAGTCTTTCCACATGGCTGTAGAGCCCAAGCCTTCATGGAGAAAGACGAGGTAAGGCAGAGTCGTATCGCCTGGGATTAATTGGTAGTGAAGCCTGTGGTTTGCAGCAATGTACAGATCTGGCAATGATTTCTCCCTGTGGCGAAATGCTGCTTTTTCGATACTCTTTTGCGGCATTATCCCGGTAAGCGGTTGCTTTTCTGATCATCCATATCAATTTTCAATCACCAAAAAATAACCAAATTTGTAGACAAATTACAATCAATACAATAGATTCATTGGCCGTAATGACAGGGTTGTCAAATTTTTGGGAAATTTGACCTGCCTTTTAATCTGACTTCCAATTAATGAGCAGGAGAGCAATGGCTTGCAAGACGCTTGGTGGTGAATCTCATCCGCAAATCAATAAGGACGAATGTAAAGGCTGCGGTAGGTGCATAGACGCTTGCCCTAAAGATTGTCTTCGTTTATCGGAGAAAATGAATATCAAGGGATATGTTCCAGCAATATATGTTGGAGAGGGATGTACCGGTTGCGGTATATGTTTCTACAATTGTCCAGAACCTTACGCCATTGCGGTGTTCAAAAAGGACAAGGAGTAATCGCTCATGAGAAAATTCATCAAAGGTAATGAGGCGGTCACCGTCGGCGCTTTGTATGCGGGATGCGAGATTTACTTCGGCTATCCAATCACTCCGGCGAGCGAAATTGCCCATTCCGCCGCATCACTGTTTCCGCAACGGGGGAAAGTCTTTTTGCAGGCAGAGTGTGAGACTGGCGCCATCAATATGATTTACGGTTCGGCCAGTAGCGGCAAAATGTCTATGACCGCGTCTTCCGGCCCGGGCATGAGTCTTATGTGTGAGGGTATTTCCTATCTTGCCGGAGCCCAGCTGCCAGCCGTGATTGTCGATGTGCAGAGGGCCGGCCCAGGTCTTGGCAATATCGGACCGGAGCAGGGTGACTATAATCAGGCGGTCAAAGGTGGCGGGCACGGCAATTATAAGGCCATTGTTCTGGCACCCTCGTCGGTCCAGGAGATGTGCGATCTGACCATTAAGGCCTTTGAACTCGCCTATAAATACCGTAATCCTGCTATTGTCTTAACCGATGCAGTTCTCGGGCAGGTGATGGAAACTCTGGAAATGCCAGAGGGTGAGTTTACTCCACCTGATGCCAGTGAATGGGCGGTACAGGGAGATAGCAAGACCCGGAAAAATCTCATTTCATCGATATATCTCCAGAATGACCTCCAGGAAAAACATAATTGGTTGCTTGATGCCAAGTATGCGTCAATGAGTGTTGATGCAGCATCAAAAAACTATCTGACTGAAGATGCAGACCTGATACTGACCGGCTACGGTTCCAGCTCCAGGATTGCCCGTTCGGCAGTTGATGTCCTTCGTTCTCAGGGTATTAAAGCCGGCTTATTCAGACCGATCACTCTTTTTCCGTTTCCCGAGGAAGAGTTGCAGAGAGTTTCCAAAGGTAAAAAAATATTGGTGGTGGAACTGAGTAATGGCCAGTACCGGGACGATGTCCTGTTACATCTCGATAGAAAAGCATATGTGCCTGTGGAGTTGGTCAACAGAATGGGCGGGATGCTGGTGACGACAGAGCAGGTTGTGGCTGCGGCCAGAAAACTCATGGAGGCAGGCCAATGTTAAAGAAAGCAGAAGGATTTTACGAGTACTTCGAGAGAAAAGACGGCAGCAAAACCAAGGCCACTCATTATTGCGCCGGTTGCGGACACGGCATAATTCATAAGCTTATTGCCGAAGCTCTGGCAGATTTTGGTATACAGGACGATACCGTCTTTGTCTCGCCGGTGGGTTGTGGTGCTTTTTGCTACTACTATTTTGATTGCGGTAACGTTGCCGCCCCCCATGGCAGGGCTTCTGCGGTGGCAACGGGCCTCTCACGAGCCCTTCCAGGCAAGGTGGTTATCGCCTATCAGGGCGATGGTGATCTGGGTGCAATCGGTTTTAACAACGCCTTTCAAGCTGCCAACCGTGGCGAAAAATTTGTCTGTTTTTTTATCAATAACGCTATTTACGGCATGACTGGTGGCCAGATGGCTCCCACCACATTGCCCGGCCAGAAGACGGCAACCTCGCCTGCGGGAAGAGATGTGGCAACAAGCGGTTTTCCCCTTAAAGTCTGTGAGGTCTTCAACCAGTTAGAGGCCCCGGTCTTTATCGAACGAGTCTCTGTGGCCGATACCAAAAGAATTTTAAAGGCCAAAAAAGCGATACGAAAAGCCTTAGAGATTCAAAAGGAAGGTAAGGGCTACGCCTTTGTCGAAATCCTTTCGCCCTGTCCGACCAATATGAAAATCAGTGCTGTTGCTGCGGCACAATTCACCATTGACGCGATGGAAAAGACCTATCCGCTCGGCAATTTTCGCGATCGAAGTGATGAGGTTGCCCGGCAAGCCAATGTGATTCCTGTAAAACCGCTGGGTGAACTGGTTGAAGCCAGCAGCGCAGAGGGTGTTGATGCGGGCGATTTTGCTGAAAAAGAATTCAAGTTTTGCGGCTTTGGTGGCCAGGGAATTCTGAGTCTCGGGCTGGTGCTTGCCCATGCAGGAAATGACGCCGGTAAAAATGTGTCATGGTTTCCAAGCTATGGCCCTGAGCAAAGAGGTGGAACGGCATCCTGCTCTGTGGTTTTGACCGAGAAGGAAATCGGTTCCCCAACCGTTGACAGGCCGGATGTTCTGGTGGCAATGAATCAGCCATCTCTTGAAAAATTTGCGCCAACCGTTAAAGATGGCGGGGTGATAATCTATGATTCTCAAATTCCGGTAGAATTTGACTTGCCGAAAAATGTTACCGTGTACGCTTTTCCGGCCGCAGAGATTGCAACCAGCAAAGGGGTGCCCAAGGCAGCCAATACTGCTCTTTTAGGAGCACTTCTCTCTCTTGATTTGATTGGCCTGCCCGAGGAGGTTGTGCTCACCGCCTTAAAGGATAGCTTTGCCGCAAAGCCCAAGTTGATTCCGAAAAATATTGAAATAGTTCAAACGGCCAAGGACTGGATGAGAGACAATATCTAAAAATAAATATTTCTTCAGTGGTTGGCCAAGGCCCCAGGTCCGCCAAGCCGCCGCTGAAGAAATCTCTTCTTCAAGTGAAACATTTTCCGTAAATCGTGGCATAGGGAGTAAAGGGTATGAGTGATTCAGAAAAAATAGGCAAGAGGATCCAGACATATAGAAAAAAACTTGATCTGAGTGTCGATGATCTCTCAGAAAGAACCGGCCTGGCCGCAAGCCTCATCGAAGATATTGAAGCGGGGAATGTATCGCCGGCCTTAGGTGTTATGGTGAAAATTTCCCGGGCCTTAGGCCAGCGGGTCGGTACCTTTATGGACGACCAGATAGCCAAAGATCCGGTGATAACCAGATCCGCCGAAAGAGAAGAGGGGATTGCCTCACACAAGGAGAGCTCGGAAGGCCATTATCGCTATCACCCCCTTGGTGTTGGCAAGGCTGACCGCCATATGGAACCATTCTTTGTCAAAATTTCACCCGCCTCAGAACGAAACAAATCCTCCCATGAAGGTGAGGAGTTTGTCGTTGTTGTTTCAGGTCAGGTTGAGCTGCAATATGGCAAGGAAACCCATCTGCTCGGCGAAGGTGACTCGATGTACTATAATTCTCTTGTTCCCCACTGTTTAAGCGCAGTTGGTGGTGATGCTCAGATTTATGCAGTAATCTTTACTCTTTAGCGGGTGACAACGATGCCAAGAAAAGAAATTGTCAGGGAGATAACACTCGGTCAGATTTTAAAGGAAACCGTGGAAAAGTATCCCGACCAGACAGCTGTTTCCTATGTCGAAAGAGAGTATAAGCAGACGTGGCAGGAGTTTTCCGATACGGTGGACGCCATGGCCAAGGGCCTGATGGCGATGGGGATTCAAAAGGGAGAAAAAGTGGCAGTGTGGGCGACGAATGTGCCGCACTGGGTTGCTCTTCAGTTTGCCACTGCCCGTATCGGTGCCATATTGCTGACCATCAATACCAATTATCGCTCGGCGGAAATTGATTATGTGTTAAAACAGTCCGACTGTGAAAACATATTTATTATCAACGGGCTACGCGATGCAAGTTACTTAGAAATATTGTACGAGCTGATTCCAGAGTTGAAGACTCACCCACGAGGAAGTCTGAATTCAAGCAGCTATCCTTGTCTGAAAAGGGTGTTTTTCCTTGGACCGGAAAAACACCGGGGTCTCTATTCCATGGCCGAGGTCCTGTCATTATCGGTTGCAACCGGTGATGATGAGTATCAGGAACGGCAGGATTCCCTTGATCCCCATGATGTCATTAATATGCAATACACTTCAGGAACCACAGGTTTCCCGAAGGGTGTTATGCTCACCCATGTCAATATTGGCAACAATGGCTACTGGCTTGGGGCCGGGCAGAATTTCAGTCATGTCGATCGCATATGCATTCCTGTGCCGCTTTTCCACTGTTTCGGCTGCGTCCTGGGTGTGTTGGCCTGTGTCAATCATGGCGCAGCAATGGTCTTTGTCGAAACCTACGACCCTGTCGATGTGATGATGTCCATTGAGATGGAAAAATGTACCGGGGTGTATGGTGTGCCCACCATGTTTATTGCCATGATGGACCATAAGTTGTTCAATAAGTTTGATTTTTCTTCACTGCGGACTGGCATCATGGCCGGCTCACCCTGTCCGGTGAAAAGTATGAATGACTGTATCGAGAAGATGAACATGACCGAGGTGACCATTGTTTTTGGGCTCACAGAGGCATCTCCGGGCATGACCCAAACCATGTACAACGAACCGTCCATAAAGAAGAAGTGTGAGACCGTCGGCAAGGCAATGCCCGGCATTGAGGTGAAGATCGTCGACCAAAAGACGGGAGAGACTCTTCCGCCCGGACAGCACGGCGAAGTGGTTTGTCGCGGCTATAATATCATGAAGGGCTATTATAAGATGCCCGAGGCCACCGCTGAAGCTATCGACAAAGATGGTTTTCTGCATTCCGGCGACATTGGTATAATGGATGAGGACGGTTATTTTGCGATTACCGGGCGCATCAAGGATATGATTATCCGTGGCGGCGAAAATATTTATCCTAAAGAGATAGAGGATTTTCTCCATCATATTGATGGGATACAGGATGTTCAGGTGGTGGGCGTGCCCAGTAAAAAATATGGTGAACAGCCGGGCGCCTTTGTCATTCCCTACCCTGATGCTGATATCTCGCCCCAAGATGTCATTGACTTCTGTCACGGCAAAATAGCCTGGTTTAAAACGCCAAAGTTTGTACACTTTTTGGAGTCTTTTCCACTGACGGCAAGTGGCAAAGTTATGAAAATGAAACTGCGGGAACAATCGGCTGAACTTTGGCCAGACGTATAACTGTCTGAATAACTGTATTTATTTCCAAGTACCCCCCCCGGACAAAGGAGATACACAATGCCAGGCAAAGAGATGAAAATTGGCGAAAAGATCAGGACTCTGAGAAAAGCAAAAGGTTTGTCCCTCGCTGATGTGGCAATACAATCGGGAATTGCTGAAGCAACTCTGTACAGCATAGAAGGTCATATGGTTTCACCGCCTCTTGGATATCTTGTCAGTCTGGCAAAGGTTTTTGAAATGCCGGTGGGGGATTTTTTCGGTGAAAGTGGTGACTCTCCCTATTGCTTGGTCAGAAGTGATGGCCGCAAAACCGTATCCCGCTTTAACTCAAATGAAGGTGAGGGTGGTGGATACAGTTATGAGTCTCTTGGCCAAAAGAAAAAAAACAGGCACATGGAGCCTTTTCTGGTAACGCTCAACCCTGTTGAAGAAAAAAATATTGAGCCAAATCAACATATTGGGGAGGAAATAATTTTTGTTTTGCAAGGCAAGGTTGAGGTGACTCTCCTGGATAAAACAGAAATACTGAACCCCGGAGATTCTATTTATTATGATTCAACTATGCCCCATGTCGTTGCCTGTCATGGCAACGAGACGGCCAGGATACTGGCAGTGATTTATGCCAAAGAAGAAATGATAATATTGTAGCTTGAACGACAAAAAGCTCATTCCCCATTAAACAAAAAAGGGGATCTCTTGTCGAAGAGATCCCCTTTTTGTCATCAGGTCAGATTACTTACTCTACGGGCATTGTCCAGTTGAAAGGATCTTCAGCTTTTCCGTACTGGATGTTGGTAAGATCTTTGAAGAGTCTTGCCGAAAGTGGCCCTGCCTCTCCTCCGGCAATGGTTATTTCTTTGCCGTTGTATTTAATTTTTCCCACAGGGGAAATAACTGCAGCGGTGCCAGAACCGAAAACCTCTTTGAGTTGTCCCTTTTCATGGGCCTCGTAGATTTCGTCGATACTGATTTTCCTTTCACTGACTTTGACACCCCAGGATTTGGCCAGTTGTATGACCGAGTCTCGAGTTACTCCAGACAGAATACTTCTATTTAACTGTGGAGTAATGAGTTCGTCGCCGATCACGAAAAAGATATTCATTGAGCCAACTTCTTCAATATACTTCAGCTCGACGCCGTCAAGCCACAGAACCTGAGTATAGCCGTCTTTATTGGCAAGGTCGGTGGCATAGAGGCTTGCCGCATAATTGCCGGCTGTTTTTGCCTGACCAACTCCGCCCCTGACGGCGCGAACATATTCTGTGGTGACCCAGATTTTTACAGGATTAAAACCTTCCGGATAATATGCGCCAACAGGAGATAAAATGATAAATAACCGGTAGGTATGTGATGAACGAAGACCAACATAGGGGTCGGTGGCAATGATTGTCGGTCGAATATAGAGAGATGTTCCCGGTGTACTGGGGACCCATTCTTTTTCAATTTTTAAGAGCTGTAACAAAGCTTTAAGGATAAAGGCTTCATCCAGTTCGGGCATGCAGAGCCGATGACCTGATTTATTGAGACGACTTATATTATCCTTGGGCCGGAAAAGTTGAATTGTACCCGAGTCAGTCTTGTATGCCTTTAAACCTTCGAATATTGACTGTCCATAGTGGAGAACCATGGTGGAAGGGTCCATTGCGATCGGGCCATAGGGCTCAATGCGGGGATTATGCCAGCCCTCCTGGGGGTTGTAATCCATATTGAACATATAATCGGTAAAGATTGTCCCAAAACCAAGGGTGGAATCTTCGGGGTGATGCTTCAAGGCGTCAGCTTTTTTGAATGTGATGTCCACTGTGTAACCTCTGATGAATGGTTTATGTAAAAAGACCACAAAACTTTGATAAGAAATTTCTAATTGTGAGCAGAAGTATACTCCTTGTTTGTTCGAAGAGAAACCATCAAAATTGTCCGGTCGAAAAAGAGGATCAAAAATGATGCCAGCCTCCAGAGTAGAGATGGCAGTGTGATCAGTAGGCTGGTGCAGACGGGAGCTAGTATTTGAAAGATGAACTAATGCCTTTAAACAACAATTTCTTCTTTAAAGGTGAGCTTTCCATCATTTTGGAAAATACGCACGAGATGCAAACGCATATCGTCATCGCCCAGATTTTCATAATAGACAAACATATTGTCATCGTTTTCAATGTTGCTGGAAGACAAAGAGCCGCATCTGAAATGGTTAAACGTATGTTTTTTATAAAGATCTCTGGTTTGCATCAACTCAAGGTCATGGGTATGTCCACAAAAGACATATTCTATTTTATGCTTGTGGACAAAATCAATCAGCACTGCGGAATTTTTAAGTGGACACTCGTCAGTACCAAGGATGGAATAGTGGGTCTGTAACAGCAGGAGGTCATATTCGATCTGATTGATCTGCTCTGAAACCGCATGCAAAACCTCTTTTTCGACAAAGCCATCATCACTGTAGAGTTCATTGGAATCGATGCTGACGACCAGAATCTTTTTTCCATTTACGTCAACTTTGGTGATGGAATTTATATCGGTAAAATTGTCACTCACCTTGGTTATTTCCCGATTAAGAAAGAGATTCTTCTTTTTGGTCTTCGTCGATTCAGGGATGGTGATTATTTCGGAATTATTGATATATTTCCTGAATAACTCATGGGAGCGCATATTCCTTTTATCATGATTGCCGATAGTGGATATGACATTTTTGCATTGTATCGCCTTTAAAAAGCGCCCTGCTTTAACGTATTCGGTTTCCAGCCCATCTGTGGTGTTATCACCTGTATTGATAACAATATCCGCATGGTAAGAGTTGATTTTGGCAAGCAACAATTGATCATCTCCCTCCCAATGGCGTGGTCCAAAATGCAAATCAGAAATGTGTAATAAATTCATATTGTTTTCGTATAGGAGATTTGTCCCGCAGGGCAGCGGCTTAGATGAGCGACCATTGCCAACCAAGTATGGCAGATATGGCAATTGTATATGTAATGAGTGCGTAATACCAGCGACCGGCAAACTTTGGTGTCTTTATGGGGGCTACGTTCAACAAGGCCAGTAATACAAGGAGGATATAGAGAAAGATAGAAAACGCAGCGTGACTGAACAAGCCACTGAAGACAAAGGTAAAGACCAGGATAATAACGTTATTGTCGAGGGGAAAACCCATATAGGTCGATTTATCTACAAGGCCGAAAACATTAAAATAACTGAGCCGAATGACACCTGTGGCAACGATGAAAAAAGCGCCGGGAATGAACCAGGGGCTGAAATGGCCATAACTCAAAAGAATAATGGCCGGACAGATGCCAAAACTGACAATATCAATGAGAGAGTCCAGCTGGGCTCCGTAGAGCCCTTGTACTTCCGTTCGCCCTTTCATACGCCTGGCCAGTATGCCGTCACTCCAGTCAAATAAGACTGCCCAGATCAAGCCGATCATAGCCGCATGAAACAGACCGACGATGGCAAAATATATCGCCAGCACTGCGCAAAGAAGACCGATGAGAGAGCAGGTATTCGGTAAATCCGCAGCATAGGAAAGGATGGATTTTTCAGAGGAAACTGGAGAGGCAACCAATGGTGCGTCCGGATGAGCCGGCGAATGTGGTGATGATGCTTCCATAAAAAATTACTCCGATGCGAGAATATTGCGTAATGCTTCTACCAAGCGCTGATTCTCAGGTTGGGTGCGGCTGGCTATGCGGACATAACGGTCAGATTCCGGCATCGTCTTGCCTTCGCAGTGCTTGATATAGATGTTGTGAGCCGTAAATAATTTTTCAGTTACGAAAGGTGCGGGCGAACTGTGATCAGGTAACCGGCAAAAAATATAATTGGCATCCGGCTGGTAGACGATCATCCCTGGAATTGTTTGTAATTCCAGGTAAAACTGATCCCGATCCGCCATGACCTTACTGCAGCTTTGTTTGAATTTCTCTTTATACTGAGGTGCAAGGCGTAAAAATTCTTCTGCAAAACCGTTGATATTCCAGATAGATACCCCATTGCGGACGTGATTTAAAAAATCGACGTTGGCCGTGAGCATATAACCGATTCGAATTCCGCAAATACCATAGGCCTTGCTCATGCTTTTGAAAATTGCCAGATTCGGATACTGTTCAATGTCGCTTTCCAGGCTTTGCTGGTCGCCGTTTTGGGTAAAATCAATAAACGATTCATCAACGATGAGCATGCAGTCGTGACTGCTAAGTTTTTTGGCCAGAGAGATAAGTTGATCTTTCGGGATCAGAAGTGACGTTGGATTGTTTGGTGAAACCACTACCGCCAATCGGGCCTGCTGACGAATCGCCTCTTTGGCGAACTTTTCCACGTCCAGCTGAAAGGAGGGCGGATCAATATTGAACTGGATGACATCACCATCAGGGACTGCATTGACATACTCATTAAACGATGGCACCGGCACAATCATTTTACGATCCAGCCCGGCAATAATTTTAATAAGTTCTGCTGCGCCATTACCAACGACTATTCGCTCAGCCGGCTGGTTTATCAATTCACCCACAAGATTTGCCAGATCCTTTTGCGCAATAGGATAATTTAACACCAGTTGATGGATGTGTTCGGTAATGTGACTAAAGAAATCCTCAGGTGGAAAATAGAGGTTATACAGGTAGTTATGATCGGTAAAACCATGCCGCCAGTAGCCACCGTGTTGTTTGGATATAGTCTCGTACCGTTCCTCTGCTGTAGGGTGTGTTGTTGTCATATGTTTTTACTGGAGCAATTTCGAAGTTGGGGCCATTACCATGGACGTAATGTCGCGTGAGTGACGTACAGTTTTTGAAGAATTGACGAACGGACCAATAGTAAATGGCGTTGGCATATCATTGCTATGGCACACCAGTTCTGCGGCCCGCAAATCAGTTATCGTATCAATTTCATACCAGCTATTGGTGTTAAAGAAAACAGGGGTAAAAAACAGACAGTTTTCTTCGACCATGTCAGCAAAAACAGTTTCGTAGTAGCCATTCACCATATTGTTGGCGATATGATCATCCAATCGTTCTTTGACTAATTGCCATGTGGCGAGCGACAGACTGTAAATATTGACTGTTTTGTATTCCTGTCCATCAGCAGCCTGGGCGCCGCAATGAAAGGCGTCAATCTCCATTTGTTTGTTAAGTGTTACCGTGGTGCCATTCATCCAGGGCTCAATTTTCGCCACTGCGACCCGGTCCGGGTAGACCATATCTGTCAACATATCTGTATCGAAAACAAGATCACTCTCAATTAACAGAAATGGTTCTTTAATTAAATCTCTTGCCAGCCAAAGGGAGTAAATGTTGTTGGTGGTTTTGTACAAAGGGCTGGTGATATAGGTAATATCCATACCCTTTTTTCTCGTTCCTAGATAATCGCGAATACAGTCGCCTTCATGGCCGATAACAACCACAAGCCGATTGAAATTGTGCTCTTTAAGAGAGCAAATCAGCCTCTCAAGGATGGATATTTCATTCACCGTAACAAGGCATTTTGGTGTGCTGTCAGTCAAAGGTGCGAGTCGACTTCCGGTTCCGGCAGCTAACAGTAGAGCTGTCCTGACTGGTTCAATAGCGATGTCGGTATAAACAATGTTGTGCTTCATATTTTAGTCCTCCAGAATTGAAACTGGACCATGCTAAGACCTGTAGACGTGACCATACAACACTGTATGGTCCGTATTTGGCGGCCCAGTTTGAGAGAGTATTGCTTTAATTTCTGCCTATCTCTGCTTATTTCTGACTAATGGATCAAGCGGTATAGCTGAAGGGCATAAAAAACTGAAAGGGAGTGCAAGCACCAACGGTGAGTGATAAAAGGCGTTCAATTATCAGAGAATTCAACGGCCATTTCACGGATCGGAAGACACATGGTAACACAAAAAATCAATTAAATAAATGTATTTCCGTTATATTTGCTCTTTCGGGTGTGGGTCAGGAGCTAAGTCTATGGTTAATGGGGTAAACTCTCATCCCTGAAGATTCTCAGGGAAAAATATCCCTGCGAATATGGTTAAGAGCAGGAAATCTTGTGCGGGTTGCACGCAGGGTTTCAAGATCCAGCTCCGCGGTGACAGTTGAGACACCATCCGGAGCCTGCCTGACGACAAGGCCCCATGGGTTGATAACCATACTTCTTCCAAATGTTAAATTCTCCGGGGGAAAAGATCCCCACTGGCCGGCGGCCGCCACCCAGCAAAGATTTTCAACGGCTCGGGCGCGCAGCAGCAGTTCCCAGTGATCCCGGCCAGTCTGCAGGGTGAAGGCCGCTGGCAGCATGATGACATCTGCGCCCATTTCGCCAAGACGTCTGAAAAGTTCAGGAAATCTCAGATCATAACAGGTGGCCATGCCAAAACGGAAATCGCCAATATCAAAAGTCACCACCTCAGTACCGGGGGAAATGGTATCCGATTCCCGATAGCTTTTTCCGCCGGGGATCTCGACATCAAAAAGATGAATTTTACGATATTTGGCAATTCTTTCGCCATTGTCATCGAAGACGACTCCCGTATTGTAAAACCGGTCGCCATCGCGCTCAAGATAACTGCCAATATGCACATGTACCTTTAATTGAGCGGCCAGAGTGCGCATTCTGTCAAGGCTGGGCGACTCGTCGAGAGGTTCGGCGTTTTCCCGTCGCAGAGCCTCTGGTCCGAGAAAATTGAAGTGTTCCGGCAGCATAATCAAGCTTGCTCCTTGTGCCGCAAGCTCTTTGATCGACTTTTCGGCGGCCAACAGGTTATCCTGCTTGTTATCCTGGGAATTCATTTGTGATAAGCCGATAGTCATCTTCATGTTTTTCACCTGTAATATCAGATTCTTTTAGTATCAAGAGTTCTGTGGAATGTTTATATTCAGTTTTACCAGTTCATTCATCAATATTCTCGGAAAAAAGATCCATGAGCAGGCCTCACCCGGGCAAACTCTTCCTGAAAGATCTTGCCCAGGCTACCAAAAATAGATATGATAGCATCCTTTAAATATAAGGATGCTTCAGATGATTTGTGGGCTTGTCCCCGAAAGTCTGCATCGAGCGCAACAGGGACTCACCACCGAACAGTTTGGAAGAAAATTTCAAACATAATTAACAACAAAGGAAGGGGAAAATGGTTAAAAATAAAGTATTTCTTTTTTGTAGTCTTCTGACCCTGGTTTTTGCCGGTATCGCCGGTCAAGCTTTCGGCGCCGAAAAACTGGTTAATGGTATTGACGCAAACTTCCCTCCATTTGCCTATATAGACAAAACCGGCCAGCCTAGCGGCTTTGATGTGGAGGCGATGAATTGGGTGGCCAAAGATATTGGTGTTGAGGTTGTTCACCAACCCATCGAATGGGATGGCATTATAACCAGTCTCCTTACCAAGAAAATTGACATTATCGCTTCAGGGATGAGTATTACTCCAGAGCGGGCCAAGCAGGTTAACTTTTCTATACCATATTGGGTGATTGAGCAGGTTATGGTCACCAAGAAAGGTTCACCGCTGGCCGTCAATGACATTCTCACCGGCAAAAAAGTTATTGGCGTGCAGCAGGGTACATCCGAGGCTAAATGGCTCAAAGAGCAAGCCGCCGAAAAAGGCTGGAATTTTGAACTCCGCTATTACAGTTCCGCACCGCTTGCTGTAGAAGATGTTCTGAACGGCAGGATTGATGCGGCAGCAATGGATGATGCTCCGGCAAAAGATGCTGCTTCCAAAAAAGATATCCAGGTCGTCGGCACTTTTGGCATGGGTGACGAACAATTTGGCTATGCACTTCGTAAAGAAGATAAAGAACTGCTTGAAAAAGTAAATAAGTCTCTTGTCAAATTTATGGCAACTCCTGAGTGGACCGCATTGGTCAACAAGTATGAATTAAACAAATAGTACTTAAATCGAAGGCAGATCAAAGACGGGTCGATTGCTTTGTTGGGCAATAGCCCGTCTTTGACGTTTTTACAGAGACGATGTTTTGCATTACTCCGATACAACCATAATGGCAGGAATTATCTTGTCTCCAATTTCCAGGTAACTCGATGCCAAACGCCTTATCAGTCGTCATTGATTCCTTGCCATATTTGCTCCAGGGGTCCTTTCTTACCGCCGCAATTGTTGTTGCTGCCATGCTTTTTGGCCTGGTCATCGGCATTTTCATGGCAGTCGGCCTGGTCTATGGCAATAGCTTGACAAAATTGCTGATGACCACCTATGTTTGGATCTTCAGAGGCGTGCCGGTGGTGGTGCTGCTTTTTTTGTTTTATTTCGGCCTCTTTAATTATTTAGGCTTAGATTTCAGCGCCTTTACAACCGTCGCCATAGTCCTGGGCATGACCACGGGCGCCTATCAGGCAAATATTTTCAAAGGGGCTATTTTGTCGCTGCCCCGGGGACAGTTCAAAGCGGCAATTGGGCTGGGCATGAGTGAGATGCAGGCGATTAAGAGCATTATCTTGCCCCAGATACTCAGAATGTCTATTCCCGCCTGGTCCAACGAATATTCAATCATCCTCAAGGATTCCGCTTTAGCCTTTGTTATCGGCGCACCGGAGATCATGGCCAGGACCCAGTTTGTCGCTTCTCGCACCTACCAACATCTGGCACTCTATATTACTGCGGCAATAATTTATTTTCTGCTCACCTGGGCCGGCGTGATCGCCCTGAGAAAACTGGAAAAGCATGTTCGCATTCCCGGATACGCACAGCAAGGTAACCAATAATGACCGAAAAAAACCATATTCTTCGGGTCAATAATATAACCAAATCTTTCGGCAACGACACCATTCTCAACTCTGTCAGCGTCGAGCTGGCCAAAGGGGAGATAAAGGTGCTTATCGGCCCTTCCGGGGGAGGCAAGAGCACCCTGTTGCAATGCATTAACTGTCTTGTTGTGCCGGATTCAGGCAAGATCGAGTTGGAGGGCGAAGACATCGATTTTACCCGTAAACAGGATCTTTATAAGCTGAGACAGCAGGTTGGGATGATTTTTCAGGATTTTAATCTATTTGATCATCTTACCGCCCTCGATAATATCACCATTGCCCTTCGCAAGGTGAAAAAGATGGATAAGACGGTGGCCAGGCAGAGGGCTCGGCTGGAGCTTGAACAGGTGGGGCTCGGTGATAAAGAGACACTCTATCCAGCTCAACTCTCAGGCGGGCAGAAACAGCGACTTGCCATTGCCAGGGCCCTGGCAATGGACCCTAAAATATTATTGCTCGATGAACCGACGTCTGCGCTTGACCCAACCTTGATAGGGGAGGTGATCTCCGTTATCAAAGGGCTGGCGGTCAAAGGGATGACCATGATTATGGCGACCCACCAGATTAGCTTGATTTATAACCTGGCCGATGAAATTCTTTTCATGGAAAAGGGCAGGATTATTGAGCAAGGGGCTCCTGCTACCTTGCTGGCAGCTGGAAACTCCAGTAAATCCCAGGGGTTTTGTGATCGGCTCAATGAACTCTCCGAGGTGGAGGGGTAATGGTGGAACTGTCCCCCTTTTACCATGAATTGCTGACGAGTTTAAACCGGGGGCTGATCATGTCCATCGCCCTTATCATTCCTTCGGTAATCGGCGGGGTGATTATTGGTATTCTCGCCGGTTCTTTACGGACCTTTGGCAATCCGCTTGTCCGAACAATTGGCAATGCCTATGCGGCAATATTTCGCGGTACGCCGCTGGTTATCCAGCTCTTTGTGCTTTATTTTGGCCTCCCGAATTTAGGTATTTACCTGTCGCCGTATGTTGCTGCGGTTACCGGCTTTACCCTGTGCAGTGGCGCTTACCAGTCCGAGTATGTACGCGGTGCCTTGCTGTCCATAAAAAGCGGTCAATATCTTGGCGCTCAGGCCTTGGGCTTTACCACGTTTCAGACCATCTTGTGGATCATTGTTCCCCAGGCCGTCCGGCGGGCAATCCACGGCTGTGGCAATGAGATCATCTACCTGATAAAGTACTCTTCCCTGGCCTTCATCGTCACCTGTATTGAATTGACCGGAGAAGGAAAGACTATTGCTGCCGAGTCTTTTCGTTACACCGAGGTTTTTTCCATTATCGGATTGTATTATCTTGGTCTGGTTACCCTGGCCATCATTATCTTGAAAAAAATTGAGCAGCGTCTCTATGTCCCTGGCTTTGGCCACGGCTGATAGGCTGTTCTACCCATTCTTTATCATCTGCCATGATTCAATATTCACCCCTTACCGAAAAGATTAAGGCTGACATCAGGGACAGGATCGGCGCTGAATTTGTCCTGAGCGCCCCTGAAGTTCTTGCTGAATATGCCACTGATGCCTCGAAACTGCAGTTTTCCCCCGAGCTGGTTGTTTGTGCGCAAAGCGTCCGTGATGTTCAGCTCCTCATGGAACTGGCGAACACCCACGGATTTCCGGTTACCCCCCGGGGTGGCGGTTCGGGACTGGCCGGGGCCTGTCTGCCATCAATGGGTGGAGTGGTGCTGTCGACCATGGCCCTCAATAAAATTGAGCTTATCGATACCAAAAATTTCATCATGAAGGTCCAGCCGGGAGTAATTAGCCAGGAGGTTCGCAATGCAGCCGACCGGCAAGGCCTGTTCTACCCGCCGGATCCTGCTGGCATGGATCAGAGCACTATTGGCGGCAATGCCGCAACCGATGCAGGAGGTCCGGCTTGTGTTAAATACGGCACCACCCGGGACTATATCCTCGGCCTGGAAGCGGTTCTTCCCAATGGCCAGCTCATTTCCACCGGGGTGCAGACCAGAAAAGGCGTGGTGGGATACGACCTGACCAATTTACTCGTGGGCAGCGAGGGCACCCTGGCGATAATTACCTCGCTTACCCTGAAGGTTCTCCCGAGGCCAGCTGCCACCACCGGCATGATGTGTGTCTTCAATGATATGGTTTCCGCTATGAACTGTGTGGCGGCAATTATGGCTCATGGCTACCTGCCAAGTGCCATCGAGTTTCTTGACCATAAGTGCCTCTCGCTCATCGGCGAACTGCTGCCCTTTTCCCTGCCCGGAGATAAGCCTTCCATCCTGATAATTGAGATTGATGGACCGGAAAGTCAGATTGATGCAGAGATTGAAGCCATCTGTTCGGTTGCCGCCGCAGAGGGAGCTATCGAATTGATCAAGGCCGCAACGAAAGAGGAACGGGATAAAATATGGGCGGTTCGCCGTCAGGTCAGTCTGCGCATCCACGAGTATGCAAAGCTTTATATCCCGGAAGATATCGTCGTTCCTCTGACCGCCATAGCAGAACTGGTTGATGCCCTGCCTTTTTATGAAAAAGAGTATGGCATAGAGGTTTTTGCCTTTGGTCATGCCGGTGACGGCAACATTCACCTCAATATAACCACTCAGGATCTTGCCGGTGAAGATTTGGCTCGGGCCGGAACCAAGGCCTTGCTCGAATTGACATTGCGATTACAGGGGACAATTTCCGGTGAGCATGGAATCGGTATCGCCAAGTCCCAGTATCTCAATATGGAACTTTCAGAAAGCAGCATTGAGCTGCAAAGAAAAATCAAAACGCTTTTTGATCCCAACATGGTTTTGAACCCAGGTAAAATATTTCCTGATCGCTGAGGCAGCACTATGGATCTTACGACGATTTCCCCGCATCATTATCAGGTAAGTGAACGGGTGCGTAATATTGCCCCATCCGCCACTAAAGAGATGGCGATTATCGCTGCACGGATCGGCGGTTGTGTTTCTCTCGGTCAGGGGGTTCCGTCTTTTGCCACGCCACCGCACATAGTGGAGGCGGTGACGAGAGTGCTGGTGGAAGATCCCGGCAGCGGTAAATATTCCCTGCAAACCGGTATGCCTGCGCTGAGAAGAAAAATAGCTGACTATATGTTGTCGGAAAAGAACATCACGGTGGATCCTGACAGCGAAATCTGTGTGACCGTTGGTGGAATGGAGGCCTTACTGGCGACGATTTTGACGGTTGTCGATCAGGGGGATGAAGTGATCCTGCCTTCTCCAACCTATGCCTCGTATACCGAACAGATTCTCCTTGCCGGCGGCATTCCGAAGTTTGTACCGCTTACAGAGACATGGGGATTGGATTTGCAGGCCATCGGTCAGGCAATAAGCCCCCGGACACGGGCTATAATTCTCTGCAATCCAGGTAACCCCACCGGCACTGTCTTTTCTGATGCCGAGACCATCGCGCTCTGCAAGCTGGCGATTGTCAATAATTTTGTCATCATCACCGACGAGGCCTATGATTATATGGTCTATGACGGCGAGATGCCGCTCAACCCTCTCAGTATGGCTGAATTCCGGGATAATGTCATCTCGATTTCTTCGCTATCAAAAAAATATGCTCTTACCGGTTGGCGGGTAGGTTGGGTGGCTGCCGCGAAAGGGTGGATGGAACAGATCATGAAAGTTCATGATGCCACGGCCATTTGCGCACCAACCCCTTCACAATTTGCCGCCCTTGCCGCCCTTGAAGGTGACCAGGAATGTGTCGCCGTAATGCGGGAAGAACTTATTAAGCGAAGAACACTCTGTTGCGCAAGACTTGATAAGCTGAAAGATTATTTTTCCTATGTTGCGCCAAAGGGTGCTTTTTATGTGATGGCTAAGTACCTTTTTTCAGAGGCGTCCTCGCAGGAGGTTGCCACCCGTCTGCTGGAAGAGGCAAAGGTTATCACCATCCCAGGTGGGGCCTTTGGCGAGGGCGGCGAGAAACATCTTCGTCTTTCTTTTGGCGGCGAGTTAGAGGTGATAGATGAGGCTTTTGATCGTATTGAGCGCTGGTTGGCAGACCTGGTTTAGACCTTTAAAAAATCCAGGATCCAGCGGGTGAAGAGTCGATTGTCAGGTTCAATGCTAAGAGAGTTAAGACCTGCTTCAACTCGATCTTTGGCAATGATTGCTCTTCGCTCATTGATAAGAGCTCGTGAATACTCCCTATTCCATTCGGGATGTCCCTGAATACTGAGGAAATGGTTGTTCCACTGAACCATGAAAAAGGGACAGAAATCAGTTTTGGCGATGACTACTGCGTCTTTGGGCAGGGTGGTAATCTGGTCCTGATGACTGACGATGATGTTTAATTCCGGTTTTGTTTCGCTCATCCAGTCAGGGGTGGTCACAAGTTGGTTTACGGCAACACCTACTCCCCACCCCTTTGGGGATTTTTCGACCATTCCCTGACAGGCCATGGCTATGATTTGATGGCCAAAACAGATGCCTATCAGTTTCTTTTTATGTTTGTCGAGTTGTCCAACAAATCGTATGAGTTGCCCAATCCACGGTTGTTTATCATAGACACTGGCTTTACTGCCGGTGGTGATATAACAATCGTAACTGTCTATATCTTCCGGAAAATGACCCTTCTGGCAATCAAAGCCTGAAAACTCAAAAGGGCCATCAAACGGCTGAAACATCTGCCTGACCATATCCCGGTAATTACCGAATTGTGGCTGAAATTTCTCCAGGACATCGTCGCACTGCAGGATGGCAATCTTCATACTCTTTAGGACCTTACAGCTTGCCACCGACGGCATCTTTGAATATCTGTTGGTACTGTTCAGCACTGAAGCTTATTGGGTTGCCACCGGCAGATGGGTCTTCTGTCGCCATCTTACCAATCGCTTCAGCCTTGCTGTCATCAATATCAATATCAGCAAGGGTGTGGGGAATACCCAACTGCTCTCTCATCTGCAA
Organism: uncultured Desulforhopalus sp.; assembly: GCA_963677465.1. Taxonomy (GTDB): domain Bacteria; phylum Desulfobacterota; class Desulfobulbia; order Desulfobulbales; family Desulfocapsaceae; genus Desulforhopalus_A. Next base: position 5,516,511 of record OY781976.1, on the reverse strand, counting down.
CACCCAGCTCATAAAACCGTCAAAACCTGTTTCCTGTAGACCTATATATCGGGTCAATCTGGTAATTCGCTCATCAATCTCTAGGCGGTTTGCCTTTAAAACGTAGGGCATGAGAATCGCATTCAAGATGCCGTGATGGGCATCGTACAAAGCTCCAAGCGGATGGGCCAGGGCATGCATGCCGCCGAGCCCTTTTTGGAATGCGGTTGCGCCCATACTCGAACAGACCAGCATCTGGGTCCGGGCTTCTATGTCTGTGCCGTCTGCTGTTGCCTTTGGCAGGTATTTCTTGACCAAACGTATACCTTCAGCGGCAATACCTGCGGCCATCGGGTGATAGAATGGGGAACAGAGAGCTTCCAGGTTATGAGAAAGAGCGTCCATACCCGTTGCGGCAGTTACCGATGGCGGCAGGCTGATAGTCAGTTCCGGGTCCAGTATGACCTGTGCCGGTAACATTCTCGGATGGAAGATGATCTTCTTAAGATGTTGAGCTTGATCAGTGATGACCGCTGCTCTTCCAACTTCAGATCCGGATCCGGCAGTGGTAGGGACCGCCACAACCGGGGCCATGCCGTCAACATTGACCCTTGTCCAGTTATCACCAACGTCCTCAAAATCCCAGAGGGGTCGACTTTGCCCGACCATCAAGGCCACTGCTTTGGCAGCATCCAAACCGGACCCCCCACCAAAGGCGATCACTCCGTCATGGCCATTTTTTTTGTAAAAATCAACACCGTTCTGAACGTTTTCTCCCGTTGGATTGGTTTTGATGGCCGAAAATAATCCGCAGCGAAGGCCGGCAGCTTTCACCTCTTCCACTACTTTTTGCAGCATCGGTAAAGTACTGATGCCAGGATCGGTAATGAGGAGCGGTGCCTGCATACCAAGAGCCTGACAGAGTCCAGCCAGTTCTTTTATCCGGCCTGCTCCCACCTTAACATTCGTTGGATAGTTCCAATTAGCAGAGTAAGTCAATGCAATATCCTCTTAAAGTTCTGTTTTAATATGAAAAGATTTTGGCCGAGTGATAGATTCATAGCCAAGTACGGAAAGAGTACAGCCATGGCCGGAGTTTTTCACTCCAGTCCAGGCCAAAAATGGGTCAAGATAGTCACAACGATTGATAAAAAAGGTGCCGGTGTCAATTTGCTGGCCGAGTTCAATACCTTTATCGAAGTCTCTGGTGAAAATGGCAGCAGTAAGACCGAACTCACTATCGTTCATCAGCTCAACTGCCTCCTCGTCACTGCCGACTTTTTGAATACCGACAACAGGGCCGAAGCTTTCTTCCGTCATCACCCGCATCGTGTGATTTACTTCAGTCAGAAGCTGTGGAGCCAGATACGGGCTACCGGGTTTATCCAAAGGAAAGTCAGCCGCTGAAATATGTGCTACCGCACCCTGTTCGATTGCCTCTCGAGTCTGCTCTCGCACGAAATCGGCGGCACTCGTGCGGACGACTGGCCCCAGGGTGGTTTCCGGATCATCAGAGCGGCCAAGTTTCAGGGCCTTTACGCAGTTCACCGCCTGCTTTAAAAATTCATCGTAAACTGCTTCGTGGACATAGACACGTTCAATGCCGCAGCAAGACTGGCCCGAGTTGTAGAAGGCCCCATCCATAGTTGTGTCCACGGCGTGGGCAAGATCTGCATCCGCCCGGACGTAGGCGGGGTCCTTGCCGCCCAGCTCAAGGCCGATCCCGATAAATCGCCCGGCGGCGGCTTTTTCGACCATCTCCCCGCCTGGAACTGAACCGGTGAAGGCTACATAATTAACACGTTTATCTTTGATGATAGTTTCGGTGTCATTATGGGTCAGGTGGAGGTATTGAAACACTCCTTCGGGCAGGCCGCCAGCCGTGAATGCTTCGTGCAATCGTTCGGCACATAAGGGGGTTTGGGCAGAGTGCTTCAAAATAACCGCATTGCCTGCAAGGATAGCGGGCAGCACTGCGTTAATGGCCGTTAAATAAGGATAATTCCAAGGTGCGATGACAAAAACAACGCCAACGGGTTCCCGTTGAATCCAGCGCTCAAAACCTGGCTTTTTGTCAAGTTTGACCGGTGCTAAGCCCTCGTCCGCCAGCTTGATCATGGTCCGGGCCCGATCTTCCATGCCACCCACTTCACCCGCCGCCGAGCGAATGGGACGACCCATCTGCCAGCAGATTTCTTCGGCTATCTGATCTTTTTTGGCGACAAAGGCATCAATTGCTTTGCTGCACAAGGCCTTACGTTCACTTAAAGGATTTTTTTTCCAGCTCTGTTGCGCCGCCTTGGCTTTATCTAAGGTCGCCTGTATGTTTTCCGCTCTTGCGTAGGGTCTGGTAACGTAAATGGAGTTATCAATTGGACTGATTGTCGAAAATGTATTGCTCATAAATTATCTCATTTTTAAGAAAAATTGAAATCGAGGATGGTTAAATAATTTCAAAATAACGCTCCAACTCCCAGTCAGTAATATGCTTGCGGAACTCGCGTTCTTCCCACTCTCGTGTGGCGGCAAAATGGTTAACAAAAGTATCACCAAACAACGCACGGGCCGCTTCGGATGTTTTAAATGCCTGGGCAGAATCCCACAAGGTTTTTGGCAAAGCTAAATATTCTGGATGTTTTTGGTCGTAGGCGTTGCCTTTGATCATAGGTTCCGGCTCCCACGCCTGCTCAATACCATACAGTCCGGCTCCAAGCGCTGCCGCCAATGCCAGGTAAGGATTTGCATCCGCTGCTCCCAGGCGATATTCAACCCGTTGGGATTTGTCGCTGCCGGGTATTACTCTCAGGGCCGTTGTTCGATTTTCGACCCCCCAGGTGGCGTCAGTTGGCGCCCAGAAACCAGGAATAAGACGGGTGTAGCTATTTACAGTGGGGGCGATCATGCACAACAGCTGCGGCATGAGTTTTTGTTGACCGGCAACAAATTGACGTTGAAGGTCGCTCATGTTGTGTTCTTTGCTGGCATCATAAAAAGCCGATTTTGCACTCTCCTTATGACGTAGTGAGACATGAATATGACCGCTTTGGCCAGGATATTTGTTGGACCATTTGGCCATGAACGTGGCTATCAAATTTTTGCGCTGGGCGAATACCTTGATAAAGGTTTTGAACAGGGCAGCCTTATCGGCGGCAGCCATGGCCTCATCAACCGTAATAGCCGCCTCCAGTACGCCAGGCCCTGTTTCGGTGTGGAGGCCTTCCAGGGGGAAATCCATCTTCTCCGAAAGTTCCATCATTTCATGATACAGCTCAGCATGGGTTGAATTACGAAGCATCGAATAACCAAACCAGCCGGGTGTGAATGGCTTGAGATTGGTGAAATTCTTTTCTCTGATGCTGTCTGGCGTTTCATCGAATAGGAAAAACTCGTATTCCAGTGCGGCAAAAGGATCAAATCCCATTGCAGCAGCTTTCTCTATGACCCGGCGCAAGGCGGCACGGGGGCAGACAGCTTCGGCTTCACCGTCAAATTCGGCAAGAAACAGCAGCATGCCGTCTTCAAAGGGAATTTCACGACAGGTATGGGGCAATATTCTGGCCGGAGCATCGGGGTAGCCGGTATGCCAGCCGGTGAAAGTGGTATTGTCATACAACTGATCTTTCGAATCCCACCCCAAAACGACATCGCAGAAAGCAAAGCCGCCGGTGAGCGAAGAAAAGAATTTTTCCCGGCTCATGTACTTGCCCCGCATAACACCGTCATTGTCAAACAGGCCAATTTTGATGTGGCTCAGGTTCCTTTCTTCAACAATCTTTTTGGCATCCGCGATTGTTTTAACTTCTCTTGGTTTCATGAGTTGTATCCCGTTTTTCGGTTTCATCGGAACTATGGTTAATCCGCGCCATGATAGAGTTATACGCCGCTACTATAGGTCGAAAGATCACAAAATCAAAGACTATTTTCTTCTTCTTATTGTCATCTGGCAAAATATGTTTGCGGTAACCAGATAGCAATTTCCGGGAAGATCATAATCAACACTAAGCCAAGCACCATAATGATGACAAAAGGAACAATGGAGCTGTAAATATCGACCAGCGTTATTTCTTTTGGAGCCATTGCCTTCATCAGGAAAAGATTATAGCCAAACGGCGGAGTCATATAGGCGATCTGGCAGGTTACAGTATAAAGAACTCCGTACCAGATGGGGTTGAACCCCAGCGTGATCACCAGCGGGATATACAATGGTGCGACGATAACGAGCATGGCTGTATCGTCGAGAAACATACCCATAATAATATAGGAAACCTGCATCATTATGAGAACTCCCCAAGGGCTGAGGCCCCATTTGTCGAGAAAGAGTATTTCAATTGCATGCACTGCACCCAGGCCGTCGAAGACTGCGCCGAAGCAGAGTGCCGCCAAAATAATCCACATGAACATACAGCTGACACTGAGCGTTTGGCGCAGGGTGAAGTCCATAACCTTTCGCGTTAACCGGCCTTTGGCGAAAGCGGCGATGGTCGCTGCTCCAGCACCTACCGCCGAACTTTCAACCAGGCTGGTTACGCCTGCCATAAAGAGTCCGGTTACCGAGAAAATAATAATCAGGGGCAGAAAACCAGCACCCAACAATCTGAATTTTTCGCTCCAGGCCATCTGCCTTTCTTCAACAGGCAGTGATGGTCCCAGTTCAGGCTGAAGTTTACATCTGACGGCAATATATACTATGAACATGGCTGCCAGCAGGAGGCCGGGAAAGACGCCCGCCAGCCAGAGTTGGCTCACTGGCTGCCTGGCGATCATGCCATAGAGTACCAGAACTATAGACGGTGGGACCATGATCCCCAGAGAACTGCCGGCCTGAATTACTCCGGTGACCATTCGCTTATCATAGCCACGTTTGAGCATCTCAGGCAGGGCTATACTGGTACCGATGGCCATGCCGGCAACGCTCAAGCCGTTCATGGCTGATATAGCCACCATCAGAACAATGGTGCCTATGGCCAGACCTCCATCAAGTGGGCCCATCCAGACATGAAACATGCGGTAGAGATCGTTGGCGATGCCCGATTCTGACAGCATATACCCCATATAGATGAACAACGGCAGGGTCAGCAGAGGATACCAGTTCAGTAAAACAATACTGGCATTGAACGGCATCTCATAGCCACCTTTGCCCCATAGTGCAAGAGCCGCTACAGTGGCAATAAAACCGACAGCTCCAAAGACGCGCTGCCCTGTCAGCAGCATGAGCATCAGAGTGGAGAACATCAATAAGGCGATAAATTCGTAACTCATTGTATATTCACCCCTTTAACCTTTGCCAGATCCTTGAAAAATGTCGCAATAGCTTGCAGCAGCATCATAAAGATGCCAATGACCATAATGATTTTAATGGGCGCCATGTATGGTTCCCAGGCGGAATAGTTGCGCTGTCCGTATTCCAGAGAGTACCATGTGCTGGAGATACCGCCGATGAGCAGGACAACAAGGTAGAAGATCAAACAGAAAATGGTAATGGCATCGGTGACTGCGCGCCTTTTGGGGGACCATTTGCTATAGAGGACATCCATTCGTACATGCGCTCCGATCATCATGGAGAACGCACCGCCGAGAAGATAATAGGCGGCCATTGTGAACTGGGCCATCTCGATTGTCCAGATATATGGTACATTAAAGACAGTTCTGGAAACGGCTGAAAACAGCAGAATACCCATCATGGCGAAGACCAGGTACATGGCGCATTTGCCTATGATCCGGTTTATGGCTTCGACATAACGCACGTAGGTTTTTATTGCGTCAGGCAAAACAATCCCCCATTTTTTGAAGTTGATTGGTTTTGATACGAACAAAGAGAAAAACCTTCTCAATATGTCCTGTACAGGATTTGAAGAAGGTTTCTCTGTCAGTATAAATAATGACTACGTTAAATTAGGCGCAACGGTACGGAGGACCAGCCTGCTCCATTGTTTCGATATATTTTTTCAGAATCGCAACAATTTTGGCACTTCTTGGACTTTTGGCGGCAATTTCATCCCAAAATTTGAGTGCTTCCTGTTCAACAACGTTCCATTCTGCTTCGGGGATGGAAGTCAGCTGCAGTTTGCCACCAGTGGTGCGGTAAAATGCCTCACCCCACCAATACCAGTGTAGTCGATAATAGTGAGAACTGTCTATGGAGAGGCGATACAGGGTTTTCAGGTGCTCGGGCAGAGCCTCCCATTTATCAGTGTTGACAAAATAGGAACCGGCCCATGCTCCTGAGATATTATTAGTTAGATAATATTTGGTGACATTGGCCCAGCCGACTGTATAGTCTTCGGTAATCCCGGACCAGCAGACACCATCGAGCTCACCAGTCTGCAAGGCGACCTCGACATCCTCGTATGGCAGAGTTACGGGAACCACGCCAAAACGTTTGAGAAAGCGTCCACCTGTTGGGAAGGTGTACACCCTCTTTCCTTTCAGATCTTCGATCTTGCGGATCGGTTCAACAGTGGCAAAGTTACATGGATCCCAGGCACCGGCACTCAGCCAGGTAACACCTTTGATTTCGGAATAGGCTTCTTCCCAGATTTCTTTCAGACCATAGTGGTTAAAAAGAGTTGGAACATCAAGGGCGTATCGCGAGGCAAAAGGAAAATAAGCACCGAAAATTGAGACGTCGACCGGGGCGCCGATTGAATCGTCATCAGACTGCACGGCATCAATTGTGCCACGCTGCATGGCCCTGAAAAGTTCTCCGGTTGGGACCAGCTGGTCAGCGTTGTACAGCTCAATGATCATCTCTCCATTTGCAGCTTTATTAAACATATCTATCTGCGGTTTGATGACATGCTCTGCCAGGGCAGAACCGGCGTAGGTCTGCAGTCGCCACTTAATGGGGGTTTTCTTAGCCGCATGGACGAATGGCGCATTTATCGTTGTCGCCGCTACCGCTGCCGCTGCTCCAAGGCCAGCTTTCTTGAGAAACTCACGTCTTTCCATCTACCCTTCTCCTTTTCTGTGTCTACGCTTTATATTTCAATTATATCGAGTAACTCAGTCGGTGTGTTTTAGTCATGCAAAAATGATGAGCTGAATTCCCGAATAATTGTAGACCCTGGCTCTGTTCAGAAGCAAATGAGATCATTGTCAGGGGGGGCCGCAAAAAATTAAAGGTCTGGTCGATGCCGATTGTAAATGACGGCGATACTTTACCAGACAGCACCAGACAGTGCAAGGGGTGTGCCATGGAGGAAATGCAGGGTAATCATTTGGCAATATCGCCAAACATTGATCGCTTAGTTCATTGGTGTGGTGCAGGCGGGGAGTGTCGCATTGCAATTAATATTACATTTGCGTGAGGCTTTTTTACAAAAATGGATATTTTTGTTTTTGTCGGAGAGGGTGTATTTGGAGCATTTTTAGACCTTTGCCACATGGCAGGCGACGCGGCTGTCACCAACATCTCTGATTTCCGGTATGACCTTCGAACAGATATCGATGACATATGGACAACGAGGATGGAAGGTACAGCCAGAGGGCGGATTCATGGGTGAAGGCAGCTCGCCTTTGAGGACAATACGCTTTTTTTCCTTGAATGGGTCGGCCACAGGGGTCGCAGACAGCAGCGCCTGGGTGTAGGGGTGTTTGGGGTTTTCAAAAATTGTATCTCTGCTCCCGGACTCAACCGGAACCCCGAGGTACATAACCATCACATAATCGGCAATATGATGCACCACCGACAGATCGTGACTGATAAAAAGATAGGCGAGATTGAGTCTTTCCTGCAATTCAGAGAGGAGGTTCAGGATCTGGGCCTGAATGGAAACATCAAGAGCTGATACCGGCTCATCCAGGACGAGAATTTCCGGGTCAAGCATCAGGGCGCGGGCAACAGCTATACGCTGCCGCTGGCCTCCTGAGAACATATGGGGGTAACGATCATAATGTTCAGGACGAAGACCCACCATCCTTAACATATCTCTTGCCAGCGCTTCCCGTTCTGCCTTGGATTTATCAGTATTGACCAGAAGAGGTTCTTCCAGGGCGTGTCCGATCTTCTGCCTGGGGTTCAATGAACCATAGGGATCCTGAAAAACGATCTGTACTCTGGTGTGATATTTTCTCCGGGCAGCAGCACTTATACCTGCTATATCTACACCATCTATCTTCATCACGCCGGAAGTTGGTTCTTCAATAAGCGTAACCAATCTCGCCAGCGTTGATTTACCGCAGCCTGACTCGCCGACGACGGCCAGTGTCTTCCCTTTCTCAAGATTAAAGGTTGCCCCATCCAATGCCTTGACCACTGCAGGGCTTTTAAAGGCTCCCCGGCTTACTTCATAATGACGGGTAAGTCCTTGGGCTTCGAGTACGACTTTGTTGTTCATGCGGCAGTCTCCGGGTTCTGTGGGTATCCAATGGGTTTGCCTTCTTCAAGAGGATAGTGGCAAAGTGCCCTGCCTAATTCAAGCGAAGCGGCCGGTGGGGGAGTTGTGCGACAGAGCTGGGTGGCAAAAGAGCATCGTGGAGAAAACAGACACCCATGAGGTCTATCGAACTGACCGGGTACGACGCCAGGAATGGAGGGGAGTATTTTTGCCACGCTTCTTTCTGGCAACGAGGCGAGAAGAGCAGCGGTATATGGGTGATGGGGATTGGAAAACAGCCCACGGACATCCTGTTTCTCAACCTGCTGTCCGGCATATTGAACAACCACTCGCTGAGCAGTTTCGGCGACAACACCCATATCATGGGTGATCAGGATAAGTGACATGCCGTGATCCTGCTGCAATTTCAGCAGAAGATCGAGAATTTGTGCCTGAATGGTGACATCAAGTGCCGTTGTCGGTTCGTCCGCTATCAACAAACGAGGCTTGCAACTGATGGCCATGGCAATCATCACCCTCTGGCTCATACCACCGGAAAGCTGGTGCGGAAACGCAGACAGTCGTTTCTTTGGCTCGGGAATACCTACAAGTTCAAGCAGCTCCAGCGCCCGTGCATTACTCTCTTTACGGTTCATGTTTTTGTGAGTTCTGAGCGACTCAGTGAGCTGAAAGCCGACGGTGAAGCAGGGGTTAAGGCTGGTCATGGGCTCCTGGAAAATCATGGTCATTTCCGAGCCGATGATGGATCGTCGTTCCTTGTTGTCAATCTTGAGCATGTCTTTGCCATCGAAGCGCAGCACATCCGCAGAAACAGTGGCGGTCCATGGCAAAAGCCCCATCAGGGCCAGCATGGCAACAGACTTTCCCGAACCGGACTCTCCGACGATAGAGACAACATCCTGGGGTTCAACATTCAATGTGACCCCGTCTACCGCCTTGAATTGTTCCCCTCCGGCGGTAAGGAATGAAACCGAGAGATTTTTGATTTCAAGTAATGGCATTTCGTTTACGATCGTTTGAGTTTCGGATCAAGAGTGTCACGCAGGCCGTCGCCCATCAGATTAATTGCTAACACCGTGAGCAGGATTGCGATTCCTGGAAAGGTTACGACCCACCAGGCCCGCAGGATAAATTCCCGGGCCTCGGCCAGCATGGTTCCCCATTCTGGGGTTGGTGGCTGAGCCCCCATACCGAGAAAGCCGAGGGCTGCGGCATCAAGAATGGCAGTCGAAAAACTGAGGGCCGCCTGGACGATCAGCGGAGCCATACAGTTGGGCAGAATGGTGACAAACATCAGCCGGAGACGTTTTACGCCGATGACTTGGGCCGCCGTCACATAATCTTTGGTCATTTCGCCGATAACGGCTGCACGGGTCAGTCGTACATAGTGCGGCTGTTGGACTATTGCGATGGCAATCATCGCATTAATGAGGCTTGGCCCCAGAACCGCGACCAACACCAGGGCGAGCAACAGGCTTGGAAAGGCGAGGACAACATCCATGACGCGCATGATGATGATGTCAACCTTGCCCCGGAAAAATCCGGCGCAGAGCCCGAGAAATATGCCTACGAAAAGAGAGACGGAGACAACAATGCAGCCAATAAAAAGCGAGAATCTCGAGCCATAAATCAGCCGTGACAGAAGATCCCGTCCCACCGCATCGGTACCCAGCGGGAAACTCAAACTGCCGCCATCCTGCCAGAAAGGCGGTTGCAAAAGCGCCTCTCGAAATTGTTCGGTGGGACTGTGTGGTGCCAGGAAATTGGCAAAGATGGCAATCAGCACGATACAGACAAAAAACACCAAGCCGACGACTGCTCCACGATTTTCGCTGAAATATGACCAAAATTCTGCAAGCAGGGCCATACGTCCAACGGGTCGGGAGTCTGATGTAGTTTCGATTATAGAAGCTTCTGACATAATTTACTCTGTATACCGAATTTGAGGGTTGATCAGCCCATAGAGCAGATCAACAACAAGATTTACCAGCATCACAACTGCGGCAATAAGCAGTAAACCACCCTGCACCGAAGGGTAGTCACGGCGGAAAATTGAATCGACCATCCACTTGCCTATTCCAGGCCAGGAGAAGATGGTCTCGGTGAGAATGGCTCCGGCAAAGAGTACACCGACTTGCAGGCCGATGACAGTTATTACCGGAATCATAGCGTTTCTTAGGGCATGCAGCCCAATAACACGACCGGGGCCAAGCCCTTTGGCTCTGGCTGTACGGACATAATCCTCGCCAAGTACTTCGAGCATGGCCGAACGAGTTTGCCGGGCGATGACACCCAGTGGGATGGTACCGAGCACGATTGAAGGCAGAATCAGGTGGGATATTGCTGAAGAAAAGGCACCTTCCTGACCGGAGAGCAGGCTGTCAATGAGCATGAATCCCGTGACCGGCTCAAAATAGTAGAGCAGTGAAATACGACCCGAGACAGGCGTCCAGCCCAGGATGCCGGAAAAAAGGATAATAGCCAGCAGTCCCCACCAGAAAATGGGCATGGAATACCCGGTAAGAGCGCCGGCCATGACCGAGTGATCAAACACTGACCCCCGCCTGGTTGCCGCAATCATTCCCGCCGGCAGGCCGATCAAGACAGCAAAGAGCATTGCACAAATCGACAGCTCAACCGTCGCCGGAAAGAGGGTGAAAAACTCTTCCATGACAGGTTTCTTGGTGATGATCGATTTGCCAAGATTACCATGGGCAATATCATTAACATAGGCGATATACTGCTGCCATATTGGCCGGTCGTACCCGTATTCTTTCATGAAATGCGCATGTCTTTCTGCGGACATGCCGCGCTCTCCGGCCATCAAGAGCACTGGATCACCCGGCAGCATGCGAATAAATATAAACGCCACCAGGGTTACTCCAAAAAAGGTGGGAAGGAGAACGCCAATTTTCTTTAAAAGAAATGTAAACATGAGAATTACTTCATGGGGAGTCTTCAGGATTTCAACAAAATAAAGAGGGGCGGATGATCTTCAAGATCATCCGCCCCTCTTGGGCCTCTACTATTTCAAATCAACTCCATAAAAAATGTGTCCACCGAAAGGATCAATTTTATAATTGACTACCTCTGTCCGAAGCGGTTCATAGACAACTGAATGGGCGATGGTTGCCCAAGGGTCCTGGTCTTTGAAGACGACCTGAGCCTCTTCATAGAGTTTTGTGCGCTCACCAATGTCAGAGACAATTTTCGCTTTCTGGATCAGATCTTCAAACGGCTGGTAACACCAGTTTGCACGGTTATTACCACCAACACCTGCACAACCAAGGAGTGTCGCGAGGAAGTTATCAGGATCACCATTATCACCTGTCCAGCCAAGCAATACTGCGCCGTCACGCTTCACATCACCAGAACGTTTAAGGTATTCACCCCACTCGTAGGAAACGATCTCGACATTAACGCCAACCTTGGCAAAATCGGCCTGAATCAGCTCAGCCATACGCTTACCGTTAGGATTATACGGACGCTGTACAGGCATAGCCCAGACCTTCATGGACAGATCTTTAACGCCAGCCTCATCAAGCATCTTCTTGGCGGCTACAGGATCGTAGGGATCATCGACAACGGCATCATTATACGACCAGATGGTCGGTGGAATTGGGTTCTTGGCGACTGTTCCTGCCCCCTGATACACCGCCTCAATAATTGCCTTCTTGTTCATCGCCATGTTCAGCGCTTTACGAACTTTCGGGTTATCAAATGGGGCCATCATTGTGTTATAGGCGAGATACCCGACATTAAGACCCTCTTTTTGCATCAAATTGACATCCGGGTCTTTAGCCATTGCTGCCAGATCTGCCGGATTCGGATATGGCATAACATGACACTCGCCAGCCTTCAGTTTTTGGTAACGTACAGAGGCATCCGGAGTGATAGCAAACACCAGATCATCAATAGGGGCTTTTCCTTCGTAGTAATCGGGATTAGCCTTGTAACGGATAACAGCGTCTTTCTGGTATGCTACCAGTTGGAAGGGGCCGGTGCCGACAGGCTCCTGGTCGAAGGTCTCAGGTGTACCTGCGGCCATCATTTTATCAGCATATTCAGCGGACATGATTGATGCGAAATCCATTGCCAGATTGGCAAGCATCGGTGCTTCAGGCTTTTTCAGCACAAATTTAACGGTATAGTCATCGACTTTTTCTATTTTCTCGATCAGGTCCGGCATGCCCATGCCACTAAAGTACTCATAGTTGCCACCGGAAATTTTATGATAAGGATGGTCCTTATCAAGCTGGCGCATAAAGGAGAAAACAACATCGTCGGCATTAAAGTCACGGGTTGGAGTAAAGCCTTTGATTGTGTGAAATTTTACACCTTTTCTCAAATGGAAGGTGTACACCAGGCCATCGTCAGAGATATCCCAGGTCTCGGCAAGCCCTGGAATTATTGTGGTCTCACCACGCTCGAACTCTACCAGCTTATTAAAAATATTTTTGGAAGTTGCATCGAAAGTAGTACCTGCAGTGTACAGTGCAGGGGTAAAACCTTCAGGGCTACCTTCTGCACAGTATATCAATGTTTTCGCCTGGGCACCAAGTGCTCCCATGGTCAACAGTGATGCGCCACAGAATGCAGCCAACAGTTTTGCTCTTTTGCTCATGTGTGTCTCCTCTTCGACGTGTTGATGTAGTTGATCTTAAAAAACAATTCATCGATTGTCCGAGTACCCCTGCATTATAAGTAAACAGTATAATGAAGGTTTTGTTGGTGAATACAATCTCGGGATACAAATTAATACGTTAAACAATATCCCTTTTTTAACGATTTTCGCACCAGTTCGCTCATAAAAGAGGGAATATCTTACCAGACTGCACCATGCGGTGCAAGGGAATGTGCCATGGGTGAAAAGTAATACAGAGTACCTGGCGTAAAGGGGGCTTGCGCGATTCTGGTCCGTCATCGTCGAGCTCTGGAACTATGTGTTGCTCCAGAGGTCAGCGACAGAATATGGAGAACCTGGCATCTCAAAAAATGCTCCATCGACGAAACGATACCCCTGCTCAAGTTTCTGCATGGCCTGCATATCTGCGCTGTCTAGTACGAGGTCGGCGGCGAGAAAATTTTCCTGCAGGCGTTTGGCGTTTACCGACTTGGGTATGACTATCGTATCTCTGGAAAGCCCCCAGGCCAGCAACACCTGTCCTGACGTGATAGCATGTTTTTTGGCAATATCCAGAACAACTGGATTATTCAGCAAAGAGGGTTCATCATCCTTTTTCAAGGCAGCGGGGCGGTCACCTGACCCCAGTGGTGAATAGGCCGTGAGCAGCACATTGTTTTCTTTGCAGTATTTGAGCATTTCAGCCTGCTGCAAGTAGGGGTGCAGCTCAATCTGGTTCATGATCGGTTGAATGTTTGCCAGGCTTTTGAGCTTTGTTAACCGGGGGATATTAAAATTGCAGACCCCAATAAATCTGCATAAACCCTTTTGGACCATCTTCTCCATTGCCTGCCAAGTCTCAATAACCGGGATGGCATCCGGGGCAAGAAATTCTTCCGGCCGTTTGGGGAAGGCAATATTCGCCTGGAAATTGATGGGCCAATGGATGAGAAAAAGATCCAGGTAATCTAGCTGGAGATCCTTCAGCGTTCTCTCGAGGGCAGGTTGAACATGCTTTTTGGCATGGGCATTGTTCCATAACTTAGAGGTTACCCAGAGTTCGTCTCTTTTGAGCTGTCCTGCGGCAAGGGCCCCGGCCAGAGCCGTGCCAATCTCTTTCTGGTTTTGGTAGATGGAGGCGCAATCAATATGGCGATAGCCTATTTCTAGAGCTTTGGACACAGCCTGACCCACTTCTCCGTTGCTGGATTTCCAGGTTCCGAGGCCAAGTGCAGGGATGGTGTTGTCGTCGGTAATAGGGATATATTTCATCGATTCCTCCGGGGATGAAGGTGAAATAACAGAGACAACCAAAGAGTAGAACTGAAAGTTGCCTCAGCTGGCATCATCTGCTTGTTTACCAATTATTGCTATTCTTTCCAGTTTGAAAAAGGGTTTTTGACCAGGTTTGCATTGTAGTATCTACTGTCGTCGGTCACTTCTTTGCCGACCCATGCTGGCTTGGTGAATTTTTGGCCTTCATGGCTCAGTTCTATCTCCGCAAAGATGAGACCTTCGTTTTCTCCTTTGAATTCGTCTACTTCCCAGATAAACCCCTCGAACTCAATTTTGTATCTGTCTTTTTCAATAAGTGGCTTGTGGCACAGTTCTTTGAGCATCTCCAGGGCATCACCCACGGGAATATCATATTCATATTCCAGCCTTGTCGAACCAACGGTGGGGCCCTTAATGGTCAAGATACCACGATCATTGATAGTTCTCACTCGAACAGTCCGGCCTTTCTCCGAGTTGAGATATCCCTGGCAATATGGTTCTCCAGTACCAAGGCCACGCCAGTCATCATTTATAATCAAAAATTTCTTTTCAATTTCTTTCCCCATGAAAATCTCCTTTAGAGTATTTGGCGGGAATCCTGGCAAGTTCGATGGCTGCAAAATTTAAAGTAGTGTGGACGGTGAGTAAGGGAAAAAGGAGGGCAATGGCGAAGATATTGACCACCGGTATCATACTGACCACGGCGGGAAGAATTCCAAGGCGAAAGGAGGGGCTGCTATGGGTCCGTAGCCAGCGAAGTTTTCGGCCAAGGGTCCAACGCCTGCGGGACGCCGGGTAGTCAACGAACATCAGGGCTGAATAGTAGGTATAGAGCAGAAAAACAACTGCCTGACCTATTCCTGGGATAAAGTTAACAAAGAGAGCAACTATGGTCACCAAAACGCCGAAAAAGGCTATTTTAAGTCCCTCGAAGATGTCTGAAAAAAAGCCGAGTACCGAAAAATGGTCATCACCATCGAAATGCTCACCGGCGTACAGCTTTTCGGCAGCTACGCTGAGAAAGGCATAACCCGGCGTTGACAGACTGTAGGCAATGAGAAAGGAGAGATAAAAGGCGACGATTCTCGAAACAATGAGAAACAGCCAGCTACTGACCAGCCAGCCAGAATATTTTATCCAACCCAGTATGGTTTGTGTTGCCGGAGCCGTGGCCAGAAAATTACCAGTCAACTGATCCATAAAATCGACCGTAAAGAGATAGCCGATCCAGGTGAGGGTAATGGTCACCAGGAAAAGAAGAAAGCTCAGGCCAAAAAGCCTCTTGCGACGGAATATGAGCGAAAATGAATGGGACAAAGGAATCCATTCTGCGGTGGATTGATGAGATACATGGAGTTGCTTTTGCATTGTATATATTGGTATAACAAATATGATAAATAAGGAAAATAACTGGACGCGTAAAAGTATAGCTCCTTTTAACTGCCTGTAAAGGCCAATAAATGACTTTTTGTCAGCTCTGAACAATATACCTGTTTTATGAATCTCAAGAGTAAAAAGCAGAATCGACCGGTTTTTGTCTGCCAGCAGTGTGGTTATCAGGCTGGTAAATGGCTGGGGCATTGTCCTGGTTGTGGTGAGTGGGAGAGCCTGGTTGAGGAGATAATTACCCCTCTTTCCGCCGATCTGGGATCGATTTCGCAACCGCAACCATTGTATCTGGCCCCTGATGGTGATGACGAACGTATCAGCACTCACATTGATGAGCTGGACCGGGTTCTTGGTGGGGGGGTTGTGCCGGGATCTGTGGTGCTCATTGGCGGTGAGCCGGGCATTGGAAAATCAACCCTTCTTCTCCATCTTCTCGCATCGATTGCAGATGAAGGCAAGAAAGTTCTTTATGTTTCCGGTGAAGAGTCGGCACGACAGATAAAAATGCGCGCCAGGCGTCTTGGTTCCATTCATCCTGAAGAATATCTGGCGACAGAAAATGTGGTTGAGCGAATCATTGCCATGACCATTGCCATGCGGCCCTGTCTGCTGGCTGTTGATTCCATTCAGACCCTGACCTGTGCCGATGTTTCCTCATCTCCCGGATCGGTTACCCAGGTACGGGAGTCGGCCTATAAGCTGCTTGGCATGGCCAAGAAAGAGAATATTCCGGTGGTGCTGGTGGGGCATGTTACAAAAGATGGCGCCATTGCCGGTCCTAAGGTGCTTGAACATATGGTTGACACGGTACTCTATTTTGAAGGAGATAGGAGCCACGCCTTTCGAATCCTGCGCACGGTGAAAAACCGTTTTGGCTCGACCAACGAGATTGGTGTCTTTGAGATGAAGGAAGAAGGACTGGTGCCGGTGAGCAACCCGTCGGAGATTTTCCTGGCCGAACGCCCACTCAATGAACCGGGGTCGGTGGTGCTGCCAAGCGTCGAAGGGACCCGGCCGATTTTGGTGGAGGTTCAGGCTCTGGTCAGTCCGACTAATCTCGGTACGGCCAGGCGAACGGCTATCGGGGCGGATCAGCAACGGCTCTCCCTTCTCTGTGCGGTGTTGGAGAAAAAAGGTGGACTGGATATGTACGGTCACGACATCTTTCTTAATATCGCCGGCGGTATGAGAATCGATGAACCGGCTCTCGATTTAGGCGTGATCTGTGCCTTGGCCTCAAGTCTTCTGGAAAAACCGATCCCCGCGACTACGGTGGTGTGTGGGGAGGTTGGCCTGGCCGGAGAGATCCGGGCCATAGGGCATGTCGATGTTCGGATTCGTGAAGCGCACCGATTAGGTTTTACACGTTTTGTGCTCCCTAAAAGCAATAAGGAGCGAATCACCTGGCCGTCGGGGATTGAACTCGTCGGCGTCGCCAATCTTCAAGAGCTAATGGACGTTGTCTTCAGCTAAATTACATTGTAAACTTACTGAAATTCAAAGGAGAGAAATTATGTCAGATGCCCACCATGATCATCACGAAGATAACTCTGTAAATGTCAAAGTTGCCCTGTTTTTTCTGGCCGTTATTGCCGCTATTACCTTTATAGGCTGGATAAACTGAGTTGGCTCTAATGGCGTCGTAAAAATTCTTCATCTGCTTCGTTGTTGCGATTTTTCTATCATTTCGACGTACTCTAGTACGCCGAAATGATAGAAAAACCTTACTCCTCGCATCTGAAGTTTTTTACTTAGCCATCTCGAATTTGGACTTTTTACGATTTCGTCTTCTATTATCTTCTATTACTTTGATCGATTTTAAATTCACCAATCTCAATTTTTATGGCCTCGAATGGATTGTAAGAATTCTCAGCACATGAATGCTCCTCACCGAGAGGTCGTTATTTTGATGACCGACATGGTCAAGTATTCTCAGAAATCTTCGGGGATGACCCCGGTGGAAATTCGCGATCTTCTCATGGATTACCATGGTCGCATCCATGACCTCGTTTACCGGGAGGAAAGCTTTCCTCTGGAAATTGAGCCTTCTGCCGGCGATGGTTGTCTGGTCATTTTTGACAAGCGGCCGGGGGAAGACCGTGCCGGCGTCTGCACCCGCGCATTGGGGGTGGCGCTCAGTATGGCCGAGGCGATAGCTGATGGCAGATTGGCTCCAACCAGAATGGGGATCTTGCTGGGACCGATAATTGACGCCCAAATAGGTACCAGAATGGCTAAATTTGGCGCCAGCTTTGCCGTGGCAAATCGTCTTGAGGAACTTTGTGGACATTTTGGCACTGATCTCCTGATGGATCGAGAAGTCGCAAGATACCAGCGGGGCTATGAAGATAACATCGTCACTATGGCCAAGATCAGCCTGACAAGTGTTTTGCATCCGATGAATATTTTCACCATCTATAAGCCAGGAATTCATAATTGTCCAAAACACGTTGAAGAAGCGGAACTGCTGAAGTTTATTCGGATGAAAAATGAGGCGATGGAGTTTTTCAGCGGTAATTTGCTTATTGGTCTTGAACCGGATTTTCCAAGGGTCAGGGACGAACTCCTCCTGGCTCAGAAGTATTTCAAGGAATTAACCGGCAAGGAAGATGTCGGTATTGAGCGAATTCTCGAATATATCCGTGAAACCCCCTATCCTGCCATCGATTTTGATCAGATGGGTATGAGATTAATGGAAAAGAAGCGGGATTCTCTTGGGGAACGATTGTTCCATCTCTCAAAAGAGTTGCTCCGGGCCATGAACCCAGATTTTTATCATGCCTTGGTTGTGGATACTAAATGGGAGCGATTTTTCAAACTGGAATGGTGCAAAAAAGGTGAGACCATAATCAAAATCGACAGTGTTCCTGATGGCATTTACTATCTGGATAGTGGCACAGCTGTGGCCTTCAATGGCAATGGAGAGCAGCTGGCGACAATGACGGCTGGAATGATTTTTGGTGAGATGGCCTATTTTGGCAAAGAAAAAAAACGAACTGCCACCGTTATTGCGGAGACCGATGTCGTTTTGCGAAGAATATCAACTGAGGATTTTAAAAAGCTTCCGGTGATAATTGAAATATTTGAACGAATAGCCACAGCACGTAAAGAAAAGATTGCCGGGGATGTCAAGCATCCGGAAGACAAAGCCGCATCCCCCACCTGATGAGACAGAGGAGAATGCGGCCTTAGTGAGGTACTTCTAGTGCGGTACTATTTGGCTGACAGCACTACATAGGTTGAGTAATTTTCGGTACGGATTCGCAGCAGAATCTTGTCGGATTCTGACTTTTTCAAGATCTTGTCCAGATCTTTCAGATTACTTACCCGTTGTCTGTTCACCTCTTCCACCAGTTGACCCGGTTTAAGCCCTGCCGCTTCTGCTGAGCTGCCGGGGGCAACGCCACTGATTATCAGCCCGCTGTCTGCTTCATATTCGAATTTTTTGGCCAGCTCGGGGGTGAGTTCCTGTAAGGTGAGGCCATACTGGTTGAGGGAATCGCCACCACGGGCACCTGAGCCAATTGTGCTGAAATCCGATGGCTGTTCGCCAATGGAGACCTGAACTTTCTTGTCCCTGCCGTTGCGTACAATCTCGATCATCGCTTTGCTGTTCGGCTGGAGCATAGCCACGCGGTTTCTGAGATCTGCGACATTCTGCAATTCAACTCCGTTGAGGCGAATAATGACGTCCCCCTGTTGCAGTCCGGCTGCACTGGCTGGAGAGTCTTTTTGTACCTGGCTGATCAGGATGCCCCGAACTTCTTTTAAGCCAAACGATTCAGCCAAATTTTTGTCCACATTCTGAATGACGACTCCCAACCATCCGCGGGTGACCTTGCCGTCCTTATGCAGTTGCTCTTCAATGGATTTTGCCATGTTGATGGGGATGGCAAAGCCGATTCCCATATATCCACCGCTCTTTGAGAAGAGGGCGGTGTTGATGCCGACCACCTCACCCCGGCCATTGATCAATGGTCCACCGCTGTTACCAGGATTGATGGCGGCATCGGTTTGGATGAAATTTTCGTAATCGCTGATACCAACACTGGATCGTCCGGTTGCACTCACCACCCCGACGGTGACAGTCTGGCTGAGACCAAACGGGTTGCCTATGGCTATGACCCACTCGCCGGCTTCCAGCTTACTGGAATCGCCCAGGGGAAGGACAGGCAGGTTTTCGGGATCTTCAATTTTAATGAGGGCCACATCGGTCTGGGGGTCTGTACCGATAACCTTGGCATCAAAATCCCGATTATCAGACAGCGTTACCTTGATACTATCGGCTCCTTCCACCACATGGTTATTGGTCAGGATAAAACCGTCTTTGCTGATGATAAATCCAGAGCCCAAGCCGCGCTGAACATATTCTCGAGGTTTCTGTTGTTGCTGATTACGGAACTGGGGGCCAAAAAACTGTTCGAAAAACGGATTGTTGAGCATCTCTTCGGGTATCTGGCCTCCTTGATAATTGCTGGTTGTGGTCTTCTCCACCTTGATGTTAACCACGGCTGGCTTGGCGTTTTTGACGACATTGACAAAGGCCTTGGATGACCTGTCAAGGATGGCTATATCGTCACTCGATGTTGCCTGGCCAAAACACTGCGTGGCGATGAGCATCAGGCTGAGCACCAAGAGGGTGATCCTGGCCATAGGGAAAAATACTTTTTTTGGGTTCATATACATCCTCCTTTTAAACGAGACTCTAATGTGGATAGAACGAATGAATAAAAAAAATCGATTCAGCTTTGTGAGCTCTGTATCTTCGGAGAACAGTAAACGTGAAAAAAAGACCGTCAAGAAAGATTACTGAAATGTAATCTTGAAAAAACGGGGCAGTAAGCACACCTATCGTTCAATGTACTTGCTGCCCTTTGGGGGATGGGATGTACCGGAGCCGCTTCTTAGCTGCGGATCATATCGGCAATCTGGAAGGAGACTTCCAGGCTTTGTTCTGCATTGAGTCGGGGGTCGCAGCTGGTCAGGTAGTTAGTAGCCAATTCTTCGTCGACGATATTATGGGCACCGCCGGTACATTCGGTGACATTGTCGCCGGTCATTTCCAGATGGATACCACCGGGTACTGTTCCTTCTGACCAATGGGTTTCGAAAAAGCAGGTTACCTCGGAAAGAATATCGTTAAAATTCCTGGTCTTGTGACCCGATTTGGCGGTGTAGGTATTCGCATGCATGGGGTCACAGCTCCAGACGATATTAAAGCCCTCTTTTTTTATTTCTCTCAGCAGCGGTGGTAAAACCTTTTCAACATTTTTCATGCCAAGACGGGTAATTATGGTCAGTCGTCCTGCCTCATTGTCCGGGTTAAGGGCTTCGATAACCCGTTTAACGTTATCAAGATCGTAGGTGGGACCGAGTTTTAGGCCAAGCGGATTATGTACTCCACGTAAGAATTCAATGTGGGCACCATCCAGCTGGCGGGTGCGCTCGCCGATCCACAGCATATGCGCTGAACAATCATACCAGTCGCCGGTGATCGAATCCATGCGAGTCATTGCTTCCTCGTACTGGAGGAGCAGTGCTTCATGGGACGTGAACAATTGGGTCTGCTCGATCTGCGGGGTATCTGGAGAAATACCAATGGTCTCCATGAATCGAATGGCATGGCTGATCTGTTTGGCTAAGCGATCATAGGAACGGCCCATGGGAGAATGAGCGACGAATTCCTGATTCCACGCCTGCACCCTTTGCAGTGAGCCATAGCCGCCACGGGTAAAGGCGCGCAGCAGATTGAGGGTCGACGCGGCCATGTTATAGCCCTTCAGCATGTATTTTGGATTGGGATTGCGCGATTCCTGAGTGAATTCCGCGGTGTTTACCATGTCGCCCCGATAGGAAGGTAATTCAATACCATCGATAACCTCAGTATCGGAGGAACGGGGTTTGGCAAACTGACCGGCAATCCTGCCTACCTTGATTACCGGTTTGCCGCCTGCATAGGTGAGAACGACTGCCATTTGCAGCAATACTTTCAACGTTTCGCGAATATTCGGCGCCGTTACATGGGCAAAGTTTTCCGAACAATCTCCACCCTGGAGCAGAAAGGCATCGCCGGTGACTGCTTTTGCCAAAAGCTTTTTGAGGGAACGGATCTCACCGGCAAAGACGAGAGGTGGAAGGGTCGCTAAATTAGCCAGTACTTTATCCACAGCTTCTTGATCAGGCCAGTTTGGCTGCTGCAATGCTGTAAATTGTTTCCAGCTTGATTTGGTCCAGTTTTTACGAGCGGTTGGCGTCATCTTTTCCTCAAATGATAGATAATATTTATTGTATTGTCCTCGGGGGCTGACCGTAAGCCAGCAAATACGAGCGGGACTCTTTTAGTATCCCTTTGAGACAAATTGTTTTTCTACAAAATAACAAGAAAATAATTTTCAGGGCACTAAAAACAACACCGTTCTACATCAAAAGCGTTAAGAATCCGTAATTCCTGCTCTCGTCGGGTAGCCACAGGTGGTGAGCTGAACACTAATTGCGGTAGCATATTCAGAAGAGTGTCATAATCGGGAATAGACTGTAATCCATAACCAATAATCTTGCCAGTTCTAGTGTCTAAAAGTTCGGCATCTCTGCCATTTGTTACGACTGCAAGGGGTATACAATACTCAGGATTAATGACTCTGGCAGCGGCTATGGCCGAGCGCTCTCGACTGACAAGAGACCCTGGGCCGTAGCGGATAATCATGCACTGTTTGTCTTCAACTGAGACGGTGAGTTCGATGGTTGAGGTGACAAAACACCTGGAAAAGAGGGTTTCGACTTTCAGTCTTGGGGTGAGATGTTTTTTATCATAGCCTTTTTCTTCAACCATTAATCGACTCAATTCCTGGCGAATACGCTCGTCGTCCGTATCGACCAGCTCCTCTTCGGTCAGGAAATCTCTCAGCTTGCCATAAATGAGATGATGGGGTTTGGGAACACGCATTTGTTCACCGGTGAGAAAGATTATTGTTCCAAGTAATGTTTTTGAACTGTTCTTATGAATGTAATAATCCCCCGGGCTTTTGCAAGCCTGTCGCCGGCAGTGTTATTTTTACCAAATTGGTGCACGACTTTATGGCTTGCATCTATCCCACATGATTCGTGGATCAAAGGTAATGACAGCAAACATGGTGGATGCGACCACTATGCAGAAGTATGTGGCTGCCGGGGCCGCATGGATTGAAGAGAAAAGGCCAAAATCCACCAGAACGGAGAGGAGGGCGATGACAAAAATATCAAGCATTGACCATCTGCCGATAAAAGCAATAAACCGATACACTTTCGCCTTCCGTTTCAGCAAATTCATCCCGCATGTTCTGCTGGGCAGGAGTAGAATGGCGAGGCCGACTATTTTGAAGACAGGGATCAGAACGGAGGCTGTGAAAATAATCAGGCCAATGAGATAGGAACCGTGCTGGAGAAAATAAAGTATCCCGTCCATGATTGTTGACCGATCGGGGATACCTAAGAAATCGATCCGCATTATCGGCAACAGGTTGGCTGGTGCGAGAAAGATTGCCGAAGTGGTAATCAGCGCCCATGTCCTTGAAATACTCCAAAGTTTCCTGGTATGAAGTCTCTGGCCGCAGCGTGGACAACCCCTGTTTTCAAGAGATGCTGGTGATAATTTGTGACAGATGTGGCAGAGGATCAAGCCCTTTGCCGCGGCAGTGATAACTGGAGCTTCTTGAAGCGGCTGGTGGACAACTGGCTCGGCTTGCCATTTTTTCCCTTTGCCGTCAATCTTCTGCCAGAAGAGGTCCTTGTCAATGACTGTTGCCATGGCGATGGTCAGCAAAACCAGGCCGGTGAAACAGAAAATCCCGGTATTATAAAATATATGAGTTGAATGACCCATTTTGATAATGGTCACCATAATACCCAGCAGATACACTTCAACCATTGCCCACTCTTCAAGATGCAGGTATGTTCGGAAAAGTTTTGCCAGATAGGCGGGAGATCGTTGCCAGTAGAGCTGGAGGGAGATGATTAAAATAGAAGTGAGCAGCACCAGCGGCAGGATGACGGCGGAGAGCAAGACCATGAACGAAACGAAGTAATAGTCATTGCGGTAAAAGTTAATGATCGAGTCAATAATATTGGCCGAGTCGCTAAAACCGAACGATTTCATGGTAATAAGAGGCAGAAATATTGCCGGCAGATACAGGAGCAGGCCAGCAATACTGAGGGCCAGTGCTTTTATAATTGAATCGGTGCTTCTCCTGCTTATTGTTTTGCCGCAACGGGGGCAGACGAGAGCATGTCCGCTAGGTGCTGCCCTCCGGGCCAACAGGAGATCACAATCAGGACAGGCAGTGAGATGCTCAAAATTATCAGTCTCAAACTTATTAATGTTAGGATGCAATGCAGACCTTTTGAAGTACCTTATCTGAAGGAAAAATTTACTGTTTATCCATTATAGTAGTGTGAAGTCCATCGTTTGTCATATGAAAAACTGTTGCTTCCTCTATAGTGCTAGTGTCGGGGGCAAGAAGTAAGGTGAAAAATTGAACAAGAACTCAGGGAAGCAAATGGCCAATAATAAATGGTTGAAGATAACAATAAAGGCAGATCCACTTCTGGTCGAATCGATCAGTGATTTTCTGGTTGGCGTGATCGAAGCGGGGGTGGAGACGGGTGCCCGGGATGAAGTTTCGTTCGGGACGGTGACAGGATTCCTGCAAAAAGCCAATCTGACTCAGGAGACAGTGGATGATATTCTCGCTCAGGTGTCATCTTATCTTGATGAATTAGCAGTAATTTTCCGTGTTGCAAAACCGGTTCTTTCCTCAGTCTTGATCGATGAAGAAGACTGGGGCAAAAACTGGAAAGAACATTTCAAACCATTTACCATAGTTCCAGGTCTGGTCATCGCCCCCACCTGGGAGGATTACCAAGCCGCGCCCGGAGAGGCTGTTATCACTATGGATCCGGGAATGGCTTTTGGTACCGGCCACCACGCCACCACCTCTCTTTCTCTGGGGTTTATTAAGGAGACTCTGGCGGACAGTGGTGGGCAGCGGCTCCTTGATGTTGGGACAGGAACGGGCATTCTTGGCATGGCGGCACTGTTATTTGGCGCAGCGGATGTCCAGGGCCTGGACAATGATCCTGAGGCCGTATCCGCCGCAGAGGAAAATGTCCGCCGGAATTCTTTGCAGGATCATATGCAGATAAGCCTTGCCCCTCTGGCTTCTCTCGATGAGCCCTATGGAATAGTGGTTGCCAATATTGTCCATGATGTTCTGATCAGTATGGCCAGCGACTTGACCCGCTTGACTGCAGATGGCGGCACACTGATTCTCTCCGGGATACTGGTCGGTGAGCAGGTTGATAATATAATAACTGTTTTTACCGCCAAAGGGTTTCAGCTGTCAGGTCAGAAGAGCCTGCAGGAGTGGGCTGCGCTCCGCTTTATAAAAGGATAAACAGGTTCTGGAACGGGTTTTATGTAGTTTTTATCCTGAAACGAGGATTATTTTCTTAAATCTAGGCACTCGATAAATTTAACCGCTGGCATGTGTTTGATATTCCAAGGATTAAATTTGAGACTAACGACAAGTTAGGAAAAAGGCCGTTTCAGGATGGAAACTATTTAGAGGGGCTAGGGGTTTTCATGGGCGTGAGTTGGTAATCTGTATCGAAAATGATCCCCACTCCGTTGTCATCCTGGCGAATGACGATGCCGGTGGCGGTGACCCAGATATTATTATTGCCGGTGAGTTGTTTCAGGCTTTCCATGGAGAGAATGAAACGCAGTCTTTGCAGGTCTTTAATGCTCAGATAAAATTCGATCTGAACTTTGGCGGCCATGGGGAATTTATGTGTGGTTTGTATAAAAGCCCCGCCTGAACTAATATTGGCAGCGACCGTATCAATCAACGGCGGTTGATCACTAACGTGTCTGTATGATATTTTGGCTTGGAGATTGAGAGAAATGCGTTCCTGTTCTCTTCGTTCAATTGACATGAATTTTCCTCGTCTCAATGATATTAATGCTGTTCTATGCAAGGCAATATTTTATCATACATACGGAATGCAAGAGAAATTGTCAATTTCAAAGAGTCACCGGGCTGCTTGGGGCTAGACTTCGGTGACTTATAAATTATACATGGAGTGATAATAAATCGATGCGACGCTTTTTTTTCGATCCGTCCCTGCGACGCGGCGACACTGTCTTTCTCTCAGAGGAGGAATCTCGTCATATTGTCAAGGTTTTGCGACTGAAGATTGGGGATGCCGTTGACCTGTTTGATGGGCTGGGGGCGATGTACCACGCGCTTATCACCAATGTCGGACGGCAGGTTGAGGTCCATCTCGAAGGACTTGTCGCGCGGGAGGCCGGTGTCGGTAAACCGGTATCGGTGTGGCAGGGGATCTTGAAAGGTGAAAAGATGGATACCGTGGTGCAAAAATGTGTAGAGTTGGGCGTAACCCGGATGATTCCCTTCCAGAGTTCCAGGTGTCAGGGAAAACTTGATCCAGCGCAGGGTCGGAAAAAACATGAGCGGTGGCAGCGAATTGCCATTGCCGCCTGTAAACAGTGTCTCCGTCTTCAGTCAATAGAGATTGACGCCCCTGCAACCTACGCTGAATCGCTTAAGACTCAAGCCGATGAGGGCGCCTTGAAGCTACTTTTTTGGGAAGAGGAAAAAGCGACTCACCTCCATGATATTCCAGATATCGACAAGGCCAGCTCCTACGCTCTTATGCTGGGGCCTGAAGGTGGCATCACTCAGGAAGAGGTTGAGCAGGCCCGTCTCGATGGCTGGCGCACCGTGAGTATTGGTGACAGGATTTTGCGGGCGGAAACCGCAACGATCAGTGCTGTTTCTATAATCCAGTATCTGTCCGGTAATTTATGATAGTTCAAGGCCCGAGGAAAAATATTTAGTGCTCATGGAAAAAGATCTCTCCCGTTCGGCAATACTTGGGCAAACGTCCAGGCTCCTGCAACTCGATGAAGCGGTGGCATGCGGTCATCAGATAATTGATGTCCGTTCCGGCGCGGAGTTCCGGTCGGGGACTATTCCTGGGGCGATCAGTGTGCCACTCTTTGATGAAGATGAGCGTAGTGCTATTGGCACCATTTACCGGCACGGGGGGCAGGAACAGGCTGTGGCTAAGGGTTTTGATTACGTCGACAAGAAATTAACCGAGCTGCTCGGTGCTTTTCAGCCCTTTCAGTCGAAAAAAATCGCCGTCTTTTGTGCCAGAGGGGGAATGCGATCACGGTCGGTGGTTAATCTGCTGGTTCAATCGGGATATCAGGCCTTCCAGATTGAAGGGGGCTATAAGACATACCGGCAAAATGTTCTTGACCGCTTGCAGCATTTTCAGCCGAAACTGATTGTTATTCATGGA
Organism: uncultured Desulforhopalus sp.; assembly: GCA_963677465.1. Lineage (GTDB taxonomy): Bacteria > Desulfobacterota > Desulfobulbia > Desulfobulbales > Desulfocapsaceae > Desulforhopalus_A. Next base: position 5,489,544 of record OY781976.1, on the reverse strand, counting down.
CTCACCGGCACGGGAAAAACACGTATCCTGCAAAAACTCGAGCCCGCCATCGATCTGGAAGATCTTGCCGGACACCGCAGTTCTCTTTTTGGCGGTTTGGACCGGGAGCCGAGCAACCAAAGAACCTTTGAGAGCAGGCTGGCGCAAGATATCCCTTTGCTGGGCGAGGAACCCTATTTTATTGAAGGGGAGAGTCGCAAGATAGGCAGAGTTTTTATCCCCCAGCCGCTGGCCATGGCGATGCAGGGGGCGATTCTGGTGAATGTTCATTGCAGTCTGGAGACCAGAATCCGGCGGATCATTGAGGATTACCCTGTCACCGATGAAAAGATGCAAAATCAGATGGAGAAAATCCTCAAATCTTTCAAACAGAAGATGGGGGGAAGTCTGGTGGAGAAGATGTGTATGCTTCTCAGAAATGGGGATTTGTCTGAACTGGTCCGAATTCTGCTTGTCGAATATTACGATAAACGATACGGCAAGAGTATGAGTGACTATCAGTATCAGTTGGAGATTTCTTCGGAAAATATTGCCGAAGCGGCGGCACAACTTACTGCGTTTCGCAGCACGTGTTTGTAATTCTTGCTTCATTAATCTTTGTACCTCAACAGGATATTAAATGAGACAGTTCAACGATATTATTAGTGATCTTTTTGACAATACCAAGACTATTCCTTTTTCCAAGGTCGCTTTCAGCAGTGAAGTGAGAAAACTCTGCGAGCAAAATATGTGCGGTAATTTTGGAAAAAGCTGGACGTGCCCTCCTGCGGTGGAATCCACAGAAGAACTACACAGACAGCTCTTACAATTTAACCAGGTCATCATCGTCAATAAAGTCTATGCTCTTGCTGACAGTTTTGACTGGGAAGGTATGAAAAGTGGTGCTGAAGATTTTCAGTCAAAGATTTTAAAATTGAAAAAGGTGATCAGAAAGGAAAATCCAGATTTTGACTTTATTGCGCTCGGCGCAGGACGCTGTGGGATTTGCGACACCTGCACCTACGAACAGCAACTCCCGTGCAGGAACCCTAACGAGGCCATTGTCTCAGTGGAAGCCTGCGGCATCGATGTGATGGATATGGTGAAAGAAGCTGGATTATCCTACAACAATGGGCCAAATACCGTCACCTATGTCGGTGCTGTTTTTTGCAACTAACTCTGTAGAGCGCCGCTTCCTGTTAACCGGGATTCTTCGATCTTAAACAAATAATGCACTGATTTTTGGCTCTCTTTTTGATTGCCAAGATTAAATTGGTGGTACCACCCAAGAAACAATTACCTGTCATGTCGCTGGAGATAAAATTGTATAAATTTTTTTGTGATTGGGTTTTGGTTCTCAGGGTGGTGAACCAGACTGATCGGAAAATAGACATCCTTATCAAGGATGTCTATGAATTTAACATTCCCGGAAATATTGGCTTGCTTCAAATGTTCCGGCAGTAGCATTACACCGTTGTCTGGTTTCACGCTTAACGCCGCTTCTTCAATGGTCTTTGCTTCCAGTGTTTTTTTTGAAGGATAAAATCCGCGTTGGCGACAAAATTTACACCATTCTTCGAAGAGGGCAGTCCCCCAAATCCCCTGAAGGATAATTAATGTTTCATCTTTTAAGTCGTTTATGCGTATTCCAGTCTTTTCGGCTAATGGATTATTTTTGTTCACTAGAACAACTATAGATTCATTGAATACGTCTTGAAAGACCAGTTTTTCCGAATCGGAAAAATCGACCTTGGGCAAGACTGCAACATCGACTTGCTTTGCCAGAAGACCAGTTATTATTGCATCGGGATAAGCCGGCAGGTAGCTTATTTTCACTTTAGGGTTCGCTGATTCAAATAAGCTGACGATATTGCTTAAATATCTATTGATACCGTAGTAGGGTACGCCAATGGTGATCTTCTCCATCCCCCCTTTAACAACTGCTTCAGACAGGAAATCATAATCGTCTATGATTTTTTGAATACCCCTTAGAAATTGTGCTCCTTTCTTCGTGAGCTCAACGGAATGGGTGTTTCTTTCGAACATTTGAATCCCAATTTCTTTTTCAAGTCTTGAAATATGGCGACTCAATCCTGGCTGGGTCATATTGAGCTGCTTGGCGGCAGTTGAAAAGTTCAGGTGTCTTGATAAAACAAGAAACTCTCGGAAATAACTTAGTTTCATCTCTCTTTTTCCTCATAATTTTTGGTTCTGTAATCATACCATTAGCAAAGAACGATGTACAGTCAACGACTTCTGGTTATGTGATATTTGCATAAGTAGTTTGTTTTTATCATTTCCGTTATCTGTAAAAGACCTCTATACCAAATAGAACCTATATAAAAATAAGGAGGTAAATTGCATGATTATTATCGGTGAAAAAATAAACGGAACAATCCCTTCTGTTGCAGAGGCGATTGCCCAAAAGGATGCTGATTGTATAAAAAGCCTTGCCATAGCTCAAGCAGAAGCTGGGGCTCATTTCATTGACGTCTGTGCGTCGGTTGACGTTAAAATTGAGCTGGAAACCATGAAATGGCTCATCGACCTTGTTCAGGAGGCCGTAGATACGCCCATTGCCATAGACAGCCCAGATGCAAATATCTGCGCCAGTGCGGTGCCTTTTTGCAAAAAGCCCGGTCTGATCAACTCCGTTTCCCTGGAAGGTGATAAGGTCGATGTTGTATTTCCAGTCATTGCAAATTCGAAATGGGAATGTGCAGCTCTCCTTTGCGACGATACAGGTCTCCCAAAGACTGCAGAAAAACGTTTGGAAGTATTTGATGCCTTAATGAAGAAGGCAAAAGAGTACGAAATTGATCCCGCTCGCCTTCACATTGACCCCCTGGTTGAGATGCTCTGCACTTCAGAAGATGGCATTAATGGCATCCTGGAAGTTATCAAAGAAATAAAGCGTCAATATCCGACCATTCATGTCACCGGTGGGGCAAGTAACATCTCCTTTAACCTCCCGGCTCGTAAGTTTGTCAACCAGGCCTTTCTTGTTTTGGCTATGGGCGCGGGAATGGATAGTGCCATCATCAATCCACTACATAAACACATGATGGGCTTGATTTACGCAACGGAAGCCCTGAATGGTAACGATGAATATTGCATTGAGTATATTAACGGCTATCGAGAGGGACTCTACGGTCCTGTCAAATAGGGTATGAAAACGGTTAGTTAACTTTTAAGGAGGATGGCAAAATGACCAAAATTGAAGAAGTGAGAACAAATGTAGAAAAAGGAAAAACCAAACTTGTTGCAGGACTGGTTCAGGAAGCTCTTGACGAAGGTAACAAACCCAGTGAAATTCTTGACGCCATGGTTGCAGCCATGAGTGTTGTCGGGGATAAGTTTTCATCCGGTGAACTGTTTGTCCCGGAGATGCTGATTGCAGCAAAAGCTATGACCAAAGGTGTCGATGTCCTTAAGCCTCATTTGTCCGATGAGTCTTCTGTCTCTCTTGGCACCTGCGTCATTGGTACCGTTGCCGGCGATCTTCATGATATCGGGAAAAACCTGGTCGCCATGATGATTGAAAGTGCCGGTTTTACCATCGTTGATCTTGGTGTGGATGTACCTGTCGAAAAATTTCTCCAGGCAATCAAAGACAACGAGAATGTAAAACTCGTGGCATGTTCCGGTCTCCTGACCACCACAATGCCAGCCCTTGAGAGTACTGTCAAAACATTGAAAAGCAGTGGCCTTGAAGGATTCAAAGTTATTGTCGGAGGTGCTCCTGTTACCAATGAGTATGCAAACGAAATGGGGGCGGATGGGTATGCCCCTGATGCCGGAAGTGCTGCCATGAAAGCAAAGGAACTCATTGCTGCCGCAGCGTAGCAATAAAACAAATAATCTTTTTGGGAGTTTGTATTATGTTAACTGCAAAGCAGAATTTACTGGAGACGATCAAAGGCGGGACCCCTGACAGATTTGTCAATCAATACGAGTTTATGGAACTTCTCGTCTTTATGCCGGGATTTAAATATGCACTCGTGCCGGGCGAAACTGTTGTAGACGGATGGGGTGTCACTTTTACGTATCCAGAGGGACAGATTGGTGGGTTCCCTTTGCACGACGATGAACATAGAGTTCTCAAGGATATTACACAATGGGAAAAAGTAGTAAAGGCCCCAGTCATAGATACCTCAGATGAGGCTTGGGCTGCGTCCATTGAGATCGCGAACAGTGTAAATCGAGATGAAAAGTTTGTCGCTGCATGCCAGATGCCCGGCGTTTTTGAAATGACCCATCATATGATGGGCATGGAGGACGCGCTCATGGCTCTGTATGAGGAACCTGAATGCATGCACGGGCTTATTAATAGAATCACAGATTTTGAGCTGGAAAGGGCGAAAATAATAATTGACCGCATAAAGCCTGATGCTCTTTTTCACCATGATGATTTTGGTGGACAAATATCCACATTTATATCTCCCGATATGTTCGAGGAATTTTTTCTTGCCCCCTATAAAAAGATATACAAATTCTGGAAAGATAATGGGGTTGAACTGATCATCCACCACAGTGATTCCTATGCTGCTACTTTTGTGCCCCATATGATAGAGATGGGAATAGACATATGGCAAGGAGTAATGAGTTCCAACAACATTCCAAAATTAATTGAAGAATATGGTGGGCGGATCAGCTTTATGGGTGGTCTTGACAGTGGTGAAATAGATTTCCCGAAATGGACACCGGAGAAATGTGCCGAGCATGTTGAACGGGTTTGCAAAAGCTGCGGTAAGCATTATTTCATCCCGAACCTGACTCAGGGTCTGAATTTCAGTTCCTTTCCTGGAGTATACGACGAAGTAAGCGCTCAAATTGATAAGATGAGCAAGAAAATGTTTTAAGAATTACCTCCTGTCTGTTCCAGAGTGCCAAGGTAATTTACCATGTTGCCAAATGGTCTTTTGCAACACGTACAGCACTCATAACTACCTGCTGACATAGCTGACAGATAAACAGTTCCCGGTTGCAGCCGTGAACGTAAAGAGGATTCTTGCGCTTTGTGGTGATCTACAAGAAACTAAGTTTTTTCAAGAGGGAAAAATGAAATATTTAAATAGCTTTAATGGAATTGCCGCAGCCTTTTGTGCATTTTTGCTTATCCCGGCAAGTTGTAACCTTGCTAATGCTTTCAATCATTATACACCTGGGGCTCTTGGTTTGAATGCGGCAACTTTGCCGCCTCCCGGCTTTCATTACACTGGCTATAATATTTATTACACTACAGATACATTGCACGACAACAATGGCAAAGATATCCCAGTTGACCTTGACCTGAATGTTTTTGCCAACGCCAACCAGTTTACCTACATGTCTGAGTACAAAATACTTGGGGCGGATTTTGGGGCGGACTTTATCATTCCTTTGGTCAACGTTGATGTTAAAATGGTCGGGGTTAATGAAAGTAGTTTTGGTATTGGCGATCTGTATTTCGAACCATTTGTACTTGGCTGGCACACCCCACGCTGGGATGTCGCGTTTGCCCTTGGCGTCTTTGCACCTACTGCCAGCAGCGGTGAGCCATCATCTATCGGCAAAGGATACTGGAGCTTCATGGAAACGCTTGGGGCAACGTATTATTTCGATGAAGCCAGAACCTGGACATTCTCGCTTCTGACACGCTGGCTGCAAAATACTGAAAACCGGGATACCGATATTACATCAGGAGCCGATGTAGTTGCCGAATACGGTCTGGGCAAGGCCTTTCCGAGCAGTGATCATATCATAACTGTAGGTATAGCAGGTTATACCTATGCTCAACTGGCAGAAGATTCCGGCACAGGCGCAAGCGATAATAAATTTAGTGGAAATGCCATAGGACCGGAAATCAGATTTATGGGCTTCAAACCATTTCCATTCCAAATTAGCCTGCGTTATCTCACAGAATATGAAACCGAAAACACAACTCAAGGCACTAATATCTGTCTAACGCTCATCGGTTCTTTTTAAGGAAGATACATCATGTAGTTCCAGTTCACTCTGGCTCTGGAACAGGCTAGATTCGGTAGCTGCTGCGAGGCAACATTTCAGATATGCTGAGCAGCAGCTATTTTATCAAAACATTTGCTCGCTTTTATTCCTCCTGTCATATCACAGAGTGCAAAACCAAAACTAACTAAGAGTGATAAAAATTCATTTGATGTCGGTCCAGATCTTATTTGATTATGGGCCGCTATGACTAATCAGAAGAGTTTTGCCTATCTATGTATTGTTTCATATTCTTTTGAATTAAACTCTCAATTGTACGGTCATCTTTGTATTTCTGAATAGCTTTTTCAATCTCAGGCAGATACTTTCTGTATTTTGATTTTTTGGAAACAGCAATGTAGAGACCTTCAGAAAGAAGCGGTTTCGGCAAATACTCCAGCTCATTTTCAAGACCTAACTGTTTTACTGTCATCATTCCGGCGTACCGTCCTGCGGGAACATAGTCAATCCTTCCTCGTAACAGTTTTTTGAAGTTCTGCTTAATATTGGCGACTTGTTCAATGGTTAACTGTTTTGAGAATTTATCAAATTTTTCTCCTAAACTGTCTCCAAAAGCCATACCTCCGGTTTTTCCAGACAAATCATCCCACTTTTCAAAAGTAAATTGTTTCCCTTTCTTCACCCAAAGCATGACGGAATCATCCATATACGGCTCGGAAGGAAAGTCTAAATATTTTTCCCGTTCGCTATTCCTGTAAAGAGTTGTCACCACGTCAATTTCACCATCTTTTGCGGATTTTTGTACTCTTTTCCAAGGTCCTTCATAGGAGGATTGCACTTTGATACCAAGTTTATCAAAAATAAGATGGAGCAGATCTGCTGCGACTCCTACAATCTGATCATCTTCTCGCCAGGAAGAAGGCGGGTAATTGTGATTTCCAGATGATATCAAAATATCGTCTTTTGAGCAGGATATTTCCGCCGAAAGAAATAATGCTGAAAACAGCAAAACAAAAAACAGTTTCCACCTGAAATTACGCATAAATACTTATCCTCTCTTTCGTAATTCTTAGTGTTATGAGCAAACTGCTTCGCTTTTGCTTGGAAAAAAAAGAGTTGTTGGGCAGCTCCTGTATAACACTTCTAAGTAAAAATTATACTGAAAGAATGTAGGTTAGGCAATGTGTAAGGTCCTCGCTAATTCCCACGACAGTTTCAGGCTGGCTGGACAGGTGTTACCTGTCCACTAAGAGTCGTCAAAGAGAAAGGCATCTAAAACTGCAATAATAATTCCCTGACATCTTTTTATTGCGAGGTGAACAAATCTCGCCTACTATAAAAAAGTATGTCATCTCTGATACATGTGAGAAGGAAGTATAGATCTAGGAATTTAATTTTTGTTTATCAGGGTTGGTCTAAATATTTATGCAAAAGCAGTGGGATTCGGTAATTTCAGACAGAATAATTAGGAAAGGCAATGAACCAAACTGAGTTTTATGAAGCGAAGCTGGCATATGAAATTGATTCGTGGGATTTGTCAGAGTCGCTGAACAATGGTGAAAACATTATTGTGGTCGATGCCCGCTCAACTGAGGCATATGAGATTGAACATATTCCTACAGCTATTAGTATCCCTCATAGAACCATGTCTGAGGAAACGACAAAACAGCTCGATAAATCGAAAACATATGTCAGTTATTGTGACGGAATCGGGTGTAATGCATCGACAAAAGGTGCCCTAAAACTTGCCAGACTGGGTTTTAATGTCAGGGAGCTGCTCGGAGGATTAGATTGGTGGAAAAGGGATGGGTATGCCACCAAAGGAACAAGTGGTGCTGAAGGTAAAGCAATTGTTTGTGGTTGTTAACGCAATCAAAGAGGACCTTTTGTGCAAGTAGATAGAATTGATCACGTAGTTCTTACGGTTAAAGATATTTCTTCTACCGTGGATTTCTATACTGCTGTTATGGGAATGGAGAAAGTTCTGTTTGGCGAGGGGCGAGTTGCATTGTCGTTTGGAAATCAGAAAATTAATCTTCATCAATTGGCCAATGAATACGAGCCAAAGGCAGCTCATGTTGAAGCTGGCAGTAGTGACTTGTGCTTTATAGTGAAAGAGCCAATTGAGCAGGTAATAAATCATTTGGCCAAACATGATATCTCGCTTATTGAGGGGCCGGTTAATCGCACAGGGGCTACAGGTAAAATTGTATCGGTATATTTCAGAGATCCTGATGGTAACCTCATTGAGGTTTCTAACTATCTGTCCTGAATGTGTTGAGCGGCTCTATCCTGAGTTAAGGGCACAGCCAGCTAAGGTATTATAATGATATGTTGAGTATGACGTGCTTGTACCTCGTTCGGAAATAGCGTTCGTTGGAGGTAAACCCGAAAAAAATCAATAAAGGAGAATGGAGATGCCAGAGTTTGGAACACCTTTTTCAGGATTAGCACAGGGTAAGAAGCTCACCGATCAGGAACTCGTCAGGGCTATAAGATTTATGGTCGCCGCTGAGTACGAAGCGATACAATTGTACATGCAGCTTGCGGAATCAACGGATAACAAACTTGCCATCGAGGTGCTGAAAGATATCGCGGATGAAGAACGTGTTCATGCCGGTGAGTTTCTGCGATTACTCAAAGAGCTTGCGCCGGATGAAGAGAAGTTCTATGCGGAAGGGGCAAAGGAAGTAGAAGAAGAAATCAAAAAGGTGAGGTAATTCAAGGCAATAAAATAGGGCGATTAGCTGTTTTCGATCTGCCAAATAAAAAATGTAAACAAAATCAAAAAACCTCGATCTGGAATGAGTCAGATCGAGGTCCCACTTCCGGCAATTTGTAACCATTCTTTCCGCGCGTAATCAATCAGAATGTGCGGATGCCGCGACGGCTTCAATCAGCGAATTAGGAATCCAGCCTTTCCGGTCAGTTTCGTCAATGACATAGCTGAAATCTCCGTGCTGTTTTTTCGGATAGACCAGTCGGCCTTCCTGCAGGGCACCTATAGAGGCAGATGATTCGAATGGGGATATGAACAATTTCGCACCCGGCGAGACGACCACCGAAGGGTTGAAGTATTGATAACGGAAGACGGTTCCGACCGTCGCCAGACAGAGAAGCAGGAAACAGCAGGTTCCCACGCCTATATTAAGTTGTTTGGAAAAATGATATTTCATGGCAAGAAGCAGGAATGTTGTCAGCAGCACAAGTGAAAAAGGAATGAGGGCTGTCCACTGATTAAGACTCAGAATTCGAAAGAATCGCTCCACTCCGGATGATTCCTTTGGAAAGAGCCCACTCTCTTTTTTTACCAGTTCGAGGTTTCCGGAAATTTCAGAATTTGAAGGGGCCAGTCGTAGGGCCCTTTCATAGTTGAGTATTGCTCTGCCTATTTCACCTGACAGGGCATAACTGTTGGCAAGATTGTAGAGGACAGATGGCGAATATCCTGCTGTTTCGGTTATCTGCTCATATTTGGCGATGGCCTGGGCAAAATCGCCACGGCTGTATGCCTCGTTGCCTTCCCGGAACAGGTTGTTTTCTGTGGTGCCGGAAAAGGCTGTGGCGGCCGACAAAAGTACGATGGTCAAGAGTATGGGGAAAAAGAAACGAAAGCCTGCATGTTTCATAGTAAATTCTCCAGCTCCGTTTTCAGGGTAATAATGTAGTTTTGCATCTTTTTATCCGTAAGGGTGGCTCCACCATAGGCCGCTTCATCGGCGGCACGAAAAATTTCAAAAAGAGGCGAATCTGCCTTCAGTCGACTGCTGATATCAGCAAGACTGATTGCTGCCGGTTCCATATTCCAAAGCAGGCCAAGCTGATTCTGGATCGCCGTTCTGCAAAAAGAGAGAAAGGAGGGGCCGTCTCCCATTGCCTGAGCCTCTTCAATTTTTTTCAGATCTCTTTCAAGCTGCAATTTCTTCTGTCGTCGCAGTTGCAATTCGGGATACTTTTCGACCTTTCTCTGTCGTAGCTTGAGAACCAAAAGTGCAATCAATACAAGAACACACAGTGAGCAGATCGCTATCAACCAAACATTTTTGAACAGCGGAATGATACGCTGATGGTATGTGCCGATCTCCAGATGAATCGGGGCCAGACCGACGATGGCTGATGTCGGAGGTGCCGGAGTGGTCAGCTGCTGTTGCTGTTTCGCCACTGGTTGGATGGATTGAGGGGCTTGGGCAGCGGGTTGAGCAACTGGTCCTTTGACATGCAATGCTAAAGGCTTGCTGGTTTTGGTTATATATCTCTTTGTCGCAGGATCGAAATAGGTAAAAGAAAGAGAGGGGATTTCGCTGACTGCTCCGCTTTTGGCGACGATGGCTTGTTCAAAGATCTTCGTCCCGGCATAACTTCTTCCCTGATCGGAGAACTCCGAGGTGGGGGCGTAGGTTTTCCAGTCGGGACTGTCCGGGAAGAGAGGGGCTTCCACCCGGTCAAAATTACCCGTGCCGGAAACTTTCATGGTCAGAGTCAGCGGTTCACCTACTTCAACATTCACGGGTGTTGCACTGACCTTCAGGTCAAAATCGCCGATGGCACCGGTAAAGTCAGCGGGTTGAGTGTCAGTAGGCAGGGGCACAACGTTAAAAACAATCTCCGGACTGACGGAGACAATCGGTTTGCGTTGCGTGCTGCCAAAGAAGCTGTCTAAATCGGAATTATTGAAAAAGGGATCATTAAACAGGCTGTTGCCACCAAAAGGAGACATGGAACGCCTCTTTTGAGGAATCAGCAGGGTCGCATCAAGAGAAAAATGTATGGGATGCTCACCGACTTTTATACCCGATATGCTGGTATCCCAAATGAGGACATGGTACATCCTGCCGTTGACAGATTCCTCTGTTTGCTGAGGTTTATCCTGCAACTGCGACATCACCACCCCGTCACCGTTGAGGCTCGGCAGTGAGTTTATATCGGCTCTGTAGGCCTGACTGAAATAGGCCTTAATGGTCAGTGGAACAATCTCTCCGGGAAAATGGCTGCCATTTTTCTCCGAAACGCGGATGAAGGCAATTTCGCCGGTTGGCAGCCCACTTGTGCTGGAATACTCGCGGGGCTCTACCCCGGCAGCGGTAACTTGAAAATCTAGAGGTTTGGTCAAATAGGAATTTCCGCCGGCTATGACCTTGATGGGAGGGATGGTATATCTTCCGGCTGCCTGGGCCTGGACAAGGTATTCATAGGAAATAGAGGAAGAGATGCTCCCGTTTATCACACTAATCCGACTCGATTGACCCCGGCTTTGCAGACGGATATTGTCAATTTCCGGCAATTCAATCTCGGCATTGTGACTTGTTCCGGTCACCTCGATGGTCAACCTCGCCAACTTATCCTGGGGAAAGGAGAGGTGACTGAGTGTCGCATCAACCGTAACTTCCGCAGAGGCCTGCAGAGCTCCCGGGCCAAAGGCACAGACACCTAGGATGATCAGACAAATTATAGTTTGTAAAAATAGTATCTTGGGTCGCATTACCAGTCTTTCTCTATTTCGTTTTCATTATTTTCATGACCGGATGGAACGAAATTCAATTCGCCTTCCTCATTTTTCAGACCATTGAGCAGACTCTCCGCCTCCTCTTTGGTCATCTTACCAAGTTGTTGCCGTAGCGCATCCTGCTTTTGCTGGTCGCTGGCTTTTTTCTCATCCTGCTGTTTGTTTAAGGCAGTTGGTGTGTCTTGCTTTTTATCATTTTTTTCTGCGGCCTGCTGTTGTTGCTCTTTGGTTTGCTGCTCCTTACCCTGGTCTTTTTTCTCAGGTGGCTGGTTTTCGCCTGACTGTCCATCCGGGGATGTTTGTTTGTCTTTATCAGGCTGTTGCTGGTTCTTATCTTGCTGCGAACCATTATCCTGCTTTTGCTTTTGGGAGTCTTTGTTTTTTTTCTGATCCTGCTGGTTCTGCTGGTCTTGCTGATCCTTGTCGTTTTTCTTTTGTTGCTGCTGTTGTTTTTCTAATTCTTCCAGCCGTTTTTTGATGAACTGACTGTTGTGCTTGGCATCAGCATCATTGGGATCAAGTTTCAGGGCCGATTGTAAGGCACCGAGTGCCTGCTTCCATTGGTCGATGGTTGCCTGCGGATCTGCCTGCTGTGCCTCTACTCCTTTTTGGTAAAGGCTGTTTCCTTTATTATAATAGGCCTTTTTCTGGAGCTCGACGTCGTCACTTTTAAGCGCTTTGGTAAATGACTCGATGGCCTCGTCATACATATTGTTTTTAAAGGCAGCTGTTCCATAATTATAGAGCAGTTTGGGATCATCAGGCGATTTCTCCAGTTTTTGGCGGTAATATTCTGAGGCCTGAAGATAGTCGCCTTTGGCAAAAGCGTCTTCTCCGGTGGAGCTGTGTGCTTTAGTGCTGAGGTTGAGGCCGAGAAAAAGAATAATGACGGCCACTTCGACCACCTTCTTTTTCCGCCTGACTGTATTGCGTATCCTTTTGAAGAAAGGCAGGGGACGAGGCTTTTTTCTTTCTCCGATCAGTAGCTCACAGATGAGGAAAAAAAGAGCAGCCGCCAGCGGCCATTCGAATCTTTCCAGCGGCACTTTATGCCTTCGCTCCATCAGTTCTTCTTTGGGGATAAGGGCCAGCTTTTGCTGATAGATGGTTTCCAGCCCTTCACCAGCTGTTCCCAGAGGAACATAGAGACCGCCAGTTTTTTCAGCGATTGTTTTGAGTGTTGTCTCGTCAAGTCGGGAAGTGACAAAATTACCTTTTTGGTCTTTGACAAAGCCCTTGCCACTCTCTGCTGAAACCGGGATAAGTTCGCCCTGGCTGGTACCAACACCCACCGTATAGATAATGAGCCCCTGTTTAGCTGCTTCTTCTGCGGCTTTAATGGCATCACCTTGTAAATTTTCACCATCGGTTAAAATAATCAGGATTTTGTGATTGGCCGCATTGCTTAAGGTCTCCACCGCCTTGTCTATGACTGCGGCTATGTTTGTGCCGCCACGGGGGATAATCTCGGTATTGACGGCTGAAAGGGAGTCTGCAAACGCTTCGTAATCAAGGGTCAGTGGACACATCAGGTATGCTGAACCGGCAAAAGGAATAAGACCCACCCGATCACCGTTTAACTGTTCGACAAAATCGAGTATGGCCAGATGTGCTCGTTTTAAGCGGTTTGGTTTAATGTCTTCGGCCAACATGCTTTTCGAGGTATCGAGGGCAAAAAGCAGATCAATGCCTTTTCGTTTGACATCCACCCATTGGAAGCCATACTGCGGCCGGGCAAAAGCCATAAAACACATAAAAATCGCCAGGAGCAGCAGCACATTTTTATACCGCCTTCTGGTCAAAGAGACATTACGGGTCAGTTGGCCAATGAGCTGATGGGCAGCGAATTTTTCCAGGGCTAACCGTCGTCTCTTCTCCATGAATCGGAAGAAGAAAGCGAGGCCAATACAGGCCAGGAGGCCAACAATTATCCAATGGGGTTGGGCAAAGTTCATATGTATTCTCTTAGGGCAGTTTTTTGCGCGATTGGAAAATTTCGAAACCCAGCAGAATCAAGGCACCGAGGACAAAAAACAGATACAGTTCACGATAGGACTCAAACTTTTTGATGGTTCTCGTGGTTGTCTCCATCTTGTTGATTTCGTCATATATTTTAGTGAGAGAAGCCGTATCGGTTGCCCGAAAATAGATGGCACCGGTTTTTTCCGCCACCTTGCTTAAGGTATCTTCATCAATATCAACCTTTACCTGCATAATTCGACGACGGCCAAAATTGTCGGTTACCGGCATTGGTGCCTCGCCCCGGGTGCCGGCGCCGATGGTGTAAACCTTGATACCCAACGTTTCAGCAGCTTCGGCAGCAACGAGTGGTGGAATACGTCCGGCATTATTCATTCCGTCGGTGAGCAGGATTAAAATACGCGACTTTGACTTTCTGTCCCGAAGTCGATTGGTCCCGCTGCCGATGGCAGAACCGATGGCTGTGCCATCTTCGATCATGCCTACTTGTAATGATTCAAGCCGCTTCCGTAACCAACTGTGGTCAAGCGTCAGGGGGCTTACCAGATAGGGACGGCCGGCAAAGGCCAGCAGGCCGATCCGGTCGTTGGGCCGTTGGTCAATAAATTCATCAACGACCTTTTTAACAACCTCCAGTCGGTTGGCAGGTCGGCCGCCAAGAGTAAAATCCATTGCCTCCATAGAACCGGAAACGTCAACCGCCAGCAGGATATCGATGCCACTGGCCTCGATTTCCGTTGTGCTGCTGCCCATTTGCGGTCGGGCAATGGCCAGAATTAAAAGAAAAAGCACAGCCAGGCGCAGAAGGAAGTGGAGGGTACCTGGCCGTGTTTTTCTCGCTCCGGCAAGAGATGATGCCAGTGAAGTTGTTGAGAATAAAAGCGCTGGGGCGCCACCGACCCGTCCATATAAAAAGGCCAACAGCGGGAGTAAGGTAAGCAACCAGAGCAGTTCGGGGTGAAGAAATCTCATGACCGACCTCGCTTATATAAATTGGATTGCTCAGATTGCTCAGGATGTTTTGGTGGTCGAACACCCTTTGGCGACTCAGCAGGTTCGGTCTTTTTTATAAACGTGGTTACGGCAACCTCCATCTGCTTAAGATTGTCGAGCGCCGGGTGATGGTGGGCAAATTTGGCCATGTCGGCCTGCTCAAGGCAGGTCTGCAACTCGGTTTTATGGGCCTGTAAAGGCGAACCGCCTCCAATATTTGCCAGTCCCCGGAGAAACTCGCGGGTGGTTTGACGGGTTGACTGTATAGCAAACCGCGCTTCGATGTATCGGCGCAGAATCTGACTGACCCGGTCCATGTAGAGCAGAGCTTGCTCCGGGTTAAGCAGTTTCTTAGCATCGGACAGCTCTGACAAAGCCTTTTCCCAGGGTGGAATGGTCGGCAGACTTGCTTTGCCTCTTTTTTTCAGATACCAGTAGATCGCTGCTGTAACGAGTAGAATGAAAAGAATAACACCGGCAATCAGCAGGTAGGGCGGTTGTTCAATTATGGGAACAGGGCCGTGTATATCGTGTAAGCCATCATTTTGATTCGTTATTGTCTGGCTTTTCGCTGCCTGGGAATTGTTTTGACCACTCGTTTGAGCACTGTTTTGCGGTTTGTTTAAAAGAGTTAATGGTGCGTCGCCACTGGCAGCAAAACTATAGATGGGCAGCAATAACAGCAGCAATAAAGGGAGGATGAATAGCCGACCGGTCATGACGCCCTCCTTTTGCGAGCACTGAAAAAGTTGAGCAGAGTCGGCAGATACGGCGTGTCGGTAAAGAGATCCAGGAGGTCGATCCCTGCCGAGCGGAGGGCCTTTTGCATTGTCTTTTGTCTTGTTTTCGCCATCTCACTATATTGTGTTCTGACCATGGCATCGGAGGTATTCAAATCGACCTGCTCGCCGCTTTCGGCATCTTCCAGGGTGATCCAGCCAACATCGGGGAGGGTAAATTCCCGCGGGTCTGAGATGATCATTGCTATCAGGTCATGTCGCCGGTTGCTGATTTGCAGCTTCGGTTGCAGTTCTTTGAGACCTGTCTCGAAGTTGTTTGGCAGGCAGAAGTCAGAGATAAGAAAGGCGACGCATTTTCTCTTTATAACCCTATTAGTGAAGTCGAGGGGCACCTTCAGGTCTGTTTTTCTGCCCTTTGGCTGGTAAAAAAGAATCTCTCGAATAAGCCGAAGAATATGGCCCCGCCCTTTTTTCGGCGGGATGTACAGTTCGACTGCATCGGTAAAGAGCACCAGGCCGACCTTGTCGTTATTGCGAACTGCGGAAAAGGCCAGCACCGAGCCGAGCTCTGCCATCATCTCCCGCTTGGAGCTGCCAGCCGAACCAAAGTCACCGGAGCCGCTGATGTCGATCATCAGCATGATGGTCATCTCCCTTTCCTCGGTGAACTTCTTGATATGGGGGAGGCCGGTACGGGCGGTGACATTCCAGTCGATGGTTCGGATGTCGTCACCGGGGACGTATTCGCGGACCTCGTCAAAGTTCATGCCGCGGCCTTTGAACACCGACTGATAACTGCCGGCAAGGCTGTCGTTGACCAGGCGGTTGGTTCGGACCTCAATCTGTCGGACTTTTTTCAGGATTTCCCTGGTAAGCAAAGTATCCATTGTCATATCATTTTAAATCAGGGAACCGGGACTGTATCGAGGATTTTCCTGATGATATCTTCACTGCTGATGCCCTCGGCCTCAGCCTCATAACTGACCCGCAACCGGTGTTGCATGACATCTATGACCGATTCCTTGACATCATCCGGCGTCACATAGCCCCGGCCGGCAAGAAAGGCAATGCAGCGTGACACAGCCTTGAGGTTGATGGTGGCCCTCGGTGAGGCGCCGGTCTCGATATATTCCTTCAGATCAAGCTGGAAGCTCTGTGGTTCACGGGTGGCATAGACCAAAGAAACGATATAGTCTTTGATCTTGTCATCCATATAAATGGTATTGATGACCTTTCTGGCGGCGAGGATATCCTGGGGATCGGTCACCGGAGTCACCACCATTTCTGAGTCGGTGTGGTCAAAACGATCAAGTATAGTTCGCTCTTCAGTTCTGCTCGGGTAGCCGATAACGACCTTTAGCATGAAACGGTCGACCTGGGCCTCCGGCAGAGGGTAGGTGCCTTCCTGTTCGATGGGGTTCTGGGTGGCCAAAACCAAAAATAGCTCCGGCAGCTGAAAGCTCTGGTCGCCAATGGTAACTTGTTTTTCCTGCATCGCCTCCAGTAGGGCAGATTGCACTTTGGCCGGAGCACGGTTGATCTCATCGGCCAGCACGAGAGACGAGAAAATCGGGCCCTTTTTCACCTCAAAGGTTGTCTGCTGTGGGTTATAAATTTGGGTACCAATAATGTCAGCCGGCAGCATATCCGGCGTGAACTGGATTCGTCTGAAGTCGGTCTGTATTGCCTTGGCGAGAGTTTTGACCGCCAGGGTTTTCGCCAGGCCTGGGAGCCCTTCAAGGAGAATATGCCCTCCTGCGAGCAGACCGATCAACAAACGTTCGATAAGGTGGTCTTGGCCAATGATGACTTTGGACAGCTCATATTTAAGCGGGGCAATCCAGCCTGAATTCTCTTTGACTGCCTCGTTAATTCTCTGTATAGAGCTGTAGACATCGGACGTTTGCAGTGATTCCGCTGGAGCTGATGGCGGAAAGGTCGATGGACTGAGCTGCGGTGATTTTTCTAACATGGATGTTCCTCAAGCCTGCTGAAAATTATCTTATTAAAATCGATTACACTGAGTCTGGAGTATATACACACAACATTGCCAGAGTCTTTCGCGAACATTACAAAGGCGTAATGTTCACAAAGAGAAGGTTGCCTGGTGGTTCCCGGCCAATTTCTGGAATATTTCAGGAGGAAAGGAGCTATCGTACTGCCGTGTGCTGCAAAAGCTCTTTTTTTCGATAGACCATGCCGTTAAACCTGGCGGTAATTTCCCCTTGTTCGTTGGTGACCAGGACGTCGTATGCAGCTAATCGCTTTGGTTCGCCGATCTCTGTTGCCGTGGCGTAAAGGGTCCCTGACGAGGTACTGCTGAGAAAAGAGATATTGACATTAATGGCGAGGGCCAGTTGGCCGTGGCTGTTTGAGGCGACGGCAAAAGCCAGGTCCGCCAGGGTAAAGATGGCTCCGCCCTGAACGACGTTTGCCGCATTGAGGTGTTTATCTTCGATTATCATACTGGCCTTGCAATAGCCAGGCCCGACCTCGAGTATTTCTATGCCGGCAAGAGCGGCATACCGGTCCCCCGAAAAAAAGCTGCGGGCTGTCTCTGTATCCATAGCATTCCTTATTAATTCAAGTTTTGTAAGATTATTTTTCGCACCGTACGCAAATATATCTATCAGAGTTTAAAAGATGTTATACAGTTTCATACAAGGATTTATAAAGCAGTTTTATCTTAGGATTGGGTCAAAGCATGCAACGCTATAAAATTATACATCGTACTTATTACAACTATTCTGGTGATGTGACGCTTGGGCCCCATAGTTTGCTCCTCCGTCCAAGAGAAGATCATGACCTTCGCATTGAATCTTTTATCCTGAAAACAACACCTTCGGCCACCTTGTTTTGGCATCGGGACGTGGAAGGCAATTCGGTTGCTATTGCACATTTCGATGTGCCCGTTCAACAGCTGGTGATAGAGAGCGAAGTTATAATCCAGCAATACAACGAAGCCCCTCTCGATTTTCTGGTGGCTGATTATGCAATTGATTACCCATTTTATTATCAGTCAGATGATAAAATTTTGCTCTCTCCTTATATGGACTTGCCGGGGCAGGAGGCAACCAGTGTGCTGAATAAATGGATTGCCACTCTTTGGCAATCTGGAGAACAGATTCAGACGTACTCGCTCTTGCAGCGGCTGGCCAGCAATATTTACAACACTCTGTCATACCAGGTGCGGGAAGAACCAGGTGTGCAAACTGTCCTGCAAACACTTTCTCGCGGTACTGGCTCCTGTCGCGATTTTGCATTGCTTTTTATGGAAGCTGCGAGGTGTCTTGGTTTAGCTTCGCGCTTTGTCAGTGGATATCTCCATGCACCGCTCATGTCTGATAAAGTCGGCGCAACCCACGCCTGGGCCGAGGTCTATTTACCAGGGGCAGGGTGGAAGGGCTTCGATCCAACTATTGGTGAAATTGCCGGCACCGATCACATTGCTGTCGCTGTGGCAAGACTCGCCAAAGCAGTTCCACCAATATCTGGGTCGTTTGCTGGTGCATCAAGTTCGAGCCTTGATGTGGGTGTTTGGGTGAGCAAATGTTAATTGTGATGGTGCCGGAATAATTCTTTTCCGGCTTCGTTGTTACGATTTTGTCAATAACTAACTAAGATCACAGTCTTTCGCCAGTGTCGATAATTGTTCCTATTTAATCTGTTGACAAGATTGCTGAAAAATTTAATTAATCCCCGCTGCAGTGAGAAAGACTGCGTCCCGAAAACCAGATGCAGTCTTTACCAGCTGTGAACTTCGGCGTCATAGCTTTAGTTATCTTTTTTTCATGCCCATGAAAGGCAGGCCAGCAATAAGGATGACCAGAGCCAGCACGCAGAAGTGGAGAAACATATCTTTTTGAATTGCCCCCCAGATGATATACAGTGAGCCAAGTCCGGCGAGTGCTGGCGCGACAAACCTGCTGAATGACCCAAGATCATTAAACGTTCTCATGACCCAGATATAAAGCGAGATGTAGATCACGTAGAGAAAGGCAATGGGCAGTTCAGAGATGTCCATGAATTTTCCGAACCAGCCGGCAAAATTTCCATACCAGACCAGCAGCCAAAAAGAAGAAAGAGCAAAACCCAGGATCGCAGAATTTTTGGTACTATTGGTTTTGGGATCCACTGCACCAAAAAAATCCGCTTGAGGCCCCAAACCACGGGAGGCGATGGAGAACATTCCCCGTGACGAGCCCATTATCAATCCATTCAGAGTGCCGAGACAGGAAATGATGACAAAGACGGTCAGCAGAGTTCCACCCAAGCGGCCAAAAATCAGGGAAATTACCTGCACCGGTGCATCATTGCCGGCTGCCAGTATCTGGTCATTTGAAAGTACTCCTGAAATTCCAAGATAATAGAGCATATAAATAATGACCACAGCGGTCGAGCCAAAGAACAGGGCTTTTGGCAAAGTGCGCTTGGCATCTTTTAACTCTGCATTGATCGATGTGGCGATAATCCATCCTTCATAGGCAAAGGCCGTGGCCAGGGTAGCTACGGCCAATCCTCCGCCACTGGATACCGTCTGTGCCGCATTGGTGAAACTGGAGATCGTCTGACCGTTCAATAAGCCTGAAATCATGCCAACAACAGCGACTAAAGCAAGTGGGATCAATTTGATGATGGTCGCAGATACCTGCCATTTGCCAGCGAGTACCGGGGAATAACAATTTAGCAGGAAAAAGAAGATCAGGTATATGGCGGAGATGAGCCAGACACCCTGCTCCAGGCCAAGCAGGCTGGTGGTGTAGTTGGCTGAAACCCAGGCCAGAACGGCAACCAGTGTGGGATAATAGATAAAGGTCATAAACCAGGCAACCAGATAACCCGCCCGCCAGCCATAGGCCTCTTCAAAATAATCCACGAGACCGTTGACCTTCTCAATCCGCGTCGCAATCTTGGAAAAAACAAAGGCCGTAACCACCATAATCGCCCCACCAATAAGCCAGGCAAGTAAGGCTATTGGCAGGCTCCCTCCAGAGGCGGCCAGGACGTCATCCGCCTTGAAAAAGACACCAGAACCGATAACGATACCGATAACCATGGCGGTTGCCGTCCAAATACCATATTTCTTTTGTAAATCCTGCACCTTATATCCTAGTAATTAGAGTAATCTTTAAGTGAGATCTTCTTGTCTCACCTGAATAAAGCTTACCCTGCATACATTATTTTTGCTTCGATGCCGAGACAAAAATTGATCATTTCTGTTTTGCGATTGAAGTCTCATGGGCGATTCCTGTCGCTCCATGAAAACAGTGGTGATCCATGTTCTGCTTTGGGCTATCTTCGGGCCTTTCCACTGATATGAGTAATTTCAATTTTGAAGACCTTCACGGATTTTTCCATTTGGGCAATATAGAGTTTGCCGTCATCGAGAAATGCCGGGCTGTATTTTTCTAAAATCCACAGCAGGGCATTATGCCGTTCTGCTCCTTCGACCTCTGAAGCAATGCCAAAGGCTATGGTGCTTTCATATTCGGTGGCAAATTGATCGGGCAAAACCTTTGTTTTTCCAACAACACAAAAAGATACTTTGGCGTTGTGTTCGATATTGTCGAGCTTCTGTCCTTTGAGCGCACAATGGAAATAGATAAATTTATTTTTGTACACATAATTTAGGGGCACGCCATAGGGTTGCAGATCTTCGCCGACTGTTGATAATAGCCCGTATTCTGACGAGTTGAGCAAGTCAAATGCTTCTTGGCTGTTGATTTCCCGGTCTTTTCTTCTCATACTTTTCATGCGATTCCTTTGTCTTTTGTGGTCAGTAAATTTTTAATACTTTTGCCCATTTATCGGGCTCGGTGAACGATCTCTGCTTACCATATTTCCGTACCTTAATCATGTAAACTCGTCAGCAACAGTGTGACGTGGTAATTGCCCATGGGCTCAGGGGCGTTATCTGAAATGTCAGGCTGACTCTTATTGCTCGGGGTAGCTCACAATAAAGTGAATAAAAACGCAGGAAATTACGTTTTTGTAGTGAACTTACTCCGACTTTGTAATATTACACTCAGGGCCATGGAGAACACGACTGGTAAAAAGGCTGGCAAAACGGTACGATTATGTGGCGCAGTTTTTGCTAGGTACCCTGCGACATATTGGTCTTTTTTTAATAATCTTAGTTGAGAGGTGCTTGATGAAGTTGAAAGCTGTTTGTGGTGTTATAATTATTTCCCTGGTTGCTCTTATGAGTATGCCTGCTGCGGTTTTCGCAGAAAAAATCAAGGTTGCGGGTATCTACACCCAGCCAATCCAACAGAAATGGGACGCTTGTCTGCATAAGGCCCTGCAGAAACTTGCCGATGCCGGAGAGATTGAATACGTCTATTCTGAGAAAGTCTCTAATAGTGATTATATCCGTGTGCTGCGGGAATATTCAGAGTCCGGGGTCAAGCTGATCGTCGGCGAAGCCTTTGGTATTTCAAGAGATGTTCGAAAGGTAGTAGACGACTACCCGGAAGTGGCCTATTTGATGGGGGATTCGTTTGGACCGTATGGAACAAACATGTCTGTTTTTGACAATTTCATTCAGGAACCCTGTTACCTTATGGGCATGCTGGCCGGCAAGATGACCAAAACCAACAAGATCGGCATGGTTGGCGGTTATCCCATCGGCGAGGTCAATCGGTTGTTCAATGCTTTTATAACCGGTGCTATATCCGTTAACCCCAAGGCTCAATTTAAGGTATCTTTTATCGGCTCCTGGTATGATCCACCAAAGGCCAAAGAATTTGCTTTTGCCCAGGTAGAGGCTGGTGTTGATGTGCTCTATGCCGAGCGGGCTGGCGTTGTTGACGCCGCTCGTGAGAAAGGCATTATTGCCTTTGGTAACGTCAATGACATGAATAAAGAAGAAAATGGTACCAACGTGGTCGTTGCTTCTGCCTTATGGAATATGGATGCCGCCATCGGTCATGCTGTTGAGCGTGTCAAGGCGGGGACTTTCAAGGCTGAGGATTATCGTGATTACACCATGATGGCCAAAGGTGGCTCCTCTCTTTCTCCATTCTATGAATTTGAGTCGAAAATTCCTCCTGAAACCTTGACGAAAGTTGCCGAGGTTTCCAAGGCTATTACGTCTGGTGCTATTATGATAGAGATAGACGACAGCGAACCGAAATCCACCTTTTAAACAAGAAAATAATCAGGAACAGCAAGTCCATCTTCTTCATTCCCATAGCGGGGAGCCGGAGATGGACTTTTTCGTTATGTCAGATATGGCCTCAGAGCAAACAGTATTGCAGCTTACCGGAATTACCAAAACCTTTGGTAATTTGATAGCCAACGAGAATATTTCACTCTCCCTTCGGGCCGGTGAAATCCTTGCTCTTCTCGGTGAGAATGGCGCCGGGAAGACGACGCTGATGAATATCCTTTTTGGCCACTATGTGGCTGACAGTGGCCATATAGAGGTTTTTGGTCAGCCCCTTGCTCCCGGTTCACCAAATGCCGCTCTGGAACATGGGGTTGGCATGGTGCATCAGCATTTTACCCTGGCAGACAACATGACTGTGTTGGACAATATCACGTTGGGTACAGAACCGCTCTTTGCCCTAAAGAGAGGAAGCAGGGCAGCGCGAAAAAAGATTCAGAGTCTGGTTGAAAGATTTGGTCTTGAGGTGGAGCCAACGGCCTTAGTCAAACACCTCTCGGTTGGTGAACGGCAGCGCGTTGAAATCCTCAAGGCGCTCTACAGAGATAGCCGTATTCTGATCCTTGACGAGCCCACCGCAGTTCTGACGCCGCAAGAGAGTGAGAATTTGTTTGTTACCCTGAAACTGCTTGCGGGGCAGGGGCTGGCAGTAATTTTTATCAGCCATAAGTTAAAGGAAGTCATCGGCGCCAGCGACAGGTGCTGTGTCCTTCGTCATGGCCGGGTGGTTTTTGAATCCAAAACATCTGACACTTCGGCAGAAAAACTTGCGGCAGCAATGGTTGGCGGAGAAATTCCAAAAACCATCAAGGTCGTTCAAAAGGCAGGACCTGAGATCTTCAGGCTTGAGAAAATCAGCATAACAGGGCTGGACGGAACGACCTGTTTGGATGGCATCGATCTTAGTCTGCATCAGGGAGAAATTGTTGGCATTGCCGGGGTCGCGGGTAATGGTCAGGCGTACCTGGCGGACCTTGTTTCCGGCATGATTTCCCCTGACTCCGGCCAGGTTTTTTTGGCAGGAGAGCAAATAAAAACACTCACCCCTGGCGCGATGGTGGCAAAAGGTGTTGGCAGGATACCCCAGGACAGAACCACCACCGGCCTTGTCGGCGATATGACCATCCAGGAGAATATGGTCCTGGAAAACTATAAAGCTAGAGACTATTCATCTTTTGGTCTACTTCGATTTAAAAATTTAAAAAAACGGGCTGTGGATTTGATTGATAGGTTCGATATTCGTTGCCCCGGTCCATCAACCTCCACCAGGCAACTGTCTGGTGGCAATATGCAAAAGCTCATCCTGGCGCGGGTGCTTGGCGAAAACCCGAAGATTATCCTGGCCTGTCAACCGACCTGGGGCCTCGATGTGGGGGCGGCAACCTTTGTCCATAATCAACTGCTGGCTGCCAAAAAGCGCGGTGCGTCTGTACTTCTTGTATCAGAGGATCTCGATGAACTGCTGTGTATTGCCGACCGGATACACGTTATCTATCACGGTCGCTTGACTCCTGCGGTACTCCCAGAAAATACCGATATTGCCGCCTTCGGGTTGGCCATGAGTGGCCATGCTGACGTTATTGCCCAGCGGCCGATGAGCCCTCAAAATCCAGCCATAAAAGCCGGGGAGGTCGTACAGTGAGAGTAGAAGCCCGGGAAAATGTCTCATGGATCGCCAAACTAGCGGCTCCCGCCCTTGCGGCAACTGTTGCCCTGGCGGTGTCTGCTGTTTTAATTCTGTGGACCGGTGCCTCGCCGGTGGAGGCCTTTGGTCTGCTCATTACCGGAGCCTTGGGCGGCAAGTTTGCCCTGTCTGAAACCTTGACCAGGGCCACCCCATTAATTTTTACCGGGCTCGCCGCGGCTCTGGCCTTTAGGGCCAAACTTTGGAATATTGGTGCCGAAGGGCAGCTGTATATTGGTGCCTGCATGGCCACCTGGCTCGGTACTGGCATGTTTGATGTCCCGGCCATGATCATGGTACCGGTACTGTTTTTGGCTGGCGGTTTGGCCAGTGGATTATTGCTCCTTGGTCCAACTCTACTCAAGACCAAACTTGGTGTGGACGAGGTAGTGACCACCCTGCTGTTAAATTTTATTGTCTTGTTATTGGTCAATTGGCTGGTCTTCGGGCCGTGGAAAGATCCTATGGCTATGGGCTGGCCTCAGGCCGCCCCTGTTGTCGACTCGGCTGTGCTTGGTCAGATAATTCATAAAACCCGCCTGCATTGGGGTTTTGTTATTGCTCTTTGCTGTGCGGCTTTGAGCTGGATTCTCATCCGCTTTACCAGCTGGGGCTATGAAATTCGGGCGGTGGGACTGAACCCGCACGCCAGCCGATTTGCCGGAATCCCGGTTGACAGGGTCGTCATTCGGACAGCACTTATTTCCGGCGGCTTGGCGGGCTTTGCCGGAGTGTCAGAACTTTGTGGTTTGCGAGGCTATCTGACGCTGGATCTGTCGCCTGGTTTTGGCTATTCCGGTATTGTGGTGGCAATGCTTGCTGCCCTGCATCCACTCGGAGTTGTCTTGTCGGCTCTCTTTGTCGCGGTGATTTCCATTGGTGCGGATGCCATGAGTCGGTCGTTGAATATTTCTAATTATATTGCAGAAGTCGCCACGGCCATTTCACTCTTGGCAGTGCTGGCCTCAATGTTTTTCAGTCACTATAAAATACGCTGGAGGTAGGGAAATGGATATACTGACCTTCCTCTTTGAAACGGGGTTTTGGATAGCAACGGTTCGGATGGCAACACCCTTGATTTTTGGCACTCTCGGTGAGCTAATCTGCGAGAGAGCCGGGGTGCTTAATCTTGGCATTGAAGGGATAATGGCTGCTGGCTGTATGTCTGGCTGGATGTGGGTTTACCTCGGTGGTGACCTTTGGACCGGGGTGCTGTTTGCCGCTTTTATCGGCGCTGTTTTTGGGCTGCTGCACGCTATTTTTACTGTTCACTGGGGGCTGTCGCAGCATGTCACCGGCCTTGGTATCACCATGCTGGCCTCGGCCCTGTCGTCTTTTGTCTTTAGAATGATGCTACCCAAGGCGACCACTCCTCCCAAAATTGTTCCCTTTCAGTCACTCGATATCCCGGGCTTGTCAGATATTCCATTTGTTGGGGATGTCTTGTTTAGCCAATCCCCGCTCACCTTGCTGGCTCTGGTGATGATAGTGCTGGTCTCCTACATCCTCTATCGAACGCCAATGGGCCTCGCCCTCTGCATGACCGGGGAAAACCCGATGGCTGTGGAGTCGCAGGGATTATCGGTTGTTGCCATTCGTACCTGTGCCGTCATGACAGGTTCAGCCCTTATGGCTGTCGGTGGTGCGTTTCTCACTCTTTCTGCCTTTGACGCTTACTATATCGGTATGGTCAATGGCCGGGGATGGATCTGTATTGCTCTGGTGGTCTTTTCTTCCTGGAAACCAGGAAAAGCGCTTTTGGGCGCCACGCTCTTTGCCGCTTTTGACGCCTTGCAGATGCGTGTTCAACAACAGTCATCGAGCATTGTGCCATACCAGTTTTATCTGATGATGCCCTACGTTTTTTCGATAATTGCCCTTATTGTCATGTCCAGAAAGGCGTCGTATCCCAAGGCCTTGCTCATACCGTTTCGACACGGTGAACGTTAAGGAAACTGTTCAGGAAATAAATGATGTTTGATCTGATAATTAAAAATGGCCGACTGACAGATGGCACAGAGCTGGTGGATATTGGTATTAGGGGCGAAACTATTATCGACGTCAAACCGGTTCTTGACGGGGAGGCTGTAGAGACCATTGATGCCGCCGGATATTTGGTGATTCCCCCTTTTGTCGACAGCCATTTCCATCTGGATGCCGCACTTTCCCGGGGGATACCACGCTTTAATAAGTCGGGTACTTTGCTTGAGGGTATTAAAATATGGGGTGAACTCAAACCAAACCTTACCGCAGAGGCACTCAAAAATCGGGCACTCCAGTTACTGCAATGGTCCATTGCCCGGGGGACACTGGCCATCAGAACCCACGTTGATGTGACTGACCCTTCACTGTTGGCGGTGGATGTTCTGCTTGAAGTGCGGGAGGAGATGAAGCAATGGGTAGATATTCAACTGGTCGCCTTTCCGCAGGATGGGGTGTTGCGTGCTCCAAACGGTAAGCAACTCTTGCTGAAAGCCCTTGATAAAGGTGTCGATGTTGTCGGCGGTATTCCGCACTTTGAACGGACCATGGAAGAGGGTCGGCAGTCTGTGCAATGGTTGTGCGAGGTTGCTACGGAACGTGGAGTGATGGTGGATATGCACTGTGATGAAAGTGACGATCCCCTCTCGCGACATGTAGAAAATCTTGCTTATGAAACAAACAGGCTCGGCCTTGGCGACAGGGTTACCGGTTCGCACCTTACCAGCATGCATTCGATGGATAATTATTATGTGAGTAAGTTCCTGCCTCTGATGGCAGAATCGCAGATGAATGTGGTTTGTAATCCGCTCATTAATATTCATCTCCAGGGGCGACATGATACCTATCCCAAGCGAAGAGGTTTGACCAGGGTGCCAGAGCTTTTGGCGGCCGGGGTGAATGTGGCTTTCGGCCATGATGACATCATGGACCCCTGGTATCCGATGGGCAGTCATGACATGCTGGAGGTAGCACATATGGGGGCGCACTGTTTACAGATGATGGGATCAAGCCAGTTAAAGACTGTTTTTGATATGGTGACCGGCCGTGGTGCCAAGGTGCTCAAGCTTGAAAAGTATGGAATAGAAGCTGGCTGTCGAGCAAACCTGGTTATTTTGCAGGCAAAGAACCGCATTGATGCCATCCGCTTGCGGCCGGCCAGACTTTATGTCATAAGTCGTGGGAAGGTCGTGGCTAAAACATCACCTGTGGTTTCGGAAGTGCGCCTGGGGCAGAAGAGTAATGAAATTGATTTTACCTTGTAAGAAGTTAGTGGGCAGGGCGTTTTTCTCTTCAGGATTTTTGTTTATTGTCGTACGCCGGCGCACTACTAATTGACAAAGCTAGAGAACGTATATGTCACAGTCTAACAGCCGGATTTTGATTGTCGATGATAATAAAACATCTCTGATAATACTTCAAAACCATCTGCTCCGTTTAGGACATGAAGTCGTGGCCGCTTCCACCGCAGGTGAAGCTCTTTTTCTGCTGGAAGAGCACGATATTGACCTCGTTATCTCCGATCTCGTCATGCCGGTAATGGACGGGATTCAACTCATGCGTGCAGCCAAAGAGCGAAACCCCCTGCTTCCTTTTGTCATCTTCACCGCTGAAGGAAGTATCGAAAGTGCCGTTTCTGCAATTCGACAGGGTGCCCTTGATTATCTGGAAAAACCATTGCATATTCAGCAGTTTGAAGTTGTACTACAGCGTGCGCTACAGTTTGGTCGTCTGTCTGCTGAAAATGCACAGCTGAAGGCCCATTTTCGCCAGCGATTCAGCTTTCACAACCTTGTTGCCGAATCGCCGGCGATGATCCAGACACTGGAACTTGCCGCTCAGGTGACCTCATCAGCCCAGACTACCGTTAGTCTGTTCGGAGAGAGCGGCGTCGGTAAGGAGGTGCTGGCCCGGGCGATTCATTTCGAATCTGGTGGTCTGCCAGGTTCTTATGTGGCAGTCAATTGCGCTGCGATTCCCGAGTCTCTGCTGGAAAGCGAACTCTTCGGCCATGTTCGTGGAGCATTCACAGGAGCAGAGCAGGACAGGGAGGGGAAATTCAGCCAGGCCCAAGGCGGGACAGTACTTCTCGATGAGATTGGTGACATGCCCCTAGCACTCCAGGCAAAGCTGCTGCGGATCCTTGAAGAAAGAACCTTTGAAAAGGTGGGTACCAATAAACCCATAAAAGCAGACTTCCGGGTTATTGTCGCAACCAATCAAAATCTCTCTGAGCTGGTCAAGCAAGGCACCTTCCGGCAAGACCTGTTTCATCGAATCAATGTTTTTCCCATTACTATTCCACCACTTCGTCAAAGGAAAGAGGATATTCCACTTCTTATGGAGCTTTTTCTTGAACTCTTTCGCAAGGATCATGGCAAGGTGCAACTGACAATTTCGAAAAGTGCTATGGATATGCTCATTGCCTATTCCTGGCCAGGAAACGTGCGTGAACTGCGTAATATTCTTGAATACGCCGCTATCGTAGTTGCAGATGAACTCATCAAACCAGAGCACCTCCGTCTCCCTTCTATCCAGCCGTTGTCCGAAAGCATCGAAACATCTACTATAGATTTTAATATCAGCCTTCCTGCCAATGAAGTTTCCCTTCATACCATAACCAGACAAATCCTGGACAACGTGCTTCAGCGTTGCGACGGCAACAAGTCCAAAGCTGCTTCCATCCTTAAAGTTAATCGTAAGCGATTCTACCGCTAGATAATGTGACCCTTCTGGGCACATTGTGTCCGATAATGGGACAGTTGTTTCTCGGGCATATTTTCTAATATCTATAAATAACAGCACTTTACTCTTTGGCACTGTTTTTGCCTTAAGATCTATAGTCGAAATATTTAATTACAGATGACGTCCCATTAGGGGACGCAAAATAAAGGTAGTGCAGAAATAAAGAGCTAAAAGCACTTCTCCTTAAAAAATCATACAAGCAAAGAAGTAGACAAAGGGACAGAAGTGAAGAAAAAGACAATCTTGATCGTGGACGACAGTGCCAGCGTTCGTTGGATGGTAACTTTTATTTTAAAAGGGGAAGGCTATAACGTTTTGGAAGCCGTTGATGGCGAGGATGGTCTAACGAAATTATCCAGTGCAGATGTGCATCTGGTCATCACAGAGCTCAATATGTCAAAACTTGATGGACTTGGTTTTATCAAAAAGATACGCGAAAATTTAAAATTTGCACTCATTCCGATCCTCATGATGACCATGGAATCACAGGCTGAAAAAAATGAAGCCGGCAAGGCCGCTGGGGCAACGGGCTGGATTATCAAACCGTTTCAAATTGAGCAATTGCTTGATGATGTCCAAAAAGTGCTCTGTTAATCAAAATATAAAGGAGTCTGAACACTGACATGGAAGAAAAGACAATGAGCGAAATAGACAACAATGAAAACAATCAATATCTAACCTTCATGCTCGATGAAGAAGTGTTCGGCGTAGCGATCGACAAGGTGCGGGAAGTACTCGACTTTACAAATATTACTCGGGTGCCGCAGACGCCGGCGTATATGCGCGGAGTGATCAACTTGCGCGGCAGTGTGTTGCCGGTGATCGATATGCGGCTGAAATTTGGCATGCCAAAGACGGTTAAGACGGTCAATACCTGCATCATTATTGTAGAAATCGAGATGGATGGTGAGAAGACAGTCATTGGTGCCTTGGCTGATTCTGTCAAGGAGGTGCTGGATCTCGATTCCAATGAGATCGAACCGCCACCTCAAATAGGCCTCAAGTTAAACACAGCATTTATTCGGGGACTGGGTAAGCATAACGAAGAGTTTATTATCATCCTCGATATCGACAGGGTTTTTTCAGCTGAGGAAATGACCTCCGTGCAGGAAACTTACGACGAAGATTTTGACACTTCGTCTGATATATAATTTATCTATACAAGAAGGGGAGAGAGGGAAGAGATATGAAGAACATGACATTGGCAAAAAAATTGTCGCTTGGATTTGGCATCGTTTTAGTCTTGTTGCTCATCAGCGGTGGAGTTGCTTACTTTGCGATTAATGGGGCGAAAACTGATTTTGCCAGTTACCAACGGATGGCGAAAAATACCAATATTATAGGTCAAATTCAAACTAACCTGATTACTGCGCGACTTGACGTGATGAAATTTATGCGAGATGGGTCTGATGAAAACAAGCGCATCTATGAAGAGCGCAGTAAGCAGTCAATGGAGCTTATAGACCAGGCACAGGACGCCATTCATAATCCTGAGCGTAAGAAAATGATTGCAGAATTTGATGATAATCTGCTGGAATATGACAAAACATTCACAAAAATATCTGAACTCGAAAAACAGCGTTCTCAACTGTTCAAAGATGTTCTCAGTGTCGTTGGCCCGGAGATGGAGGAGAATTTAACTAAAATTCTTCTCTCAGCCAAGTCTGACGGTGACATGGACTCCGCCTACACTGCCAGTTTAGCAATGCGCACCTTGCTCTTGGGTCGACTCTATGTCGTCAAATACAACGATGATAATGCTGCCGCCACCGCTGACAAAGTTCAAACTGAGATGGCGGCCGCCCGTGAATACTTGGTTGTCCTCGATCGCACCTTGAGAAATCAGGAAGATCACCAGCTTTTGGCCAAGGTGATTGAAGGAGAAGAAAAATACTTAGCGTCCTTTACCTCGCTGGTCGACATTACTAATACCGCCAATAAGGTGTTTAATGAAGATATGGTCAACATCGGCACCAAGATGGCCAAAGCTATCGAAGAATTGAATCTTTCGTATCTGAACGATCAGGATGCACTCGGGGTAAAGGTTCAGACTGAAAATGACAAGGCGGTGATGGAGATTATTGTTCTCAGTATTGTCGCCTTGATTCTTGGTGTGTTTATCGCCATTTTAATCATCCGGGGCATTCTGAATCAGTTGGGTTGTGATCCTTCTGTGGTTGAGGATGTGACCCGCAAAATTGCTGATGGTGATTTAACAGTGCAGCTGACTCTGCCGATTAAAAATCCACAGAGTGTCTATGCCTGTCTGAAAACCATGGTGGATCAACTAAAAGATGTTGTGACAAACGTTATCAGTGCTGGCAATAATGTTGCCGCTGGTAGTCAGGAACTGTCGGCCAGTTCGGAAGAGTTGAGCCAGGGTGCAACTGAGCAGGCCGCCGCTGCCGAAGAGGCGTCCAGTTCGATGGAGCAGATGGCCGCGAATATTCGCCAAAACGCCGATAACGCCATGCAGACAGAAAAGATCGCCAATAAGAGTGCGGAGGATGCCAAGCAGGGCGGGACGGCAGTCGCACATACCGTCTCGGCCATGAAAGAGATTGCGAGCAAGATTTCGATTATCGAAGAGATTGCCAGACAAACCAATCTGTTGGCGCTGAATGCTGCCATCGAGGCTGCCCGGGCAGGCGAACACGGTAAGGGATTTGCCGTGGTGGCAGCCGAAGTACGTAAACTTGCCGAGCGTAGTCAGCACGCCGCCGCCGAGATCAGCGAACTTTCCGGGTCCAGTGTCGAGATTGCCGAGCAGGCTGGCAAGATGTTATCGGAAATGGTGCCGGATATTCAGCGAACTGCAGAGCTGGTTCAGGAAATTTCGGCAGCAAGTAGGGAGCAGGATACCGGCGCCGAGCAGGTCAATCAGGCAATCCTACAACTGGACCAGGTCATCCAGCAGAATGCCTCGGCATCGGAAGAGATGGCTGCAACCTCAGAAGAATTATCCAGTCAAGCTGAGCAGTTACAAGATACCATCTCCTTTTTCAAGGTAGATATAATGGGTGGCTCCAAAGCTCAATATGTTGTAAAGTCTTCACCTAAAAAGAAGCAGGCGACTCTGCCAGCACCAAAACAAGCCTTTAAAAAGACAAAGCAGACCGTTACAGGGTTAGATCTTGATATGGGATTGGATATCAGTAATCTTGATGATGAATTTGAACGTTTCTAAAAATCTGTAGGAAAATGAAATTACTGCTTTTTACAGATGGAAGTGTGAATACAAAGCTCAGAGTTGGCTATGGTGCCTATTTGGCCTTGTTGGAAGGCCAACAGGTGCCGACCAGCCAAGTGCAACTCAGGCGGTTTGA